>NZ_JAEKFB010000010.1:0-604981 GCF_016650865.1 Pseudomonas sp. TH34
CCGCGCCCACTTCGGCCCGCGCTGCCATGTTCTGGGGCAACGAGAAGATCCCGCCGCCGATCATCGAACCCACCACCAGGGCGATCAAGGCGTTGAGGCGAAGCTTTTCTGACGCTTGGGACATGGATATTCCTGAATAAAGAAACAGCTGTTGAGGCAACAAGCGTGCACTCAACTAATTTATCTAACGTGAGCAGCGTTTATTAGATATAGCTAATAAACCCTAACGCCTCATAACTTAAAGGCATGACAACAAACAACCTTCTGGCAAATTTATAATTTAAATAATGATTGAACTTTCCAGACGGTGAGGCGTTGCACAACCCCTTTCCAAAAAGTTTGCATATCTGAAAAAACGAACTAGCTTCAAACGTCCATGCCAATGAGAACACCTGCTGTTTGAAACGTAGAAACGCTCTACGACGAGCCTCTGCGTGGCGCTTGAGCGCCCGGACCTTTCATCATAAGTCATTAATTCACAATGGAATGTGCCAATGAAGTGATCTGAGTCAGCTGTTTGATTAGCGCACGGATTTATTCTGTGGTCTCTCTTCTCCTGCATTGGAGTCATGCGATGTCTGATTCTCCCGGAAAACTTCGATTAGGCGCACTGGTTGCACTTGTCGTGGGATCAATGATTGGTGGCGGGATCTTCTCACTGCCGCAAAACATGGCGGCCAGCGCCGATGTCGGCGCGGTATTGATCGGTTGGGTGATTACCGCCGTGGGCATGTTGACCCTGGCCTTCGTGTTTCAGACCCTGGCCAATCGCAAGCCCAACCTCGACGGCGGGGTCTACGCCTACGCCAAGGCCGGGTTTGGCGACTACATGGGTTTCTCATCCGCCTGGGGTTACTGGATCAGCGCCTGGCTGGGCAACGTCGGCTACTTCGTGCTGCTGTTCAGCACCCTCGGTTACTTCTTTCCGATCTTCGGCGAAGGCAACACCCCGGCGGCGGTGATCGGCGCGTCGGTGCTGCTGTGGGCCGTGCATTTTCTGGTACTGCGCGGGATCAAGGAAGCCGCGTTCATCAACCTGGTGACCACCGTCGCGAAGGTCGTGCCGCTGGTGCTGTTCGTGTTGATCGCGCTCTTCGCGTTCAAGCTGGACATCTTCACCGCTGACATCTGGGGCGTGAAAAACCCGGACCTGGGCAGCGTGATGAACCAGGTGCGCAACATGATGCTGGTCACCGTCTGGGTGTTCATCGGCATTGAAGGCGCGAGCATCTTCTCGTCCCGCGCCGAAAAACGCTCCGACGTCGGTAAGGCCACCGTGATCGGTTTTATCACCGTGCTGCTGTTCCTGATGCTGGTGAACGTGCTGTCCCTGGGGATCATGACCCAACCGGAACTGGCCAAGCTGCAGAACCCTTCGATGGCCGCCGTGCTGGAGCATGTGGTGGGTCACTGGGGCGCGGTGTTGATCAGCGTCGGCTTGATCATTTCCTTGCTGGGGGCGCTGTTGTCGTGGGTGCTGCTGTGTGCGGAGATCATGTTCGCCGCGGCCAAGGACCACACCATGCCGGAGTTCCTGCGTAAGGAAAACGCCAACCACGTGCCGGCCAACGCCCTGTGGCTGACCAACGCCATGGTGCAGATCTTCCTGGTGATCACGCTGTTCTCGGCCAGCACTTACCTGTCGCTGATCTACCTGGCCACCTCGATGATCCTGGTGCCTTACCTGTGGTCGGCGGCCTATGCACTGCTGCTGGCGGTGCGCGGTGAAACCTATGAAAGCGCCCCGGGCGAACGCCGCAAAGACCTGCTGATCGGCGCCATCGCGTTGATCTACGCGGTCTGGCTGCTGTACGCCGGTGGCACTAAGTACCTGTTGCTGTCCGCCCTGCTCTACGCCCCTGGCGTGATCCTGTTCGCCATGGCCAAGCATGAACTGGGCAAACCGATTTTCACCAACGTCGAGAAGCTGATTTTCGCCGCAGTCGTCATAGGCGCCTTCGTGGCGGGCTATGGCCTCTACTCCGGCTTCCTGACCCTGTAATTATTGTTCACTGGAGGATCTGTAATGACCACGGAAAAAGTGAAGTACGGCGTACATTCCGAAGCCGGCAAACTGCGCAAAGTCATGGTGTGCTCCCCAGGTTTGGCCCACCAGCGGCTGACCCCCAACAACTGCGATGAACTGCTGTTCGATGATGTGCTGTGGGTGGCCCAGGCCAAGCGCGACCATTTCGACTTCGTGACCAAGATGCGCGAGCGCGACATCGATGTGCTGGAAATGCACAACCTGCTGACCGACATCGTCGCCATCCCCGAAGCGCTGGACTGGATCCTGGCGCGCAAGATCACCGCCAACCAGGTCGGCCTGGGGCTGGTCAATGAAGTCAGCTCGTGGCTGCGCAGCCTCGAGCCGCGCAAGGTCGCCGAGTTCCTGATCGGTGGTGTGTCGGCCGATGACCTGCCGAGCAGCTTTGGCGGCAAGACCATCGAGATGTTCCGCGATTTCCTCGGCCACTCCAGCTTCATTCTGCCGCCGCTGCCCAACACTCAGTTCACCCGCGACACCACCTGCTGGATCTACGGCGGCGTGACGCTGAACCCGATGTACTGGCCGGCACGACGCCAGGAAACCCTGCTGGCCAGCGCCATCTACAAATTCCACCCGGAGTTCACCAACGCCGACTTCCAGGTGTGGTACGGCGACCCGGACCAGGAGCACGGCAATGCCACCCTGGAAGGCGGCGACGTGATGCCGATCGGTAACGGCGTGGTGTTGATCGGCATGGGCGAGCGTTCCTCGCGCCAAGCCATCGGCCAACTCGCCCTGAACCTGTTCAAGCACAAAGCCGTGGAACGCGTAATCGTCGCCGGCCTGCCGAAATCCCGCGCGGCGATGCACCTCGACACCGTGTTCAGTTTCTGCGACCGCGACCTGGTCACGATCTTCCCGGAAGTGGTCAACCAGATCGTCGCTTTCACCCTGCGCCCGGACGAGACCAAGCCCGGCGGCATCGATATCCAACGCGAAAAAACCAACTTCCTCGACACCGTCGCCGCCGCCCTGAACCTCAAGGCCCTGCGCGTGGTGGAAACCGGCGGCAACAGCTTCGCCGCCGAACGCGAGCAGTGGGATGACGGCAACAACGTAGTGGCCGTGGAGCCTGGCGTGGTGATCGGTTACGACCGCAACACCTACACCAACACCCTGCTGCGCAAGGCCGGTGTGGAAGTCATCACCATCAGCGCCGGTGAACTCGGCCGCGGCCGTGGCGGTGGCCACTGCATGACCTGCCCGATCATTCGCGACCCAATCGACTACTAAGGAGATCCATCATGGCTTTCAACATGCGCAACCGCAGCCTGCTGTCGCTGATGCATCACACCACCCGCGAACTGCACTACCTGCTCGACCTGTCCCGCGACCTCAAGCGCGCCAAATACACCGGCACCGAGCGTCCGCACCTGAAGGGCAAAAACATCGCGCTGATCTTCGAAAAAACCTCGACCCGCACCCGTTGCGCGTTCGAAGTCGCGGCCCACGACCAGGGTGCCCACGTCACCTACATCGACCCGGTGTCGTCGCAGATCGGCCACAAGGAAAGCATGAAAGACACCGCCCGCGTTCTGGGCCGGATGTTCGATGCCATCGAGTACCGTGGCTTTGAACAGGAAATCGTCGAAGAACTGGCCAAGTTCGCCGGGGTGCCGGTGTTCAACGGCCTGACCGCTGAATTCCACCCGACCCAGATGATCGCTGACACCCTGACCATGCGCGAGCACAGCGACAAGCCGCTGCATGACATCAGCTACGCCTACCTGGGCGACGCCCGCTACAACATGGGCAACTCGCTGCTGATGATTGGCGCCAAGCTGGGTATGGATGTGCGCATCGGCGCACCGAAAGCCCTGTGGCCCCATGCTGATTTCATCAAGCAGTGCCAGGAGTTCGCCGAAGAAAGTGGCGCGCGCATCACCATCACCGAAGACCCGAAAGAAGCGGTCAAAGGCGTGGACTTCATCCACACCGATATCTGGGTGTCCATGGGCGAACCGGTGGAAGCGTGGGACGAGCGCATCGAGCAACTGCTGCCGTACCAGGTCAACGCCAAGATGATGAAGGCCTCGGGCAACCCACGGGTGAAATTCATGCACTGCCTGCCGGCGTTCCATAACAGTGAAACCAAGGTCGGCAAGGACATCGCCGCGCGTTATCCGAACCTGGCCAACGGTGTGGAAGTGACCGAAGAGGTGTTTGAGTCCCCGGCCAATATCGCCTTTGAGCAGGCTGAGAATCGCATGCATACCATCAAGGCGATCCTGGTGTCGGCGTTGGCGGATATCTAATTCTCACGGTGCAAACACCGTCAGTGTGGGAGCTGGCTTGCCTGCGATGCAGGCACCTCGGTCTAGCTGAGAAACCGAGTTGATGCTATCGCAGGCAAGCCAGCTCCCACATTGACCGGTTTGTTCATGAGAGACCTCGCTCAATTTTAGAAGGACCGCATTATGCGTATCGTCGTTGCACTGGGCGGCAACGCCCTTCTGCGCCGTGGTGAACCCATGACCGCAGACAATCAACGGGCCAATATCCGCATCGCCACCGAACAGATCGCCAAGATCCACAAAGGCAACGAGCTGGTGATTGCCCACGGCAATGGCCCGCAGGTGGGCCTGCTGTCGCTGCAAGCGGCGGCTTACACCCAGGTGTCGCCATACCCGCTGGATGTGCTGGGCGCCGAAACCGAAGGCATGATCGGCTACATCATCGAACAGGAACTGGGCAACCTGCTGGACTTTGAAGTGCCGTTCGCCACCCTGCTCACCCAGGTGGAAGTGGACGCCAAGGACCCGGCCTTCCAGAACCCGACCAAGCCGATCGGCCCGGTGTACGCCAAGGCCGAAGCGGAAAAACTCGCGGCCGAAAAAGGCTGGGCAATTGCCCCCGATGGCGACAAGTATCGCCGCGTGGTGGCCAGCCCACGGCCGAAGCGGATCTTTGAAATCCGTCCAATCCAGTGGCTGCTGGAAAAAGGCAGCATCGTGATCTGCGCCGGTGGCGGCGGCATTCCGACGATGTATGGCGAAGACGGCAAGCTCAAGGGCATTGAAGCCGTGATCGACAAAGACCTGTGCTCATCCTTGCTGGCCGGGCAATTGGACGCTGATTTGCTGGTGATCGCCACCGACGTCAATGCCGCCTTTATCGACTTCGGCAAGCCCACCCAGAAAGCCATCGGCCAGGCGCACCCGGACGAAATCGAAAAGCTCGGCTTCGCCGCCGGCTCCATGGGACCCAAGGTCCAGGCCGCTTGCGAGTTCGCCCGCCAGACTGGCAAAACCGCAGTGATCGGTTCACTCTCGGACATCGAAGCGATCGTCCAGGGCACTGCCGGCACGCGAATCAGCACGGCGAAACCCGGAATCACCTACCTGTGAAGTAGAGGAGAAATGCCTATGGCTACCTTTGAACCTGGTCACCTGCACATCGAACGCCACGCGCTGAACAAGGATGACTACAGCTACAACCTGTGCATCGACTACGAAGTCAGCCAGGACCCAAAGGAAGGCAAAGGAATGCTCTTCAAAATGCACGGCTCGGTGCAGGACAAGGAGCTCAAGGAAGAGTTTTTCCTGCCCAAGGACCAGTCGTTCGACTTCGCCCGGCACGCGATGAATATCGCGCAGAAGTACGGCATGCCGAAGATTGCCGTGCTTAACGGGCAGATGCACAAGCAGTACGATTTGATGTTTGAAGATGTGCGGCATCAGTTGGATGTGAAGCCGGGGGATCCGGTCAAGCCCGAACACCTCGAATAACCCGATTTCCCAGGCACCAACCATCAAATGTGGGAGCGGGCTTGCTCGCGAATGCGGTGTGTCAGTCACCGGATGTATTAGCTGATACACCGCATTCGCGAGCAAGCCCGCTCCCACATTTTGATCTCCATCTTCTCCAAGGCATACTTGCCACCTCTCGCTCGCCAGAACCGCTAACCGCCCCATGCGTATCCACGTCAGCTTCATCGACCGCGTCGGCATCACCCAGGAAGTCCTGGCCTTGCTCGGTGGGCGCAATCTCAACCTGGATGCGGTGGAAATGGTTCCGCCCAACGTCTACATCGACGCTCCAACCCTGAGCGCCGAGGTGCTGGAAGAGCTGCGCGATGCACTGTTCAGCGTGCGCGGCGTGCAAGCCGTGACCGTGGTCGACATCCTCCCCGGCCAGCGCCAGCACCTGCAACTCGACGCCCTGCTCGCCGCCATGACCGACCCGGTGCT
Organism: Pseudomonas sp. TH34; assembly: GCF_016650865.1. Classification (NCBI taxonomy): domain Bacteria; kingdom Pseudomonadati; phylum Pseudomonadota; class Gammaproteobacteria; order Pseudomonadales; family Pseudomonadaceae; genus Pseudomonas; species Pseudomonas sp. TH34. The sequence goes on from NZ_JAEKFB010000010.1 coordinate 6,241, forward strand.
GGCCTTGGACAGCGCCGGCAAGATCCTGCTGGCCAACCCGGCCTTGATTGCCTTGTACGGTCGCGAGCCTGCCGGGGAAAGCATCAACGAACTCTTCGACGACCCAACGCTGCTGGCCACCTTGCTGGAACACGGCTTTCGCCTGGCCCTGCGGGAAATCAACGTGAACGGCCAGACCTTGCTGCTGGACGCCACGCCGATCACCGATGCCGGCGCCCTGCTGACCCTGTACCCACCCAACCGCATCGGCGAACAACTGTCGGCGCTGCACCATGACCATGCCGAAGGGTTCGACGCGCTGCTGGGCGAGTCCCCGGCGATCCGCACCCTCAAGGCGCGGGCGCAACGGGTGGCGGCGCTGGATGCACCGTTGTTGATCCAGGGCGAGACCGGTACGGGCAAGGAACTGGTGGCCCGCGCCTGCCACGCCATCAGCGCGAGGCACAGTGCGCCGTTCCTGGCCTTGAACTGCGCCGCGCTGCCGGAAAACCTGGCCGAGAGCGAGCTGTTCGGTTACGCCCCCGGCGCCTTTACCGGTGCCCAGCGCGGCGGCAAGCCGGGGCTTATGGAACTGGCGAACCAGGGCACGGTGTTCCTCGACGAGATCGGCGAAATGTCACCGTACCTGCAGGCCAAGTTGCTGCGGTTTCTCAACGACGGCAGTTTCCGTCGGGTAGGCGGCGACCGCGAGGTGAAGGTCAATGTGCGGATCCTCAGCGCCACCCACCGCGACCTGGAAAAAATGGTCAGCGAAGGCACCTTCCGCGAAGACCTGTTCTACCGCCTCAATGTGCTCAACGTCGAGGTACCGCCCCTGCGCGAGCGCGGCCAGGACATCCTGCTGCTGGCCCGCTACTTCATGCAGCAGGCCTGCGCGCAGATCCAGCGCCCAATCTGCCGCCTGGCGCCCGGCACCTACCCGGCGCTGCTGGGCAACCGCTGGCCGGGCAACGTGCGGCAGTTGCAGAACGTGATCTTCCGCGCCGCGGCCATTTGCGAAAGCAGCCTGGTGGACATTGGCGACCTGGACATCGCCGGCACCTCGGTGGCGCGCCAGAACGACGGTGAAGTCGACAGCCTGGAGCAGGCGGTAGAGGACTTCGAGCGCGGGTTGCTGGAGAAGCTGTATGCCAGCTATCCGTCCACGCGCCAGCTGGCGAGCCGCCTGCAAACCTCCCACACCGCCATCGCCCATCGCTTGCGCAAGTACGGCATTCCCAACAAGCCCTGACTGCACGCAGTCAAAATGTGAGAGCTGGCTTGCCTGCGATAGCGGTGTCGACTGACCCAACGCTATCGCAGGCAAGCCAGCTCCCACATTGATTGCATTCCAACGTTGATATCAAAAGCGACGTCCACCTGTACTGAAAGCGCTACAGCGGAACGATATCGATACACGCAGTCTCAGCCGTCGCCATGCAAGGCTTTGATCCTCATAGGCTTTTTTTCAACGGCCCAGCTGTAGCGATATCGCTACAGCCAGCGTTTGAACACCGCTGGCCATAATCAGTAACCATTTGTTTTATAACGATAAAAAAACATTGGCCGCGATTTTGCTAAGCAACTCCTCATTATTCCAATCCCGTCCACCAGACGAATCTGGCCCTGAGGAGTTTCCATGAGCGAGTTGCGCTTTACTGAAGATCACGAATGGCTGCGCGCCGAAGCCGACGGCAGCGTTACCGTGGGCATCACCGCTTTTGCGCAGAACGCGCTGGGTGATGTGGTTTTCGTGCAACTGCCTGAACTGCAGGCCTACGACAAGGGCGCAGAAGCCTCCACCGTTGAGTCGGTCAAGGCAGCCAGCGGCGTGTACATGCCGCTGGACGGCGAAGTCCTCGAAGTGAACGACAAGCTGGACGGCAGCCCAGAGCTGGTCAACGAAGACCCGATGGGCGAAGGCTGGTTCTTCCGCTTTAAACCGGCTGATGCCGATGCAGTAGCTAAGCTGTTGGATCAGGATGCGTATGACCGCCTGATCAAAGCCAACGCTGAAGCCTGAGGAGCGCGCCATGACTAATCTGACCACCGCCAACGAATTCATTGCCCGCCACATCGGCCCGCGCCAGGACGACGAGCAACACATGCTCGCCACCCTGGGCTTTGATTCCCTGGAAGCCCTGAGCGCCAGCGTGATCCCGGAAAGCATCAAGGGCACCGCTGTGCTGGGTCTGAGTGATGGCCTGAGCGAAGCCGACGCACTGGCTTCGATCAAGGCGATTGCCGCCAAGAACGAGCTGTTCAAGACCTACATCGGCCAGGGCTACTACAACTGCCATACACCGTCGCCGATCCTGCGCAACCTCCTGGAAAACCCGGCCTGGTACACCGCCTACACGCCGTATCAGCCGGAGATTTCCCAGGGCCGCCTGGAGTCGCTGCTGAACTTCCAGACCCTGATCAGCGACCTCACCGGCCTGCCGATCGCCAACGCCTCGCTGCTGGACGAAGCCACCGCCGCTGCCGAAGCCATGACCTTCTGCAAACGCCTGAGCAAGAACAAAGGCAGCAACGCGTTCTTCGCCTCCGTGCACAGCCACCCGCAAACCCTCGACGTACTGCGCACCCGTGCCGAGCCGCTGGGCATCGACGTAGTCGTGGGCGACGAGCGTGAACTGACCGATGTCAGCGCCTTCTTCGGCGCCCTGCTGCAATACCCGGCGAGCAACGGTGACGTGTTCGACTACCGCGAACTCACCGAGCGCTTCCACGCCGCCAACGCACTGGTGGCCGTGGCCGCCGACCTGCTGGCCCTGACCCTGCTGACCCCGCCGGGTGAGTTCGGTGCCGACGTGGCCATCGGCAGCGCGCAACGCTTTGGCGTACCGCTGGGCTTCGGTGGTCCGCACGCGGCGTACTTCTCCACCAAGGATGCGTTCAAGCGCGACATGCCGGGCCGCCTGGTAGGCGTCTCCGTGGACCGTTTCGGCAAGCCGGCCCTGCGCCTGGCCATGCAGACCCGCGAGCAACATATCCGCCGCGAGAAGGCCACCAGCAACATCTGCACCGCCCAAGTGCTGTTGGCCAACATCGCCAGCATGTATGCCGTGTACCACGGCCCGAAAGGCCTGACCCAGATTGCCAACCGCATTCACCACCTGACCGCGATCTTCGCCAAAGGCTTGAGCGCATTGGGCCTGGCGGTTGAGCAAGCCCACTTCTTCGATACCCTGACCATCAAGACCGGCGCGCAAACCGCCGCCCTGCACGACAAGGCCCGTGCCCAGCGCATCAACCTGCGTGTGGTCGATGGCGAACGCCTTGGCCTGTCGGTGGACGAAACCACCTCCCAAGCCGATATCGAAACCCTGTGGAGCGTGTTCGCCGGCGGCAAAGCCCTGCCAGACTTCGCCGCATTGGCTGCCAGCGTTGAAAGCACCCTGCCGGCCGCGCTGCTGCGCCAGTCGCCGATCCTCAGCCACCCGGTGTTCAACCGTTATCACTCCGAAACCGAGCTGATGCGCTACCTGCGCAAGCTGGCCGACAAGGACCTGGCCCTGGATCGCACCATGATCCCGCTGGGCTCGTGCACCATGAAGCTCAACGCCGCCAGCGAAATGATCCCGGTGACCTGGGCCGAGTTCGGTGCCCTGCACCCGTTCGCCCCCGCCTCGCAAAGCGCCGGCTACCAGCAACTGACCACCGAACTGGAAGCCATGCTCTGCGCGGCCACCGGTTACGACGCGATCTCCCTGCAACCGAACGCCGGTTCCCAGGGCGAGTATGCTGGCCTGCTGGCCATTCGTGCCTATCACCAGAGCCGTGGCGAAGAGCGCCGCGACATCTGCCTGATCCCGTCGTCGGCCCACGGCACCAACCCGGCCACCGCCAACATGGCCGGTATGCGCGTCGTGGTCACCGCTTGCGATGCACGCGGTAACGTCGACATCGAAGACCTGCGCGCCAAGGCTATCGAGCACCGCGAACACCTCGCTGCGCTGATGATCACCTACCCGTCCACCCACGGCGTGTTCGAAGAAGGCATCCGCGAAATCTGCGGGATCATTCACGACAACGGCGGCCAGGTGTACATCGACGGCGCCAACATGAACGCGATGGTCGGCCTGTGCGCCCCGGGCAAGTTCGGCGGCGACGTGTCCCACCTGAACCTGCACAAGACCTTCTGCATTCCCCACGGCGGTGGCGGCCCGGGCGTTGGCCCGATTGGCGTCAAATCCCACCTGACCCCGTTCCTGCCCGGCCATGCCGCGATGGAACGCAAGGAAGGCGCAGTCTGCGCCGCACCGTTCGGAAGCGCGAGCATCCTGCCGATCACCTGGATGTACATCAGCATGATGGGCGGCGCAGGCCTCAAGCGCGCTTCGCAGTTGGCGATCCTGAATGCCAACTACATTTCCCGTCGCCTGGAAGAGCACTACCCGGTGCTGTACACCGGCAGCAATGGCCTGGTGGCCCACGAATGCATCCTCGACCTGCGCCCGCTGAAAGACAGCAGCGGCATCAGCGTGGATGACGTGGCCAAGCGTCTGATCGACTTTGGTTTCCACGCCCCGACCATGTCGTTCCCGGTAGCCGGCACCCTGATGATCGAGCCGACCGAAAGCGAATCCAGGGAAGAACTGGACCGCTTCTGCGACGCGATGATCGCCATCCGCGAAGAAATTCGTGCAGTGGAAAACGGCTCGCTGGACAAGGACGACAACCCGCTGAAGAACGCACCACACACTGCCGCGGAACTGGTTGGCGAATGGAGCCACCCATACAGCCGTGAACAAGCGGTGTACCCGGTGGCGTCGTTGATCGAGGCCAAGTACTGGCCGCCGGTTGGCCGGGTCGACAACGTGTTTGGCGATCGCAATTTGGTGTGTGCTTGCCCGTCGATCGAGAGCTACGCGTAACCTAATGTGGGAGCGGGCTTGCTCGCGAATGCGGAGTGTCAGTTGATACATCTGGTGGCTGACCCACCGCTTTCGCGAGCAAGCCCGCTCCCACAATTGGACCGAGTACATCCGATAAATAATAAGAAACCGGAGAACAACCATGTCTTTAAGCGTGTTCGACCTGTTCAAGATTGGCATCGGCCCCTCCAGCTCCCACACCGTCGGCCCGATGCGCGCTGCCGCTCGATTCGTCGAAGGACTGAAGCGCGATAACCTGTTAGCCACCACCACCTGCGTCAAGGTGGAGCTCTACGGTTCCCTCGGCGCCACCGGCAAAGGCCACGGCAGTGACAAGGCTGTATTGCTGGGCCTGGAAGGCGAACACCCGGACACCGTGAACACTGAAACCGTCGCCGCACGCTTGTCGGAAATTCGCGGCAACGCACGCTTGAACCTGCTCGGCGAACACAGCATTGCGTTCAACGAGAAAGAACACCTGGCGATGATTCGCAAACCCCTGCCCTATCATCCCAACGGCATGATCTTCCGCGCTTTCGACGCCGCCGGCCTGCAGATTCGCAGCCGCGAGTACTACTCGGTGGGCGGCGGGTTTGTGGTGGATGAAGACGCCGCCGGCCACGATCGTATCGTCGAAGACGCCACGCTCCTGACCTTCCCGTTCAAAAGTGCCAAGGACTTGCTCGGCCACTGCGCCACCTATGGGCTCTCCATCAGCCAGGTGATGCTGACCAATGAAAGCGCCTGGCGACCGGAAGCCGAAACCCGCGCCGGCCTGCTGAAAATCTGGCAGGTAATGCAGGATTGCGTAGACGCGGGCTGTCGCAACGAAGGGATTTTGCCGGGCGGCCTGAAGGTCAAACGACGCGCCGCCGCGCTGCATCGCCAGCTGTGCAAGCACCCGGAATCGGCGCTACGCGACCCGTTGTCGGTACTGGATTGGGTCAACCTGTACGCCCTGGCGGTCAACGAAGAAAACGCCAATGGCGGGCGCGTGGTGACTGCGCCCACCAACGGTGCAGCCGGGATTGTGCCGGCGGTGTTGCACTACTACATGCGCTTTATCCCGGGGGCCAGCGAAGACGGTGTGGTGCGTTTCCTGCTCACCGCCGCGGCCATCGGCATTCTGTACAAGGAAAACGCCTCGATTTCCGGCGCCGAAGTCGGCTGCCAGGGGGAAGTCGGCGTGGCCTGTTCCATGGCCGCCGGCGCCCTGTGCGAGGTGTTGGGCGGTACGGTTTCCCAGGTAGAAAACGCCGCCGAGATCGGCATGGAACACAACCTCGGCCTGACCTGCGACCCCATCGGCGGACTGGTGCAAGTGCCTTGCATCGAGCGCAACGCCATGGGTTCGGTCAAGGCCATCAATGCGGTGCGCATGGCCCTGCGCGGCGACGGGCAACACTTCGTCTCCCTCGACAAGGTCATCCGCACCATGCGCCAGACCGGCGCCGACATGAAAAGCAAATACAAGGAAACCGCCCGTGGCGGTTTGGCGGTCAACATTATCGAGTGCTGACGCCTACAAGCGCGTCCGCACGTTTTTCAGGAGCTGAATATGTCCACCGAAACCCTGTTGAAAACCCCATTGCACGCCCTGCACATCGAGCTGGGCGCACGCATGGTGCCCTTCGCCGGCTACGACATGCCGGTGCAATACCCGCTGGGCGTGATGAAAGAACACCTGCACACCCGTGAACAGGCCGGGTTGTTCGATGTGTCCCACATGGGCCAGATCCGCCTGACCGGCGCCGGTGCCGCCAAGGCCCTGGAAACCTTGGTGCCGGTGGACATCATTGACCTGCCGGTGGGCATGCAGCGTTATGCGATGTTCACCAACGAGCAAGGCGGCATCCTGGATGACCTGATGGTTGCCAACCTGGGTAACGACGAACTGTTCCTGGTGGTCAACGCTGCCTGCAAGGACCAGGACCTGGCCCACCTGCGCCAGCACATCGGTGACCAGTGCAGCATCGAGCCACTGTTCGAGGAACGCGCCCTGCTCGCCCTGCAAGGCCCCGCTGCCGTCAGCGTGCTGGCGCGCCTGGCACCGGAGGTCAAGCACATGACCTTCATGCAATTCGCACCGACCCGCCTGCTGGGCGTGGACTGCTACGTCAGCCGCTCGGGCTATACCGGCGAAGACGGCTTCGAAATCTCGGTGCCGGCCGCCAGCGCCGAAGCCCTGGCCCGCAGCCTGCTGGCCGAAACCGAAGTGCAGGCCATCGGCCTGGGCGCTCGCGACTCCCTGCGCCTGGAAGCCGGCCTGTGCCTCTACGGCCATGACATGAACACCGAGACCACGCCGATTGAAGCCAGCCTGTTGTGGGCGATTTCCAAGGCCCGTCGCGCCGATGGCGCACGTGCCGGCGGCTTCCCGGGTGCCGACGCAATCTTCACCCAGCAACAAACCGGCGTGAGCCGCAAACGCGTGGGCCTGTTGCCGCAAGAGCGGACACCGGTGCGCGAAGGTGCAGAGATCGTCGACGAACACGGTACCGTGATCGGTAGCGTCTGCAGCGGCGGCTTTGGCCCGAGCCTGGGCGGCCCGCTGGCCATGGGTTATCTGGACAGTGCGTTCATCGCGTTGGATACCGAAGTATCTGCATTGGTACGTGGGAAAAAGGTGCCACTTCGTGTAAGTAAAATGCCATTCGTGCCACAACGTTACTACCGTGGTTGATTGACTGTTCCTATAAGTAACGCGGTTGCGTTAACGTGCACTAATCTGTAACGCAACCGCCACATTAAAGTGCACTGTCGATAGTCAATGTTATGTTCTGTCACCTATAACAAGTGACGGATTCTATCGAATAAAGACGTTCCACATTGTGAACAGAACTGTAATGAAGCCGAGCAAAACCCGGGCTTTTCCCAGGGCTTGTTTTTTCTGTCTTAGTTGTCGTAGAGTTTGCCCACTGTGTTTGCATGGGTCGCTTTGAACCTGGACCTGGGCAGTAGCCAAAGTTTGCTACAACCCGTTCGACGTCTCTTACTTTCCTGCAACCCAGCCCAGTACTCTTTCATGTGAAAGGGGCTGTCATTAATTTTTAGCGTCAAGGAAATAAGAAAATGGCTGAACGTCAGAGCGGTACCGTCAAGTGGTTTAACGACGAGAAAGGGTTTGGTTTTATCACTCCAGAAAGCGGTCCGGATCTGTTCGTCCACTTCCGCGCTATTCAGGGCAACGGCTTCAAAAGCCTGAAAGAAGGCCAGAAAGTGACCTTCATCGCGGTGCAAGGCCAAAAAGGCATGCAAGCCGACGAAGTACAAGCAGAAGGCTGATCCTTGCTGCGACAAAAAGCCTCTGATATGACATCAGGGGCTTTTTTATGGGCGTTCTTCCGTAAAATGGCTTTTTTCCTGCCGAGAGCCATGCCATGTCGAAACACCTGCTGAGCCCCCAAGGCGAGTTTCCCGCCGTAGGCCTGGGCCGTCGTCTGGCAGCGATGTTCTATGACTTCCTGTTGTGCACGGCCCTGCTGATCGTCACGGCCTTTATCTACAAGCTGGTGTGGATGGGGTTTGTCGGGGAGGCCAAGTTGCGGGCGCTGTCTGAGTCTGGCGCGCTGGATGGTGATCCGCTGTTGTCGACGATTTTGTTTTTTGTGTTGTTTGGTTTTTTTGCCAAGTTCTGGACGCATTCGGGGCAGACCCTGGGGATGCAGGTTTGGGGGGTGCGGGTGCAGAACGCTGATGGGTCGCGGATTAGTCTGTGGCAGGCGTTGTTGCGGTTTGTGGTGTCGATTGCTTCGTGGTTGTGTCTGGGGCTTGGGTTTGTCTGGTCGGTGTTCGACAAGCAGAAGCGTGGCTGGCATGACATTTATTCGGATACGCGGTTGGTGCGGGTTCCGAAGAAAAAGAAGTAGGTTTTTAGATTGGGGGGCATATCCGTTGCTGCGGTTAGGGCCGCTATTGGTTCCGCTCTTACAGCGGCTCACTTTTGAAAAGCGCAAAAGTAAGCAAAACGCTCTTGCCCCACCACTCGGCACCTCGCCTAGGCTCGGTGTGCCCTCACTCCGGCTTTGGACCGTGGGCCGCCGCGATGGGCCATCCTTGGCCCAGCGCGGCTAACCCGGCGTCCTGCCGGGTTACCCACGCTCCAAAGCCTGCGTTCGGCCAGCGTGGTTTAACGGGGCGCCTAAGATCAAAATCAAGATCAAAAGCAAGAGCACAGCGGCCTACCGGCCGGCTTGAGTGTTGAAGAGCAAAATCAAAAGCTAAAGCGGGCACGGTCAAATGTGGGAGCTGGCTTGCCTGCGATAGCATCAACTGGGTGTACCTGATGCACCGAGGTGTCTGCATCGCAGGCAAGCCAGCTCCCACAGAAAAGCAGCTCTGCTTTCGCTCTGGCTTTTGATCTGGCTTCTAACACTCAAGCCGGCCGGTAGGCCGCTGTGCTCTGCTTTTGATCTGCTTTTGATCTTGATCTGCGGGCTCCGTTAACCACGATGGCCGCAAGTAGGCACGGTGGAGCGGGTAAATCGGCAGGGATGCCGATTTAGCCGCGCCGGGCCATGGATGGCCCGTCGCGGCGGCCCGCGGAGCCGTGCCGGAGTGCGGGCATGCCGAGCCTAAACGAGGCACCGAGTGGTGGGGCAAAGACCTTTTGGTTACTTTTGGGGCGTTTGCCAAAAGTGACCCGCTGTAAGAGCGGAACCATAAGCCGCCGTTACCGCAGCAACGGATATGTACACAAACCAACCCACCGCAAATCAGGCATTCCCCGCCAACCTCAACCGAGCCGCCTGAGTAAAATCCAACATCCGCTTCAGCGGCCTAACCGCCTGCGGAATCACCGAAGGCTCAACAAAAATCTCATTACTCCCCTCACGCAAACACTGCAGCGTACGCTCCAGGGTATTCATCGCCATCCAGGGACAATGCGCACAACTGCGACACGCCGCCCCATTCCCGGCCGTCGGCGCCTCGACAAACACCTTGTCCGGGCACAGCTGCTGCATCTTGTAGAAGATGCCCCGATCGGTAGCCACGATAAACGTCTTGTTCGGCAACCGCTGCGCCGCCGCGATCAACTGGCTGGTCGACCCCACCGCATCCGCCAACTCGATCACCGACGTCGGCGACTCCGGGTGCACCAGAATCGCTGCGTCAGGGTACAACGCCTTCATGTCCTCCAACTGCTTGGACTTGAACTCCTCGTGAACGATGCACGCACCGTCCCACAGCAGCATGTCCGCCCCCGTCTGACGCTGGATATAGGTACCCAGATGCTTATCCGGCCCCCAGATAATGGTCTCGCCGTTATCCATCAGGCTTTCGACAATCTCCAACGCACAACTGGAGGTGACCACCCAATCAGCCCGGGCTTTCACCGCCGCCGACGTGTTGGCATAAACCACCACCGTGCGCTCGGGGTGCTGATCACAGAACGCCGAGAATTCATCCACCGGGCAACCAAGGTCCAGAGAGCACGTGGCTTCCAGGGTTGGCATCAGGATGCGTTTTTCAGGGGTAAGGATCTTGGCCGTTTCGCCCATGAAGCGCACGCCCGCCACCAATACGGTCTTGGCCGGGTGCGCCGCGCCGAAGCGGGCCATTTCCAGGGAGTCGGAGACACAGCCACCGGTTTCTTCGGCCAGGGCCTGAATCACCGGATCGCAGTAGAAGTGCGCCACCAGCACCGCGTCCTGAGCCTTGAGCTCGGCGGCGATGGCGGCACGGTAGCCCGCCTCTTCTTCGGCGCTCAGCACCTTGGGCTGCTTAGCGTCGAGGTGGGCTTGGACCAGAAGGCGTTCGGAAATTTGCGTCATGTTCGCAAGACCTGCAGGCGCAGTTGCGCGAAAGTCGAGTGTACCACCGGCTCTGGAGCCTTTCGGGCGCCGCCGGACGAAGTGATTGTGTTCATCAAGCACGGTGAAGCTGCGCAAGGCTACAGAATATCGAATGGTTTCAAAAGCCTAATCTGGGATTCGGCGAGGCATAAAAAAGGGAAACCCGGCCAGGGGTTTCCCTTTTTTACAACGATCGGATTAACGGGGCAAAACGGTGGGATCGTCTTGCAGCAACACCCACTGATGCATGTTCGCCAGCGCATCCTTCAGGATGGTTTCATCAGCGCCCTGGGCCTTCTTGCCTTCGCGCGCCGCATACTCCAGCAACACCAGGTAGTCGCGATGGCTGCTGGCCTGGTTCGGCGCCACGCTGTCTTTAACCAATATCCCCATTTCATAGCGCTGGGTGCGAGTGTTCTGGCTGGCGCTTTGGTCCACGGACGCGTTGGTCAGGAAGCCATCCTTATAGGTGATATTCGCCGCGCTGCTGGCCTTGTCGTCGACCTGCACATAGAGGTAGTTCTGCGACTCGCGCTGGGTGCCGAGATCCGGCGCCTTCCCACCGTCGAGCCCCAAATGAAAACTGGCTTTGAGACTTGATTGCTGGGCCTGATGGATCGTGCGATTCAAAATATCATTGCCGCCCACGCGCGTCTTCTGGGAGACGTCATAGGCAAAGGTGTCGGTTTCTCCCAGGCGTGCAGGGTTAGTGGACTTGGCGGCCTGGGTGATGGATGCCTTGAAGTCGGCCAACCCCGTCAGCAGGCCTTGATCCGCCGCGCTCCGGGTCAGCGCCGCAGGGGCTTTGACGCCCTGCGGGTAGTTGCTGTTCATGGCGGTAAACGCATCCTTGAACATGGCCATCAGGTCAGCATCGGCTTTGCCTCGCGCCTGAGCCTTGTCGAATTGGGCCAGGTAGCTTTTCAGCGCGATTGCCTGTTGCTTGGCGTTACCGATGATGCCGGCGTTTTTCAGGTCGACCGAGAGATTCACCTCCCCCGCCGGGCCACTCATCCGCGTCGTACGGCTTTGGCTGTCCGCATGGAATGCAAGGGTGAGGTCCTCAGCATTGCGTACTTTCAATTTGCCGCTGAGGTCCACCGAGGACAACACACTGGAATCAAACTGCGTCAGCTTGCTCAGCTCGAGTTTTGGCGGCTGGGCGGCCAGGCCGTCAATAGCACCCTGGAAGGCTTCGCCCAACTTGGCGATTTCCTTGAGCTCGGCGGCGCTGAGGGTGCCGCCGTCCACCTTGGCCTGCGCGGCCAGGCCACCGGACTGGCTGGCCAAGCTGAAGGTGACGGTCTTGCCGCTGGCCGTCTTGACGGTGAGGCTGACCAGGTTGTCTGCCTTGCTGTGGAGCAGCGCCTGTTGAATCTTGAGCTCGTCGGGGCTTTGGGTCTTGGACGAAGTAGTGGTCAGCGCCGACTGGGAAATGTCGGTACCGCTCTTCGCAAATTGCTCGATCAGGGTAGCGCCCAGGCCGCTGAAGCCCGTGCCTCTGGGCAGCGCATAGAAATTCGTGTTGATCGCTTTAGTGACCGCATCGTAGCTGTCACTTTCCCAGGCGTTGATCGACCCATGGCCGGGCAATTGGCCGTTACGGGAATAGGTCTCGGCTTGAACCTCCACCGTGACATTACCAAGGCTGACCACCGAGGAAGGACGCACGGCAGTGGCGTCCGTTTCGGGCGTCAGCGTTGCTGGCGGCGTAACGGCGGGTCGATTGATAAGGGGAATGGCGGAGCTGATCGGCGAAAGCGTAGTCATGACGATCCCTGTCTTGAGCTGGATTGCTCCTAATCTAACCAAGACAGGCAGGGTTTGGTAGCACGATTGATACAATTAATAGCAAAGAGCCACGTCAGAAAAATGACTCTTTGCCCTCTTTCGGTGCATCAGAAGCGGTAAGTGACCGAACCACCAAAACCGTTGGCGCTGTTTTCATACTTGGCGTCGTAGGTCAGGCCCAAGGCGGGCTGGTTCTGATGCACCTTGATCGGTTCTTCCTTGAGGTAGGAATAGGCCACGTCAAACGTTACGTTTTCAATTGGCGTCCACCCGGCACCGAGGCTGAACACCGTGCGGTCACCCGTCGGAATCCGCACGGAACGGTCGGTGTTGTTGGTTGGCGTCTGGTCCACCGAGAACCCGGTACGCAGCACCAGTTGTTTGTTGACCCGATACGCCGCGCCAATGGCGTGGGACCAGGTGTCATGCCAGTTCTGCTGTTCGGTGATTGAATTCAAACCGCCAAACTGGGCGGCCAAAGCGGACACACCGTCGTTGTTGATGGTGATCTTCTTCAACTGGCTCCAGCGCGTGTAAGTGCTGCCCAGGTACAAGGTCCAGTCATCGTTCAGTTGATGGGTAACCGAGAAGTCCACCGACGAGGGTGTGGTGACATTGAGGCTGGCGTCATAGCGTTGTGGGCCGCCATCAAAGGCATCGGAAATCAGGCCGGAAGCGTTGGTCTTGCCGCTGAGGTGGTAGACCACTTGCGAGTGATAAGTCAGGCCGATGCGCGTGCTTTCCAGCGGCTGTACAAGGATACCGGCATTGAAACCGGTGGCGGTGTCGTCACCCTTGACCTTGACCTTCTCGCCGGCGCCACCCCCGAGAGGCACGTTGGAATCCAGTTCACCCGAGATCCGGTTGAAGGTGGGACCGAAACCCACCGACACCTTGTCGTTGAAGGCATAACTGACCGTCGGCTGGACGGTAATGACCTTGATCTGGCTTTTATTGCCAAAGCCATTGCCCTGAAAGCTGCGCTCATAGTCGGTTTCCAGGCCGAACGGCGCGTAGATCCCCAGGCCGAACGCCCAGTGTTCATCAATCGGCGTAACCAGGTAGCCCATCGGAACGGCAATGCCTGGCACCATGTCGCCCTTGTCGGTGCCGGGGTTGTTGGCACCAAATTGCGAGGAGCTGGCATTCTTGATATTCGAACTGGCATCCAGGTAGGTCGCCCCGATGCTCACTTCATTCTGCTTGAGGCGGGCCATGCCGGCCGGGTTGCCGTACACCGTGCTGGCGTCATCGGCGGAAGAGGAACGCCCGGCGTAACCGGTACCCATTGAACTGATGCTTTGTTCATTGAGGGCGAAACCGCCCGCAAGCAGGGAAGTGGAGGCGAGCGAAATCGACAGCGCCAAAGCGCTCTTGAAGAGTTTTTTATTCATTATTAGAACTCGAATTATTGGGCAGCGAGAGGAAGCTACCAATCTTCGAGCGGGCAAATTATGAAGAGTTTTTCATGGGAAAAATTGTCCGACAATCTTAGTTTTTTCAAAGACTTCGACGGTTTTCCCGGCACTTATTCAGACCTGAAAACCCGAATATGACTGATGGGTTTTAACCCTGGTCCTTCCGCTTGCAGCATGGCGAGCGGTGGTCACCGAATAAGTGTCAAGTCGCTGGTGATATAGGTGTCGTAATGACATGATGGCGGCCATTTAACACGCGCGGCCGCACTCAAATGAATAGCACCATCGGGAAGGGCTCCGATACAAATAGCCCACCTGAATCTGGCGAGAGTGATTTGTCCGCCGCGGGCCTCACTCACAGTGAAGCCTTCACTGAGCGCGTGCTTGCCAGCATCAATGACTGCATCAAGGTGCTGGACCTGGACGCCCGTCTGACCTTCATGAGCGAAGGCGGCAAGCAGATCATGGAAGTCAGCGACTTCAATGCGATTCGCGGCTGTCCTTGGCCCGACTTCTGGCAAGACCAGGGCAATCTCGACGCCAAGGCCGCCGTGGAGGCCGCCAAGGCCGGTCGCAACGCCAGCTTTGTCGGCGCCGCCAACACCCTGGCCGGCAACCTGAAATGGTGGCACGTGAACGTCAGCCCGATCATGGGCAGTGACGGCCTGCCGGAAAAAATCCTCTGCGTGTCCCGGGACATCACGCCCCTGCGCGAAGCCGAAGAGTCCCTGCGCAAACTCAACGAGTCCCTGGAACAGCGGGTGATCGAACGCACCCGCGACCGCGACCGCATCTGGCGCCTGTCGCCGGACCTGATGCTGGTGGCGCAACTCGATGGTGTGATCTCCGCCGTGAACCCGGCGTGGACACGCATGCTCGGCCACACCGAAAACGACCTGGTGGGCAGCCAATTGCTGGCCCTGGTTCACCCCGACGACCTGGCCGTCTCATCCTCGGCGGTCAGCCGTCTGGGGGACGGCAAGAACTTCCCCAACTTCAAGAACCGTTACCGCCACCAGGACGGCAGCTACCGCATGATCGCCTGGACGGCCGTGCCCGACAGCGACTACATCCATGCCGTGGGCCGCGACATCCAGGCCGAGGAAGAAGCCAAGGAAGCCTTGCGCCTGTCGGAAGATGCCCGGCGCCAGTCGCAGAAACTGGAAGCCATCGGCCAGCTTACTGGCGGTGTCGCCCACGATTTCAATAACCTGCTGACGGTGATCAAATCCTGCGCCGACTTGCTCAAGCCGCCCGCCCTCAGCGAAGCGCGGCGCGTGAAATACGTGGAAGCCATCGCCAGCACCGTCGACCGCGCAGCCCGCCTGACCGCCCAGTTGCTCACGTTCGCTCGCCGCCAGGCCCTGCGGCCAGAAGTGTTCAACGTCGGCGAAAGTGTAAAGCGGGTTGGCGAGATGATGGACAGCCTGACCGGTTCACGGGTCAAGGTAAGCATCCAGGTGCCTGACGACGCCTGCTTTATCAACGCCGATGAAAGCCAGTTCGATACCGCGCTGGTCAATATGGTGGTCAACGCCCGGGACGCCATGGCCGGTCATGGGCATTTGACGATCACCGTTTCGACGGCAGACTGGTTGCCTTCGGTTCGCGCCCATCCGGTACGCATCGCCGAATACGTAACCATCGAGTTGGCCGACACCGGCTCGGGTATCCCGCCGGAAAAACTCGACGCGATCTTTGAGCCCTTCTACACCACCAAGGGCATCGGCCAGGGCACCGGTCTGGGCTTGTCTCAGGTGTACGGCTTCGCCAAGCAGTCGGGCGGTGAAATCCTGGTGCAGAGCGAGTGCGGCACCGGCAGCCAGTTCACCCTGTACCTGCCCAAGGTCGAGCCAAGTACCCTACCGGTTCTTCAAGACACCAGCGCCACGCCCATCGTCTCAAGCTTGTGTGTGCTGATGGTCGAGGACAACGCCGATGTCGGCCTTTATACCTCGCAAACCCTGGAACAGATGGGCTTTCACGTACTCTGGGTCCCGGATGCCAACAGCGCACTGGAAGCCCTGGCCCCCAACCCGGAAAGCTTTCAGGTGGTGTTCTCCGACATCTCCATGCCCGGCATGAGCGGCCTGGAGTTGCTGGACGCAATCGAGGCCCTGTATCCCTGGCTGCCGGTGGTGCTCACCACTGGCTACAACGACGAGTACGCGCGTATCGCTCAGGAAGAGGCCAGCCGTTTTGTCTTGCTGCAGAAGCCGTACTCCACCGAGGCACTGGCCCTGCTGCTGCAAAAAGTCGTCAAGAGCCGCCTGACCCTGATCGCACAAGGCTAAACCGCCGGCTGGGCCGCGCTGCCTGGAACATTGCCCATCTCCAGGGCCAAGTCCAGCCAGGCCCGCGCTGCCGGGGGCAGATGCGCCTGTCGCCGCCAGGCCAGGGCGATGTGCCAATCGGTCTGGGGCTCGTCCAGCTGGATCAGAGCAATACCGGCGTGCAGGTGTTTGTAAGCCAGCATGCTCGGCAAAAACGCGACTCCCAATCCTGCGGCAACCAGGTCGACGATAAAGTCGATCTGGGCGCTGCGGGCGGTGACGCGTGGGACTACGCCTCTGCGCTCGCAGGCCGTGAGAATAATCCGGTTAAGCGCAAACCCGGCTTCGAACAGAATAAAGGGCGAGTCGGCCAGATCGGAAAAATCGACGCTTTTGCGCCCGGCCAATGGATGGTCGATCGGCATCACCACCATCAGCGGCTCGACGCGTACATCCTGATATTCAAATTCACCCGCCACCGGTACCAGCAACGCGGCCAGGTCCACCTCCCCGGCCTCCAGGCATTCGCCCAACTTCTTGCTGCCGTGCTCGATCAGCTCGATCTCGATCTCCGGATAACGCTGTCGATATAAGGCAAACATCGCCGCAAACAGCACGCCACTGCCCACCGGCGGCAAGCCGATGCGCAAGACACCGCGCTTGAGCCCCAGCAGATCATTGATCTCGGCCACCAGGTCACTGCGCTCGGCCAGCAACACCAGAGCGCGGCGGTAGGCAATTTCGCCAGCGGCCGTCAGCTCGCTCTTGTGACCGATGCGATTGAAAAGCGGCGTGCCCAACTCATCTTCCAGGGTCTTGACCGCCTTACTGACGGTAGACTGGGTGAGCGAAACCACCTCGGCCGCCTGTGAGAAGCTGCCCTGGCGAACCACTTCGACAAAGGCCAACAACGTACGAAGGTTCATGAGTATTCCATTTGCGACTTGATTCAAGTTGGAAAAGTTGTTTTTACCATGAAAGGCCTTTGTCTATGCTCACCCCACCGTTTTTCTTCACTCGGGGCATCACTGTTCATGATCATTTCGTCCGCATCGGATTACCGCGAAGCCGCCCGCCGCAAACTGCCGCGTTTCCTGTTTGACTACATCGACGGCGGTGCCTACGCCGAACACACCCTCAGGGCCAACAGCTCGGACCTGTCCGATATCAGCCTGCGCCAGCGCATCCTGCGTAACGTCGAAAGCCTGAGCCTTGAAACCACGCTGTTCGACCAGCCCTTGGCGATGCCGGTGGTCCTCAGCCCGGTGGGCCTGACCGGCATGTTTGCCCGGCGCGGTGAAGTCCAGGCGGCGAAGGCGGCGGCGAACAAGGGCATTCCGTTTTGCCTGTCGACGGTGTCTGTGTGCCCGATCGAGGAAGTGGCGTCCCAGAGCGCGCAATCCATCTGGTTTCAGCTGTATGTGCTGAAAGATCGCGGCTTCATGAAAAATGCTCTGGAGCGAGCCCAGGCCGCGGGCGTGAAAAACCTCGTGTTCACCGTCGATATGCCCACCCCCGGCGCGCGTTATCGCGACGCTCATTCGGGGATGTCCGGCGCCTACGGGCCGCAACGCCAAATCCTGCAAGCCATGACCAAACCGGCCTGGGCCTTCGATGTGGGTCTGCTGGGGCGCCCCCACGACCTGGGCAACATCTCCAAATACCTGGGCAAGCCCACCCAACTGAAGGACTACATCGGCTGGCTGGCCAACAACTTCGACCCGTCCATCAGCTGGAAAGACCTGGAGTGGATCCGCGAGTTCTGGAAAGGCCCGATGATCATCAAAGGCATCCTCGACCCCGAGGATGCCAAGGACGCGGTGAGCTTTGGCGCCGACGGCATCGTCGTCTCCAACCACGGCGGCCGCCAGCTGGATGGCGTGCTGTCCACGGCGAAGGCGCTGGCACCTATCGTACAAGCCGTGGGCAGCGATCTGACGGTGCTGGTGGACTCCGGCGTACGCTCGGGGCTGGACGTGGTGCGCATGCTCGCGCTGGGTGCCAAGGGCGTATTGCTGGGCCGTGCACAAGCTTATGCACTGGCCGCCGACGGACAGCGTGGCGTGGAAAACCTGCTGGATATCTTCGCCAAGGAGATGCGCGTGGCCATGACGCTGACCGGGGTCACGTCGATTGCACAAATCAATGAATCGATTCTGGTGCGCGGCCAAAACTGAGTTGAAGCGAAGCAGCCCCGGTCTCTTGCCAAGGCCGGGGCTGCCCTTTTCAGCCACTTATAAACAAAACGATTAAGCGCCTGTATTGCAACAATCAAAAGGTCCCCTCGCACCATCCCTCCTGACAAAAGCCCGAAAAACCAACCTGCATTAGGCACCCGCTTGCCCGTCCTGCACCACCTCTGTGCATTTATTTTGTGAATAACGCGGCATTCCCCACGTTTTACGTAATAAATCCTGCCACTGATGTAACAAACCGTTTAATGATGGCTCAACTGTGGAAAGTCCCTGAGTTCACCGTTTTGGCTCAGGGGCATGGATCGTGCGTATTTCACGTTAAGGATGTCGAGTGCCGAATCAGCCCTCAACCGAGCGACTCTGTTGTAGCAACAAACTGATCGTTGCCCTGCTCTGCCTGTGCACGCTGCCGGCGGCCGCCGCCGATGGGCCGCTGCCCGGCCAGGAAGCATTGCGCTTGCAGCAGCAACAGCAGCGCGACCTGCAGCAATTACAACTGGAACAGCGTCAGCGGCAAATCCAGCGAGGCAGTTTCGCAGTACCACCGACCACACCCGCACCGCCGGCAGACACCGGCCAGGACCAGCGCTGCTGGCCTTTGAGCGGTACGCGCGTGGCCGGTGTCACGCTGTTCAACAAGGCTGAACTGAACACCCGCATCGAACCCTATGTGGCGCCGTGCATGGGCGTCGCGCAGATCAACCGCCTGCTCGCCGAGATCACCCGCCTGTATGTCGAGGCCGGCTATATCGCCAGTCGCCCATACCTGATCAGCACCCCGGCCGCCGGGCACCCGCTGGATATTCACGTCGAGGAAGGCTACGTCGAAGCCATCGAGCTGGCCGACCAGAGCCTGCCCGTGTCATTACGCGGGGCATTCCCGGGAATGCTCGGCGAACCGCTGAACCTGCGGGACCTGGAACAGGGCCTGGACCAACTCAATCGCCTGCGCTCGGTTGACCTCACCGCCGACATCGCCCCCGGCAGCACACCGGGCGCCTCACGGATCATCCTGCGCTCGCGCAGCAGTGCCTCGCGGTGGGCGTGGGGACTGGGTGTCGACAACCTGGGAAGTGCCGGCACCGGCCGTGATCGCAATGCGGTGAGCCTGAGCATGGACAGCCCGTTGCAGCTCAACGACGCCCTCAACCTGAGCTTCAGCGACACCCTCAACCACGGCCCGCGTTACAGCCGCAGCAACAGCCTGTTTTATTCCATCCCCTACGGTTACTGGACCTACAGCCTGTTCGCCAGCCATGCCGAGTACCGCTCGCCGTTCAAGCTCAGCCGCACCACGCTCTATAACAGTGGCCGCACCGATCAAGTCAGCCTGCGCACCGACCGGGTGTTGTGGCGCGACCAAAGCCATCAACTAAGCGCCAACCTGCAACTGGCTTACAAGGACGTCGACAGCTACCTGCAAAAGGTTCGGCTGGGTATTCAGAGCCCGACCCTGACCGTGGCCGAGGCCGGTGTGAATCTGTTCTGGCTCAACAGCGCGGTGTGGAACCTGGACGTCAATTACGCTCAGGGCCTGACCTGGTTCGGCGCCGACCGCGATGCCGATCAGGTAGTGAAAAACCTGCCCCAGGCGCAATTTCACAAGTACCGCGCCAACCTCACCCAATGGCGCAACGGCCAGCTCATCGGGCAACCGTGGCAGTGGCAGAGCCAACTGTCGGTGCAATACAGCCCGGATGCATTGCCTGCCATCGAACAACTGCTGGTGACTGACGATTCGGCGGTGCGTGGCTATCGCGAGAACAGCGCGTCCGGCGCCATCGGCGCGGTGTGGCGCAACACCCTGCGCCTGCCACTCAACAGCGACCTGCCGTTCAAGATCACCCCGCACCTGGGCCTGGACAACGGCTGGGTCAAGCGTGAATACGGCGCCCGCAGCCAACGCCTGAGCGGCGCCAGTGCCGGGCTCAACCTGAGCTGGAAGAACGTGCAACTCGACCTCGATTACCAACGCAACTTGAACACCCCCGCGGGGTTTGCCCAGGAGCCGGAGGTCTGGCTGACGCGCCTTAGTTTGCAGATATGAGCCGACACCTGATTTGCCTGAAATAACCGCAGCACCTGATCAGCACGGCAGCGTTGCACCGAACGACGCACTTCACCGATCAGCCAACAGAGCGAGACTATTTATGCCGACTAACACTCATGCTTTTCACCTCTCTCCACAGGGCAAACTGCGCTGGGCCATCGCCAGCCTGTTCCTGTTACCTCAACTCGTACTGGCCGGCGGCTTGACCGTCGTCGAAGGGCCCGGCGGCACCCCGCAACTGCAAAACCAGGCGGGCGTGCCTATCGTCAATATCGTCGCGCCGAATGCCGGCGGCCTGTCCCACAACCAATTTCTCGACTACAACGTCGACCGCCAAGGCGTGGTGTTGAACAACGCCTTGCAGGCCGGGCAATCCCAGCTCGCCGGGCACCTGGCGGCCAACCCGCAGTTCCAGGGCCAGGCAGCGAGCGTGATCCTCAATGAAGTGGTCAGCCGTAACGCCTCGGCTCTCAACGGTGCGCAGGAGATTTTTGGCCGGGCGGCGGATTATGTGCTGGCCAACCCGAACGGGATTTCTGTCAACGGTGGCAGCTTCATCAACACCCCCAACGCCAGCCTGGTCGTCGGCCGTCCCGAACTCAGCGACGGCAAGCTGCAAGGCTTGAACACCCGTGATGCAAGCGGCCAACTGACGGTGCAGGCCCAGGGCCTGCAAAACCGTGACGGCTCGATCAACCTGATCGCACCGCGCATCGACAGCGAAGGTCGGCTCAGCGCCCGTGATCAATTGAACCTCACCATCGGCCGCAATCAGGTCGACGTTGCCAGCGGCCAGGTGCGCCAGGTGGACCCGGCCAGCAAGACCGGGGAACAACGTATCGACGCCAGCCTGTTCGGTGCGATGCAGGCCGGGCGGATCAATATCGTCAGTACCGCCGAAGGTGCCGGCGTACGCGTGGGGGCCGTGCAAGTGGATGGGCGGGACGGCGTGAACATCCGCTCGGCCGGCGACCTCGACATCAGCGGCCAGGTGCACGCCAATAGCCTTGAGGCCACCCGCGCCGGGGTGCAGAGCCGCCAGGGCGATGTCGACCTGCACAGCGCCAAGGACTTGAGCCTGGCCGCCACCGATGTTGGCGGGCGCAACGTCAAGCTCGACGCTGGCCGCAACCTGACCCTGAGCAGCCTGGAAAGCCGCAAGCTTCAGGAAAAGCGTGAGCAGTGGAACAACAGCAACTTCCTCTTCACCTACGAAACCTATGACCGCACCACCACCGACAAGGACTCGCGCCAGCACGGCAACAGCGTCGTCGCGCAACAGAATGCCGCGCTGTCTTCCGGCGCCAACACCGAGATCAAGGCCAGCCGTGTCGACGCCGGCGACACCGTGCGGGTCAACAGTGGCGCGGACCTGCGCCTGACCGCCGCCACCGAGACCCATGAAACCCGCGACCAGGGCAACCACCGCAAGCACCTGTGGAAAGCCGACTGGGACAAGTCCGCCAGCGAACAACGCAGCATCACCAGTAGCCTCAAGGCCGGCAAGAACCTGGAACTGACCGGCCGGCAGGCCCTGCAATTGCAGGGCGCCGAACTGAAAACCCCGGGGGATATTCAACTGGCCGCCCGGCACGTGGAAATCACCAGCGCCAGCCGCACCCAAAGCAGCCGGGATAACGGTTACTCCGGTGACCTGGTGGGCGGCAGTTTCTTCGGCTCCAAGGGCGATGGCGACAAGGGCAAAACCCTGAATACCGGCAGCAAGGTCAACGCCGACGGCAAGCTGATCGTGAAGGCCGATGAAGTACGCATCAGCGGCAGCCAGGCCCGTGGCGGCACGCAGGCCAGCGTCATCAGCGACAAGGGTTCGCTGGTGATCGATGGCGTACGCGACACGTCCCACGACAACCGCTACAGCAAGGACAGCAAGTTCTTCGGGATCTCCAAGGACGAAAGCCGCAAGAACCTCAAGGACAGCACCGTGGTCGCCAGCGAACTGCGCTCGGACAGTAACCTCGCACTGCGCAGCGCCAAGGACATCGAAGTCAGTGGTTCCAAGGTGTCTGCCACAGGTGAACTGACGGCTGACGCCAAGGGTGATATCAAGATCGCCTCGGCGGAAAACACTTCCAGCGACACCACCCGCACTCACACGCGGGGTTTTGATGGCTACGCCAAGGAAACCGCCGACGGCACGCGCCAGTATCGCGCAGGCGTGAACTACGAAGACCAGCAGAAAACCAGCCACACCGACACCACCCGCCAACAAGCCTCCAGCCTCAGCGGCGGTACCCTGGCCGTCGCCGCGGGTGGCGATTTGAGCGTAGAGGGTTCAGGCCTCAAGGCCACCCAGGGTGATGCGACCTTAAGCGGGAAAAATGTCGAGTTGCTGGCGACCCATGACAGCACTGCCAACACCACCGAGCAGACCACCACTGGCGGTGGCGTCTACTACACCGGCGGCCTCGACAGGGCCGGCAGCGGCGCGCAGTTCAGCCATCAAAGCAGCCACGACACCAACAGCAAAACCACCGCGCACACCAGCACCGTTGCGGCGGCCGGCAAGCTGACCATCAATGCCGGCAACACCCTCACCAGCCAGGGCGCACAGGTCAAGGCCGGTTCCGGGTTGCAGGTCAACGCTGCGCAGGTCGACAACCAGGCGGCGCATAACAGCGAGTCCAGCACCCACAAGGAGAATGGCTGGACGGCCGATGCCGGCGCCAATATCGAATACAAAGGCATCACCCGGCCCATCGAAAAAGCCATCGAAGGTGTGGCCCAAAGCAAGTTTCATCAGCCAGGGCTGCTGGACGCGTTCGAGCAACCCAATGTCGGGCTCGATGTTGAAGTCGGCCATGCCAACAAGTCCCGCACACAGCAGGACAGCACGGCAGTGGTCAGCCAGTTCACGGGCGGCACGGTGCAGGTCAACGTCGCCGGCAAACTGCAGGATGAAGGCACTCAATACCATGCCACCGAGGGCGGCCTGAAAATCGATGCCGGCAGCCACCTTGCCACCGCTGCCGCCAATACCCACAGCAGCAGCGAGCAAGGCGTGGACGCCAAGGCCGGCGTGCGGGTCTACACCACCACGGGTGAAGACTTGAACGTGCGCGGCAGCGGCGCCGGCGGCAGCAGTGACGTACGCGAATCCACCAGCACGGCAGTGGTCGGCAGCTACGCCGGGGCCCAAGGCGTGGGCATCGACATCAAGGGCGATGCGCGTTATGAAGGCAGCCAGTTCAACGGCGGCCAGGCCGGTGTCGACCTCAAGGCGGGCGGCGAGTTGGCGCTGAATCAAGCCAACGACACCCAGAGCAAAACCAGCAGCACCCTGCGCGGCAACGGCTCGTTGACCGTGGGCACGGCGCCGGGCACCAACGGCAATAACGTCAACCTCGGTGCCGGCGTGCAGCTGGACAACAAGCGCCTGGACACCCAGGACAGCCAGGCCCGGGTCGCGACCCTCCAGGGCAAAGGTCCGGTGCAACTCAACAGCGGCGCCGACCTGACCCTGCAAGGCACCCGGATTGGCAGCAGCAGCGCCAAGACCGGTGACATCAACCTCGCCGCCGGTGGCAAGCTGGACCTGCAAGCCGCCACCGAGCGCCACGTCAGCAACGCCAGCAACCTGGGCGGCGGCCTGAACGTCGGCGCCGGCAAGACCAGCAGCGCCGAAAGCAGCGGCAAGACCGGGAGCCTCAGCGCCAACTTCAACATCGGCAAGGGCGCGGAAAACGACCAGACCGTCAGCGTCGGACAGCTGCACAGCAACGGCAACGTGGCGCTCGCCAGCGGCGGCAACAGCGCCGATGCCATCCACCTGCAAGGCACGCAAATCGCGGCCAGCAACGTCAGCCTCGACGCGGTAAATGGCGGCATCCTGCAAGAGTCGGCGCAATCGACCCAGGCCCATGACAGCTGGGGCGTGACCTTGGGCGCGGGCGGCAGCGGCGGCAAAACCACACTGGCCAACGCGGGTGAACACGACACGCCAAAGACCCAACACGGCATCAATGCCCGGGCCAAGGTCGACGTCGATTACCTGCAAGGCACCACTCAGCACGACAGCCAGATCAAGGCCGACACCGTGGTGATCAACAGTGCCGGTGATACCCGATTGTCCGGGGCACGGATCGACGCGAATCAGGTGAGCGGCAAGATCGGCGGCGACCTCATGGTCGAGAGCCGCAAGGATCACGTCAGCAGCACCCAGGTCAACGTCGATGCCAAGCTGGACGTTGAAAAAAACCAGCCCGGCGTCGTCAACAAACTCGCCAAGACCACCGGCCCCCTCAAGGACAAAGTGCAGGCCAAGGCGGAAGGCGCGTTCGACAAGCACCGCGAAAAACTCGAGAACGCCGTCGACAAGGGCACCGAGCACCTGGCCTCGGCCAAGGACAACGTGGTTAATAGCGTCGGCAACGCCAAGGAACGCTTGGGCGAAAAACTCACCCGCAGCGGTAGCTACGACGTGAACCCCGAGCCCCGTGGCGCCTTCGGCACCCGCGTGGAGCAGGCCAAGACTTACCTCGCCGACAAGAAGGACGCCCTGGGCACGCGCCTGTCCAGCGTCAAGGAAAAGCTCTGGCCGAAAACCAGTGACAGCTACGCCGTCAGCGGCAAGAACACCACCGGCAGCTCGGTGGCCAATACCGCAGAAAGCGTGTTGTTCGGCGACAAGAGCGGCACCACCGCCTACACCCCGACCTTGAACCTGAACGTCAGCCACGTCGCCAAGGACAGCGTCACTCAGGCCTCGGGCATCAGCGGTACCCAGGGCGTGAACTTGCAGGTGGGTGGTGAGACTCGCTTGACCGGTGCGCGCATCGGGGCTTCGGAAGGCAAAGTCGATTTGGGTGGTTCTGCGGTAAACGCCACCACGTTGACGGGCAGCGATTATCGCGCGGATGTCGGGCTGAACGTCTCGAAGTCACCGGTCAATCTGGCGCTCGGCGCCAAGGATGAACTGACGCGCAAACAGGACGACGCAACGCGTAAGGATCAAGCCATCAACCTCGGACCGCTGCGGGTAGGCGGGCACAGTAATAGCCAGGAGTTGCAGGCCGGGATTGATCAAGGCACCCACTAAGCAACCCTGCTCCGGTGGAGACGGGCATGCCCGCTTTCATCGGAGCAAACATTTCTAAATGTTTCTTCATAAAGCCAAACCGTCATTAAACAGACACATTTCAGGAATTAAATCGTCACGTCCCAGACAGGTGGAGCCCTCCACCTACCCCCTTCCTTTGAGGTGTCGTCGTGATGTTGCTGACCAAAAAGAGTCTGTCAGTGTTGTTCACTGCCCTGTGCCTGAGTGGTGTCGCTCACGCCACTGACGTCACGGGTGCAGGCTCCAGTTTCGTCTACCCGGTGCTGTCCAAGTGGTCCCAGGAATACAGCAAAAGCTCCAGTGACCGGATCAACTACCAGTCCATCGGTTCTGGCGGCGGCATCGCCCAGATCAAGGCGGCCACCGTGGATTTCGGCGCTTCCGACGCACCGCTGTCGGCGGATGAACTGAAGGCCGGCGGCCTCGGCCAGTTCCCCAGCGTGATTGGCGGTATCGTGCCGGTGATGAACGTCGAAGGCGTTGCAGCAGGCCAGCTGAAACTCGATGGCGAGGTGCTGGCGAAGATTTTCCTCGGTGACATCAAGGCCTGGAACGACCCGGCGATTGCCGCGCTCAACCCCGGCCTGAAGCTGCCCGGCGCGAATATCACCGTGGTCCACCGCTCGGACGGCTCGGGCACCTCGTACAACTTCACCAACTACCTCTCCAAAGTCAGTGATGGCTGGAAAAGCAAAATCGGTTTCGGCACCACCGTGCCGTGGCCAGTCGGTGTGGGCGGCAAGGGTAACGAAGGTGTTTCGGCCTACGTAAAGCAGATCAAGAATTCCATCGGCTTTGTTGAATACGCCTACGCCCTGCAGAACAAGATGACTTACGCCTCACTGAAGAACGCGTCCGGCAAATTCGTCGAGCCCAACGCCAAGGCCTTCCAGGCAGCGGCGGATACCGCCGACTGGGCCAACGCCAAGGACTTCAACCTGATCATGACCAACGCACCGGGCGAGAACGCGTGGCCGATCACGGCGACCACCTGGATCATCATGTACAAGCAGGCCAAGAACGCCGAGCAAAGCCAGGCCGCTTTCAACTTCTTCAAATGGTCATTGGAGAAAGGTCAACAGCAGGCTGCGGCATTGGACTACGTCGCGCTGCCTGATTCCCTCGTGACCCGGATCGAAGGTTACTGGAAGTCCGACTTCGCCCACTGATCCGTCCCTGAGACCCGCGCCCTCAAGCAACCTGATGCCAGGGGGCGCTGGTGAGCACATCTGATATGAACGAAACCGTGCAACCGATGGTGATGACTACTCACGCGGGCGATGTGAGCGGTGACAACCGCGCTGCTCGCGATCAGCGCAATGACCTGTGGTTCAAACGCTCCATGTTCGGCGCTGCCATGCTGGTCTTGCTGTTATTGGCCAGCATTGCTGCCTCAACGCTTTGGGGCGGCGGCCTGGCCTTCAAGACTTTTGGTTTCGGTTTCATTACCAGCACCGACTGGGATGCGGTCAACAACCACTTCGGCGCCCTGGTGCCGATTTACGGCACCTTGGTCACCTCTTTCCTCGCGTTACTGATTGCGGTGCCCGTGAGTTTCGGCATCGCGATTTTCCTCACCGAAGTGGCGCCGCCCTGGCTGAGAATGCCAGTCGCCTCCGCCGTTGAATTGCTCGCGGGCATTCCCTCAATCATCTACGGCATGTGGGGCCTGTTTGTTTTCGGGCCCTTCATGGCAGAACACTTGTCACCCTGGATCAATGACTACCTGGGCGCACTTCCGTTTATTGGCTCGCTGTTCCAGGGACCGCCGCTGGGCATCGGGATGCTGACCGCCGGTATCGTCCTGGCGATCATGATTACGCCGTTCATCACGTCGGTGATGCATGAGGTTTTCCGCAGTGTTCCGACTCAATTGAAGGAGTCGGCCTACGCACTCGGTAGTACTACCTGGGAAGTGGTGTGGGACATCGTGTTGCCCTACACCCGCTCGGCCGTGGTCGGCGGGATCTTTCTTGGCCTCGGTCGCGCCCTGGGTGAAACCATGGCCGTCACCTTCGTGCTGGGTAACGCGCAACAGTTCTCCGCCTCGTTGCTGATGCCCAGCAGTTCCATTGCATCGGTCATCGCCAACGAGTTCAGCGAGGCCTACACCGACCTGCATCGTTCGGCGCTGATCGCCCTGGGCTTCCTGCTGTTTATCGTGACATTCGTGGTGCTGGCACTGGCGCGGTTGATGCTCATGCGCCTGTCACGCAAGGAGGGCCTATGAACAGCAACGACCGCCTGTACCGCAAGCGTGCCTTCAAGAACCGGGTGGCCATGCTGCTCAGTTGTGGCGCGACGGTCTTTGGCCTGCTGTGGCTGGCGTGGATTCTGCTGACTACCATCATCAACGGTTTTCAGGCACTCAACCTGCGCCTGTTTACCGAGATGACGCCGCCGCCCGGAACAGACGGCGGCCTGGCCAACGCGTTTTACGGCAGCGCCCTGATGTCCGGGATTGCGCTGCTGATTGGCACGCCCATCGGGCTGATGGCCGGTATCTGGCTGGCGGAGTTCGCACGGCACTCGCGCCTGGGTACCACAGTGCGTTTCATCAACGATATTCTGCTGTCCGCGCCCTCGATCGTCCTCGGTTTGTTCATCTACACCGGCGTAATCCTGCCGCTGAACCTGCTGACCAATCACCAGGTCGGCTTCTCTGCCATTGCTGGCGCCCTGGCGTTGGCACTGCTGGTGATTCCGGTGGTGGTGAGGACGACCGACGAGATGCTCCAACTGCAGCCCTCCACCATGCGTGAGGCGGCCCTGGCCCTGGGCGTGCCGCAATGGAAGCTGACGTTGCAGATCGTGTTGAGGGCGGCCAAGGCGGGTGTGGTGACCGGCATCCTGCTGGCGCTGGCCCGGATTACCGGGGAAACCGCCCCGCTGCTGTTCACCGCCTTCGGCAACCAGTTCTGGAGCAGCAACCTGCTCAAACCGATCGCCAGCGTGCCGGTGGTTATTTTCCAGTACGCCATGAGCCCCTTCGATGACTGGCACTCCCTCGCATGGGCAGGCGCCTTGGTACTGACGATGTTCGTGCTGGTGCTGAGCTTGCTGTCTCGCCTGATTCTTTTGCGCAATAGGTCCCACTGATGCAATCGACCCGCCTTGATCCTGAAAAAACCAAAATCCGTGTCCGTGGGTTGGAGTTTTTCTACAACAACCAACGTTCGCTGAAATCCATCGACATCGACATTCCGGAAAAACGCATCACCGCGATCATCGGTCCATCGGGTTGCGGGAAGTCGACCTTGCTGCGGGTATTCAACCGTATCTACTCGATGTACCCGAAGCAGGAAGCCCGCGGTGAAGTGCTGCTCAATGGCGAAAACATCCTCGCCCCCGGCTACTCGATGAACCGCCTGCGCAGTCATGTCGGGATGGTCTTCCAGAAGCCGGTGCCGTTCCCCATGTCGATCTACGACAACATCGCCTATGCCGTGCGCCACCATGAAAAGCTGTCGCGCCGGGAAATGGATGATCGAGTCGAGCAAGCCTTGCGCGGCGGCGCGCTGTGGGATGAGGTGAAAGACAAACTCAAGCAGAGCGCCCAGAGTCTCTCAGGCGGGCAGCAGCAACGCCTGTGCATCGCCCGCACCATTGCGCTGCGGCCGCAGGTGTTGCTGCTGGATGAACCGACCTCGGCACTCGACCCGATTTCCACCGGGCGCATCGAACAGTTGATCACCGAACTGAAAGAGCAATACACGGTGATCATCGTGACCCACAACATGCAGCAGGCCGCGCGGGTGTCCGACAGCACGGCGTTCATGTTCATGGGGGAGCTGATTGAGCACGGCAATACGGATGAGATCTTCACCAAGCCGAAGATGAAGCAAACCGAGGACTACATCACCGGGCGGTTCGGCTAGCTTTAACAAAAAAGCCGATCACTCTCTGCCATGAGAGTGATCGGCTTTTGTTGGGCAAAAAAAAACCCGGAAATCCTCACTTGCGTGGGCCTTCCGGATTTTCTAAACCGCCAAAAATGGTGGGTCGTGTGGGATTCGAACCTACGACCAATTGGTTAAAAGCCAACTGCTCTACCAACTGAGCTAACGACCCGCTGTGTGGTGGCGCGTATAATACTGATTTCTAAGGATTATTCAACACCTTATTTGAAATAAATCAGAAATAACGCGTTGGGTCAGTAATTCCGGCCGCCTGGAAGCCCTCTGCACGCAGTCGGCAGCTGTCGCACTTCCCACAAGCACGACCGTCAGTATCCGCCTGATAGCAGGAAACAGTCAGCGAGTAATCGACGCCAAGTCCTACGCCAGCCTTCACGATATCGGCCTTGCTACGGTTCTGCAGCGGCGCCAGGATGCGAAAGCCCGGCCCTTCTACACCGGCCTTGGTAGCGAGGTTGGCCATGCGCTCGAACGACTCGATGTACTCGGGACGGCAGTCCGGGTAGCCGGCGTAGTCCAGGGCGTTGACGCCGATGAAGATGTCGCGCGCCTCGAGGACTTCGGCCCAGCCAAGGGCCAGGGACAGGAAGACGGTGTTACGCGCCGGCACGTAGGTCACCGGGATGCCTTCGCTGGGGCCTTGCGGCACGTCTATGGAGCTGTCGGTCAGCGCCGAACCACCCATGCCGTCGAGGTTCAGGCCGATCACCTTGTGCTCCACCACGCCCAGGTCTCGGGCGACGCGGGCAGCAGCCTCCAGCTCGGCACGGTGACGCTGGCCGTAGTCGAAGCTCATGGTGTAGCAGCTGTAGCCTTCTGCACGGGCCATGGCGACCACGGTGGCGGAGTCGAGGCCGCCGGACAGCAGGATGACAGCACGCTTTTGATCAGTCATCTCAGCGCCCCGGCTCGTCGTTCCACAGGTACTTGTGCAACTGCAGCTGCAGGCGCACCGGTAGATTGTCTGCGACAACCCAGTCAGCCAGGTCGCGAGCATTCAGGTCATAATGGCTGGGGGAAAACAGCACTTCGCCGGCACGGCGGTCCAGGCCATATTGGATCAGCTTGGAGGTCGCCCAGTCGTAGTCTTCACGGGAACAGATGACGAACTTGACCTGGTCGTTGGCCGTCAGCAACTCGATGTTCTCGTAGCGGTTGCGGTGCGCTTCCTTGGAACCCGGGGTCTTGAGGTCGACAACACGACTGACGCGAGGGTCGACCGCGGAAATATCCAGGGCACCGCTGGTTTCCAGGGAAACCTCGTAACCGGCATCACACAACTGCTTGAGCAGGGGAATGGCATTAGGCTGCGCCAGCGGCTCGCCACCGGTGACGCAGACATAACGCGGCCGGTAACCGGCCACTTGCTCGAGGATGTCGTCAAGGGTGCGCACGGTACCGCCACTGAAGGCGTAGGCGCTGTCGCAGTACTGGCAACGCAGCGGGCAACCGGTGAGGCGCACAAATACAGTGGGCAGCCCGGCAGTGCGCGTTTCACCCTGCAACGAGTAAAAAACTTCGGTGATACGTAATGTGTCTTGCATAGTCGCCACGGGCGTAACAGCTAAACAGGCTGTCCGCCTCCGTCAGGCACTTCGAGGAATTCCGCCAACGCGTAAACCCCAGGAAGCGTGTTTCATAAAAGGGCGTGGATTCTAACGAAAAAACCCGCGCAGGGCGCGGGTTTCTTCTGAACGGGTTGCGACGCTTACATGCGTTGCAGATCCCGCTGTGCCAACTGAGCAGCGGAGGTACCCGGATATTGGGCCACCACCTGCTGCAGAATGCCTTTGACCTTGTCGGTATGACCCAGGCGGCGTTCTACGTCAGCCAGTTTGTACAGCGAATCCGGCACCTTGGCGTGCTTGGGGTACAGCTGGCTGACCTTGGCAAACGCCTGACCTGCACCTTGCAAGTCGCCTTTGGCCAGGTTCACCTCACCCAACCAGTACTGGGCGTTGCCCGCGTACTGGCTGTTCGGGTATTTGCGCAGGAATGCGGTAAAAGCCTGGCTGGCCTTATCGAAATCCTTGGCTTTGATCAGGTCGAAGGCTGCGTCGTAATACAGTTTTTCCTTCGCCGGATCACCCGGTTCGCTGCTGGCGGCAGGGGCTTGGCTGGCAGCCGCGGCCCCTGCTGCTGCACCACCGGCGGCGGCACTTGGCGCGCCACCGGCAGAAGAATTATCAGGAGTAGCGGCTGGTGTAACGCCGGCTCCAATACGTCGATCAAGATCCTGGTAACGCTCCAGGCCTTCTTGCTTCAGCTGGTTCACTTGATTCTGCAGAACTTCAATCGTGCCTTGTTGCTGCGACAATTGATCCTGCATGCGTTGCAGCTGGTTGAACAGTTCGCCCTGTGCCGAAGGCGCGGCCGTAGCCGCCCCCCCGGCATAGGCGCCGTTCGTGCCATAACCCGCTGGCGGATAACTGCTCCCGCTATTGTTATAGCCAGAGTTGCTATCTTCCACAGGAACCGCAGCCCACACCGCAAGCGGTGCCAGGCTGAGAGCCAATACAGTTAGAGCACGACGGCACGTTCGCATGACGAATTACTTACGCAGTTCGACGCGACGGTTTTGAGCCCAGGACTGCTCGTCGTGGCCAGTAGCAACTGGACGCTCTTTACCGTAGGAAACCAGTTCCAGTTGGCCTGGAGCAACACCTTGCAGTACCAGGTAGCGCTGAACGGCTTTCGCACGACGCTCGCCCAGTGCCATGTTGTACTCACGAGTACCACGTTCGTCGGTGTTACCTTCCAGAACAACGCGAGCGCCGTTAGCTTTCAGGTCCTTCGCGTGAACGTCCAGAGCGCGCATGGCTTCTGGTTTCAGGTCCGAACTGTCGTATTCGAAGTAGAAAGTGGTGATAGCGCGCAGAGCAGCTTCTTCGCTCAGGGAGCCGTCAACTGCACCAGTGTTAGCGCCGTAACCAGCGTTTGGATCAACAGCTGCGCCTTCACCGGCATTGTCGCCGCCTTTAGACGAGCAACCAACGGCTACGGACAGAGCCAGAGCCAGAGCAGCAAACTTACCAAACTTCAGCATTTCCATCGTGAAACTCCTAATGAACCCCAGTGTGTTAAGTACTTCTTTTTGTAGCGCCGCGTCAGTTCAGGTAAGGGGACCAGGATGGTTCTCTGACTTCGCCTTGTGCGGTAGGAAGCGGGAGCCTTACGCGTCCATTAATGGACACGAGCATCAAGACTCCCCGGCCCTGCTGGCGGGTGGCGTAGATTACCATGGTGCCGTTGGGCGCAACAGTGGCTGACTCATCAAGGTTGGTATCTGTAAGGATTTTTACGGTTCCGCGCTGCAAATCCTGGGCCGCAACCCGGAAATTAGTGAAACCATCCTGACGGTGAATCATCACCAACGTCTTTTCATCAGCCGAAAGCTTAGGTGCAGCGTTGTAGTTACCAATAAAGGTCACACGTTCGGCGCCGCCGCCGTTGACGCTGGTTTTGTAGACTTGCGGCTTGCCGCCACGGTCGGAGGTGAAGTAGATGGTCGAACCATCCTTACCCCAGAACGGTTCGGTGTTGATGCCAGGGCCGCTGGTAACACGGCTCAGTTGGCGCGAAGCCATGTTCATCACGTAAATGTCCGGGTTACCGTCTTTGGACAATACGAACGCCAGGCGAGAACCATCCGGCGACCAGGCTGGCGCGCCATTCAGGCCTTCGAAGTTGGTGATCTGCTCACGGCGACCGGTGT
This sequence comes from Pseudomonas sp. TH34, assembly GCF_016650865.1. Lineage (NCBI taxonomy): Bacteria > Pseudomonadati > Pseudomonadota > Gammaproteobacteria > Pseudomonadales > Pseudomonadaceae > Pseudomonas > Pseudomonas sp. TH34. The sequence goes on from NZ_JAEKFB010000010.1 coordinate 39,331, forward strand.
CGATGTGCTGAACGAAGATGCGTGGACGCTTCTGTTCAAAGGACACGTAGGCGATACGCTTGCCGTCGGGTGCAAAGCGTGGCGACAGGATCGGCTCACGGGATTGCAGCAGCGTCACTGCACGAGCGCCGTCATAGTCGGAGCGCTGCAGCGTGTAGCGAGTGTTGTCTACCGAAAAACGCTCTGCTGTTACATAGAGCAGGCGAGTCGAGAAGGCACCCTTGATCCCGGTCAGCTTTTCAAACGACTGGTCGGAGATGTAGTGCGCCATGTCCCGCAACTGATCCGTGGTACCCGACACGCTGCCGGTCAGCACTTGCTGCTCGGTCGCGACGTTGAACAGGGTGTACTGGATCTGCAGGCGACCGCCGGCAGGCGTGATGCTGCCCACCATCAGGTACTGGGCGTTCAGCGCTTTCCAGTCACGGAAGATGACTTCGCTGGCCTGGGTCGGCTGGCTGATCATGTTGCCTTTGTCGATCGGTGCGTAGTAACCGGAGTTGCGCAGGTCATCACTGATGATCTGCGACATGTCGTCCGGCAGCACGCTGCCGCCCTGCCAGCCAAACGGTACAACGGCGATCGGGGTGGCCCGATCGCTACCGCTGGTGACCAGGATGTTCTTTTCATCCGCCGCCGCTATCCCTGCCATGCAGCAAATAACGACAAGCATTCCTCGAAGAAGGTTTCTCACAAGGCTAGATCCTCAGGTGTGAATGTCATCTTGAATGAACGGTAGGGAGCGAAGTCGCTTGGTTTCATTCCCTGCATCTCGGTCAACCGGCCAATGTTCTTGACCGCTGCTACCGCCGAACTGTCGAACGAACCGTCGCCACTGGACTTGGCCACGCTGACCGAGGTCACCGTACCATCCGGCAACATGCCGATCTGCAGCACTACTGTCATGCCTTTACGTGCCGAAGGAGGACGGGTCCAACCTTCCGCTGCCCGTGAACGAATCAGGTCATCGAAACTGCCCGCGACTTCATCACCACGTTCATCGGCCAAGGCTTGCTGGCGCTGCGGCGTGTCGGAAAGCAAATCGGCCAAGGCCTGGGCCTTTTTGTCTTCGGTCGATTTACGGGCTGCTTCCTGGGCCTTTTTCTTCGAGGCATCGGCGGCAGCTTTCTTCTTCGCGTCGTCGGCGATTTTCTTCTTCGCCTCGTCAGCTTCAGCTTTCTTCTTGGCGTCGTCCGCGGCTTTCTTCTTCGCGTCTTCGACTATCTTTTTCTTCGCGTCTTCAGCGGCCTTTTTCTTGGCCTCTTCTTCAGCAGCTTTCTTGGCTTCTTCTTCAGATTTCTTCTTGGCTATATCAGCCAATTGTTTCTCTTCAGCCTTCTTGGCTTCAGCAGCTTTATCGGCTTTCTTGGCTTCATCAGCCTTTTTAGCCTCGTCAGCTTTCTTCGCCTCGTCAGCCTTTTTCGATTCCTCGGCCTTTTGAGCCGCCTCTTCTTTCTTTTGTTCCGCAGCAGCCTTCACCGCTTCCTGCTCGACCTTCTTCTGTTCCATCTGCTCGACTTCAGTCTGGCGCGCAGCCGACTTCTGGGCCTCACCCGCAATCTTCTGATTGGTCTGGGTGGTGGCCTGGCTTTTCGATTTCAGCTGATACAGGGTCGCCTGCACGATCGGCTTGGCTGGCGGCAGGTCCGGGGTCATGGCAAAGCTGACGAACAGCATGCCAAACACCAGGACGTGCAGGGCAATTGCCCAGACGCTAGGCCAGAAGAAGCTTTCCGAGGCGGACGGCTCTCGCTGTTGGTGCATCAGGGCGCCTCGGTAATCAAGCCAACGTTACCGACGCCGGCCTTCTGCAGCCCGCCCATGGCGCCCATGACGGAGCCATAGTCGACGACCTTGTCGCCGCGGATGAACACCTGGGTGTGCTTGCCACCTTCGTTGCCGGCGCGAATGATCTTGGTCACAGCATCAGTCATCTGCGGCAAGGTCATGGCCTTGTCCTGCTGTTTCTGAGTGTCGACTTCGCTGCCAAGGTTCCAGTAATAGGTCTTGTCAGCCTTGATCGAAATGGTCAGGACCTGAGTGTTGTTGTCCTGCGGCAAGGCTTCGCTGGAAACCTTGGGCAGATCAACCTTCACGCCCTGATTGAGCATCGGCGCGGTCACCATGAAGATAACCAGCAGCACCAGCATCACGTCGATGTAAGGCACTACGTTCATCTCGGCGACCGGCTTGCGCTTTTTGCGAGCTCGAGCGATTAAAGCCATTGGGAATTACCTGCTTATTCTTCGCTGGTGTGCACTTTACGGTGCAGGATCGCCTGGAATTCATCGGCGAAGGTGTAGTAACGGCTGATCAAGGTTTCGCCACGAGCGGCAAAACGGTTGTAGGCGATTACGGCGGGAATAGCTGCGAACAGGCCGATGGCGGTGGCGATCAGCGCTTCGGCGATACCCGGGGCTACAGTGGCCAGGGTCGCTTGCTGGGCCTGGGCCAGGCCGCGGAAGGAGTTCATGATCCCCCACACGGTACCGAACAGGCCGATGTACGGGCTGACGGAACCTACGGTGGCGAGGAACGGCAGGCTTTGTTCAAGCTTTTCTTCTTCGCGGGAAATCGCTACGCGCATGGCACGGGCCACGCCTTCCATGACTGCTTCAGGGTCAACGCCTGGCTGCTGGCGCAGACGGGAGAATTCCTTGAAGCCGGCGCGGAAGATCTGCTCGACGCCCGAATCCGGGTCCGGGTTACTGCCGGCCTGGCGATACAGTTTGGACAGGTCGATACCCGACCAGAAGCGCTCTTCGAAGCTCTCCAGGGCACGTCGACCGGCACGCAGCAGGTTGCTGCGCTGAAAAATCATGACCCAAGAGGTAACCGATGCGGCTACCAGGACCAGCATCACCAGTTGAACCACGACACTGGCATTGCTGACCAGGCTCCACATGGAGGAATGGTCGACGACGGTAGGTTCCACGCTAAATCTCCTGCTCTGAATGTTTACCCGCGCCGCTCACGCCGGCAAAGGCCGCGCGTAGAGCTTCGGGAATGGCCCGGGGTTTCAAACTATTGGTGCGAACACAGGCCACCAGGAACTGCCCCTCACAGAGCAGCGTTGCATCCGTAGCCCGCCTGACCTGCTGTTTAAAGCGCAGGCTGGCACGGTTCAATTCGGTTATTTCTGCGCTGACCAGCAGTTCATCGTCCAGTCGCGCCGGCGCGTAATAACGAGCCTCGCTGGAATGCACGACAAACAACAGGTCCTCCCCTGCCAGCTGGGATTGGGCAAAGCCCAGCTCCCGTAGCCGCTCGGTTCGAGCCCGCTCCATGAACTTTAGGTAATTGACGTAATAAACGATGCCGCCGGCATCGGTGTCCTCGTAATAAACGCGACAGCGATGTGCGAACGACTGATCCCCGTTTTGCGCGCGCATACTCTAGTGCTTACTCCTCAGGTTGCCAATCCGGCCAGGCAACTGTTTTTCATTCTGTGGCACATTTCTAACGAAAGAATGACGACGCCAGCCACTAGGACAGCACAAACGCCGAATAAATCGAATCGCCAAGCGTTTTTAATCGTCTACTGCATCAAGGAATTCGTCTACTACGGGCATCTCGCCCAATCGTGACGGAATGTTTAACCCAAAGTGCAGATACGCATGCCGGGTGACCACACGCCCCCTTGGTGTACGCATGATGTAGCCCTGCTGGATCAGATACGGCTCCAGCACATCCTCAATCGTATGCCGCTCTTCGCTGATGGCTGCCGCGAGACTGTCCACGCCCACCGGGCCGCCGTCGAATTTCTCGATCATGGTCAACAGCAGGCGCCGATCCTGGTGGTCAAAGCCGTGTTCATCCACATCCAGCAGGTTCAGCGCCAGGTCTGCCACGGGCTTGGTGATATGCCCTTTGGCGCGTACTTCGGCAAAATCGCGCACCCGACGCAGCAACCGGTTGGCAATCCGCGGCGTACCACGGGCGCGGCGGGCGATTTCAAACGCGCCTTCCGGGTCCAGGGGCAAGCCGAGGATAGTCGCCGAACGGCTGACGATGGTGGCCAGATCCGCCGTGCTATAGAACTCTAGACGTTGAACAATCCCGAAACGGTCTCGCAGCGGATTGGTCAGCATGCCCGCACGGGTGGTGGCCCCCACCAGCGTGAACGGTGGCAGGTCGAGCTTGATCGAGCGCGCGGCCGGGCCTTCGCCGATCATGATGTCCAACTGGAAGTCTTCCATGGCCGGGTACAACACTTCCTCGACGATGGGCGAAAGCCGGTGGATCTCGTCGATAAACAGTACGTCGTGGGGCTCCAAATTGGTCAGCAGCGCCGCCAGGTCACCCGGACGCTCCAGCACAGGGCCGGAGGTGGACTTGATCGACACGCCCATTTCCTGGGCGATGATGTTGGCCAGGGTGGTCTTGCCCAAGCCCGGCGGGCCGAAGATCAACGTGTGATCCAGGGACTCGCTGCGCCCGCGTGCAGCCTGGATAAACAGCTCCATCTGCTCGCGCACGGTGGGCTGGCCGATGTATTCGGCGAGGCTCAGGGGGCGAATCGCCCGGTCCTGGACTTCTTCACGGTCACGGGGGCCGGTGGCCGCGATCAGACGATCAGCTTCAATCACTTAAATCATTCCCTTCAGGGCGCGGCGGATCATGTCTTCGCTGCTCAGGTTCTTGTCCTTGATGGCCGACACGGCCTTGCTCGCCTCTTGCGGCTTGTAGCCCAGGGAGATCAGCGCGCTGACTGCATCGCTTTCGGCACTGGCCACCGGCACACCCGGCGCATCCGGCTGGTTAGGCACCAGGGCAAACATGCTCGGCACGACCTCCCAGGCCTTGAAGCGGTCCTTGAGCTCCACCAGCAAGCGCTCGGCGGTTTTCTTGCCAACGCCTGGCACCTTGGTCAGCGCTGAAGTGTCCTGGGCCGATACGCAGCGCACCAGCTCATCCACTTCGAGGCTCGACATCAGTGCCAGCGCCAGCTTCGGGCCCACGCCGTTCAGGCGGATCAGCTCACGAAAGAAGTCCCGGTCACGCTTGCCAATGAAACCATAGAGCAATTGTGCGTCTTCGCGCACCACCAGGTGGGTGTGCAGGGTCAGCGGTTCACCGACCGACGGTAGGCGGTAGAGGGTCGTCATGGGCACTTCCAGCTCATAGCCCAGCCCATTTACATCCAGAATCAGGTGCGGCGGCTGTTTCTCAGCCAGGGTGCCGCGCAAGCGTCCAATCACGTTCGAATCCTTAAGAATCGGCTCAGATCAAGGCCTGACCGGTAATAACGCGGGCATGCCGGCCGGCAGTACAGGCCGTTCATGCACCCCACGCAGAATGATTGCGCTGATGCTATCAGAGACGCAGGCGGCCGCCACGACTGCGTGCCGTACCCAAGCCGTGGGGCATCAGGCTGGAACGGGTGTGGGCGTGGCAAATGGCAATGGCCAGGGCGTCGGAGGCATCGATTTGCGGTTTGGCGGTGAGCTTGAGCATGTGCATGACCATCATCATCACCTGCTCCTTGTTGGCCGCACCGGTGCCGACCACGGCTTGCTTGACCTGGGTCGCGGTGTACTCCGCGATCTCCATGCCCTCCTCGGCACCGGCCACGATGGCAGCACCGCGGGCTTGGCCGAGCTTCAAGGCGGAGTCGGCGTTTTTTGCCATGAACACTTTTTCGATGCCCATGGTGACCGGGCCGTAAGTCTGGATCACTTCACGCACGCCGCGGTAAACGATCTGCAAGCGCTCGGCAAGCTCGCCGGCGCCGGTACGGATACAGCCCGACGCCACGTACACGCAGCCTCGCGGGGTCTGTTGGACCACGCCAAAGCCGGTGATTCGCGAACCGGGGTCGATACCTAGGATAAGAGTCATAACGCCTGCGGGATGGGTTTAAAGCGGATGCGCCAGGCACATGGTTTGTGTAACAGCATAGATCCCTGTGGGAGCTGGCTTGCCTGCGATACAGGCACCTCGGTGCTTCAGTTACACCGGGTTGATGCCATCGCAGCCTCGCCAAGGCTCGACAGCTCCCACATTGGATCTTTGGTGCTCTTAAACGAGCTGTTCGGCCACCAACTCCGGGATATCGGCATTGGAATAGACGTTCTGCACGTCATCCAGGTCTTCGAGCATATCGAGCATCTTGAGTACCTTCTGCGCCCCGTCCAGGTCCAGCTCGGCGCTGGTGGTGGGCAGCATCACGATTTCCGCATCGGTACCTTTGAAACCGGCCGCTTCCAACGCGTTGCGCACCGAGTAGAAGCCCGCGAACGAGGTAAACACGTCGATGGAACCGTCTTCGTTGGTCACCACGTCGTCAGCATCGGCCTCCATCGCTGCTTCGATCAGTGCATCTTCGTCAACACCCGGCGCGAAGGAGATCTGCCCCTTGCGCTCAAACAGGTAGGCCACCGAACCGTCAGTCCCCAGGTTGCCGCCACATTTGCTGAACGCATGGCGCACGGCAGCCGCAGTACGGTTGCGGTTGTCAGTCATGCACTCGACCATCACCGCCACGCCACCCGGGCCGTAGCCTTCGTAGCTCAACTCGACCATGTCGTCGGTATCGGCCGCACCGGCACCACGGGCCACGGCGCGGTCGATGATGTCGCGGCTCATGTTGGCGCCGAGGGCCTTGTCCAGGGCCAGGCGCAGACGCGGGTTGGAACCCGGGTCACCGCCACCCTGGCGCGCAGCGACGGTCAGCTCGCGAATCCACTTGGTGAAGATCTTGCCTTTCTTGGCATCCTGACGCTCTTTGCGGTGCTTGATGTTCGCCCACTTGGAATGGCCAGCCATAACACAACTCCGAAATTCTGTAGAAACCTGTCAATCCCGCCCCTGGCGGGACTTCCCTCTTTAACGTGCAGCCCTTGTAACGCAAAGGCGCATCCGAAGATGCGCCCTTAGCTGACAATGTAAAACCTTATCGCGCTTTCACGCTGCGGCCTTACTCAGCCTTTGGTGTCTCGCGCAGACGGATATGCAGCTCGCGCAGTGCCTTGGCATCCACCACACCCGGTGCTTGCGTCATGACGTCGGCAGCACTTTGGGTTTTCGGGAAGGCAATCACTTCACGGATCGACTGGGCACCGGTCATCAGCATCACCAGACGGTCCAGGCCGAAGGCCAGGCCACCGTGAGGCGGTGCGCCGTACTTCAGGGCGTCGAGCAGGAAGCCGAACTTCTCTTGCTGCTCATCTTCGTTGATGCCCAGCAGGCGGAAGACCGATTGCTGCATTTCCTTGCGGTGGATACGGATCGAACCGCCACCCAGCTCGGTGCCGTTGAGCACCATGTCGTAGGCACGGGACAGAGCGCCAGCCGGGTTGGCTTCGAGCTCTTGCGGCGTGCACTTCGGCGCGGTGAACGGGTGGTGCAGCGCGCTGAAGCTACCGTCGTCGTTCTCTTCGAACATCGGGAAGTCGACAACCCACATCGGCGCCCACTGGCAGGTCAGCAGGTTCAGGTCGTTACCGACCTTGATCCGCAGTGCACCCAGCGCTTCGCTGACGATCTTCGACTTGTCGGCACCGAAGAAAACGATGTCGCCGTCGACCGCACCAACACGATCAAGGATCACGTTGAGGTTGGCTTCAGGGATGTTCTTGACGATTGGCGACTGCAGGCCTTCAACGCCCTTGGCGCGCTCGTTGACCTTGATGTACGCCAGGCCCTTGGCACCGTAGATGCCGACGAACTTGGTGTAGTCGTCGATCTGCTTGCGCGGCATGCTCGCAGCGCCAGGAACGCGCAGCGCGGCAATACGGCATTTCGGGTCGTTGGCCGGGCCGCTGAACACTTTGAAGTCGACGTCTTTGAGTTGGTCTTCAACGTCAACCAGTTCCAGCGGGTTACGCAGGTCCGGCTTGTCGGAACCGTAACGGCGCATGGCTTCTTCGAAGGTCATGTGCGGGAATTCGCCGAACTCCAGGTTCAGCACTTCCTTGAACAGGTTGCGGATCATCTGCTCGGTGATGCCCATGATCTCTTTTTCATCGAGGAAACTGGTCTCGATGTCGATCTGGGTGAATTCCGGCTGGCGGTCAGCCCGCAGGTCTTCGTCACGGAAGCATTTGGCGATCTGGTAGTAACGGTCGAAGCCGGCCACCATCAGCAACTGCTTGAACAGCTGTGGCGATTGCGGCAAGGCGAAGAAGGAACCGGCGTGGGTACGGCTCGGCACCAGGTAGTCGCGAGCGCCTTCCGGGGTAGCACGGGTCAGGATCGGCGTTTCGACGTCGAGGAAGCCGTTCTCGTCGAGGAAGCGACGGATGCTGGTGGTCATGCGCGAGCGCAGACGCAGCTTCTCGGCCATTTCCGGGCGACGCAGGTCCAGAAAACGATAACGCAGGCGGGTTTCTTCGCCAACGTCGGAGAACTCGTTCAGTGGGAACGGCGGGGTTTCCGACTCGTTCAGCACTTCCAGTTCGTAACCCAGCACTTCGATCATGCCCGACGCCATGTTGGCGTTGGTGGCACCGGCCGGACGCAGGCGAACCTTGCCGGTGATCTTCACGACGTACTCGCTGCGCACGCGGTCGGCGGCGGCGAAGCTCTCGGCGCGGTCCGGATCGAACACCACCTGGGCCAGACCATCACGATCACGGATATCGAGGAAGATCACCCCGCCGTGGTCGCGGCGACGGTGAACCCATCCGCAAAGGGTGATTTCCTGACCTTCCAGGGTCTCGTTCAGTTGGCCGCAATAGTGGCTGCGCATCATGATAGTGGTTTCGCTTCTCGTAATTCGAAATTCGGTGGAGGCCTGCCTCATCACCGTACAGCTAAGTCAGGTGACGGATAATGCAGGAGCCTGCGCGTAGAGTTCAACTCAGTCTGCTTTGTCGCCGCCGGCCAGATTCTTCTTCGAACCGGTCTTGAAATCGGTCTCGTACCAACCGTTGCCACTCAGGCGAAAGCCCGGCATGGACAACATCTTCTTGAGCTCCGGAGCCTGGCAGGCAGGGCAATCGACCAGCGGCGCTGCGCTGATCTTTTGAATGGCTTCCAACTGATGACCACAGGAAGCGCATTGATAGTCGTACATGGGCATGGAGATGTCTCGGCGATCAGATCATTACTGCGCCACGCCCTGCCCTGGCTCTATCCCGTGGGAAAGTCCCGGCATGCGCAGCAAAGCCCGGGATTATATCTGGTAAATCGAGGCTGTGCAGCCGTAGCGGCGCGCTGCTCTTTATATAGGTGGCTGCAGCAGGCTTCTGCCAGACGCCCGACCCGGGGCAATCCCGAGCCTGGCGACTGGCACAAGGATCATGCCAGGTCCGGATGGACACCCGACGCATTAAGGCGCTCTTTCAATACATGAACCACACAAACTACCCTGACCAGACCGCTGAAGTTCTTTACACCGCCATATCGCAAGTGCACTTCACGGTCCACGTAAGACAGCAACGCACTGACCGAACATGTATTGATCCGGGCTATTTCCGCAAGGATATTCCAATAGACCTCTTCGAGTCGCAAACACGTCGAAAAACCATTAAGCCGAACGGATCGGGACAATGGCCTCGCCAAGTTCATATCGAACCCTTTGGCAAAGGGATCTACCTTTATCTTGTGCAACCCGCACGTTTCCATAACTCCATTACCTGCTCCGCGTGACATACACTTGACACTCCATTGCCTGACGGCCACTCATCAGTGTTGTCGTTGGCCGTTGAGCTATAAAACATCAAGAAGACAAGTGCAGCCAGAAGACAGGGAGCCGATCGCCGTAGGACAAGCCAACGCGTGTATCAGGAAGCTCGCGGGGTCAGGAAAATCGCCGAAAAACAGGCACGCGAGGGGCGTCAGCTCGACGCCCACCCGCCACCGGCATTACTTGTTTTCGAGCAGGGAACGCAACATCCACGCGGTCTTTTCATGAACTTGCATACGCTGGGTCAGCAAGTCCGCAGTGGGTTCATCGCTGACTTTATCCAGCAACGGGAAGATGCCCCGGGCCGTGCGGGTAACCGCTTCCTGGCCTTCGACCAATTGCTTGATCATGTCTTCAGCACTCGGCACACCCTCTTCTTCCTTGATCGAAGAAAGTCGTGCGTACACCGAATAAGCACCCGGTGCGGGGAAGCCCAGGGCGCGTATACGCTCTGCAATTGAATCCACCGCCAGCGCCAGTTCGTTGTACTGCTCTTCAAACATCAAGTGCAGTGTGCGAAACATCGGGCCCGTTACGTTCCAATGGAAGTTGTGGGTCTTCAGGTAAAGTACATAGGTATCGGAAAGCAGGCGCGAAAGTCCGTCAACGATTGATTTACGGTCTTCTTCACTGATACCAATATCGATTGCCATGTGTTTCCCCTTCAATTGATAAACATTCATTGATCAGGTGCAGGACCACTCTAGCAAGAGTGCCGGCCTTGCGCAGCCCGGCCGACCCTCTCGAGGTGCGGCAAATTGCCCCTCGCAGAGCGGGTTTACACGGCAGGCAAAGCTTCAAGCCCTGCCGAAAAAATTATCCGCCGCCGGCGAAAAAAACCCGCACCTGTCTAGGACAAGCGTTTGACGCAGAAATGCCGCATGCCTCGCAACAGCCCGAAATGCTTGATTTGAGTAGGCACAGGCTTTGCTGTTAAATAGGCAGCGTGTCGCCGCCGTTTTTGTTTGCGGCAAGCGGCATAGGCTGATACCCGTGTACGTGTCCAACGCCTCCCATTGTTCAGAAGCGAACCGTGCCAGTCAGCTCTTCCTCGTGATCCGTCTTAACGTGAGTTAATCAAAATGTTGAAAATCGTCCACCTGCTAACGGGCGCTGCAGCTTTGCTGCTGTCCTTTATCCCCAGCCTGCGATCAGAAACCCTGCCTTACCTGCAACAACCTGACGCTCTCTACCTGACCTTTTTTGGTCTTCTTAACCTGACACTGGCTCCAGTCATTCCTTACTGGAACAAAGGCCCGCGTCATCAACTGCAAAACCTGGTCAGCGCCCTGCTGGTCCTGGCTGTTGTCGTGCAAACCCTCACCCTGCTGGCGCCTATGCCTGAAGTCGGTGGCCACCCGGCCGTCCTGCTCAGTTTGGCAATCGCACTGGTCGCCATCGTTCTTCATCTGGCCATCAGTTTCTACCGTTCCTCCCCGGCCGCTGCGTCGCAAAGCTACGACATGACCAACCGGGATACCGGTACCGTGAAGTGGTTCAACACCTCCAAGGGCTTCGGCTTTATTTCCCGGGATTCGGGCGACGATATCTTCGTCCACTTCCGGGCGATTCGCGGCGAAGGCCATCGCGTCCTGGTGGAAGGCCAGCGCGTGGAGTTCTCCGTCATGAATCGTGACAAGGGCCTGCAAGCTGAAGATGTGATCGCCGCGTTGCCGCGCCGCTGATTCCAGCACCCCGAAAAAAGAAACCGCGATGCAGCCTGGCTGCATCGCGGTTTTTTTATGCCCGGGGATTCATCCCTGCCTTATTAATAATGAGGCGGCGGCGCTTCTTCCTCGGATGACTCGAACTGGCCGCCCATTTCTTCCTGGCGCTTGAGCAACGCAGTCATCTGCATCTGCAGGCGTTCGACCGCCCGCTGCTGGGTGACCAGGATGTCATTGAGGGTCTCAATGGTGTCGTCCTGAAAGGCCAAGCGGCTTTCCAGGTCGGTCACACGGTCTTGGAGGTCCATGACTCAAGCCTCCAGAAACATGAAATCAGCCGGCAGGATCTCGCGCAGGCGTGCACGAATGGTCGCCAGCTGCTCGTCGCTGTATGGCTTCGCCGGATGCTTGCCCCAGACCGGCGCCGGCCAGGCAGCGTCATCGCGCTTGCGCACGATTACATGCACGTGCAGTTGGCTGACCACGTTACCCAGGGCACCGATATTCATCTTGTCGGCGCCAAACCCTTCATTAAGCAGTTGCGCCAGCACCGTGCTTTCCTGCCACACCCGCTGCTGGTCAGCGACATCCAGTTGAAACACTTCGCTGATACCGTCGATGCGCGGCACCAGGATGAACCAGGGGTAATTCGAGTCATTGGACAGCAGCAGCCGGCACAGGGGGAAATCCCCAATGGGCAAGGTGTCTTGTTGAAGACGTGGATCTAAGGCGAACACAGCAGTCACTCCCGTTCGGCGGGTCAGGTTTCAGGCGCCCAGCATACCTGCGAATGCCGAGCGCTTCACGGCGAATGCATCAGGCCAAATACGCGTCCAAATGGGACACCACGAAAAAAAGCGCACCATTTCGAGACAGACCAATATTTCAGCTACGCTAAATGACCAATGTGTCCAGATGCAGTCAAAGTCAGGACGCGGGCGCTCCCCCAAGACCTTGAGCCAGAGGGATTTCAAGGAGCGAAGAGCGACTTCGAGCAAAAACGCAGGCAAGGAACACCTGCACCAAAATGACCCATTTGTGCTTCAAAGGGATCCACCGACTACTCACAGAAAGGGGTGAACCGGTAACGTTTTGTTCTGGTGCAGGTTTTATGCACCACCGCAGTGGCGTGCGGCAGGTGCCACAAGGCCAAACCAAACGGCGTAAAAAGCCCGTGCTTATGCGGTTTTTACAGGCCGTTGACAATTTTCACGAAAAAATCACATTCGGTTACCGGTTTGTGCACGCTTGTTGCATTCACCCCTGCATCGTCGACAACGGCACCGGCAGGAAGCAGGTGTTTCGCGACGGAAAACAACAGCGGTTCAATGCTTTTTCAGGAAAGAGTTAAAACTTTGAGAAGGGAGGTTCCCACCCCCACCTCGATGCTTTTAAACAGTATTGAAGTTGTCAGTCCGGTTACAAGCGGACTGTGAATTTGCGACATGGAGCTAGCAATTTACGACAGACCCGTAAAGAAGCTGAAAGGATAGATGTGCAAGTATCGTCAATAATGTCTGCGTGATATAACTTTGCGCCGACACAAAAAAGAAAGAGCCGCCCAGACAAAAATATAGGTGGGACGGCAGTACTCTTCCTAAAACCAAAGGAGCAAATCACGATGCGCGTGATGAAGTGGAGCATGATCGCCCTGGCTGTTTCAGCAGGCACCTCGCAGTTCGCAATCGCGTCCTCCCAGGACGATGCCAAGGGCTTTGTTGAAGACAGTACTTTCAGCATCAATACCCGTCTTCTGTATTTCAGCCGTGATATCCGCAACGAACCTGCTGGCGGTTACAAACCTGTTAAAGCAGGCAGTACTGAGAAGAAGAGCATCTCCGAAGAAACGGGCCTGGGCTTCAATGCTCTTTACCAATCAGGCTTCACCCAGGGCACCATCGGCGTCGGTGTTGATGTAATCGGTTTGCTGGGTGTGAAACTGGACAGCGGCCGTGGCCATGCAGGTACAGGCCTGTTCCCTAACGGCGCTGATGGCCGTGCACAGGATGACTACTCCAAAGGTGGCGCCGCCGTTAAATTCCGTTTCTCCGACACGGTCTTGAAAATCGGCGACCAATACACCACCGCTCCTGTCTTCGCTTCCGACGACAGCCGCCTGCTGCCTGAGCTGCCACAAGGTGTCTCGATCACCAGCAACGAGATCAAGGGCCTGAAACTGGAAGGTGGTCACTTCACCGCCAGCACCGCGCAAGCCCAGACCTACCATGACAGCCTGGGCCTGAAGGAAACCAACTTTGTCGGTGGCGTCTACGCGTTCACCCCAGAGCTGACCGGTAGCCTGTACTACGCGAAAACCGAAGACTACTGGAAGAAGACCTACGCCAACATCAACTGGACCCATGCCTTGAGCAAGGAACAGTCGCTGGCCTTTGACTTCAACATCTACAGCACCAAAAGTGATGGCCTTGGTCTGCAACGCGCAGAAAAAGACAACACCACCAAGCTCGACAACCGTGCCTACAGCTTGCAAGGCGCGTACACCATCGACGCTCACACCTTCACCCTGGCCTACCAGAAGGTCACCGGTGACGGCGACTACGGTTACGGCGTAGACGGCGGCGGCACGATTTTCCTCGCCAACTCCGTTGCCCGTTCCGACTTCAACGCTGAAGGTGAAAAATCCTGGCAAGCTCGCTACGACCTGAACATGGCCACCTTCGGCATTCCAGGCCTGAGCTTCATGACTCGTTATGTCACCGGTAGCGGTGCTGACAACGGCGTGACCAACAACGCCAAAGAGTGGGAACGCGACATCGAGGCCAAGTACGTGATTCAGAGCGGCCCGGCTAAAGACCTGAGCCTGCGTGTACGTCAAGCCACTTACCGCTCCAGCGATGGTGTGTACTACGGCTCGGCATCGTTGGACGAACTGCGTCTGATTGCGCAATACCCGCTGAACATCTTGTAATTGGCAGTTTGATTACAACGATGACTTAGGGCCTCGGCTCTAACTAAAAAGCCGCTCACTTGTTCACAAGTGAGCGGCTTTTTTATTGCAACTTAATCTCAACAACCGAATAACTAGCAAGCTAGCTATCTAGTTTAATGCTGCGTAACAAACCTGACACATCGGCCAGGTTTAATCATCCAGTCATGCTATTACTTCGTAGCACTTTCCTGCATGACGCGAATAACCCGCTGCGGAAATGGAATATCAATTCCCGCCGCTTTCAAACGGTCACGTGCCAGTTCGTTGAACATAAACATCACATCCCAATAATCCGCAGTCTTGGTCCAGACTCGCAGGGATACAGTGATCGAACTATCGCCCAAGGTGGAAATCACGGCAGCCGGCGCAGGATCAGCCAGTACCCGTGGATCCTTGGCCAGTTCCAGCAGCACTTCACGTGCTTTCTGCAGGTCGGCTTCGTAGTCGACACCCACATCAAACACTACCTTGCGGGTCGGCTGACGGTTGGTGTTGGTGATGAGGCCGTTGGACAGGCTGCCGTTTGGGATGATCACCGTCTTGTTGTCGCCGGTGCGCAGCACGGTGTGAAAAATCTGGATGCTATCGACGGTACCGGAAGTACCCTGGGCTTCGATCCAGTCACCAATGCGGAACGGGCGGAACAACAGAATCAGCACGCCGCCGGCGAAGTTCGCCAGGCTGCCTTGCAAGGCCAGGCCGATGGCCAGGGTGGCGGCACCAATCGCGGCAACGAACGACGTGGTTGCCACGCCGATCATCGAGGCCACGTTGACCACCAGCATGACTTTGAGCGCAATGTTCGCCAGGTTGGTAATGAAGTGTTGCAGCGCCAGGTCAGCATTACGCAGTGCCAGCAAACGCCCCACTCGGTGGGTCAAGACGTTAATCAGCCACCAACCGATGGCCAGGGTGACCACAGCCAGCAAAAATCGGCTGCCGTATTCCATGATCATCGGTAACCATGACTCCGAGCTCTTGATCAGGTGATCCACTTCAGCGTTCAAGTCCATCTACATTCTCCTGTTTACCGGATGCTCGGCCTATTGGTTGGCCCTAAATACAATTGAGCCCCGTAGGGCTCAATGGTGGGCGCAGGTTCTGGGGCGTGGGACGTCAAAAACGCCCACAGGTTCCCCAAAGTGCTATCAGTCGCGGAAGTTATTGAACTGCAGCGGCATGTCGAAGGTCTTGGCGCGCAGGGCAGCAATGGCCTCTTGCAAGTCGTCACGCTTCTTGCCGGTGATACGTACCTGCTCGCCCTGGATGGAGGCCTGGACCTTGAGCTTGGCGTCCTTGACGTGGGCGACGATTTTCTTCGCCAGCTCCTTGTCGATGCCTTCCTTGAGCACGGCTTCCTGCTTCATCAGCTTGCCGGAGGCATAGGCGTCCTTGATTTCAAGGCACTGCGCATCGATCTTGCGCTTGACCAGGGACAGCTTGAGGATCTCAATCATCGCTTCCAGCTGGAAGTCGGCTTCTGCGGTCAGGTTGACGGTCAGCTCCTTTTCCTTGAACTCGAAGCTGCCCTTGCCCTTCAAGTCATAGCGGCGATCCAGCTCCTTGACGGCGTTCTCGACGGCGTTAGTGACTTCGTGTTTGTCCAGTTCGGATACCACGTCGAACGACGGCATGTAATTTCTCCAATAAAAAGGGGCGCGGCTCAGTAGAGATGGAGCACGCCCAGGCTAAAATGCCCGGGCATTATAGCGGTTCTTTCGCCTCGTTCACTGCGGGCAGCCTTACGGAGTAAAAACTGATGTCGACCACCTGGCATGTCCTCGGCGCTGGCAGCCTCGGAACATTGTGGGCTGCCCGCCTGGCCCGCGCCCGGTTGCCGGTGCGCCTGATCCTGCGGGACCACGCGCGGCTGGCGAGCTATCAGACCGGCAAGGGCCTGACCCTGGTCGAGCACGGCGTGGCTCACACCTATCCAGTCGTCGGCGAAACATCCGACAGCCCTGGGCCGATTCATCGCCTGCTGGTGGCGTGCAAAGCCTACGACGCCCAAGAGGCCGTCGCACAGCTTGAACATCGTCTGGCACCCCACGCCGAGCTGATCCTGCTGCAAAACGGCCTGGGCAGCCAGGATGCAGTCGCCGCCCAACTGCCCCAAGCCCGCTGCATCTTCGCCTCCAGCACCGAAGGCGCGTTTCGCGAAAGCGACTGGCGGGTCGTATTTGCCGGCCATGGCTACACCTGGCTGGGAGATGCGAGCCACCCTACCCCGCCTCTGTGGCTGGATGACCTGCAAGCCGCCGGCATCCCCCATGCATGGAGCACCGATATCCTCACCCGCCTGTGGCGCAAACTGGCCCTGAACTGCGCCATCAACCCGCTGACTGTGCTGTATCAATGCCGCAATGGGGAACTGCAAGCCCATCAGTGCGAAGTGGCCACCCTGTGCGCCGAACTCGCCGAACTGCTGGAATGCTGCGGCCAACCCGCCGCCGCGCAGGATTTGCAGAGCGAAGTGGAGCGGGTGATCCAGGCCACGGCGGCCAATTACTCATCGATGTACCAGGACGTGGCCAATGCCCGGCGCACCGAAATCAGCTACTTGCTGGGCTATGCCTGCCAGGCGGCCGCACGTCACCAACTGACCTTGCCGCACCTGCAACAACTTCAGGTCCGCCTGGTACAGCAACTGTCTGCACGCGGATTGCCCAGCGACTGAAGCACGCGCTACCCTGCCTGCTTGTTCCTTTGCAGCGAAAACCTTGATGCCACTGCGCCAGCGTCTCGAAAATCTACCGGTTGGGCAAAAACTGCTGGCGGCCCTGCTGGTCTTGTTGACCACCGTCTTGCTGGTGGCCAACCTGACCTTTATCAGCGCCGCCTACTGGATCTCCCAGGAAAGCATGGCGCCCCAGGCCTTGCAGGCCATCGGTCGACTGGTGTCGAACCCGTCGCTGGCTGCCCAAGCCCTGGACTCGCCGCTCAAGGCGCAAAACCTGCTGGATGAACTGACCAGCTATTCACCCTTGCGGGCCGCAGCCTTGTATGACGGTGAGGGTACGCGCCTGGCCCAACTGCAACATGCCAATCGCCTGCACCTGCCAGCCAATTACAATGAGATCGAAATCTGGCGCGCCACCGAGTTTCGCAGCAATCAGGTGATCACCCTTCCCCGTGCCGGCCAACCGTCCGGGCATTTGCTGCTGGTGGCCAGCAGCGAACTGCCGGTGGCCTTTTACACCGGGACCTTCACCGCCAGCCTGGGCATCCTGATTTTCAGTGTGCTGCTGTGGCTGGTGATTGCCCGACAGATCAAGCGCCTGATTACCCGGCCGATCCATGAACTGGAAGAACTGTCGCGTCAGGTCACCCGGGAAGAGAACTACGCCTTGCGCGCCGGTCGCGGCAACCATGACGAAATCGGCAGCCTGGCCGAAGCCTTCAACACCATGCTTTCGCGCATCGAAGCCCGCGAGCAACAACTCAAGCGCGCGCGGGACGATTCCCAGGCCGCCTACGATCAGGCCCAGGGCCTGGCGGAAGAAACCCGCCACACCAACCGCAAGCTGGAACTGGAAGTCCAGGTGCGCAGCAAGATCGAGAAAAAACTCACCGGTTTCCAGAACTACCTCAACAGCATCATCGACTCGATGCCCTCGGCGCTGATTGCCCTGGATGAACAGCTCTACGTCACCCAGTGGAACCAGGAAGCCAGCGCGCTTTCCGGCACCCGTCTGGATGAGGCGTTGAACCAGCCAATCTTCCTTGCCTTCCAACCGCTCAAACCCTTTTTGCCGCAAATCAAGGCCACGGTGGAGCAACACACCGTGGAGCGGATCGAGCGGGTGACCTGGGTCAAGGATGACGAGCCCAAGCACTACGCCCTGACCTTCTACCCGCTGATGGGCGGCGCCGGGCGTGGCGTAGTGATCCGGATCGACGACATCACCCAGCGCCTGTCCCTGGAAGAGATGATGGTACAGTCAGAGAAGATGCTCTCAGTCGGCGGCCTGGCCGCCGGCATGGCCCACGAAATCAACAACCCGCTGGGGGCGATCCTGCATAACGTGCAGAACATCCGCCGCCGCCTGTCCAACGAACTGCCAAAAAACCTTGAGCATGCCGAACAGGTGGGCATCGACCTGGACATGGTCAACCGCTACCTGCAAAGCCGCGAAGTGCCGCAATTGCTCGATGGCATCCAGCAGGCCGGAGCCCGGGCGGCAAAAATCGTCACCCACATGCTCAGCTTCAGCCGCCGCAGCAACCGCCAGATGGCGCCCTGCGACCTGCCGGCCTTGATCGACCAGGCCGTAGAAATTGCCGGCAACGACTTCGACCTCATCGTCGGTTTCGACTTCAAGGGCCAGGCGATCATCCGCCAGTTCGACCCACAACTGGGCCCGGTGCCCGGCACCGCCAACGAACTGGAGCAGGTACTGCTCAACCTGCTGAAAAACGCCGCACAGGCGATTCACCAGCGTGAAAATGACAGCGAGCCCGGGCGTATCATCCTGCGTACCCGGCTCAACCCGCCGTGGGCGGAGATCCAGGTGGAAGACAACGGCATCGGCATGAGCGAGAACGTGCGCAAACGCACGTTTGAGCCCTTCTTCACCACCAAGGAGATCGGCCAGGGCACCGGGCTTGGCCTGTCGGTTTCGTACTTCATCATCACCAACAATCACAAGGGCCAGATGGAAGTCCAATCGACCCTCGGCCAAGGCACCTGCTTCACCCTGCGATTACCTTTGGCGGGCAGCCAATTGCCCCCCAACGAACTCACTCAACTGGAGCGCTAACCATGGGCTTTCGCCTGTCGAAGATTTACACCCGTACCGGCGACAAGGGCGAAACCGGCCTGGGCGATGGTCGCCGCGTGCCCAAGGACCATCCACGGGTCGAGGCGATTGGCGAAGTCGATGCGCTGAACAGCCAGCTGGGTTTGTTGTTGGCGGGTCTTGAGGAACAGAGCGGGCAGCATCCGGCATTGAAGGATGTGATCGAGGTGCTGACGCCTTGCCAGCATCGGCTGTTTGATCTGGGCGGCGAGTTGGCGATGCCGGTGTACAAGGCGCTGAATGCGGCGGAAGTCGACCGGCTTGAAGCGGCGATCGATCGCTGGAATGAAGAGGTCGGGCCGCTGGAGAACTTCATTCTGCCGGGGGGATCGGCGTTGATTGCCCAGGCTCATGTGTGCCGCAGCCTGGCTCGCAGTGCGGAGCGTCGGTGTCAGCACCTGAATGCTGTGGAACCGCTGGAAGGCGTGGGGTTGGCGTATATCAACCGGCTGTCGGACTTGCTGTTTGTGGCAGCCAGGGTGATCGCCAAGCGTCAGGGCGTTGCGGAGATTTTGTGGCAGGCGGCGGCAAAGCCGCACTAATGCTTACTGACTGATTGAGATTTGTGCCGAGGGAGCTTGCTCCCTCGGCACAACAAGCTCATCGGCCTGGTCCTTACACCTCAGGCCAAAACGCCCGAATCCCCGCCACGCCTTGCGCACCGGCTTCCCAGGCCTTTTCCCGCTCTGCAGGACCCACCCCACCCAGCAAGAACACCGGTTTGCTGAAACCACTGATCAACTGCTGCGCCTGCGCCCACCCCAATGGCTGGGCATCCGGGTGAGTCTGGGTCGGCTGAACCGGAGACAGGGTGACGAAATCCACGTCCATCAACTCCGCCAACGCCAGTTCTTCAGCATTGTGGCAAGACGCCGCCAACCAGCGATCCTTCGGCAAAGGACGTCCCTTGCTCGCGTATTTGCGCAGTTGCGCCGAGGTCATGTGCCAGCCGGCTGCGGGAAAATCCCCCAGCCATTCAAACGGCCCTTTCAGCATAAGCTGAGCCTTGCCCGCACACAGGCCCACGGCGTCCACCGCCAGGTCGCGGTACTTGGGGTCGTAACCGTTGGGAGCACGCAACTGAACCAGCTTGATGCCGCCAGCGATGGCCTTTTGAATCCCGCGCAGCAGGGTCGGCGTTTCCAGCTCACCCGGAGTGATCAGGTATTCAGCCGGCAAACGCGCTGCCGCTACGATCGGTGCGTTGGCCGCCGGAAACTCATAGTTAGGCAGGTCCCGTTGGGCCACCCACTCAAGGGGTTGCCCTTCGGCACCGTGAGGTTCGCCGGTAAAGGCCGAGACTTCCCAGACATCCAGCAACACCTGCTTGTCCGGGTAATCATGCTGCACCTTGATCAACGGACGAGCCGCCGTAACCTGAATACCCAACTCTTCCTGCAATTCACGGGACAGCGCGGTAGCGACCGACTCATCGGCCTCCACCTTGCCCCCGGGAAACTCCCAGAGCCCGCCCTGATGCTGGGTATCGGCGCGGCGCGCCAGCAGAATCCTGCCGTCGACACCCCGGATGACCGCTGCTGCTACATGAACTCGTTTCACCGCACTATTTCCTCTGAATCGGTTTGAAGACCTGCCTGGTATCAGGTGCGGTATTCCGCGTTGATCTTCACGTACTCGTGGGACAGGTCGGTGGTCCAGATGGTTTCGCTGCACTCACCGCGGCCCAATTCGATACGGATGGTGATTTCTTCCTGCTGCATCACCGCAGAACCCTGGGCTTCGGTGTACGTCTCGGCCCGGGCGCCACGGCTGGCAATGCACACCTCGCCGAGGAACACATCGATCTTGCTCACGTCCAGGTTCGGCACACCGGCACGCCCCACAGCGGCCAGGATACGGCCCCAGTTCGGGTCGGAGGCAAACAGTGCAGTCTTGATCAGCGGCGAGTGGGCCACGGTGTAGCCGACGTCCAGGCATTCCTGATGGTTGCCGCCGCCGTTGACTTCAACCGTCACAAACTTGGTGGCACCTTCGCCATCACGCACGATGGCCTGGGCCACGTCCATGCACACTTCGAACACCGCCTGCTTCAAGGCTGCGAAATACGCGCCGTTGGACGAGGTGATTTCCGGCAGGTCGGCCTGGCCGGTGGCTATCAACATGCAGCAGTCGTTGGTCGAGGTATCGCCGTCGATGGTGATGCGGTTGAACGACTTGTTGGCGCCGTCGAGCATCAGGTTTTGCAGCACATCACGAGAGACTTTGGCGTCGGTGGCGATATAGCCGAGCATGGTCGCCATGTTCGGGCGAATCATGCCAGCACCTTTGCTGATGCCGGTGACGGTCACGGTGACGCCTTCGTGCACAAACTGGCGGCTCGCGCCTTTAGGCAGGGTGTCAGTGGTCATGATGCCGGTGGCCGCGGCCGCCCAGTTATCCACCGACAAGTCATCCAGTGCGGCTTGCAACGCGCCTTCGATTTTCTCGACCGGCAACGGCTCACCGATCACACCGGTGGAGTACGGCAGCACCTGGTTGGCATCAACGCCAGTCAGCTCTGCCAGCTTGGCGCAGGTGCGAGCAGCAGCGGCCAGGCCAGGCTCGCCGGTGCCGGCGTTGGCATTGCCAGTGTTGGTCAGCAGGTAACGCACCGGGCCTTCAACCCGCTGCTTGGCCAAAATCACCGGAGCCGCGCAAAACGCGTTCAGGGTGAACACACCCGCGACGGTCGAGCCTTCGGCACAGCGCATCACCACCACATCCTTGCGCCCCGGGCGTTTGATGCCGGCCGAAGCAATACCGAGTTCAAAACCGGCAACCGGGTGCAACGTGGGCAAAGGACCAAGACCAACAGCCATGAATGCGCTCCTAAAAATAGTGGATGTGTGACCCGTCATTCTCGACGGTGACAAAATGGCAAAACGCCGCGACGGCTGATGCCGGTCGCGGCGCGGGGTGTTGCAGCGTCAGGCGAAAATCTTAGTTGATTTCGCCGTGGCAGTGTTTGAACTTCTTGCCCGAACCGCACCAGCACAGTTCATTGCGACCCAGCTTCTGCTCATTGCGCACCGGAGCTTGAGCCAGGGCCACATCGACCTCTTCACCCAACACTTCCGGAGCCTCAAGGCCAGGCGCTTCGTCGTGCTGGAACTGCATGCGCGCAGCCAGTGCCTCGGCTTCCTGACGCAGGCGGGCTTCTTCCTCGATCGGGTCTTCGCGACGCACCTGAACGTGGGACAGCACACGAATCGAATCGCGCTTGATCGAATCCAGCAGCTCGGAGAACAGCGTGAACGACTCGCGCTTGTACTCCTGCTTCGGGTTCTTCTGGGCGTAGCCACGCAGGTGGATGCCGTGACGCAGGTGGTCCATGGTCGACAGGTGGTCTTTCCACAGGTCGTCCAGCACGCGCAGTACGATTTGCTTCTCGAAGGTGCGCAGTGCTTCGGCACTCGCCTGCTCTTCTTTTTCGTTGTACGCGGCCAGCAGCTCGGTCATGAGCTTCTCGCGCAGGGTTTCTTCGTACAGGTGGTCGTCTTCGTCGAGCCATTGCTGGACCGGCAAGTCGACACCGAAGTCGCTCTTCAACGCGGCTTCCAGACCGGCAACATCCCACTGCTCAGGCAGGGACTGTGGCGGAATGTGTGCGCTGACGGTGGCGTTCAGCACGTCCTGGCGGAAATCGGCAATGGTCTCGCCGATGTTGGTGGCGGCCAACAAACTGTTACGCATGTGATAAATCACTTTACGCTGTTCGTTGTTGACGTCATCGAACTCGAGCAGTTGCTTACGAATGTCGAAGTTGCGGCCTTCTACCTTGCGCTGGGCCTTCTCGATGGCGTTGGTCACCATGCGGTGTTCAATCGCTTCACCGGACTGCATGCCCAGGGCTTTCATGAAGTTCTTCACCCGGTCCGAGGCGAAGATACGCATCAGGCTGTCTTCCAGGGACAGGTAGAAACGGCTGGAACCGGCGTCACCCTGACGACCGGCACGACCACGCAACTGGTTGTCGATACGACGCGATTCGTGACGCTCGGACGCGATCACCTGCAAGCCGCCGGACTCCAGCACTTGTTGGTGACGCTTCTGCCAGTCAGCCTTGATCTGCGCGATCTGCTCTGGGGTCGGGTTGTCCAGGGAGGCAACTTCCACTTCCCAGTTACCGCCCAACAGGATGTCGGTACCACGACCGGCCATGTTGGTGGCGATGGTCAGTGCGCCCGGGCGACCGGCCTGGGCAATGATCTCGGCTTCTTTTTCGTGGAACTTGGCGTTGAGGACCTTGTGCTCGATGCCTTCCTTGGCCAGCAAGCTGGACATGTGCTCGGAAGTTTCGATGGTAGCGGTACCCACCAGCACCGGACGGCCCTGGGCCATGCACTCCTTGATGTCGGCGACGATTGCAGCGTATTTCTCGTCGGCGGTCAGGAACACCAGGTCGTTGAAATCTTTACGCGCCAGCGGCTTGTTCGGCGGGATAACCATCACCGACAGACCGTAGATCTGGTGGAATTCGAACGCTTCGGTGTCGGCTGTACCGGTCATGCCGGACAGTTTGTTGTACAGACGGAAGTAGTTCTGGAAGGTGGTGGAGGCCAGGGTCTGGCTTTCAGCCTGAATGTTCAGGGCTTCCTTGGCTTCGATCGCCTGGTGCAGGCCTTCCGACAAACGGCGACCCGGCATGGTACGACCGGTGTGTTCGTCGACCAGTACGACCTGGCCGTCCTGCACGATGTATTCAACGTTGCGATGGAACAGCTTGTGAGCGCGCAGGCCGGCATACACGTGGGTCAACAGGCCCAGGTTGTGCGCCGAGTACAGGCTCTCGCCTTCGGCCAGCAGGCCGATCTGGGTGAGCATGTCTTCGACGAACTGGTGACCGGCTTCGTTGAGTTCGACCTGGCGGGTCTTTTCGTCGATGGTGAAGTGACCTTCTTTGGTCACCACGCCTTCCACTTCCTCGATATGTTGCTCAAGGCGCGGGATCAGCTTGTTGATTTCGGTATACAGACGCGAGCTGTCCTCGGCCTGACCGGAGATGATCAGCGGGGTACGGGCTTCGTCGATCAGGATGGAGTCGACTTCGTCGATCACGGCAAAATTGAGTTCGCGCTGGAATTTTTCTTCCATGCTGAACGCCATGTTGTCGCGCAGGTAGTCGAAACCGAATTCGTTGTTGGTACCGTAGGTGATGTCGGCAGCGTAGGCGGCGCGCTTCTCTTCCGGCGGCTGGAACGGCGTGACAACGCCGACCGTCAGGCCGAGGAATTCATACAGCGGACGCATCCAGTTGGCGTCCCGGCGAGCCAGGTAGTCGTTCACCGTCACAACGTGCACGCCCTTGCCGGACAATGCGTTGAGGTAAACGCCCAGGGTTGCCACCAGGGTCTTGCCTTCACCGGTACGCATTTCGGCAATCATGCCTTCATGCAAGGTCATGCCGCCGATCAACTGAACGTCGAAGTGGCGCATGCCCATGACACGCTTACCGGCTTCACGGGCGACCGCAAAGGCTTCGGGAAGCAGCTTGTCGAGGGTTTCACCTTTGGCTATGCGGGCCTTGAACTCTTCGGTCTTGGCGCGCAATTGCTCGTCCGAAAGGGCAACCATCTGCTCTTCGAAGGCATTGACCAGCTGCACCGTCTTGAGCATGCGTTTGACTTCGCGCTCATTCTTGCTTCCAAAAAGTTTCTTTAACAAAGGCGCAAACATATCGGCAGGTTCTTCCACACATAGGGATGGAGGGCGCCCCGTGAGTCGCCCG
This sequence comes from Pseudomonas sp. TH34, assembly GCF_016650865.1. NCBI lineage: Bacteria > Pseudomonadati > Pseudomonadota > Gammaproteobacteria > Pseudomonadales > Pseudomonadaceae > Pseudomonas > Pseudomonas sp. TH34. The sequence goes on from NZ_JAEKFB010000010.1 coordinate 64,106, forward strand.
AGCAGCCCTCACGGCCGCATGCGAACGAGCATTCTACCCGGAAACGTGGGTGAGGAAAGTGGCGTTATTCCACGATGCTGGCACGGCGCTCTTAGAGGGCTTGTTTAAAATAAGGGCTTTTTGCTGAACTTCAACCCATTCAGGCAATAAGTTACTCATTGATTTAATGGATAAACTGCCGGTAATGCAATGGCCGCAGCGGTGCAGACGCTTTCTGCTACCATGGCCGCTCTGTTACTTAAGGTGTCTAGTCATGGCATTTCGCCCTCTTACGGCTCGAGCTCCCGCCGTGTTGCTTCGCGAAGCCAAGCCTTTAAAAGCCATCTTCGGCCATGCGCAACGCCTTGGTCATCTGCAACGCCTGGTAGAAAGCCAACTGCAACCCGCCGCCCGCGAACACTGCCATGTGGCTTCGTGGCGTGAAGGCAATCTGCTGCTGATCGTCACCGATGGCCATTGGGCGACGCGCCTGCGCTATCAGCAAAAACGGTTGCAGCGCCAATTGATGGCCTTCGATGAATTCGCCAGCCTGACGCGCATCCAGTTCAAAGTACAACCGCCGACCGTACCGCAAGGTGCAGTGGGGCATACGATGGATTTGTCGGAAATCGCAGCCGAAACCATTCAGGCCACCGCCGACGGGATTACCGACCCGAATTTACGCGCGGCGCTGGAGCGGCTGGCCGCTCACGCCAAGCCCAAAACCTGAGACCCGGCGCATAACCAAATGTGGGAGCGGGCTTGCTCGCGAAGGCGGCGTGTCAGTCACTGCATATATTGACTGATGCACCGCTTTCGCGAGCAAGCCCGTTCCCACATTTGATCGCATCGTTATTTACGCTTGCTGCCACCCAACAACGACCCGAGTAACCCGCGCACCAATTGCCGGCCCATCTGATTGGCCGCCTGTTGCATCGCCGACTTCAGTGCCTTGCCTGCCGTAGTTCCCAGAAACGCGCCTGCCTTGTCGGTAAAACTCGGTTCTTCAGCAGCGGGCGCCGCCTCGTCCTGCGGCCCCAGGTCCTTGCGGGCCATCAACACTTCGTACGCCGACTCTCGATCAATCGGCTTGTCATAGCGCCCCAGCAACGGCGAACTGGCAATCAACGCCGCCCGCTCGGCTTCGCTCAACGGCCCGATCCGCGATTGCGGCGGCGCCACCAGTACGCGTTGGACTACCTCAGGCGTCCCCTTTTCCTGCAAGGTTCCCACCAGCGCCTCACCCGTTCCCAATTCGGTCAGCACCGCCAGCGCATCAAACGCCGTGTTAGGGCGGAAGCCATCGGCCACGGCTCGCAGGGATTTCTGCTCTTTGGTGGTGAATGCCCGCAGGCCGTGCTGGATGCGCAAGCCCAGTTGCGCCAGTACCGTGTCCGGCAGGTCTCCCGGAGACTGGGTGACGAAATACACACCGACCCCTTTCGAACGAATCAGCCGCACCACTTGTTCCAGGCGATCCTGCAGGGCTTTTGGAGTATCGGCGAATAACAGATGCGCCTCATCGAAAAACAGCGCCAGCAGCGGCTTGTCGGCATCACCGCGCTCCGGTAGCTGCTCAAACAGTTCGGCCAACAGCCAGAGCAGGAAGGTCGCGTACACCTTCGGTGCCTCATGCACCAGCCGGCTGGCGTCCAACAAATGAATACGACCGCGCCCGTCACTGGCGGGCTGCAGGATATCTTCCAGTTGCAACGCCGGCTCGCCGAACAACGCTTCGGCGCCCTGCTGCTCCAGCACTGCCAGGCGACGCAACAGCGCCTGGCTGGAACCGGTAGTCATCAAGGCCGCGTCTTCCCCCAGCAATTCCGGGTGGTAGCGCAAATGATTGAGCAACGCCTTGAGGTCCTTCAGATCCAGCAGCAGCAGGCCTTCGCGGTCGGCCACCTTAAAAGCTGCATAAAGCGCTGATTGCTGGCTGTCGGTGAGTTCCAACAGGCTGCCGAGCAACAGCGGGCCCATTTCACTCATGGTGGTACGCAGCGGATGACCGGACTGGCCGTGGATATCCCACAACGTCACCGGATACGCCTTGGGCGTGTAATTAAGGAAAGGCATGCCGGCGATCCGCTCGGCGACCTTGCCTTGAGGGTTGGCCGCAGCGCCCAGGCCACACAGGTCGCCCTTGATGTCGGCGGCAAATACCGCGACGCCGGCATCGCTGAAGGCTTCCGCCAGACGCTGCAACGTGACGGTTTTGCCAGTACCGGTAGCACCCGCGATCAGGCCGTGGCGGTTGGCCAGGCGCATCGACTGGGCGATCGGCTGACCTTGAAGATCTGCACCAATAATGAGTTGCGAGGAGTCAGGCATTTTGTCACCCATGGTTAATCTTTAGCACGGCGTGGTCGATACAGTTAAAGCGAGAGACCCAAGAAGTCTTAGAAAAAACGGGCCGGATAATTCCTGCAGGAGCAGATGGAAATATCACACTTTTTTTGACGCAGCCATTTTGCGCGCCCCAAAAGGACGTGCATCGGATATTAAGACCATAGCGGACCCCACAAGCCATGAACAAAAATCTGCGTTTCAGCCATAAAATCCTGCTTGCCGCCGCTCTTATCGTCATTGCCGCCTTTGCGTTGTTTACCCTCTACAACGACTACTTGCAGCGTAATGCGATTCGCGACGATCTGAACAACTACCTGCATGAAATGGGCGACGTCACCGCCAGCAACATTCAGACCTGGCTCACCGGGCGCATTGTGCTGATCGAAAGCGCCGCGCAGAACATCGCCATCAACCCGGATTCAACTAACGTCGCGAGCCTCCTGGAACAGAAAGCCCTGACGTCTTCGTTCATGGCCACCTACCTGGGCGACAGCAAAGGCGGTTTCGTGATCCGCCCCGACACCAAGATGCCCGACGGTTTCGACCCGCGTGTACGCCCCTGGTACAAGGGTGCACAGGGCAGCAACGGCTCAACCCTGACCGAACCGTACATTGATGCGGCCACCGGCCAGTTGATCATCTCCATTGCCACCCCCAGCAGCAAAGCCGGGCAGAGTGTTGGCGTGGTGGGCGGCGACCTGAGCCTGCAAACCCTGGTGGACAACATCGGAGCCCTGAACTTCGGCGGCATGGGGTATGCCTTCCTGGTCAGCGCCGACGGCAAAGTGCTGGTGCACCCGGACAAAAGCCTGGTGATGAAAGCCCTGGCTGACGTCTATCCAAAAAACACCCCGAAGATCAGCAGCGATTTCAGTGAAGTCGAAGTCGACGGCAAAACCCGCATCGTCACCTTTACCCCAATCAAGGGCCTGCCTTCGGTGAACTGGTACCTCGGCCTGTCGGTGGATAAAGACAAATCCTTCGCCATGCTCAGTGAATTCCGCACCTCGGCGATCATTGCCACGATCATCGCGGTGGTCATCATCATCGCCCTGCTGGGCATGCTGATCCGCATCCTCCTGCAGCCATTGCACATCATGACCCGCGCCATGGAAGACATCGCCGACGGCGAGGGCGACCTGACCCGCCGCCTGACCATCCAGAACCACGACGAATTCGGCGTACTCGGTACCGCGTTCAATCGCTTCGTGGAGCGGATTCACACCTCGATTCGCGAAGTGTCCTCGGCCACCGAGCACGTCAATGAAGTGGCCCTGCGGGTGGTCAGCGCCTCCAACTCCTCGATGGTTAATTCCGACGAGCAGGCCAACCGCACCAACAGCGTAGCGGCCGCCATCAACGAACTGGGGGCCGCCGCCCAGGAAATCGCCCGCAACGCCGCACAGGCCTCCAACCAGGCCAGCGATGCCCGACAACTGGCCGAAGACGGGCAGCAGGTGGTGGAGCGCAATATCAAGGCGATGAACCAGTTGTCGCAGATGATCAGCGCCTCCAGCACCAATATCGAAGCGCTTAACAACAAGACGGTGAACATCGGGCAGATTCTGGAAGTGATCACCAGCATTTCCCAGCAAACCAACCTGCTGGCCCTCAACGCGGCGATTGAAGCCGCACGGGCCGGGGAAGCCGGTCGCGGGTTCGCCGTGGTGGCCGACGAAGTGCGCAACCTGGCACACCGTACCCAGGAATCGGCGCAGCAAGTGCAGAAGATGATCGAGGAGCTGCAAGTGGGCGCGCGGGATTCGGTCAGCACCATGAGTGAAAGCCAGCGTCACAGCCAGGACAGCGTGGAAATCGCCAACCTGGCCGGCGAGCGCCTGAACAGCGTGACCCAGCGCATCGGCGAGATTGACGGGATGAACCAGTCGGTGGCCACCGCTACCGAGGAACAGACCTCGGTGGTGGAGTCGATCAACATGGACATCACCGAGATCAACACCCTCAATCAGGAAGGTGTGGAAAACCTGCAATCAACGTTGCGCGCCTGTTCCGACCTGGAACAGCAGGCAGCGCGCTTGAAACAACTGGTGGGCAGTTTCCGGATCTGATTCAACGGCGTCAGTGGCGACCTTGCGCAGGGGCTGACGCCTTTTCTTCCGGCGATTCGGACGTGTCCTGCAGTTGTTCCCACAACTCGGCGGCGCCTGGAAACTCGGTGCCGTCTTCACCGCTCAAGTCATCCGGGTCATATCGACTCAAACAACCCTCTCCCAGCGTCGCAGGGGCTTTGGACGTGGCTTTATCAAGTGGATCGCTCATTCTCCAATCCTCTCCCGAGGCAAAAAAAAGGGCCTGTAGCGATTTAACGCCCAGGCCCTTCATTCTTCAATCAGAACACTTCAATCAGAACACGACGGTCTTGTTGCCGTGCACCAGCACCCGGTCTTCCAGGTGATAGCGCAGGCCGCGGGCCAGCACCATCTTCTCGACGTCACGGCCAAAACGGACCATGTCTTCGATGCTGTCGCTATGGCTGACGCGCACCACGTCCTGCTCGATGATCGGACCTGCATCCAACTCTTCAGTGACGTAGTGGCACGTAGCGCCGATCAGCTTTACACCGCGCAGGGATGCCTGGTGATACGGCTTTGCGCCTACAAACGACGGCAGGAAACTGTGGTGAATGTTGATCACCTTGCCGGCGTACTCACTGCACAGTTCCGGCGGCAGGATCTGCATGTAGCGCGCCAGCACCACGACGTCTGCGTCGTGCTGCTTGACCAGGCGCGAGACCTCGGCGAAAGCCGGCTCCTTGTCCTGCGGGTTGACCGGGACATGGTAGTAAGGGATGCCGTGCCACTCGACCATGCTGCGCAGGTCGTCGTGATTGGAAATCACGCAGGAGATTTCGCAGTCCAGTTCGTCGCTGTGCCAGCGGTGCAGCAAGTCTGCCAGGCAGTGGGACTCACGGCTGGCCATCAGGACCACACGCTTTTTCTGTTCCGTGTCGGTGATGCGCCAGGTCATCGAGAACTCTTCAGCGATCGGCGCAAATGCCTCGCGAAATGCCTCTAGACCAAAGGGCAGCGTATCGGCACGAATTTCGTGACGCATGAAGAACCAGCCGCTGAGATTGTCCGAGTGATGGCTCGCTTCGGTGATCCAGCCGTTATGGGAAGCCAGAAAGTTACTGACCTTGGCAACGATGCCAACCCGGTCCGGGCAAGCAATCACCAGCCGAAAAGTGCGCATTAGGGGGAAACTCCAGAACTTCACAAAGGCCGCCATTCTAGCGATTGCGCACAAAAACTGCAGTATTCCTCTACGCTTATTCTGATCACGCGAGCCGGCCCTACCCCTTAATAGCGTAAGGTTTTACCCACTATATGTGTGCTATCCCATGGACTCAGGCAGTAAGCCAGGACTTAACGAGAGTATCTTTAGGCCTTAACCCTTACTAATTAACTCAATTCCACCCTTTTGCCACAAACAACCAAAGTAAATTACATAAATGCGGCCTTAAATGTTTACTTGGGCAAACTGTCTGACTATTATTGGGCCACTATCCCCTTTCACCCAGCGCCCTACATAAGGTAGTCCCCATGTCCCTGATCAACGAATACCGTGCCACCGAAGAAGCTATCAAAGAGCTGCAAGCCCGTTTGAAGAACCTGTCCCAAGACGACAAACTGCAAACCGAGCTGGAATTCGAAGGCAAATTGCGCACCCTGATGGGCGAATACTCCAAATCCCTGCGTGACATCATCGCGCTGCTGGATCCAGAGTCGAAAGTTAAGGCTCCACGTGGTGCCGTAAAAACTACCGGCACCAAGCGTGCACGTAAGGTTAAACAATACAAAAACCCGCATAACGGCGAAGTGATTGAAACCAAAGGTGGCAACCACAAGACGCTGAAAGAGTGGAAAGCCAAGTGGGGCGGCGACGTGGTTGAAGGCTGGGCTACCCTGCTGGGCTAAGCCTCACCAGGACGCCGCGTGATACGCAACGCAATAAAAAACGCCAGCTAGCTGGCGTTTTTTATTGTCCGCATTTTACCTGCGTGCCGATTACAGGCTCATTCGTGCTGCTAAAGAGTCAACATATTCCTGCCACTCATCAAGCACCTGCTGCTGAAACGGTGTAGCACTAACAGCCAACTCAAGACGTGCCTGTTTAAAAGCTTCAAGGGTGTTTGGCGCCCCCCATTGAGGGTCTGACAAACGTTGCTGACAGAAAACTCTCCAGCGTTGTTGCTCCTCACTATTCAAGGTGTCGGGGAAGTTACGCGCGCGATAGCGAAATAATAATTCAGGTAAACGCTCATCATCGAAAGGCCATTGCTGGCGCGCTAGTTGCGCAGGCTCGGCGACTCTCACTTGTTCACATAAACGTCGATCACGATCCCCGATAAAACCATCGTATAGCTGCTGCTCGGGATCAGCGCTTGGCGCAAAATCTTCCTCGGCATAAATCAGCGCTAATTTATCGCGCCATAGTTCCTGTGCGTCGCTTAGCCGCAGGGCTCGCGCCTCACACTCATCCATATCCAGTTGCAGACGCTCGCGGTCTTGTGCCCGAAGCACACTCAACGGTGCGACTACCGGGCAGCGATTGATGTGCAACAATTTGAGCGGTACCGGCAACTCACCTTCGGCAAGGTCATCACGACGGGTATATAAGCGCCGGCGCAAGGTATCGGCGTCCTCGTCCAACAACCCTTGGGGATCGAGCCCAAGGTCACAGACGATCAACGCATTGCGATTGCGCGGATGCCAGGCCAGCGGCAACACCACTCCCAGGTAATGACGCTCGGCGGAAAAACGGCCGGAGATATGCACCATCGGCTGTAATAACCGCACCTGGTCCATCACCCGTTGCTTGCTGCGCAGTTGAAACAGCCAGTCATAGAGCTTGGGTTGCTTCTCGCGGATCAACCGCGCCAGTGCGATGGTGGCGCGCACATCAGACAAGGCGTCGTGGGCCTGACCGTGGTCGATGCCGTTGGCAGCCGTCAATCGCTCAAGCTTGAGGGTGACGCGCCCATCCTGTTCCGGCCAGACGATCCCGTCCGGGCGCAGGGCGTAGGCGGTGCGTACTACGTCGATCAGGTCCCAGCGGCTATTGCCGCCCTGCCACTCCCGGGCATAGGGATCAAAAAAGTTGCGGTACAGACTGTAGCGCGTCATCTCGTCGTCAAAACGCAAGGTGTTGTAGCCAGCCCCGCAGGTGCCCGGGGCGGCGAGTTCGGCGTGTACCCGGGTCATGAAGTCGGCTTCGGCCAGGCCTTTTTCCGCCAGCACCCCGGGCGTGATACCGGTAATCGCGCACGCCGCCGGGTGCGGCAGGATATCGTCGCTGGGGTGGCAATAAAGATTGACCGGCGACCCGACCTCGTTGAGTTCAAGGTCAGTGCGAATGCCGGCTACCTGCAGTGGGCGGTCGGTACGCGGGTTGATGCCGGTGGTTTCATAGTCGTACCAGAAAATGGTGGTCACGGGCTATTCCTGTGCTGAAGACCGGCAAAGTCTAGGCGCTTGACGGCACCGGGGGCCAGCGCTGTGTTCACTGTACAAACATTCAGTAAATCGTTGAGTGGTTGCTTCCACCGTCGACACTGCTAGCATCCGTCTTTCCAACCCCGCCGCTGCCGCCCAGGCGTCAGCGCAGCACTGCCAAGGACCGCGATGCCATCTGCGCCACTGGATACCCGCTACCAGATCGAGACCCCAGAGGGCATCGACCTGCCCCTGCGCCCGGCCGGCCTGCTGGTCCGCTCACTGGCCTTCGCCTTCGACCTGGGGTTGCGCGGCCTGATTCTCGGCATCCTGTTCATCGCCCTCGCGTTTCTCGGAAACCTGGGCATCGGCCTGGGCTCGCTGCTGCTGTTCCTCGTCAGTTGGTGGTACATGGTGCTGTTCGAAGTGCTCAACCAGGGCTGCTCACCCGGCAAGCAGATCATGGGCTTGCGAGTAGTGCAGGACGACGGTACGCCCATCGGCTGGTCCGCCTCGCTGATCCGCAACCTGCTGCGCTTTGTCGACATGTTGCCGTTCGGCTACGTCCTCGGCGCCATCAGTTGCCTGCAACACCCCAACTTCAAACGCCTGGGTGACCTGGCGGCCGGGACCCTGGTGATCTATCGCGAACAACCACTTTCCCGTCCGCAGGTTCCGCAAGCTCCGGCGCTGCGTCTGCCGTTCGCCCTGGAGCTGAACGAACAACGGGCAATTCTCAGCTTCGCCGAACGCCAGGGCGAACTGTCCGCCGAGCGAGTCAACGAACTGGCCGCGATCCTGGCCACTCCCCTGCAGGTCTCCCCTGCCCGCGCCGTCGCGGAACTGAACGGCGTGGCTCGTGGATTGTTGGGGCCAGCATGAAGCAGAGTCTTTTCGAAAGCCGCCACCAGGCACAATGGCAAGCCTTTGCCACGCAACTGACACAGCTTGAAAAGGGCAAAGCCAAGCGTGCTGACTTCACCGACTTCCCTCATCAGTACCGGCAGTTGTGCCAGCATCTGGCGCTGGCCCAGGAACGCGGCTACAGCAGTTATCTGGTTGATCCATTGCAGCAGCTTGCCTTGCGCGGCCATCAACAGCTGTATCGGCATCGCAGCCAGTTGAGCGCAAACGTACTGAGCTTTCTGCTGGCCGACTTCCCCAGGCTGGTTCGCGCGCAATGGCCATTCGTGTTGGTCGCCAGCCTACTGTTCTTTGGCAGCCTGATCGGCATCGCGTTGCTGGTGTACCTGTACCCAGACCTGATCTACAGCATCGTCAGCCCCCAGCAAGTGGCCGAGATGCAGGGCATGTACGACCCGGATGCCAGCCGTCTGGGTCGGGCAGCCGAACGTGCCTCCAGCGAAGACTGGATGATGTTTGGTTACTACGTGATGCACAACATCGGCATCGCATTCCAGACCTTTGCCGCCGGGCTGTTGTTCGGCCTGGGCAGCGTATTTTTCCTGTTCTTCAACGGCCTGATCATTGGTGCCGTTGCCGGGCACCTGACACAAATCGGCTACGGCCAGACCTTCTGGTCATTCGTGATTGGCCATGGCGCCTTCGAACTCAGCGCCATCGCCCTGGCTGGCGCGGCCGGCCTGCAACTGGGGTGGGCCTTGATTGCACCGGGGCAACTGACGAGAGGTGAATCCCTGCGACTGGCCGCGCGTAAAAGCGTGCAAATGATTTGCGGTGTGATGGTGTTCCTGCTGATCGCCGCGTTTATCGAGGCGTACTGGTCTTCCACCACTGCGGTGGCGCCGTGGATCAAGTACCTGGTGGGCGCCGCCCTCTGGTTGCTGATGGCTGCCTACCTGCTGTTTGCCGGACGGAACCGCCATGCGCCTGAGTGATGCCAGCGTCGTGATCCGCCCGCGCACCTCCTGGGAAGCCATGGACCTCGGCATACTGCTGGCCCGCGAACATCGTGTGCTGCTGATGAGCAGTTGGGCCATCGTGAGTTTACCGATCTTCGCGCTGCTCAGCGTGCTGCTGTGGAATCATCCCTCCACCGCGCTGTTGCTGTTCTGGTGGTTGAAACCGGCATTCGACCGTCTGCCACTGTATATCCTGTCCAAGGCCCTGTTCGGCGAAACACCCAGCCTGAAACAAGCCCTGCGTCACTCGCCACGCCTGCTCAAGGGCCAACTGCTGGCCAGCCTGACCTGGCGACGTTTCAGCCTGAGCCGCAGCTTCGTGATGCCGGTGGTCCAGCTCGAAGGTCTGAAAGGCCAGGCGCGCCAACAACGTCTTGGTGTACTGCAACAACGCAACGCCGGCGCTGCGCGCTGGCTGACCCTGATCGGGGTGCACCTGGAAATCGCCCTGTGGTTCGGGTTGATGGCCGTGTTCTATTTTTTCCTGCCCCAGGAGGTAGAGCGGGATTGGGACTGGCAACAGCTGGTGCTCACCGCGGGGCACGATTGGCTCTGGCTGGAACACCTGACCAACGCCTTCTATGCGCTGATCCTGGTGTTCTGGGAGCCTATCTATGTCGCCTGCGGTTTCAGCCTGTACCTGAACCGCCGTACCGTGCTGGAAGCCTGGGACCTGGAACTGGTATTCCGCCGGCTGCGCCAGCGCTTGAGCGGCATAGCGCCGGTACTGCTGCTGGTGATCGGGCTGGTACTGGTTCCGGCGCCCCCATCGGCGTGGGCCGATGAACCGGCGCCCCAAAAGCCCCTGAGTACACAATCGGCCAGTCAGTCGATCAAGGCGCAGTTGGAGCAGCCACCGTTCAAAAACACCGAGACCGTCACCCGCTACCGCTTCGGCGAAGAAAAAGCGGCGGACAAAACCAAAACAAAAGGTGAAGGCAAGTTGCCGGCCTGGCTGGAAGCGTTGCTGAAAAACCTCAACAGCGATTCGTTCAAGCACATCGCGAAGGGCCTTGAAGTGCTGCTCTGGGGGTTGCTGGTGGGTGGCCTTGCACTGGTGATCTGGCGCTATCGCGACTGGCTGCATGCCTTTGTCAGCCGCCGCAGCCCCCGCAAGCCCAAGGCTGCCAAGCCCGCTCCCTCGCAGTTGTTCGGCCTCGAGCTGGGGGCAGATACCCTGCCCGAAGACATCGCCGGCACCGCCGAACAGCTCTGGGCAACGCAGCCCCGGGAAGCCCTCGGTTTACTTTACCGTGGGTTGCTCAGCCGCCTGCTGCACGACTTCAACCTGCCGCTGAAAAGCGCCGACACGGAAGGCCAGGTCCTGGAGCGTATCCGCCAACTGCAACAGCCGCAGTTGCTGGCGTTCAGCGATGAGCTGACCCGCTACTGGCAAAACCTTGCCTATGGTCACCGCCTGCCGCCGGCCTTCGCGCAACAACAGCTATGCAGCCGTTGGCGAGCCCTGTTCGGCTCTGGAGCTGTGCAATGAACCGGCCATTGCTGTGGGTAGGACTGCTTGTGGCGTGCCTGCTCGCAGCAGGCGGTTTTTATGCCTGGCACAAGGCGATCCCGTATCAGGAGGTGGTCGACCGCGGCCCTTCGCCAGAAGCCCTCGCCAACCCCTACCTGGCGGCGGAACACTTTCTGCGCCAACAAGGCCTGGTGGTGGAGCACGCCAACAGCCTGGAACGGCTGGCCAGTCTTTCGCCCAAAGGCAACAGCCTGCTATTGCTGGGCGAGCGCAGTAGCATGAGCCCACCGCAGGTCGAGCAATTGCTGCAATGGACCCGGGCTGGCGGCCACCTGCTGCTGGTCGCCGAAGCACTGTGGGATGAGGACACCGGCAAAAGTGGTGACCTGCTATTGGATAGTGTGCAGATACACCAATCCTTCAGTGAAACGTTCGACGCTCCAGCACCGGCGCGTAAAAAGAAAACGCCGGACCTGACCAAACTCTATGTGGACAACGAAACGGCCCCGGCCTATTTCAGCTTCGACACCGACTTCAATCTCACCGACCCCAGGCACCTGGCGCAATTCTCGGCCAACAGTGCCAAGTCGACGCACCTGATGCAGGTCAACCTCGGACAAGGCCGTGTGACGGTGGTCACCGACAGCGACCTGTGGAAAAGCCCGGCCATTGGCCAATACGATAACGCCTGGCTGCTCTGGTACCTGAGCCAGGGGACGCAGGTCACGCTGCTGTTCAACACGGATGTCGAGGATCTGTTCAGCCTGTTGCTGCGCTATTTCCCCCAGGCCCTGGTGGCACTCGCCGCATTGATGGCCCTCGGGTTATGGCACGCCAGCCTACGCCAGGGCCCGATCCGGCAACCAGCCCCCAAGGCACGCCGGCAATTGCAGGAACATCTAAAAGCCAGTGCCGACTTCCTGCTGCGCCGCAGCGGCCAAAACAGCTTGTTGCAAGCCTTGCAGCGCGACATCCAACGCACTGCAAGGCGCCGTCATCCCGGGTTCGAACACCTCGACACTGCCGAACAATCGCGGGTCCTTGAACGCCTGACCCGCCAACCCTCCCTCGTCATCAGCCAGGCCCTCGGCCCACTCCCGACAAAACGGCTCTCCAGTGCCGATTTCAGCCGCCAGGTGGCTAGCCTGCAAACCCTCAGGAATGCCCTATGAGCGAATTTCCAGCCGCAGACCCGATTCAGCGCGCCAGCCAACTGGCCCAGGCCTTGCGCGTCGAACTGCGCAAGGCGGTCATCGGCCAGGAGCAAGTGATCGATGACGTGCTCACGGCGTTGATCGCCGGTGGCCACGTACTCCTTGAAGGTGTTCCTGGCCTGGGCAAAACCCTGCTGGTACGAGCCCTGGCGCGCTGTTTTGGTGGAGAGTTCGCACGTATTCAGTTCACACCGGATTTGATGCCCAGCGACGTGACCGGCCATGCCGTTTACGACCTGCATACCGAGCAGTTCAAGCTGCGCAAGGGGCCGTTGTTTACCAACCTGCTGTTGGCTGACGAGATCAACCGCGCCCCGGCGAAAACCCAGGCGGCGTTGCTGGAAGCCATGCAGGAACGCCAGGTAACCCTCGAAGGCGAGGCGCTGCCCATCAGCCAACCGTTCATGGTACTGGCCACCCAGAACCCCATCGAGCAGGAAGGCACTTACCCGTTGCCCGAAGCCGAACTGGATCGCTTCATGCTCAAGGTGCGCATGGACTACCCCGAGGCGCAGCAAGAACTGGACATGGTGCGCGAAGTCACCCGTTCCTCGCGCGCCGACATGCTCGACGTGCAACCGCTGCGAACGGTGCTGCACGCCGAAGATGTGTTGCAATTGCAACAGATCGCCAGTGAACTGGCGCTGGATGAACAAGTACTCGACTATGCCGTGCGCCTGGCCCGCACCACCCGCAGTTGGCCAGGCCTGACCATCGGCGCGGGCCCGCGGGCCTCCATCGCCCTGGTGCGTGGCGCCCGGGCCCGGGCCTTGCTGCGTGGGGGCGAGTTCGTTACCCCGGACGACATCAAGGACTGCGCCCTGGCAGTGCTGCGCCATCGAGTGCGCATTGCCCCGGAGCTGGATATCGACGGGCTGGAAGTCGACCAGGTGCTCAAGCAACTGCTGGACCAAGTCCCGGCGCCACGGCAATGACACGCCCATGAGACCGACCCGCCTGCTATTGATCTGGCTCGGTGTGCTGCTGGGCCTGAGTGTCCTGCTCGGCGCACTGGGGGCACTGCAGATCAAGGTGCCAGACACCCTGCACGCCGTGACGTGGGGCCTGCTGCTGGCCCTTTTGTTACTGGCCCTGCTGGATGCCGGCCGTTTGCGCCGCCGGCCATCCCCACGCGTGCGACGGCAGATGCCCGGGAGCCTGGCGCTGGGTCGCTGGGGCGAGGTGCGGGTGACGCTGGACCACGACTATCCACAGCCGCTGGTGGTCGAGGTCTTCGATCATGTACCGGACGGTTTGACGGTGGAGAACCTGCCACAATCCATCGAACTGCGGCCCGCAGAGCAGAGTGAATTGGGTTACCGGTTAAAACCCCAAAGGCGCGGGCATTTCAGTTTTACCCGTTGCGAAGTCCACCTTCCCAGCCCACTGGGATTGTGGTCGGCACGGCGGTTGATAGACGTCAAAGATGCCACCCGGGTCTATCCGGACTTCGCGCGCCTGTATGGCGCGCAGCTGCTGGCGGTAGACAACTGGCTCAACCAGCTTGGCGTACGCCAGCGCCAACGGCGCGGGCTGGGCCTGGAATTTCATCAACTGCGCGAGTTTCGCGAGGGCGACAGCCTGCGCCAGATCGACTGGAAAGCCACCGCTCGGCAACGCACACCCATTGCCCGGGAGTACCAGGATGAGCGCGACCAGCAGATCATGTTCATGCTCGATTGTGGCCGGCGTATGCGCAGCCAGGACGCCGAACTGTCGCACTTCGACCACGCCCTCAATGCTTGCCTGCTGCTCAGCTATGTCGCCTTGCGCCAGGGTGATGCCGTGGGGCTCTGCACATTTGCCTGCGACCAGCCGCGCTACTTGGCGCCGGTCAAGGGCAGCGGCCAGCTCAATCTGCTGCTGAATGCGGTGTATGACCTGGACACTTCCCGGCGTACGGCCGATTACCAGGCAGCCGCCAGCCAGCTGCTGGCGCGGCAGAAACGCCGCTCGTTGGTGATCGTAGTGACCAATTTGCGCGATGAGGATGATGAAGAACTGCTGAGCGCCGTTAAACGCCTCAGTCGCCAGCACCGGGTATTGGTCGCGAGCCTGCGGGAGGAAGTCCTAGACCAGTTGCGCCAAGCCCCTGTGCAAACCCTGCCCGAAGCCCTGGCCTATTGCGGTAATGTCGACTATCTCAATACCCGAGACGAACTCCATGACCGCTTGAACGCCCACGGTCTTTCAGTACTGGACACGCTGCCTTCGGAAATGGGAGCCGCCCTGGTGACCCGTTACCTGAGCTGGAAAAAAGCCGGCGTGCTATGAATGCTGGCGCACGGCGCCTAGGCAGAGGCCTGCAAGGGATCAAAGCTGAAGTAACTCAACAGTGCGTTGATCACCTCTCCATATTCGGCGGGCGCCTGGGACACACTGAACCCGGAGTCGTAATGCCTGGGGTTTATGTCCTCATGGCACCACAGGCAGGTAGCCGTGAGGTCTACCGCCTGTACCTGGCCCTCAGGCCCCGGGATCTTCAAGCGCAGCTCGAACTCCACGTCGACCATCATGGGCAATTGGCTGATCAACATCAGCCCCTGCGCGGAGACATTGCCCAAATAGCCAATAGGCTTGTCCGTCAGGCGATTGAACACTTGAAGGAAGCAAGGTAACTGATGCCGCTCGATCCGTCGGGGAGTAAACATGATGAGGTCGCCATCCAATGGCCATGATTGTGGCCGCTCCAGTGATTCGAAACGAGCCCAAAGGCCCGCTCTCCCCGGATATCGGTGCGACAACCGCAAACGCGTTGCCACTTCTACAACTGCCAAATCCGGGAACTCCATCCGTTTGAATAGAAACTTATACAAACTGACATTCAAAGATTAGCCCAAGACTGGCAACGAGCCAGCTATGGCATGACAAATATCATCACAACGACGCGGGACGCGGCTGGGCGGCGCTCGCGCCGGAGTAATGCCCCAGTTGTTGCAGGGTGTCCAGGCGAGCGCGGGCACGGAAAGCGTATTCGCTCGCCGGGTACTGGCTGATGATGAACTGATAGGTTTGCGCCGCATCAACGAACAGTTTCTCGCGCTCCAGGCACTGCCCGCGCAGCATCGAGACTTCCGGTTGCACATAGCGCCGGGAACGGCTCTCACGGTCGACCTGAGACAACTCAAGGGTGACCCGCTGGCAATCGCCGACACCATAGGCGCGGTACGCATTGTTCAAATGATGGTCCATCGACCAACGGGTGCAGCCGACAACACTGACGGCCAGGGCAGCAATGATCACGATTCGCATGGGGGTTCTCCTGTCTTGTGCAGTGTATCGACCCTTCATCGAAAATCTTCAAGGTTGTTCATCTGTTCATGCAGAGTGAAAACAAGCGAATCATCGATAAGTAGTGCAAACGAACAATGACTACAACCAAAGAGCATAGTAGCCTTCCTCAGCGCTTGAACTCAGGAGTCCGTGCATGTCCGTCCGTCGTACCAAAATCGTCGCCACCCTTGGCCCGGCCAGTAACTCGCCGGAAGTCCTCGAACAGCTGATTCTGGCTGGCCTGGACGTTGCCCGTCTGAACTTCTCCCACGGCACCCCGGACGAGCACAAGGCTCGCGCCAAGCTGGTGCGTGACCTGGCTGCCAAGCATGGCCGCTTCGTTGCATTGCTGGGTGACCTGCAAGGCCCGAAAATCCGTATCGCCAAATTCACCAACAAGCGGATCGAGCTGAAGATCGGTGACCAGTTCACTTTCTCCACCAGCCATCCGCTGACCGAGGGCAACCAGCAAGTCGTGGGTATCGATTACCCGGACCTGGTGAAAGACTGCGGCGTCGGCGACGAACTGCTGCTGGACGACGGTCGCGTGGTGATGCGCGTCGACACCGCAACCCCGACCGAACTGAACTGCACCGTGATCATCGGCGGCCCGCTGTCGGATCACAAAGGCATCAACCGTCGCGGCGGTGGCCTCACCGCTCCAGCCCTGACTGAAAAAGACAAGGCCGACATCAAGCTCGCCGCCGAAATGGAAGTGGACTACCTCGCGGTATCCTTCCCGCGCGACGCCGCCGACATGGAATACGCCCGTAAACTGCGCGACGAAGCCGGCGGTACTGCCTGGTTGGTGGCGAAGATCGAACGCGCCGAAGCCGTGGCCGATGACGAAACCCTCGACGGACTGATCAAGGCGTCCGACGCCGTGATGGTTGCCCGTGGTGACCTCGGCGTGGAAATCGGCGACGCCGAGCTGATCGGTATCCAGAAGAAAATCATCCTGCACGCACGTCGCCACAATAAAGCGGTGATCGTTGCGACCCAGATGATGGAGTCGATGATCCAGAATCCGATGCCGACCCGTGCCGAAGTGTCCGACGTGGCCAACGCCGTGCTCGACTACACCGACGCCGTAATGCTCTCGGCTGAAAGTGCGGCTGGCCCGTACCCGCTGGAAGCCGTGCAGGCCATGGCACGCATCTGCGTCGGCGCTGAAAAGCACCCGACCAGCAAGACCTCCAGCCACCGTATCGGCAAGGTCTTCGAAAGCTGCGACCAGAGCATCGCGCTCGCCGCCATGTACACCGCCAACCACTTCCCGGGCGTGAAAGCGATCATCGCCCTGACCGAAAGTGGCTACACGCCGTTGATCATGTCGCGCATCCGTTCTTCGATCCCGATCTACGCATTCTCCCCGCACCGCGAAACCCAGGCCCGCGCGGCCATGTTCCGTGGCGTCTACACCGTACCGTTCGACCCGGCATCGCTGCCGCCTGAGCAAGTCAGCCAGGCCGCGATCGACGAGTTGCTCAAGCGCGGCGTAGTAGAGAAAGGCGACTGGGTCATCCTGACCAAGGGCGACAGCTACCACACCATCGGCGGCACCAACGGCATGAAGATCCTGCACGTTGGCGACCCAATGGTCTGAGTGACACGCTGAAAAACAAAAGCCCCGCCCTGTGAATGGCGAGGCTTTTTGCATTCCAGATTGGCTCGTGTATTGGCTTTACTGGCCTCTTCGCGAGCAAGCCCGCTCCCACATTTAACCGCGTACATCCTGAAGAAATGCGGTCGAATGTGGGAGCGGGCTTGCTCGCGAAGACGTCCGAACAGTCAACGCCCATTCATCGCCGAACGATAAAGGCCGACAACGCCGCAATCGCTTCCGGCGATTTCAACCGCTGGGTAAACAACGCCCCCTCCTCTTCGATCACCCTGCGCAACTGCTCGCGATCGACGCTTTTCATCAGATGCTTGCTGACCTGCACCGCACCCGGCGCCAGGGTCTCAAACCGTCCAGCGACTTCCCGCGCCTTGGCCAGGGCTGATTCGCCGCTGCCCAATGCCTCAGTGGCAATGCCCCAAGCGGCAGCCTGCTCACCAGTAAAGCCTTCACCCAGCAGCAACAACTCCGCCGCCTTGGCATGCCCCAGCAAGCGCGGCAGAATCAAGCTGGAACCAAACTCCGGACACAGCCCCAGGTTGACGAACGGCATGCGCAACCGCGCATCCCGGCTGACATACACCAGGTCACAATGCAGCAGCAGCGTCGTACCAATTCCCACTGCCACACCCGCCACGGCCGCAATCACCGGCTTGCGGCAATTGAGCAAGCTGCGCATGAAGTGAAACACCGGGCTGTCGAGGTCAGCCGGCGGTTGCTCCAGGAAGTCGCCAATATCATTACCGGCGGTGAAACACTCACTGCTGCCCTGAATCAACACGGCGTTGACGCTGGTATCAGCATCCGCCTGCTCCAGCGCCTCGGCCAATTGGCTGTACATGGCGCGGGTCAGGGCGTTTTTCTTGTCCGGGCGGTTGAGCTGCAGGATCAGCAACCCGCGTTCGCGTTGCTGCAGGATGGCATCGGTCATGGCAAATCTCGCGGCTGGAAAATTCAGCGCTCAACCACGGGGCAGGAACACATCGGCCAGCAGTTGATTGCGCGGCAGTCCGGCCAGGAACAGGCGCTTGGAGAAGGCCTCGACGCTGGCAGGGTGCCCGCAGAGTAAGGCCAGAGTTTGCCGGGAAACAAGCCGCAGTTGCGCCAAAGCGTCAGTCGACCCGGCCGCCGTCCATAGCTCGACCGTCACGTTGGGATGCGCCGCAGCCAGTTGCGTCAACGGCTCGGCCAGATAATGACCGTCGGCATCATGGGCCAGATGAATGACCCGGATGGGGCCTTGGTGATCCTGGCGCAAGGCCTCACGTAGCACGCCCCACAACGGGCCAAGTCCGGTGCCCGAGGCGAGCAGCCAGAGCGGCCGGGATTGCCAGTCGGGGTCGTACTGCAACGCCCCGCCCCGCAGTTCGCCCAGGCGCAGGCTGTCACCGGCCTTGAACTGGCGGGCGGCGTCGCTGAACTCGCCGGGCAGGCGGCAATCGATGTGAAACTCGAGAAACGGATCCTCCTGGGGCAGGCTGGCCAATGAGTACGGCCGCGCAATGCTGCCCGCCCACAGCACCAGATGCTGCCCCGCTCGGTAGCGCAAGCCGCGCTCGGGTTGCAGCCGCAGGCGCAGTACGTTCGGGGTCAACCAATCGATACTCTGCACCGTCGCAGGCAATCCATCACGCAGCGGGTCAAAGGCTTCGATCTGCAAGTCACCCATGACCTGGCACTGGCAAGCCAGGCGCCAGCCGTCCTGGCGTTGCGCCAGGCTCAGGGCATCTGGTTGATTGTCCTGAAGGTCACCCTGGCAACGTACCAGGCAGGCATGGCAGCTGCCGGCGCGGCAGCTGTAGGGCACAGCCACACCCGCCTGGTTCAGGGCATCCAGCAGGTTACTGCCGGCGGCTACCGACCAGTGGCGTTCGCCGACGTGAAGTTCAGGCATCAAGGGTCTCGAATCAAAAAGGCGTCTACAGGGAATCACGCCCGGCAGAGTTTGACCATAGTCGGGTGTATCGGCCACCGCGGCGGGTTATACTGCCGCGCCTTTTTAGCGTCGCGCCTGCACCACTTTGGCGTGCCTTGGAAAGGTGGCTTCAGCCGACCGATGCAACACTGACGCCACCTTTATTGAATGTTCCCTTATAGAGGAGCGCGACTCATGACCGTGATCAAGCAAGACGACCTGATTCAGAGCGTTGCTGACGCCCTGCAATTCATTTCCTATTACCATCCCGTTGACTTCATCCAGGCGATGCACGAAGCCTACCTGCGCGAAGAATCGCCAGCGGCCCGTGACTCCATGGCACAGATCCTGATCAACTCGCGCATGTGTGCCACCGGCCACCGCCCGATCTGCCAGGACACCGGGATTGTCACCGTATTCGTACGTGTCGGCATGGACGTGCGCTGGGATGGCGCCACCATGAGCCTGGACGACATGATCAACCAAGGCGTGCGCCAGGCGTACAACTTGCCGGAAAACGTGCTGCGGGCCTCGATCCTCGCCGACCCGGCCGGTGCGCGTAAAAACACCAAGGACAACACCCCGGCCGTGATCCACTACTCCATCGTCCCGGGTAACACCGTGGAAGTGGACGTGGCCGCCAAAGGCGGTGGTTCCGAGAACAAGTCGAAAATGGCCATGCTCAACCCGTCCGACTCGATCGTCGACTGGGTACTGAAGACCGTTCCGACCATGGGCGCCGGCTGGTGCCCACCGGGCATGCTCGGCATTGGCATCGGCGGCACCGCCGAGAAGGCCGCCGTGATGGCCAAGGAAGTGTTGATGGAATCCATCGACATCCACGAGCTGAAAAAGCGCGGCCCGTCCAACCGTATCGAAGAGATGCGCCTGGAGCTGTTCGAGAAGGTCAACCAACTGGGCATCGGCGCCCAGGGCCTGGGTGGCCTGACCACCGTGCTCGACGTGAAAATCATGGACTACCCGACCCACGCGGCCTCGCTGCCGGTGTGCATGATCCCCAACTGCGCCGCCACCCGTCACGCGCACTTCGTGCTCGACGGCTCGGGCCCTGCGTCGCTGGAAGCACCACCGCTGGACGCCTACCCGGAAATCGTCTGGGAAGCCGGCCCGTCGGCCCGTCGCGTCAACCTCGACACCCTGACCCCGGAAGACGTACAGAGCTGGAAGCCGGGCGAAACCGTACTGCTCAACGGCAAGATGCTCACCGGTCGCGACGCGGCGCACAAGCGCATGGTCGAGATGCTGAACAAGGGCGAAACCCTGCCGGTGGACCTCAAGGGTCGCTTCATCTACTACGTCGGCCCGGTTGATCCGGTGCGCGAAGAAGTGGTTGGGCCTGCCGGTCCGACCACCGCCACGCGGATGGACAAGTTCACTCGCCAGATCCTCGAGCAAACCGGCCTGTTGGGCATGATCGGCAAATCCGAGCGCGGTCCGACCGCTATCGAAGCGATCAAGGACCACAAGGCGGTTTACCTGATGGCAGTGGGCGGCGCGGCTTACCTGGTGGCCCAGGCCATCAAGAAATCCCGCGTCGTGGCGTTCGCCGAGCTGGGTATGGAAGCGATCTACGAGTTCGACGTAAAAGACATGCCGGTTACCGTTGCAGTGGATAGCAAGGGCGAGTCGGTACACATCACCGGTCCTGCCATCTGGCAGAAAAAGATCAGTGAAAGCCTGGCGGTAGAAGTGCAGTAAGCATTTCCGCTGCAAGGATAAAAGGCGACCACTACGGTCGCCTTTTTTTGTGCCATGCACCTCTCACTGTGGCGAGGGAGCTTGCTCCCGCTGGACCGGGCTGACGCTCCAGTACTCAGCGCTCCCATTTTTTGGGGCCGCTACGCGCCCCAGCGGGAGCAAGCTCCCTCGCCACAACAGCCATGCGCCGCGTGCTATGGTGCTCGCCCCTAATTGCACTGTTCATCTTCGTATGATTGCGATTCCCCGCCCGCTGCGTTTGACCTTCTACTCCTTGCTGATCATCGCCGGCGCGGTCCTGGCTGCCGCCCTGGCTACCCGCCACGCCGAACGCCTGGCCCTGGTGGATGACGCTGCCCGCGCCAATCAGCAGCTCATGCTCTATGGCAACTCACTGCACACCCTGATCGAACGTTACCGCGCCCTGCCCGCCGTACTGGCCCTGGACTCGGAAATGATCAGCGCCTTGAAGGGCCCGCTGGACACCGCCACCCAGGATTTGCTCAACCGCAAGCTGGAGCGCATCAACGGCGCCGCCCAGTCTTCCACCCTGGAACTGATGGACCGCAACGGCCTGGCCGTGGCCGCCAGCAACTGGAATTTGCCCAGCAGTTATGTAGGGCACAACTACGCGTTTCGCCCGTACTTCAGCCAGACCCTGAGCCAGGGCACCGGGCGGTTTTATGCGGTGGGGGTGACCACCGGGATTCCGGGGTATTTCCTCTCCAGCGCGGTGGTCGGCGAGAACGAACAATTCCTCGGCGCCATGGTGGTCAAGCTGGAGTTCCCGGAACTGGAACGCGAGTGGGCTCAGGGCAATGACCTGCTGCTGGTCAGCGATGCGCGGGGTATTGTGTTTATCGCCAACCAGCCGGGCTGGCGCTACCGCGCGCTGCGTCCGTTGTCGGACAGCGACCACGCCGAACTCAAGGCCACTCGCCAATACGACAAGAAACAGCTGCTGCCGCTGGACGCTGAAGCGTTGCAGCGCTTTGACGAGAACAGCCACCTGATGCGCGTCGATGGCCCCGATGGCAAGGCCAATTACATCTGGGAATCCCTGCCGCTGAAAGCCGAAGGCTGGACCTTGCACCTGTTGCGCAAACCACAGGTTGCCTTTGAGGACCAACGCAACGCCGGCCTCGCTGCCGCCGGCTCATGGCTGGCGCTGGTGTTCCTGGTGCTGTTCCTGACCCAACGCTGGCGCCTCGCCCGCCTGCGCCAGCGCAGCCGTGAAGAACTTGAACAGTTGGTGGAGGAACGCACCCGCGCCCTGCGCACCGCCCAGGATGGCCTGGTGCAATCCGCCAAACTGGCAGCGCTGGGGCAGATGTCTGCTGCTCTCGCTCACGAAATCAACCAGCCATTGACCGCCCAGCGCATGCAGTTGGCGACCCTGCGGCTGCTGCTGGATCATGGCCGGGTGGACGACGCCTACCAGGCCCTGACCCCGCTGGACGACATGCTCACGCGCATGGCCGCGCTCACCGGCCACCTCAAGACCTTCGCCCGCAAGAGCCCCAGCGGCCTGCGCGAACGCCTCGACCTGGCGACGGTGGTGGACCAATCCCTGCACTTGCTCGATGCGCGCCTGCGGGACGAAGCCATCGGCACCGTCCTCGATTTGACCCGCCCGGCCTGGGTACGCGGCGACGCGATCCGCCTGGAACAGGTGCTGATCAACCTGCTGCGCAACGCACTCGACGCCATGGCCGACAAGCCGCGCAAACGCCTGGAAATCCGCCTGCATGCCGATCAACAGCTGTGGTGCCTGACCGTCAGCGACAGCGGCGGCGGGATTGCCGAGGAACACCTCAACAGCGTGTTCGACCCGTTCTTCACCACTAAGCCTGTGGGCGACGGGCTCGGTTTGGGGCTCGCCGTGTCGTACGCTATCGTCCACGAACTCGGCGGTCGCCTGAGCGCCGGCAATCACGGTGACGGGGCGATCTTTACCCTGACCTTGCCTATCGCGCTGGAGACGCCAGACCTATGTTGAACGCGGTGATTGTGGTCGATGACGAAGCCAGCATTCGCACGGCCGTCGAGCAATGGCTGAGCCTGTCGGGCTTTGAGGTGCAGTTGTTCGGCCGCGCCGAAGAATGCCTGGCGCAATTGCCCAGGGACTTTCCCGGGGTGATCCTGAGCGACGTGCGCATGCCCGGCCTCAGCGGCCTGGAGTTGCTGGCTGAAGTGCAGCGGCGTGACGCCGACCTGCCGGTGATTCTGCTCACCGGCCACGGCGATGTGCCGATGGCCGTCGAAGCCATGCGCGACGGCGCCTACGACTTCCTCGAAAAACCCTTCAGCCCCGAGGCCCTGCTCAGCAGCCTGCGCCGGGCGCTGGACAAGCGCGGGCTGGTGCTGGAAAACCGCCGCCTGCATCAACAGGCCGATCACCGGGCCCAACTGGAATCGAGCCTGTTGGGGGTGTCGCGCGGTTTGCAGAACCTGCGCCGGCAAGTGCTGGACCTCGCGGGCTTACCGGTGAATGTGTTGATTCGTGGTGAAACCGGCAGCGGCAAGGAACTGGTCGCCCGTTGCCTGCATGATTTCGGCCCCCGGGCGAAGAAGCCATTTGTGGCGCTGAACTGCGCGGCGATTCCCGAGCAGCTGTTTGAAGCCGAGCTGTTCGGCCATGAAAGTGGCGCGTTTACCGGCGCCCAGGGCAAGCGTATCGGCAAGCTGGAATACGCCGACGGCGGCACCCTGTTTCTCGATGAGATTGAGAGCATGCCCCTCGCCCAGCAGGTGAAATTGCTGCGGGTGCTGCAGGAGCAAAAACTGGAACGGCTCGGCTCCAATCAAAGCATCAAGGTGGACTTGCGGATCATCGCTGCCACCAAGCCGGACCTGCTGGACGAAGCCCGCGCTGGGCGTTTCCGTGAGGATTTGGCCTACCGCCTGACCGTCGCGCAACTGCGCCTGCCACCGCTGCGGGAGCGCCGGGAAGACATTCCGCTGCTGTTCGAACACTTTGCGCAAAGCGCGGCCGAACGCCTGGGCCGCAGCTTCGCTCCGTTGAGCGGGCCGGCGCTGGGCCGCCTGCTCAGCCATGACTGGCCGGGCAACGTGCGGGAACTGGCCAACGTCGCTGAACGCCAAGTACTGGGGTTGGGTGAGCCGGAGCCGGAAGGTATCGAAGCCGAAGCCGGGCAATCGTTGGCGGCCCAGCAGGAAGCCTTTGAAGCCCATTGCCTGAAAGCCGCACTGACCCGGCACAAAGGCGATATCAAGGCGGTGCTGGCCGAGCTGCAACTGCCCCGGCGCACCTTCAATGAAAAAATGCAGCGCCATGGCCTGGCGCGGGACACGTTCCTCTAACCCGATCATTCCCACGCTCCGCGTGGTAATGCAGCTCTGGACGCTCCGCGTCCGCCCTTAAAATCGTGACGCGGAGCGTCACAGGATGCGCGCCCACGCAGAGCGTGGGAGCGATCTTCGTCGGCGGTTTTCCGCTCATCGCCCTTCAATCATCAGCGACTTTCCGCTCAAAAAAATCTCCAAACCCCTCTAGACCGGGCCTTCATCTGTTTGGCACAGCTCCTGCTATAGCCCAGCCAGGCTGCGCTCGGGCGCGCTCCACAAAAACAATTAGATGAAGGATCCTTAAATGGATAACTCCAACTCCCTGCCTCTGGGGTCGGCGGCTGCGCCGGCAAAAGAACGCACCACCTCCAGCCGTATCAAGTCGATCTTCAGCGGATCGGTCGGCAACATGGTCGAGTGGTACGACTGGTACGTCTACGCTGCTTTCTCTCTGTACTTCGCCAAGACCTTTTTCCCGAAAGGCGACACCACCGCCCAACTCTTGAACACCGCCGCTATCTTCGCCGTGGGCTTCCTGATGCGCCCGATCGGTGGCTGGCTGATGGGCCTGTACGCCGACAAGGTCGGGCGTAAAAAGGCCTTGATGGCCTCGGTGTACCTGATGTGCTTCGGCTCGCTGCTGATTGCCCTGAGCCCGGGTTATGAAGCCATTGGTATCGGTGCGCCGATCCTGCTGGTATTCGCCCGCCTACTGCAGGGGCTGTCGGTCGGGGGCGAATACGGCACCTCCGCCACTTACCTCAGCGAGATGGCGACCAAGGAACGTCGTGGCTTCTACTCCAGCTTCCAGTACGTAACCCTGATCTCTGGCCAGCTCATCGCCCTTGGCGTGCTGATCGTGCTGCAACAGACCCTGACTACCGAGCAGCTGTACGACTGGGGCTGGCGTATCCCGTTCGCCATCGGCGCCCTGTGTGCAGTAGTGGCGCTGTACCTGCGTCGTGGCATGGAAGAAACCGAGTCGTTCACCAAGAAAGAAAAAGCCAAGGAAAGCGCGATGCGCACCTTGATGCGCCACCCCAAGGAACTGATGACCGTCGTCGGCCTGACCATGGGCGGTACCCTGGCGTTCTACACCTACACCACCTATATGCAGAAATACCTGGTGAACACCGTCGGCATGAGCATCTCCGACTCCACCACCATTTCGGCAGCCACGCTGTTCCTGTTCATGTGCCTGCAACCCATCATCGGCGGGCTGTCGGACAAGGTTGGCCGCCGGCCAATCCTGATCGCCTTCGGCGTCCTCGGCACGCTGTTCACGGTGCCGATCCTCACCACCCTGCACACCATCCAGACCTGGTGGGGCGCGTTCTTCCTGATCATGGCGGCGCTGATCATCGTCAGCGGCTACACCTCGATCAACGCCGTGGTGAAGGCTGAACTGTTCCCCACCGAAATCCGCGCCCTGGGTGTTGGCTTGCCCTATGCGCTGACCGTGTCGATCTTCGGCGGCACCGCTGAATACATCGCGTTGTGGTTCAAAAGCATCGGCATGGAAACCGGGTACTACTGGTACGTCACCGCGTGTATTGCGGTGTCGCTGCTGGTGTATGTGACCATGAAGGACACCCGCAAGCATTCGCGGATTACCACGGACTAAAGGTTCGGCGGCAATAAAAAAGGGGCCATGTCATTGACTGACATGGCCCTTTTTTTATTGGCCTCAAGACAGCTCGGCAACCGCCTGGCGCCCATACCGACGCTGGGCATAGGCCGCCCCGGCAATCATCACCACCAGCACTGCCGCCAACACCGCCGACGAGCCGATGGTGCCAAAGTCCAGCCCGCCCTTTTCATGGGGTTTGGTCAGGAAGTCACCCAGGGTGGCGCCGAACGGCCGGGTCAGCACAAACGCCACCCAGAACAACAGCACCGCCGAAATCCGCGTGAAGTATTTCAGCAACACCACCACCGCGATGCTCGCGCCGATCAGCAAGGCGCCACCGGCAAACCCGAGCCCGGAATCATCCGCCAGGAAATCCCCCAGCGCCGTGCCCAGGGTGTTGGAGAACAGGATCGCCATCCAGTAGAACAGTTCACCGCGAAAGGTCTGCACCTTGTTCACGTTCAGCGAATCGCCGCTGATACGCCACAGGGCAAAGATCGCCACCAGGATCGACACCAGAATCATCGACCCCGTGGCATAACCTAGCCCCAGCGTGCGGTCCATAAAGTCGGACATGGTGGTGCCGGCGGTGCTGGTGGACAGGATCACGATCCAGTACAGCACCGGGTTGTAGGTTTTCGACCAGAGTTGCGTCACCAGGGTGACCAGGAACACGCTGATCAGGATCATTGAGCTGATGGCGTAACCGACATTCAAGGTCATCGACAGCAAGTCCCCGGCGGTTTCGCCCAGGGTCGTGGCGCAGATTTTCATGACCCAGAACGCCAGGGTGATCTGAGGAAGTTTGTTCATCGTGCGGAAGGCTCCAAAGGCTCAGTCTTTCAATCGATCGACTTATCAGGGGGTGTCGACCTGGCGCGCAGACTGAACCGGAAGCTGTGAAAAATAGGTGGGGGCTGTATGAAAATTCCATATGGATGATAGAAATCCGCCGCGCTGGATTGCACTATGGTGCCCTCCCCAGAACCGCGCAGCAGGAACCCCGGCCATGTCCGACGATATTCATTTCTACGAACCCGCCAACGGCCACGGCCTGCCCCATGACCCATTCAATGCGATTGTCGGCCCACGCCCGATTGGCTGGATTTCGTCCCAGGACCGCGAAGGCCGCCTGAACCTGGCGCCCTACAGTTTCTTCAATGCGTTTAACTACATTCCGCCGATCATTGGGTTTTCCAGTGTCGGGCGCAAAGACAGCCTGAACAACATCGAACAGACCGGTGAGTTCGTGTGGAACCTGGCTACCCGCCCGCTGGCCGAGCAGATGAACCAGAGCTGCGCGCCGGTCTCGCCCGAGGTCAACGAGTTTGAATTGTCGGGCCTGACGCCGGTGGCTTCAAAGGTGATCGCCGTGCCTCGCGTGGGTGAGAGCCCGGTGTCGTTCGAGTGCAAGGTGACGCAGATCATTCAGCTGCAGCGCGCCGACAAGGAGCTGGTGCCGAGCTGGCTGGTGCTTGGCGAGGTCGTGGCGGTGCATATCGCCAAGTGGCTGTTGAAAGACGGGGTGTACGACACCGCTGCCGCCGAGCCGATCCTGCGTGGAGGCGGCCCGGCGGATTATTTTCAGCTGGGGCCGGAAGCGCTGTTCAAAATGTACCGCCCAGGCGCCGCGAAACGCTGATTGGAATGCGATAAAAATGTGGGAGCGGGCTTGCTCGCGAAGGGGGCGTGTCAGTCAATGCATAGACCAACTGATCCACCGCATTCGCGAGCAAGCCCGCTCCCACACAAGCCCGCTCCCGCATTTGGATCAGCGGTGTTTTAGTTGGCGGAAGTTGCCCAAGAAAGCTGACCGTCTTCATCTACATTGACCAAGCGCTCCAGTTGCAGAGCTGCAGCATCATCAGCGTCATCAGCGGTCTTGAATTTCTGTCCATCGAGGATCTTGTGAAAGCGCGGTGCGCCCATGCCATCCAGCGCCTTGACGGCGATGGCGGCGCTATAGCCACCCTCTTCTTCACGCACCAAGGCGGAAACGGCTTCGTGGTGGGCAAACTCTTTACGTGCCATGTTGCAGGTCCTGGCCAATGGGAAAGGCGGCCATTCTAAAGCACTAGCCCGCCAGTTGCAGGTACTCGCCATAGGCGTTGGCCGCCGAGGCGTCGGTGAAGGTCTGGAAGTCCATACTGCGAACCACCATGTCATTCAACAACTCGGTGAAGACCATCAGCGCCGGCGAGCTGAAGTAGGCACTCATCGCCTGCTCGCTGCTCCAGAAGCCCGACACCAACCACACATCCGGGTCGGCCAGGGAGTGCTGCAACGAGAATTGCAGGCAACCCTGAGCCTGGCGGCCCGGTTCGATCAAACTGCTCAAGCGTGCACCCAGTTCGGTGCTGTACCCGGTACGGGCACGGATAAAGGCCATATGGCTCGCGGGAATGGGGGTGGACATGTTCGACTCTCCCGTTGAGAAGTGATGCTCGGCAAGCACTGTGAGGGCGTGTTGCCACAGGATCAAAGATACGGGCGCAGGGGTGGATGCAGTTAGTCGATTCCTGCCGGCTTATTGCACAATCCTGCGAGATGCGCAGAGATAGCAATCGGCGTGCGGGTTTTGTTCCCGGCATGACTGCCGTATTTCAGGGGCATGACAGCCCTGTGCTTGCCTGATTCACGATTTATCGCAGGATCAGGCAAGGATTGTGCAGAATCGACGTACCGCTTTTTGCAAAGCCGCCGTTAAGCTGTGCCCATCGTCAAAAGCACCAGAGGATGTCCCATGTCGTCGCCCGACCTTCGCTCCACGCCCCTCGACGCCGATATGGAAAAGCAGCGCGCAGAACTCGCCGGTATCGTGCGTCGGCATACCTGGGAGGATGGTTCCTACGGCACGGCGATCACTTCGCTGTACCTCAATCGCCATAACACCCCGCGCGACTTCATGCCGGTACTGGTGGAGCCCGCACTGTGCATCCTGGCCCAGGGCAGCAAGGAAGTGCGCCTGGCGGATGAGGTTTTCGCCTACGACCCGCTCAATTACCTGGTGTTCTCGGTTTCGATGCCGGTGGCCGGTCGCATCCTCGATGCGACGCCGGAAGATCCCAACCTGTCGCTTCGGGTCAACATCGACCCGGCCCAAATCACCGCGCTGATTGCCGAAGCCGGTCCCATGGGTGTACCCACACGCCCTACGTCTCGCGGGATGTATGTCGACCGCCTGGATAACCAGTTGCTCGACGCCGTACTACGCCTGACCCGATTGCTGGACACGCCGAAAGACATCGCGATGCTGGCGCCGTTGATCAATCGGGAAATTCTCTACCGTTTGTTGCGTGGCCCGCAGGGTTATCGGCTGTATGAAATCGCGGTTGCCAACAGTCAGAGCCATCGGGTCAGCCAGGCGATCACCTGGTTGAACGGCAACTACGAACAACCCCTACGCATTGATGACCTGGCCAAGGAAGTGAACCTCAGCGTCTCGACCTTGCACCACCGCTTCAAGGCGATGACCGCCATGAGCCCGTTGCAGTACCAGAAGCAGTTGCGCTTGCAGGAGGCTCGGCGGTTGATGATCGCCGAGGGCCTGGAAGCCTCGGCGGCGGGGTATCGGGTGGGCTATGAAAGCGCCTCGCAGTTCAGCCGCGAATACAGCCGGCTGTTTGGTGCACCGCCGTTGCGGGATCTGGCCCGGTTACGCCAGAGCGTCTAACCGCGGTTATAACGCCGGATACTAATAATGTGGCGAGGGAGCTTGTTCCCGTTGGGGCGCGAAGCGGCCCCAAAAGATGGGACTGCTGCGCAGTCCAACGGGAGCAAGCTCCCTCGCCACAAGTACTCAATCAGCTGCGGTATGGGTGGCGTTCAATCCAGGCCGCGGGGCAACTGCAAGGTCACCCGCAAGCCACCCTCGCGCAAATTCCGCAAACTCACTTCACCGCCATGGCTGTGGGCAATGTTGCGGGCGATGCCGAGACCCAGGCCATAACCCTGTTGCTGCCCGGCCAGGCGGAAGTGCGGTTCGAAGACCTGTTCCAGGCGCTGTTCCGGTACGCCCGGGCCTTCGTCGTCGACGTGGAGGATGAACTCCGCGCCATCGTCTTCGATATGCAAATGGGCGTTCTGCCCGTACTTCAAGGCGTTGTCGATCAGGTTGCCGATACAGCGCTTGAGCGCCAGCGGCTTGCCCGGGTATGTCGTGAGTGCCCGGCCATGTTGGGTCACGCGGCCATTGCCGTTGGGTGCCAGGTACGGTTCCACCAGGCAGTCGAGCACATGGTTGAGGTCTACCGGCTCGATGTTCTCGTGGATATCCGTGTCCTTCACGCACTGCAACGCGCCTTTGACCAGCAACTCCAGCTCATCCAGGTCACGGCCGAATTTGGCTTGCAGGTTCTCGTCTTCCAGCAACTCCACCCGCAACCGCAGGCGTGTGATAGGTGTGCGCAAGTCGTGGGAAATCGCGCTGAACAGCTGGCTACGCTCGGTCAGGTAACGGCTGATGCGTTCGCGCATGGCATTGAACGCGCGGCCCACTTCCACCACTTCGCTGCCGCCGCCTTCGGCCACCGGCTCCACGTCGGCGCCCAGGGACATGTCCCGCGCCGCCCTGGCCAGGCGCTTGAGTGGACGGCTTTGCCAGTGCACCAGCAGGCCGATAAACAGCAGCAGGAAGCCGCTGGTGAGCACGATAAACCACACCTGCTGGTATGGCAGGCCTTGCTCTTCAAGGCTGGTGTAGGGTTCGGGCAGCAAGGAGGCAATGTAGAGCCATTCGCCCTGGGCCAGCTGGATCTGGGTGACCAACACCGGCGGATTCACCGGCTCCAGGGTCAGCGCGTAATGCGCCCAGGAACGCGGCAATTCATCGAGTTTCAAACCGGCATTGAAGATGCGCAGGTCTTCGGCACTGACGAATTCCACAGACACGTGCACGTCACTGCCCAGGGTCTGGCGCAACACTTCTTCGACCGCACCGAGCACCGCGTGCTTGCGCGGGGTTTCCGGCAACACCGCCATGTCCAGGGGCTTGTCATTGAGGGTCACCACAAACCGGGTGCCGCCCATGCTGCGCAATTGGTCCAGCACCAGCGGCCGAAAGGCCACCGGCAAGGAACGGAAATAACTGACGCTGGCCGTCATCGAATGCGCCAGGCTGCGGGCCGCGGTGACCAGGCCTTCGAGCTGGGTAGCCCGCAGTTGCGACACCCAGATCACGCTGGACAACGCCTGGGCAAACAGCACCGCCAACAGGGTCAGCAGTAACATCCGCCCCAGCAGCGAACGCGGTACCGGGATGCGCCGGCGCAGTTCACGCAGGCGCTCAGTGGGCATTGCCGGCAACCACGCTGGCTGCCAATTGATAGCCACTGCCGCGCACGGTGCGGATCAGCCGGGGTGGTTTTTCGGTATCGCGCAGGCGTTGGCGCAAGCGGCTGACGGCCATGTCGACAATCCGGTCCAGGGGCATCAGGTCGCGGCCACGGGTGGCGTTGCCGATGGTGTCGCGATCGAGGATTTGCTGGGGGTGATCGAGAAACAGCTTGAGCAGGGCAAAGTCGGCGCCGGAGAGAATCACTTCCTCGCCGTCGACGTGGAACAGACGGTGGCTGACCATGTCCAGGCGCCACTCGCCAAACACCAGCACCTCGCCGCCGCTGCGCTCCTGGCCAAACTGGGCACGACGCAGCAGCGCCTTGACCCGCGCCTGCAACTCACGGGGGCTGAAGGGCTTGCCGATGTAATCGTCGGCGCCCAGTTCCAGGCCGATCACGCGGTCGGCTTCGTCGGAACTGGCGGTGAGCATGATGATCGGCACTTGCGCCTGGCGCGGGTGCTGGCGGATCCAGCGGCAGAGGCTGAAGCCGTCTTCGTCCGGCAGCATCACATCAAGGATCACCAGGTCGCACGGCGCCTCGTTCATTGCCTGGCGGAACCCCGCACCATCCGGCACGCCACGCACCTGGAATCCTGCGCGGCTGAGGTAGGTTTGCAGCAACTCACGGATTTCCTGGTCGTCGTCCACCAGGAGAATGGATTTACTGATTACGCTCACGGGGTCGTCCTTGTTGTTAGGGATGGGACGGGCTTAATAATTCGTTGTTCTGGAGGGCCTCATCGCAGGCAAGCCAGCTCCCACATTTGGAATGCATTTCCCTGTGGGAGCTGGCTTGCCTGCGATGGCGCCATCACTGCCTACGCAAATGCCTGCTCCAGCGCTACACCAGCCCCGGTCAAACCGGAATACGGTGCGGTCACCAGCCACACCGGAATGCCTTTGAAGTAGTCGCTCATGCAGCCTTTGTCGCAAAAACTCTTGGCAAAACCACTCTTGATAAAGAAATCGGCAAAGCGCGGGATCACGCCGCCAACGATATAAACCCCTCCACGACCGCCGGTGGTCAGCACATTGTTACCGGCAACGCGGCCCAGCCAGATACTGAACTGGTCCAGCACTTCCAGGGCAATCGGGTCGCCCGCCAGGCCAGCGGCAGTGATGGCCTCGGGAGTTTCCAGCACGGCTTCATGGCCGTCCACCGCGCAGATCGCCCGGTACAACCTCGGCAGACCGCCACCGCTCAAGGCGGTTTCAGCGCTGACATGCCCGATCTCATTGTGGATGTGCTGCCACAGCTGAGCTTCCCGCGGGCTGCTCACCGGCAGGTCGACATGGCCACCCTCCCCCGGCAGTGCCGCCCAACGACCGTTGCCGAGGTCGAGCAAGGTGCCGACACCCAGGCCAGTGCCCGGGCCAATCACCACCGCAGGCCGCAACGGTTCCGGCGTGCCTTCGCACACCACACGGAATTCATCCGGTTTCAGGCGGGTCATGCCCAAGGCCATGGCCGAGAAATCATTCACCAGCAGCAGCTCGTCCACCTGTAAAGTCTTGCAGAAAGCAGTCTTGCTCAGGCGCCAATGGTTGTTGGTGAATTTAAATTCATCTCCGCTCACCGGCCCGGCGACCGACAGGCACACCGCGCCAATGGAGCCGATGGCCAGGCCTTCTTCCTTCAGATAGACCTGGATCGCCTCTTCGGGGCTGGCATGATCCGCCGTCGCGTGGACGCGGATCGAATGCAGCTCCTGATCCCGCCACAACGCAAAACGGGCGTTGGTACCCCCAATATCACCGACCAGCGCAAGCTTCACTTAAGTGTCTCCAGGGCAGAGGTAAAGGCGCTGGCGCCCTGCTCTGCGGAGCTTGCGGCCAAACGCATAAACGCAAACAGCTCGCGACCGGCCCCCACGTTATTGCCCAGAAGGCCCGTGGCAGGCGTACGCGCTGCAAATTCTTCGGCGTCCACCTTAAGCTCCAAGGTGCCTTTGACGCCATCCACGCGAATGATATCGCCATCGCGCACGCGTGCCAGTGGCCCGCCGCTCTGGGCTTCAGGGTTGACATGAATCGCGGCGGGAATCTTACCCGACGCGCCGGACATGCGCCCGTCTGTTACCAACGCCACTTTGAAACCACGATCCTGCAGTACGCCGAGGAACGGCGTCATCTTGTGCAATTCCGGCATGCCGTTGGAGCGCGGGCCCTGGAAACGCATTACCGCGACGAAGTCTTTTTCCAGCTGGCCGGCCTTGAAGGCATCGGCCAGGTCTTGTTGGTCCTGGAACACCACGGCCGGGGCTTCGACGATTTGATGCTCAAGGGCCACGGCGGAGACTTTCATCACGCCACGGCCGAGGTTGCCTTCCATCACCCGCAAGCCACCTTCCGGGGAAAACGCACGGGCCACGGGGCGCAGGATGGTTTCGTCGAGGCTTTCGATTGGGCCTTCACGCCATACCAGCTCGCCGTCCACCAGGAACGGTTCCTGGGTGTAGCGGCTCAGGCCGTGACCGGCCACGGTGTTGACGTCGTTGTGGAGCAGGCCGGCTTCCAGCAGTTCGCGGATCAGGAACGACATGCCGCCCGCCGCCTGGAAGTGGTTGATATCAGCCTTGCCGTTTGGATAGACGTGGGACAAGGTCGGCACGACTTCGGAGAGGTCGGCCATGTCTTGCCAGGTGAGGATGATGCCCGCCGACATGGCGATGGCCGGCATGTGCAGGGTGTGGTTGGTGGAACCGCCGGTGGCGTTGAGGGCGACGATGGAGTTGACGATGGATTTCTCATCGACGATCTCGCCGATCGGCGTGAAGTTACCGTTGGCCTTGGTCAGGCGCGTGACCTGGTGCGCGGCTTCGCGGGTCAGGGCGTCACGCAGCGGTGTGTACGGGTTGACGAACGATGCGCCCGGCAGGTGCAGGCCCATCACTTCCATCAGCAACTGGTTGGTGTTGGCGGTGCCATAGAAGGTGCAGGTGCCCGGGCTGTGGTAGGACTTCATCTCCGATTCCAGCAGCTCTTCGCGGGTGGCCTTGCCTTCGGCGTAGCGCTGGCGCACGTCGGCTTTCTGTTTGTTGGAGATCCCCGACGGCATCGGCCCGCCCGGCACAAAGATCATCGGCAGGTGGCCATAACGCAGGGCGCCCATCATCAGGCCGGGGACGATCTTGTCGCAGATACCTAGCATCAGCGCGGCGTCGAACATGTTGTGGGACAGCGCTACCGCCGTGGACATGGCAATCACTTCGCGGCTCAGCAGGCTGAGCTCCATGCCTGGCTCGCCCTGGGTCACGCCGTCGCACATGGCAGGGGTACCGCCGGCGAACTGGCCAACAGAGCCGACTTCACGCAGGGCCTTTTTGATTTGCTCGGGGAAATGTTCGTACGGCTGGTGCGCCGACAGCATGTCGTTATATGACGAAACAATTGCCACGTTGGCGGCGTTCATCATGCGCAGGCTGTTTTTGTCTTCGGTGCCGCACCCGGCCACGCCGTGGGCAAAGTTGGCGCATTGCAGCTTGCCGCGCATCGGACCGTCGCTGGCAGCGCCGCGAATGAGCGCAAGGTATGCCTCACGGGTTGCACGGCTGCGGGCGATAAGCCGTTCGGTGACCTCAAGTACGCGGGGATGCATGTATAGAACTCCAGGCTAACGGATGTGGCGACCTGAGAGTCTATGCTGGTCAAACGCCCGCCGCGAAGAGGTTGGCAGGGTGTTGCTTGACCAATCGGACCAGTTGATTCAGGTCACTCGTTGTAGATTGAACAAAATATTGCCACTAAAAAGGCTTGTTTTCTATTTTTATGCGAATAATCTTGTAATTCTTACAACAAATCGACGACAGGCACCTTCCAATGACTCTACGTATCGCTATCAATGGTTTTGGCCGTATTGGCCGAAATGTCCTGCGCGCACTTTATACCCAAGGCTACCGCCAGGATTTGCAGATCGTCGCCATCAACGATCTCGGCGACAGCTCGATCAATGCCCACCTGCTTAAATACGACACCGTCCACGGTACTTTCGACGCAGAGGTCGCTCATGATCAGGAAAGCCTGACCGTGAACGGTGACCGGATTGCCGTCAGTGCCATTCGCAACCCGGCCGACCTGCCGTGGGCTGCACACAAGGTGGACGTGGTGTTCGAATGCACCGGTCTGTTCACCGACCGTGACAAGGCCGCCGCCCATATTACCGCCGGCGCGCGCAAGGTGATCATCTCGGCCCCGGCCAAGGGTGCCGATGCCACCGTGGTGTATGGCGTAAACCACGACATTTTGCGTCAATCCCACCAGATCATCTCCAACGCTTCCTGCACCACCAACTGCCTGGCACCGGTGGCCCAGGTGCTGCACCGTGAACTGGGCATCGAAAGCGGCTTGATGACCACTATCCACGCCTACACCAACGACCAGAACCTGACCGACGTCTACCACACCGACCCGTACCGCGCGCGTTCGGCCACCCAGAACATGATCCCGAGCAAGACCGGCGCTGCCGAAGCCGTGGGCCTGGTGCTGCCGGAACTGGCAGGCAAGCTGACCGGCATGGCCGTGCGTGTGCCGGTGATCAACGTGTCGCTGGTGGACCTCACCGTGCAACTGAAAAAAGAAGCCAGCGCCGAGCAAGTCAACGCACTGCTCAAAGAAGCCAGCCAACACTCGAAAATCCTCGGCTACAACACCCTGCCGCTGGTTTCCAGTGACTTCAACCATAACCCGCTGTCGTCGATTTTCGACGCCAATCACACCAAGGTCAGCGGCAAGTTGCTGAAAGTGCTGGCCTGGTACGACAACGAGTGGGGCTTCTCGAACCGCATGCTGGATAACTGCCTGGCGCTGTGCAACGCCGAATAAACCAGCGGTGCTGACCTCTCCTGTGGGAGATTCTATGGTTGGGGGGAAGCCCCCAAAACCGCTTTCGACTGGTATTCGCTTAGGTTTTTCATGAGGGAGAACGCGATACGCGCCAGCTTGCGAGCGATGATAACCAAGGCCTGAGTCGTTTTCAGGCCTCTGCCCAGATAGCCTTCATAGAGCGGTTTCCAAGCGTTTGACTTGATACCTGCTGACGCCGCGTTATGCAGCAATCGACGGATCTCCGAGTCTCCTTTTTTGCTCAGTGAGCGACGTCCGCTCATTTGCCCCGAGTCAGATACTCTCAAGTCCATTCCCAGGAACGCGATATAGGCATCGGCACTTTCAAACTCGCCTCGTTGAAACGCCATCGTGAGCGCCACCGCAGTGAGAAAACCAATCCCCTCAACAGCTTGGCAGCGTTTGATCTGATGCAAGAGGCCCGCCTCAGTGACGGCATCTAATATCCGTTTTTCAATAAGCCGTTCATGTCTCGCAAGGCAGGCTGAGACATTTTTTGATGAGGCCTTAAGGAGTGGCTCACCTGCCCAGCTTTGGCTAAGGCCAACCCGCATTTTCACCAACGCTGCCCGTCGGCGAAGCAAGCTTTGAAGCTTGGTATAGATCTTCGGCGGCGGGTTCCAGGCACGTAAATCAGCCTGTTCATTTTTCAAATAACGGGCCAGTAAACGCGCATCGCTGGCGTCTGTTTTCGCCCGCCCACCCGTGCTTTTGCGGTAGTGATTAAGGCGGTAGCCATCAATCACATAAACCTTATGGCCCATCCCGTGAGCCAAATTGACCGTATCCAGGTGATAGATATTGGTCGCCTCAATCGCGATGGCACTGTCCACGGGTAGAGATTTGAGCCACGCCCTCAGCTCGGTTTTGTTGTTGGGCACAATCTTCAATTCGTCTGTTTCAATGTGACAGACCACGACTTCAGCCTTAGCAACATCCACGCCGATGATTGATTGCAAGACAGTCATTGCCATGAAAAACGCTCCGGGTTAGGGTTTATGGGCTTGTTGGGGCTTCACCGTTGCGCTGGCTTGCTTCTATCGTCGGTCATGGCCGATGCATTCCTTATCGGCGCTTTGGTGAAGGGGTGGGGCGAAGTCTCCCACGGTCTGTACTGGCTAGAGTCAGATGCTGGCTTTTAGTCCCACCACCCCTACAAGTCTAACCATACAAGCTGGCTTGCCTGCGATGCAGTCAACGCGGTCCATCTGACGGACCGTGTTGCGTATATCGCGGGCAAGCCCGGCTCCCACAGGGTCTTGCTTCATGCTCAGAAATAGCCACTTGCCATTTACGTTGATGATAAGCATTATCATTCGCTGCAAATCGGTCTGGTATCACTGTGAGCCAATCTCGCTTCAACCAAGTCTTCCTCACCCAGCGGGTGATTCTGCTGCGCACCTTGCAGCGGATGGTGAATAACCACAGCACCGCCGAGGACCTGCTACAGGAAACCTACCTGCGCGTGACCCGGGCCTTGAGCGAACGGCCGATCGATCACCTCGAACCCTTCGTCTACCAGACGGCGCGCAACCTGGCGCTGGATCACCTGCGCGCCCGCAGGATTCAAGCCCGCACCCTGCAGGAAGATGTCCCGCTGGACGTGCTGCAAAGCGTCGCCTCCCCCGTCAGCACCCCCGAAGACGCGACACAGGCCGAGCAATTGCTCGAGCACCTGAGTGTCAGCCTCGGACAGTTGAGCGCCCGCCAGCAGCAGATCTTTATCCTCAGCCGCCTGCACGGTTGCAGCTATCAGGAAATTGCCGACAAGCTCGACGTGTCCTTGAGCACTGTGCAAAAGGAACTGAAATTGATCATGGCCATCTGCATAGGTGTGGCCGAAAGACTGGATCGCCCTTAAGCTTTGTCGGCACAGCCTGCAGGACTATTGATTAAAACGTGGCGAAGACCCGAGGAACACCGTGACGGATCCGAATAAACTGCGCCCTCATGAGCTGGCTCATGAGGTGTTGCAAGACACGGCTATGGACCAAGCCCTCGACTGGCTGATCGCCTTGCAGTGCCCGCAGCCCGGGCAGCAAGACGAGTTTGAAGCCTGGCTCGCCCGCGACCCTTTGAACGCCGAAGCCTTCATCAAGGCCCAGACTGCCTGGGCCGGCGCACCCGTGCACAGCGCTGCCGTCGCCCTGAATGCGCCGCGCAAACCCAGTGCGTGGCGTCGTATCAAACCGCATTGGAAACCCTTGGCCACTGCCGCTGTGTTGCTGCTGGGCCTGTTCAGCTTCAGCAACCTGCCGATGCGCCTGCAGGCCGACCACTTGACGGTGGTGGGCGAACGCCAGCGACTTCAATTGGACGACGGCTCAAAAGTCTTGCTGAACACCAATTCCGCGTTCTCCAGCAGCATCAAGGACCACCAGCGCATCGCGCGCCTGTATCAGGGCGAGGCATTTTTCGAAGTGCTGCCCAGCCGTGGCCTGCCCCTGGAAATCGACGCCGGCCCGGTGCGCGCCAGTGTGCGTGATACGTCCTTCGCGGTGCGCTACTTGAACGGTGAAGCCCAGGTTCAGGTACAACGCGGCGACGTCGACCTGAGCAACACCTTTGACGATGCGCGGGTACGCCTGAGCGCCGGTGAAAGTATCCGCATCGGGCCCAAGGGCTTCGGCCAACCCGCCAAGCTGGACACCACCAAGGACCTGGCCTGGGTCGACGGTCGGTTGATCTTCGAAAACTGCCCGATGAGCGAAGTGCTGGCCGAATTGCGTCGCTACTACCCCGGCTGGATCGTCAACAACAACGACAAGCTCGCCAGCGTGGCGGTCACCGGCAATTACCGCCTGGACCAGCCTCTCGACGTCGTGCGCTCCCTGGCCCACATCACTTCCGCCAAGCTCTCGGAATACCCGGCGCTGGTGATCCTGAACTAAATGAGAATTATTTTTACTCGATAGCCATCGGCGGTACGTCTCGTTATAGCCAATGCAACTGATTCCTATTTGATTCAGTGTCGCAACTATAAGATTCGTACCTTCCGGAGCGCTCTCGATGTCGTCTCGTTTCAACCGCCGGTCCTCTTCGCTCGTTCGCCGCCACGGCTTGTCCCTGCTGACGGCCGCAATCCTGTTGGCCGGTGCGCCCGTCATGGCCGCTACCGCCGCTGAGCCTGCCACCCGCAGCCAGGGCAATTACAGCTTCAGCATCGAGCAGCAATCCCTGGTCTCGGCGCTGAACGCCTTCACCGCGGTGACCGGCTGGCAAGTCGGCCTGCCCGCCGAACTGGGCCAGGGTGTGTCGTCCCCTGGCGTACGCGGCGCGTTGCCGGCAGATAAAGCCCTGGACCGGCTGTTGGTGGGGACCAACCTGGGCTATCGCAAACTGAGCAACAACAACATCGTCCTGGAAAAACGCGCCGCCGGCAGCGCCATCACCCTGCAACAAATGACCATCAGCGCCACCCGCCAGGAACAGGCCGTAGACAGCGTGCCCAGCACCGTGACCGTGCATGACCGCGAAGAACTGGACCGCCAGAACGTCAACACCATCCGCGAACTGGTGCGCTATGAGCCAGGTGTGTCGGTGGGGGGTGCCGGGACCCGCTCCGGGAACGCCGGCTACAACATTCGCGGCATCGACGGTGACCGCATCCTGACCCAGGTGGACGGCGTCGAAGTCCCGGACAACTTCTTCAACGGCCCCTACGCCAAGACCCGCCGCAACTATGTCGACCCGGAAATCGTCAAGCGCGTGGAAATCCTGCGCGGCCCGGCCTCGGCGTTGTACGGCAGCAGCGCCATCGGCGGCGCCGTGAGCTATTTCACCCTCGACCCCGACGACATCATCAAGCCCGGCCAGGATTTCGGCGCGCGCCTGAAGACCGGCTACAGCTCCGCCGACGAAAGCTGGCTGACCTCCGGCACCGTCGCCGGTCGCGTACAGGACTTCGACGGCTTGCTGCACCTGAGCCAGCGCAACGGCCACGAAATGGAGTCCTACGACG
Organism: Pseudomonas sp. TH34; assembly: GCF_016650865.1. Lineage (NCBI taxonomy): Bacteria > Pseudomonadati > Pseudomonadota > Gammaproteobacteria > Pseudomonadales > Pseudomonadaceae > Pseudomonas > Pseudomonas sp. TH34. The sequence goes on from NZ_JAEKFB010000010.1 coordinate 104,069, forward strand.
GCAATAACGCCACCGGCCTGGCCCGCACCGGCGCCAACCCGGAAGATGCGCGCACCACTAACATACTGGCCAAGCTCGGCTGGAATTATGGTGAAGAGAATCGCCTGGGCCTGACCTACGAGAAGTTCAAGGATGATCGCGACACCAACCTGAAAAACGCGGTAGGTGGCCCGTTCGTCGGTGGCCAGGGCTTTAACTTCTACCGCGGCCGTACAGGCAACGACACCATCACCCGCGAGCGTTTCGGCATAGAAAACACGTTCGCCCTCGACTCGCCGATTGCCGATCACATCAAGACCAGCCTCAACTACCAGATCGCCAAGACCGACCAGACCACCGCAGAGATCTACCAGCCATCGCGCAAGGTGCTGCGCACCCGCGACACCCTGTACGAAGAGAAACAGTGGGTATTCGACGCGCAGCTGGACAAGGCTTTCAGCATCGGCGAAACCGATCATGTAGTGACCTACGGCACTACCCTCAAACAGCAGAAAGTCACGGGTTCCCGTGAAGGCTCCGCGACCTGCCTGGCGGTCGGCAGCGGTTGCACGGCCATCGGCGCACCGAGCCCGTCGGCCGCCGACAGCGTGAAAAAGGCCAGCGACTTCCCGGATCCGACCATCAACTCCTACGCGTTGTTTGCCCAGGATCAGATTGCCTGGGACAAGTGGACCTTCCTGCCCAGCGTGCGTTACGACTACATCCAGCTCAAACCCAAGCTGACTCAGGAATTTCTCAATACCGTTGACCCGGCACGCATCTACGACCACAGCAATTCGGAAAAGAACTGGCACCGTGTAACGCCAAAATTCGGCGTGACTTACGCCCTGACCGAGCAATACACCTGGTTCGGCCAGTACGCCGAAGGCTATCGCACGCCGTCGGCCAAGGCCTTGTATGGCCGCTTTGAAAACCTGCAACAGAGCTACACCGTCGAACCCAACCCGGACCTCAAGCCGGAAAGCAGCCGAGGTGTCGAAACCGGAATTCGCGGCAACTTCGACTCGGGCTCCTTTGACGTGGCGGTGTACTACAACAAGTACCGTGATTTCATCAACGAAGATGCCTCGGTCGCTGGTGGCACGGTTCAGCAGTTCGAAGCCAACAACATCAAACACGCCACCATCAAGGGCGTGGAAGCCAAGGGCCGCTTGAACCTCGATGCGTTTGGCGCGCCGCAGGGCCTGTACACCAAAGGCTCGATTGCCTACACCTACGGGCGCAACGACGACAACGGCGAACCGCTGAACAGCGTCAACCCGCTCAAGGGCGTATTTGGCCTGGGTTACGACCAGCAGAACTACGGTGCCCTGGTCAGCTGGACCCTGGTCAAGAAACAGAATCGCGTCGACAGCACCACTTTCTTCGCCCCCGACGGCAACAGCGCCAACGGCCCGTTCAAGACCCCGGGCTTCGGCATCGTGGACCTGACCGGCTTCTACAAAGTCACCAACGACGTGACCATCAACGGTGGCCTGTACAACCTGACCGACAAGAAATACTGGGACTGGGACGACGTTCGCAGCTACGACAGCGTCGGCGAAGCGGGTGTGACCGGGCCGGCCAACCTGGACCGCCTGACCCAACCGGGCCGCAACTTTGCGATCAACCTGATCTGGGACATCTGATCAATGGAGCCTCCCCCGCCGGATTTTATCTTCGGCGGGGTGAGGATTTTTTACTGTGACGCGTCTTCTGGTTCGTCTAGTTCATAACAGCCTGGCAACCAGACGCTTTCTCTTCTCAAGGACTTCCCGATGACCGCCTCTCCTAACGCAGAACGTGCCGCCCTGCGCTCCCAGCGCCTGAACCAGATCACCAACGAGCCGCACACCAAGCTCGACGCGCTGGTAAAGGCCCATGCACCGTTTGAAACCCAGGCCAACTTCGCCCGCTTCGTGGTTGCGCAGTACCTGTTCCAATCGGAGCTGGTGGCGCTGTACAACGATGCCGAGCTGATCAAGATCGTCCCCGACCTGGCCGAGCGCTGCCGTGCCGAAGCGGCCAAGCTGGACCTGGGCGACCTGGACACCGAAGTACCGGCACCAGTTGCCGGCGCGGTGAAAAACCCGAGCAAGGCCGAAGCCCTGGGCTGGCTGTTCGTGTCTGAAGGCTCCAAGCTGGGCGCCGCGTTCCTGATCAAGCGTGCCGTGGGCCTGGGCTTGAGCGAAACCTTCGGCGCCCGCCACCTGGGCGAGCCGGCGGGTGGTCGCGCTGAAGGCTGGAAGCGCTTCACTCGCACCCTCGACGCACTGGAATTCAGCGCAGAAGAAGAAGCCGAAGTGGAGAAAGGCGCGATTGATGCGTTCGTGCGCTTCACCGTGTTGCTGGAACAGGCGTACGCTAGCGCCCCTGAACTGGCCTGATTCCCTGATTGGAATGCAATCAAATGTGGGAGCGGGCTTGCTCGCGAATGCGGTGTGTCAGTCAATACATGTACCGACTGATCCACCGTATTCGCGAGCAAGCCCGCTCCCACATTTTGATCCGGTTTCACTTTGAATCCTTCGTAAATCCATCCATGCAAACCGCACCCATGACCGGCAAAACCCAATCATCATCCAAAATCGCCCGTGTCCTGTTCGGCCTGCTGGCCTACGTCAGCCTGGGCATCGGTTTGATTGCGATTGTGGTTCCGGGCTTACCCACCACTGAATTCATCCTGCTGGCCGCCTGGGCCGCCACCAAAAGCTCACCGCGCCTGAGCGCATGGCTGGAAAACCACCGCCTGTTCGGGCCGATCCTGTTCAATTGGCGCAATGGCAAGATCATCGCCCGCCGGGCCAAAGTCAGCGCCACCGTGAGCATGTTGCTGTGCGCCGGCTTGATGCTGGTGATGCTTGACCACGGCTGGCCGATCTACCTGGCCATCGCCGGAATGAGCATGGGCAACCTGTGGATCTGGTCTCGGCCGGAACGCCTCCCGCAACCGACCTGACAAACGCCTACCACCCATCGGCTCCCGCTCATGAACTGCCGCCCCAAGCCGATATTCCGGGCATAGCGCCGAATGGACTCGCCTGAGCTTGCATACTAATAAGTCCATTCGCGGGTACACCTATGCTCGACACCCTCTCCATTCGCTTGAAAATCGTGCTGTTGTCCGGTCTCTGCCTGCTGGGGGTAATCGCCCTGGTGGTCGGCATGAACCTCTACCAGACCAATCAGAACGACCAGTTGATCAACGATTCAAGCTCGCGAATGCTCACCGACAGCGTACAGAACCTGCTGCAGGCCAAGGCCGCTGAACAAGCGGTGCAACTGCAAAAGACCTTCGGTGAAAGCCTGTTGGTGGTCACCGCCCTTGCCGACCAGATCAAAGACCTGCGTACCTTGGCCAGCAAGCGTTCCATGGACGCCGGGGCCTTGCGTGAAGAACTCAACCACAGCCTGAAAACCGCCTTCGACCGCAACACCAAGGTGCTTGGTATCTGGCTGTCGTTCGAGCCCAACGCCCTCGACGGCAAAGACAGCGAATTCGTCAACGACGCCGCCCGTGTGTCCAACGAAAAAGGCCGTTTTTCCAGCTACTGGAGCCGCGCCGGTAGCGAAGGCCTGAACACGGTGATGGTCGAGGATGACCTGACCAAGACCACCCTCAACCTCAGCGGTACGCCTTACAACATCTGGTACACCTGCCCACGGGACACCAAAAACACCTGCCTGCTGGACCCGTATGAAGACACCGTAGCCGGCAAACCGGTGTTGATGACCACCATTTCCCTGCCCCTGCTGGTCGACGGCAAGGTGATCGGCGTAGTGGGGATCGACCTCGCCCTCAACGCCCTTCAAGCGGCCACCGATGCCGCACAAAAAGAGCTGTTCAACGGTGCAGGGATTCTCGAAATACTGTCTGGTAACGGCTTGATCGCCGGCTACAGCGGCGAGCCGGCCAAGGTCGGTAAAAACCTGGTGGACACTCTCGGCGCCGAAGGCAAAGAGATCGTGCAACTGTTGGCCAGCGATACCCGCAAGATCCGCGAGGAAGACGGCACGATTCGCGCCGTGTACCCGGTCAAGCCGATTGCCGACGCCAAATCCTGGGGGGTAGTGATCAAGCTGCCTAAACAAGTGCTGTTGGCAGACTCACTGAAACTCCAGGCCGTGCTCGACAAAGCCCAGGCCAGTGGCACCGTCAAGGCGTTGCTGGTGGGCGCAGCCGCCGGCCTGCTGGGCTTGTTGCTGATCTGGCTGACAGCCACCGGCGTGACCCGGCCGATCAACAGCGTGGCCGCCATGCTCAAGGAAATCGCCAGCGGCGACGGTGACCTCACCCAGCGCCTGGCCTACGGTAAAAAGGATGAACTGGGGGAACTGGTGAACTGGTTCAACCGCTTCCTCGACAAGCTGCAGCCGACCATTGCGCAAATCAAGCAAAGCATCACCGAAGCCCGTGGCACCGCCGACCAGTCTTCGGCAATCGCGCGCCAGACCAGTGAGGGCATGCAGGTGCAGTTCCGTGAGATCGACCAGGTGGCCACGGCCTCGAATGAAATGAGCGCCACCGCCCACGACGTGGCGAACAGCGCCTCCAACGCCGCCAGCGCTGCCCGCGGTGCCGACCAGTCAGCCCGTGAAGGCATGCAGATCATTGAGCGCAGCACCCGCGACATCACCACCCTGGCCGAAGAAGTCAGCAAGGCCGTGACCGAAGTCGAAGCCCTGGCGGTGAACAGTGAGCAGATCGGTTCGGTACTGGAAGTGATCCGCAGCATCGCCGAACAGACCAACCTGCTGGCCCTGAACGCCGCAATTGAAGCAGCACGGGCCGGGGAAAGCGGGCGAGGTTTTGCGGTGGTGGCCGACGAGGTGCGCAACCTGGCCAAGCGTACCCAGGATTCCGTGGAGGAGATTCGCCTGGTGATCGAGCGCATCCAGACCGGCACCCGTGGGGTGGTAGCGACCATGCACTCGAGCCAGACCCAGGCGCAGAACAATGCCGGGCAGATTCATCAGGCGGTGCAGGCCCTGGGCAAGATCAGCGATGCGGTGACGGTCATCAGCGACATGAACTTGCAAATCGCCAGCGCTGCCGAGCAGCAGAGTGCGGTGGCCGAAGAGGTCAACCGCAACGTCTCGGCGATCCGCACAGTGACCGAAACCCTCACCGGCCAAGCCACCGAATCGGCAGCCATCAGCAGCCAGCTCAATGCCTTGGCCAGCCAGCAGATGAAGCTGATGGATCAGTTTCGGGTTTGACCCGAGCTTGAATCCAGTGAGGACCCAATGTGGGAGCGGGCTTGCTCGCGAATGCGGTGGATCAGTCGGTACATGTACTGAATGACACCCCGCATTCGCGAGCAAGCCCGCTCCCACACAAGCCCGTCCACAGCAGAGTTGCGGTGCCTTATTGACCCGTCCAGGCTGCCACAAACGGCGCCAGGTCTTCTTTCGGGGCCGTACGCGGCGGGTTTTGTGGGGTGCCCAGGTAAAGGAAGCCAATCACTTCCTCATCCGCCTTCAGCCCGAGGCCTTTGGCGACATGGGCCGAGTACGACAACTCACCGGTGCGCCACACCGCGCCGATCCCCTGGGCGTACGCCGCCAGCAGAATCCCGTGGGCCGCACAGGCCGCCGCCAGCAGCTGCTCGGATTTTGGCACTTTGAAATGTTCTTGCAGGCGGGCAATCACTACCACCACCAACGGCGCACGCAGCGGGCCGTTCTGCGCCTTGTCGATCGCGGCCTGGGGCGCGTCGGCGTCCTGCAGGCGGGCGGCTTCGGCCAGCAGCGTGCCCATGCGCTCACGTGCCGCACCTTCCACCGTCAGGAAACGCCAAGGCCGCAGCTGGCCGTGGTCGGGCGCGCGCATGGCGGCGGCGAACAGCAGATCGCGCTGCTCCTGGGTCGGTGCCGGGTCCAGCAGTCGCGGCACGGAAACACGGTTGAGCAAAGCGTCGAGAGCCTGCATTGGCCACCTCCAGAGAAAAATGTGCGGTCATTCTAGCGGGAATGAATCGGATACCACCAAACGATAATTGCTCTTATTCAAACCGCCCTGCCCTGTTAGACTTTGCGGCCTTATTTTCAGCCCACGTTCAGGAAGACTGATGTCCCGTTCGCCCCTTCGCCTGTCTGCACTGTTGATGGCCCTGAGCCTGAGTGCCTGCGATGACGCCCCGCGATTCACCAAGGCTGAGCCGGGTGAAGCAAGGGCTGGCGGCGCGACAACGGTCAGGAAGACCGACCAGAACGCCTTCTCGCTGCCCTCGGCCAACCTGTCCCCGACCCGGCGCCTGGACTTCAGCGTGGGCAACAGTTTCTTCCGCAGCCCCTGGGTGATTGCCCCGTCTACCACCACTGCCCGCGATGGGCTGGGGCCGCTGTTCAACACCAATGCGTGCCAGAACTGCCATATCAAGGATGGCCGTGGTCATCCGCCGCTGCCCGATGCAGCCAACGCGGTGTCGATGCTGGTACGCCTGTCGATCCCCGATGCACCGCCCTATGCCAAGGTCATCGAGCAACTGGGTGTCGTCCCCGAGCCAGTCTACGGTGGGCAATTGCAGGACATGGCCGTGCCTGGCGTCGCCCCGGAAGGCAAGGTGCGGGTCGACTACACACCGGTCAACGTCAGCTTCAAGGACGGCACCGTCGTCGAGTTGCGCAAGCCAGCGCTGCAAATCACCCAGCTGGGCTACGGCCCGATGCACCCCGACACGCGCTTCTCGGCCCGGGTTGCCCCGCCGATGATCGGCCTGGGGCTGCTGGAAGCCATCCCCGACGCCGATATCCTGCGCAACACCGACCCGAAAACCGCCGACAAGGAAGCCATCGTCGGACGTGCGAACTGGGTCTGGGACGACGCGCAACACAAGACCGTCCTCGGTCGATTTGGCTGGAAAGCCGGGCAACCGAACCTCAATCAACAAAATGTTCACGCGTTTTCTGGTGATATGGGCCTCACCACGTCCCTGAGACCCTTCGATGACTGCACCGATACACAAGTCGCCTGCAAACAGGCGCCCAACGGCAATGGCCCGGACGGCGAGCCTGAGGTCAGCGACAACATCCTGCGCCTGGTGCTGTTCTACACCCGCAACCTGGCCGTCCCGGGCCGCCGCGACGTCAACGCACCGCAGGTGCTGGCCGGAAAAAACCTGTTCTACCAGGCTGGCTGCCAGGGCTGCCACACACCGCAGTTCACCACGGCGCCAACGGCCGCCGAACCTGAATTGGCCAACCAAGTGATTCGCCCCTACAGCGACTTGCTGCTGCACGACATGGGCGACGGCCTCGCCGACAACCGTACCGAATTCAAGGCCAGTGGCCGCGACTGGCGCACGCCGCCGTTGTGGGGCATTGGTCTGACGCAAGCCGTCAGTGGCCACACCCAGTTTTTACATGACGGCCGCGCCCGTAACCTGATGGAGGCCGTGCTGTGGCACGGCGGTGAAGCCCAGGCGGCGCAGCAGCATGTGTTGTCGTTCAATGCCGAGCAGCGCGCCGCGTTGCTGGCATTTCTGAATTCTTTATAAGTTTTGTCCTAATTACAGAAGGGAGCTCGACATGTTCCGTCCCAAGTTGTTGTTCACCAGCCTGGCCGCCCTCGCCCTCGGTGCGTGCTCGCCCCAGGACCCGCAAGCGGTGACCTCGGCGGCCATCGCCAAGCAAGTGATCCTGCCCACCTACAGCCGCTGGGTTGAAGCCGACCGCCAACTGGCCGTCAGCGCCCTGGCCTATTGCCAGGGCAAGGAAAGCCTGGAGACCGCCCGTGCCGACTTCCTGCACGCACAAAAGGCTTGGGCCGAGTTGCAACCACTGCTGATCGGCCCGCTGGCCGAGGGCAACCGCTCGTGGCAGGTGCAGTTCTGGCCGGACAAGAAAAACCTGGTGGGTCGTCAAGTCGAGCAACTGGTGACTGCCCAACCACAGATCGACGCCGCCGCCCTGGCCAAATCCAGCGTCGTGGTGCAGGGCCTGTCGGCCTACGAATACATCCTCTACGACGCCAAGACCGATCTGGCGGACGAGACGCAAAAAGCCCGTTACTGCCCGTTGCTGGTAGCCATCGGCGAACGCCAGAAACTGCTGGCCGAAGAAATCCTGTCGAGCTGGAACAGCACCGACGGCATGCTGGCGCAGATGACCAAGTTTCCTAACCAGCGCTACGCCGATTCCCACGAAGCCATCGCCGACCTGCTGCGGGTTCAAGTGACTGCGCTGGACACCCTGAAGAAAAAACTCGGCACCCCGATGGGCCGCCAGACCAAGGGCATCCCGCAACCGTTCCAGGCCGATGCGTGGCGCAGCCAGTCGTCCCTGCAAAGCCTGGAAGCCAGCCTGGCTGCCGCCCAGACCGTCTGGATCGGCGTCGACAACAAAGGCCTGCGCGGCCTGTTGCCTGCCGATCAAAAGCCATTGGCTGACAAGATCGACGCCGCGTATGCCGCGTCCCTGAAACTGTTCGCCAGCAACCAGCGTACGCTGAATGAACTGCTGGCCGACGATGCCGGGCGCCAGCAACTCAACGATATCTACGACAGCCTCAACGTGGTCCACCGCCTGCACGAAGGCGATCTGGCCAAAGCGCTGGGCATCCAACTGGGCTTTAACGCCAACGACGGTGACTGATGATGCTCAGGCGACAGGCTTTGGCCCTCGGCAGCGTGCTGCTCAGTGCAATTACCCTGGGTGGCTGGACGCTGTTCAAGCAGAAGGGCAAAAGCCCGCTGCTGCTCTCGGCGCGTGATGACAGTGATGGCAAACACTACGCCGTCGGCTTCCACCTGGACGGCAAGCAGGTGTTTGCCACCCAGGTCGGTCAGCGCTGTCACGACATCATCAACCACCCGACGCTGCCGATTGCGCTGTTTGTCGCCCGCCGGCCGGGCACCGAGAGCTACCTGATCGACTTGCGCGACGGGGCGCTGCTGCAGACCATCACCTCGAAGGCCAATCGACACTTTTATGGGCACGCGGTGGTGCACAAGGATGGCGAGTGGTTGTATGCCACGGAAAACGACACGTCTGATCCGGGGCGCGGCTTGCTTGGGGTATATCGGTTCGAGGGTGAGCGGTTGGTGCACACCGGGGAGATTTCTACCCATGGGATCGGGCCGCATCAGGTGTCGTGGATGCCTGACGGTGAGACGCTGGTGGTGGCTAACGGCGGGATTCGTACCGAGGCGGAGAGCCGGGTGGAGATGAACCTGAATGCCATGGAGCCGAGCCTGGTTCTGATGAAGCGCGACGGGACGCTGCTGAGTAAGGAAACCCTGAGCCAGCAGATGAATAGTGTGCGGCATATGGGGATTGCCAGCGACGGGACGATCCTCGCGGGGCAGCAGTTCATGGGGGCGTCTCATGAGCGGTCGGAGTTGCTGGCGATCAAGCGACCGGGGCAGCCGTTTGTGGCGTTTCCGGTGGCGGATGAGCAGTTGCAGGCCATGGGGCATTACACGGCCAGCGTTGCGGTGCACAGTGAGTTGCGGCTGGTGGCGCTGACGGCGCCTCGGGGGAATCGGTTCTTTATCTGGAACATGGACAGCGCGGAGTTGCTGCTGGACGGGCCGTTGCCGGATTGTGCCGGGGTGGGTGCGGTGGCTGACGGGTTTGTAGTGACTTCCGGGCAGGGGCGTTGCCGGTTTTATGATTGTCGGCAGGTGCCGTTGGTGGCCAAGCCGCTGGAGTTGCCGGCGGGGCTTTGGGATAACCATCTGCATCTGGTTTGATCGGGGGGCTGATGGGGGGCATATCCGTTGCTGCGGTCAGGGCTGCTATGGGTTCCGCTCTTACAGAGGCTCACTTTTGAAAAGCGCAAAAGTAAGCAAAACGCTCTTGCCCCACCACTCGGCACCTCGCTTAGGCTCGGTGTGCCCTCACTCCGGCTTTGGACCGTGGGCCGCCGTCATGGGCCATCCTTGGCCCAGGACGGCTAACCCGGCGTCCTGCCGGGTTACCCACGCTCCAAAGCCTGCGTTCGGCCAGCGTGGTTAACGGGGCGCCTAAGATCAAGATCAAAAGCACAGCGGCCTCCCGGCCGGCTTGAGTGTTGAAGAGCAAAAACCAAATCAAAATATAAAGCGGGCACGGTCAAATGTGGGAGCTGGCTTGCCTGCGATGGCATCAACTGGGTGTACCTGATGTACCGAGTTGTCTGCATCGCAGGCAAGCCAGCTCCCACAGAAAAGCAGCTCTGCTTTCGCTCTTAACACTCAAGCCGGCCGGTAGGCCGCTGTGCTCTTGATCTGCTTTTGATTTTGATCTGCGGGCCCCGTTAACCACGATGGCCGCAAGCAGGCACGGTGGAGCGGGTAAATCGGCAGGGATGCCGATTTAGCCGCGCCGGGCCATGGATGGCCCGTCGCGGCGGCCCGCGGAATCGGGCCGGAGTGCGGGCATGCCGAGCCTTAGCGAGGCACCGAGTGGTGGGGCAAAGACCTTTTGGTTACTTTTGGCTGGGCCGGCATTCCGGGCGTTTGCCAAAAGTGACCCGCTGTAAGAGCGGAACCCTAAGTAGCCGTTACCGCAGCAACGGATATGTACTCGATCAACCAACCAACCCCAAAAACCCAAGCCCAAATAAAAGGCCTCGAACTAGCGAGGCCTTTTATTTGGGCTTCAATCTCTTCAACTCTGTGGCCTCATCCCTTGGGACATCCCAAACATGAACAACAACAACTCATGATCAGGCTTGGCCGCAACACCGACCTTGGCGATCCGCGGCATCGGGCACTGCTGCCCGACACCCTGTACCGCACTGAGGACTTGTGTCCGGGGCTGCTCCCAGGCAGCCAGGGCGAGGGCCGCTATGCCCAACGCCCCCAACAGAAACAAACCTCGTGCAATTTCTAGCTTCATTACGTTAAACCTTTGATAGCGCTGCCAAACGCCGTCTCGTAAAAGTAGCTGAGTTTCTGCCAGTCCGTAGCATTCCACGACGAATGGCGGCGCAACTGCAACATGTCATGCCGCGCCGCCCGCAAAGCGGTCAAGCGCTGGCGGCACTTCTCGAAGTCCAACAGCGCCACTTCAACCTTCGCCGCGTCACCCTCACCCGTCACCCGCACAAAGATGTGCTTGATATACAGGCAACCATGCTGCCAACGGCCCTTGTGCATCCGAGCCAACGTACCCGCGAGTTCCTTGAGCAAACGCTCATGCACCAACTCGCCATACTGCTCACGACCACCCGCGGCGTACCAGTTTTCGATCTCGTCGAAACCGTCCAGCGACGCCGTCACCAACAACGCCTTCCATTGGTGCTCAGGATCGCGACGGGCTTCGCAGAACACCAGTTCCGGCACACGTACATCCAGCAAACGCAGGCCCTTCAGGGCATCGCGTTCACGTAACACAGTGGGGCGTCCAAAAGGATGGAGCCAACTGCGGTAGATATGGCCCGTCTGGCGCTTGCTATAGAGCAAACGACCATTGGTGCCCGTCACCCGTTGCACACCACTTTCACCGCCGCGACGACGATTGGGCTCTTCGACCCACTCGCCCTGCTGGCGCCAGAAATAATCAAATCGCTCCTCGGGAGCTACTTCACTACCTGGTAAACACTCGACAGCCATCCTGTTACCTCTTGCGCAATACATACACTCGCCACATGGCGTAGAGCGGTATGAAGTCCAGAGATTCCTGAACACGGAAACCGGCTTGTTCAAACTCTGCCTCAACAGTAGCAGCCGGTAACACGAACCGATTTTGGTAACCTTGTTGCTCACCTTTGTTGCGACGCCGCACTTCGGCACGCTTGCGTTTCCAGGCCTTGAAGTTGCCGTCCACCCACAACGAGATAATCACGCTGTCTCGGGTAACACGCTGAAATTCGCGCAGTATTGCCAGCCTGTGCTCAGGGTCACCGATGTGGTGCATCAAGCGCATGCAGAAAATGCTGTCGACCGCGTTATCCGGCAAATCGATATCAAACGCAGACGTTTGCAAGGGCCGTACCCGTTTCACCACATCCGCCGGTTGGGCGACCGTGGCGATCTTCAGCATCGACTCTGAATTGTCGGCACCGATGATCACGCGGTTGGGCTTTTCTGCCAGCAAAGGCCAGAAACGCCCAGCCCCACATGGCAAGTCCAGCACCAGGCCAGGCTCACCCGCCATGGCTAACGCACCACGCGCCAGTTGCTCGTCGCGTTTGTGGGACAACCGGCGAGCCAGATTGTCCTGATGTTTGAGCAAATAATTCTGCGCGTGTTGATCGTCGTACTTTTCGGAAAATTCAAGCTTGATCGGGGTAGGCATCACCGGGTCTCCAGTTACTGATGCCTACAACCTTAAGAAGCGTCCCGTGATCAACAGGTCAACACATTGTGAAAAACTTGTCCTGTCGAATCGTATACATTACAAAACTTTGCAGATACAAGTCATAGCATGGTGCCATCTTCGGCGAAAATGAGGAAGTCTGCCGCAGGTTAGCGGCAGAGCAGGTACTAGGCCTTGACCTGACTCAACTCCACATGAAAGCGGCAGCCATTGGGCTCCATGGTACTGAGGCTGACGCTCCAGCCTTGGTTCTCGCAGATCCGCTGAACCAGGGACAACCCCAATCCCAGTCCTTCGCCACGCTTCTCGCTGCCGCGTACAAACGGCTCGAACATCGCTTCGCGCTTGTCTTCAGGTATCCCGACACCGGAGTCCTCCACCACAAAGCCGCTCGGCTCCAGGGTGAGGCGAATAAAGCCATGTTCGGTGTAATGCAGTGCATTGCGCAGCAGATTACCCATCACCGCGTGCAGGAAGGTCGCGTTGTAACGGGTATCCAAGGGCGCGCCGGGCTGATAAATCAGCTCAAGGCCTTTGCGCTCAATCGGCTCACGCCAGATCCCCAGCAGATCATCGGCCACCTGGGCCAGGTTGGCTTGGGGCGACATGCCAGCCTCCTCACGCTGGGCACGGGCCAGCATCAGGAAGGTCTGTACCAGTTCGCGCATTTCTTCACAGGCCCGTGCAATCCGTTCGACCTGGTTACGGCCGCGCTGGTCAATTGCCGGGTTCTCCAGCAACAGTTCGCAGGAACTGGCGAGCACCATCAGCGGGGTGCGCAACTCGTGGCTGACATCACTGGTAAACAGCTGCTCCCGGGACAACGCCTGGCGCAAGCGGCCCAGGGTCGCGTCGAAGGCCACGGCCAGTTCACCGACCTCATCCGCCGCGTAATCCGGGGCCAGGGGCGGCGCCAGGCCGAGTAACTGGTCGCGATGACGCACTTGGCGGGCTAGGCGGACCACCGGGGCCATGACCTTGCGCGCCAGTACCCAGCCGAGGAATACCGCCAACGCCAGGCTGAGCACAAACCCCACCAGCACCACGGCGAACAGCACGCGCTCGCGCTCTTCGAAGTCGCTCTGGTCTTGCAGCAGCACATAGCGGCGACCGTCGACGATTTCGACCATCGCGTGGTAGGAAAGCTGTTCGCGGAATACCTCATGGAAACCGGCGTCGAGATGGCGCAAGTCCTTGGGCAACTCAAAATCGCCAGGGCCGCCGCTGAAGTAGAACAATTGGTCGGGCTCGGGACGGTGGCTCCAGTCCTCGACGCTGTCCATCAGCAGCAGGCGTTGCAAGTCACCGCCCAGGCCCGCCGAAATGAGCTTTTCTTCCACCAGGTGCACCGTGGCGACGATGCCCATGGCGAAGGCCCCCGCCACCAACGCGCTCATCAAGGCGAAGGCGATGATGATCCGCTGGGCAAGGCTTTGCTTAAACTCCATCACGACCCTCGGCCAGGCGATAACCCACACCGTGAACCGTTTGCAGCAACGGTTTGGCGAAGGGTTTATCAATTACCTGACGCAGTTGATGGACATGGCTGCGCAAGCTGTCGCTGTCCGGGCAGTCATCGCCCCACAGGGCTTCTTCGAGAATTTCACGGCGCAATACGTGAGGGCTCTTTTGCATCAGCACCGCCAGCAGCTTCAGGCCAACCGGGTTGAGCTTGAGCAGGCGCCCTTCGCGGGTGACTTCCAGGGTGTCGAGGTCATAATTCAGATCACCGACCTGCAAGGTCCGGCGACCGCCGCCCTGGGCACGGCGCAGTACCGCTTCGATACGCGCGGCCAATTCCGACAGCGCAAACGGCTTGAGCAGGTAGTCATCGGCGCCGGACTTGAAGCCCTGCAGCCGGTCATCCAGTTGGTCGCGAGCGGTGAGCATGATCACCGGCGTGTCGCGCCGTGCGTCTTCGCGCAGGCGTTTGCACAGGGTGTAGCCATCGATGCCAGGCAGCATGATGTCGAGCACGATCAGGTCGTAATGCTCGGTGGCAGCCAAGTGCAGGCCTGACAAGCCGTCCTGCGCGCAATCCACGGTGTAGCCCTTCAGCCCCAGGTAATCGGCCAGGTTGGCCAGAATATCGCGGTTGTCTTCAACCAATAAAATTCGCATGGGCAGTGTCTCCGTACGCGGTAACGGCCGTGTTGGCTCGCGCAGCTTAAGGCCAAGTATGACTCAGGGCTAGGGCTGAAGGCCGTGTCCATTACTCTTTTCAACCGATTGCGAGACTTAACGAGTTTTTCACTATAGGTTCACAACCTGACTACAGTGTCAGCGCGAAGATCGCGCCCATCGAAAATAAGGAACATTGACATGGGTTTCCCAAAAACGGCGCCAATGCGCTATTTGCTGTTGGTGACCGGTGCATGGCTGGTTGTTTTTCTACTAACCCGCATTCTGCTGCTGGTAACCCATCTGGATGAAGTAAGCGGTAACCTGCTGCCGGTATTCGGCGTGGGCCTGCTCTATGACCTCGGTTTCCTCGCCTACGCCGCCCTGCCCCTGGGCCTGTATTTGCTGCTGTGCCCACCAGGGATGTGGCGTCGCCGTGGCCATCGCTGGTTCCTGCAAGCGGTACTGACCGTCAGCCTGTTCGCCATGCTCTTTACCAGCGTGGCCGAGTGGTTGTTCTGGGACGAGTTCGGCGTGCGCTTCAACTTTATTGCCGTGGATTACCTGGTTTACTCCAAAGAGGTGCTGAACAACCTGCTGGAGTCTTATCCGATCGGCAAGCTGCTGAGCCTGCTGGCAGTCTTGGCGATAGTCTTGAGCCTGGCGTTGCGTAAACCGTTCAACGCGGCGATGAATTCGCCGTTGCCTGCAATGCGCAAACGGCTGCTCAGCGCCCTTGGCTTGTTGGTGGTGGCCGGCCTGAGCCTGCAACTGATCAATCAGGACAGCCCGCGCAGCCAAGGCGGTAACGCCTACAACAACGAACTGGCCAGCAACGGCCCCTATCAGTTCTTCGCCGCCTTCCGTAATAACGAGCTGGACTACAACCAGTTCTACAAGAGCCTGCCAACCGATGTCGTCGCCAAGCAGTTGCGCGCCGAACTCAGCGAACCCAACGCACGGTTTATCGGCACGGATCCGCTGGATATCCGTCGCGCCATTACCAACCCGGGCACGCTGCGCAAACCCAATATCGTACTGGTGACCATCGAAAGCTTCAGTGCCAAGTACATGGGCAGCAACGGCGACCCGAATAACCTGACACCCAACCTCGACGCGCTGCGCAAACAGAGCCTGTACTTCAATAACTTCTACGCCACTGGCACCCGCACCGACCGTGGCCTGGAAGCCATCACCCTGGCCATTCCACCGACGCCGGGACGTTCGATCGTCAAGCGCATCGGCCGCGAAAGCGGTTTCGGCAGCCTGGGCCAACAGCTCAATGCCATCGGCTATGACAGCGTGTTTGTATACGGCGGCCGTGGCTACTTTGACAACATGAACGCGTTCTTCAGTGGCAACGGCTACCGCGTAGTGGACCAGAGCAGCGTGCCTGAAGCGGAAATCAGCTTCAAAAACGCCTGGGGCATGGCCGACGAAGACCTCTATAAACAGACGCTGAAACTGGCAGATGCCGACTACGCCAAGCAGCAACCGTTCCTGCTGCAACTGATGACCACCTCCAACCACCGCCCGTATACCTACCCGGCAGGCCGCATTGATATCAAATCCGGCGACGGTCGCGACGGTGCGGTGAAGTACACAGACCATGCCATCGGCCAGTTCCTGGAGGCTGCCCGCCAGAAGCCATGGTTCGACAACACAATCTTTATCTTCGTCGCCGACCACACAGCCGGCAGCGCGGGCAAGGAAGACCTGCCGATGGTGAACTACCAGATCCCACTGTTCATCTACGCCCCCAAGCTGGTGGACGCCAGCGAGAACGCGAAGCTGGCCAGCCAGATCGACCTGGCCCCGACGCTGCTGGGCTTGCTGAACCTGAGCTACGAGTCGACGTTTTTCGGCCGCAACCTGCTGCAAGACAACCCGTTGCCGCCACGGGTAGTGGTGGGCAATTACCAGTACCTGGGGTTGTTCGACGGCAATGACCTGGCGATTCTCAGCCCACGCCAAGGCCTGCGCCGCCATGACCAGGCACTGGGCGACAGCCACGAGTCCCGTGTGGGCAGCGATGACCCGTTGATTCAGCGAGCCATTACTTACTACCAGGGCGCCAGTTATGGCTACAAACAACAGTTGTTGAGCTGGAGGGTACCCAAGGACGAGGTTCCCAAAGTGAGTACGCGCTAACCAAAATGCCCCGGCCAGGTCTGACCGGGGCTTTTTTTAGAGTCTGAGTTCACCATGCACGCAATCGCTGTTCGTCCGGGATCCCAACCCCTCAATTTTTGGCTGTGCCTCGGTGTGCCAGCCATGCTGGCGGTGGTCATGCTGTTGCTGGAGCTGACGTCGCTGGACATGGACGTTGCCAAGCTGTTTTACAACGCCTCCGAAGGCGGCTTTGTGGGCCGGCACAGTTTTTTTCTAGAGGACATTCTTCACGATCGCGCCAAGCAGATGGTGATCGTGTTTTCGGTGCTGGCGATCGCCGGGTTTGCCGGGGCCTTTATTGTTGAGCGGCTTAAGCCCTACCGCCGGGAATTGGGCTGCCTGGTGCTCTCGCTGGCCCTGGCTACCTCGTTTGTTTCGCCGTTGAAGACCGTGACCGGGGTGCAATGCCCGTGGAGCGTCAAGGAGTTCGGCGGCCAGGAGACTTACAGCGAGCTGCTGAGCCCGCGGCCGCCGACCGACAAGCCGGGCCGGTGCTGGCCGGGCGGGCATGCGGCGACGGGGTTTGCCTTGTTCGCGTTGTTTTTTGCCCTGAGGGATCGTCGGCCGCGGATGGCGCGCTCGGCGTTCATGTTTGCACTGGGGCTGGGCACGGTGCTTTCGGTGAGCCGGACGATGCAAGGGGCGCACTTTCTTTCCCATAACGTGTGGACGGCGATTTTCAGCTGGCTGAT
The DNA here is from genome assembly GCF_016650865.1 of Pseudomonas sp. TH34. NCBI lineage: Bacteria > Pseudomonadati > Pseudomonadota > Gammaproteobacteria > Pseudomonadales > Pseudomonadaceae > Pseudomonas > Pseudomonas sp. TH34. The sequence continues at coordinate 121,279 of NZ_JAEKFB010000010.1, forward strand.
TTGTTTGGGCGCCTATTACTTCTTGCTGTACCAGCCGGTGAAAGCACCGCAGCCCGCCTTCCAGAAGCAGCCCGCAACGCCTTGATGAACAGCCCTTGCCTCGCCGGGGGCAAGGGCGCAACACTCTGCGCACTTTTTTGGCAACGATCCCGCTGAGCCATGTCCGATACCCTGCTGCTGATCGAAGACGACCTGCCCCTGGCAGCACTGACGGCCGAGTTCCTGCGCGCCGAAGGGTTTACCGTGGCGGTAGAACACCGTGGCGACCGCGCGGCCCAACGTATTCACGAGGAACAGCCGGCGCTGCTGATCCTTGATGTGATGCTGCCGGGCATGGACGGCTTTACCCTGTGCCGACAGATTCGCGACCACTACCCCGGGCTGATCCTGATGATGACGGCCCTGGACGAGAACGCCGAACAATTGGTGGGGTTTGCCGCCGGGGCCGACGACTACGTGGTCAAGCCGATCGATCCGCAACTGTTGCTCGCGAGGATCCGCTCACTGCTGCGTCGCCATCCCCAGGCGCCCCGCAATTTCTATCAGTGGGGCGCTTTTCGCTTGGACCTGAACAACCACTTCGCCTGGCTTGGCGAGGCGCCCTTGCAGTTTTCGGTGGCCGAGTTCGAGTTGCTCGCCATCTTCGCCCGTCACTGCGGCGTGTTGCTGACCCGGGAAAAACTGCTCCAGCGCCTGCGGGGCCTGGAGTACGACGGCCTGAACCGTTCGATTGATATGCGGGTGTCGCGCTTGCGCAAGAAACTGATGAGCCTTGAGTGCCCCGTGACCATCCAGACCATCACGGCGCAGGGATACCTGTTCGTCGAAATCCCGAGCGGGAGTCAACATGCTGTCTAAAGTGCGCCCCTGGATGGCAATCGCGGCCGGCACCAGTTGGGCCGCCCTCACCCTTTACCTGTTGTGGTTGTGCACCAACGCTGCGGTGTTTATCGGCGACTACAGCTTTCTGCGCCTGATGGCCGGGCCGGGTTATCTGGTTGCCGAGCAACTCAAGACCCTGCCCCCCGAACAATGGGAGGCGCGTGTCGAGTCGCTGCAAGCACGCTTTCAGTACCCGGTGAGCGTGGTGAAAAAGGACGATATCGAGCTGCCCCCCGAAGCCATTGTGATGCTCGACCATCATCAACCGGCGCAGAACAGTGATGAGGACGTCACCTACTTCCCGCTGGACGATGACACGGTGATTCAATTCGGCCCCATGTGGGGAACCGCCGAAGTGAAGGACCTGCTGCAATATCCGGTGTATTGGGTGACCGCCTGTGTTGCCGGCCTGCCGGTGTTGCTGTTGCTCTGGATCGCCCTGCGTGCCCGACGCCAATACACCCACGACCTCAACACCCTCAACGCGAGTATCAGTGCCCTCGCCCGCACGCCCAACACGCTGCTGCCGGCGATGAGCCAGGAATGGGCGCCGCTGCTGCAGACCTTGCGCAAGCATGCCCAGGACATCACCTCGATGGGTGAACGCCACCGGGAAGTTTCCCAGGCGGTGTCCCACGAACTGCGCACGCCCCTGGCCCGGATGCGGTTTGCTCTCGCACTGCTGAGTAAAAGTGCCGACCCCGACACCCGCACCCGCCTGCAAGAGCGCCTGCAAACCGACATCGAAGAGCTGGAGTCGCTGGTTCGCGCCAGCCTCGCCTTTGCCCGGCTGGCCGATGCACCCAGTGACCTGCAGCATGAGCCGATCAATATCCACGACTGGCTGCAGCAGGAGTTCGCCCTGCTGGACGGGCACCATCGTTTGCTGACCCTGGACACCCAGCCGGCCGACCTCGAACTGATCGGCGACCGCGCCCTGCTGCATCTGATCGTGCGCAACCTGCTGAGCAACGCCATCACTTACGCCCGCGAACGGGTGAACGTCAGCGCTGCGTGCCAGGACCAGCACCTGGTGCTGCATGTAGATGATGACGGCCCGGGCGTGCTGCCGGAAAACCGCGAAAAGATCTTCGAACCCTTCGTGCGCCTGGCCATGGGCGGCGACGAGCCCAGCGGGTTTGGCCTGGGCCTGGCGCTGGCCAAGCGCGCCACCCATTGGCACCGTGGAGAACTGTCGATCACCCGCAGCCCGTTGGGCGGCGCACGCCTGACCCTGACCCTGGCGCTGCGCCCAGGTTAGGCTGTTACAGCCTGTGACAGTGGAACGTCCGCGCTGCCGCTAACCTCGCGACCTTGTCCTTTGGATCAGGTTGGAGAGTCAGTTCATGCGTCACCCTAGACGGCATCTGCCCACGCTGCTGTTATCACTGTGCATGGCCGCCGGTTCATGGTCAGGCAGCAGCGCGGCCCAGAGTGCTCACGCGCCCTACTACCCCGGCACCATCCTGCCCAATCGCCAGACCCAGGCGATCATGGATAAACAATTGGTCACGTTCTACAAGGACTGGAAGGCGGTGTATCTCTCAGGGGATTGCGGCAGCGGCCGGTATTTCGTCAAGGTCAACGCCGACCACAAACCGGTGGGCGGTGGCGCCGCGCCCAACACCATCACGGTGTCCGAGGCTCATGGCTACGGCATGCTGCTTACGGTGATGATGGCCGACTACGATGACGAGGCCCAAAAAATCTTCGACGGCATGGTGCGCTACTTCCAGGATCACCCGGCAGCCTCCGATCCCGGCCTGATGGCCTGGAACCAGATAGAGGGCTGCGGCGACTCCACCGACCCTTTCCGCGGCGACGTCAGTGCCACCGACGGCGACCTGGACATCGCCTACGCCCTGCTGCTGGCCGACCAGAAATGGGGCAGCCAAGGCACCATTGACTACCGCAGCGAGGCCAACACGGTGATGGCGGCGATCATGAAGCACGAAGTGCACCCCAGGACTCAGCATCTGATGCTCGGCGACTGGGCCGGCACCGATGGCGACGCGGAGCTTGAGTACACCACCCGCAGCTCGGACTTCATGCAGTCGCACCTCTACAGCTTTTTCGCCATGACCGGGGATAAACGCTGGCAGGCGGTGCGCGACAAGACCTATTCGATCATCAGCGACTTTACCCAGCGCTACAGTGCCAAAAGTGCTTTGGTGCCGGACTTCATCAGCCACTTGGACACTTCGCTCACCCCTGCACGGCCCGAACTGGTGGAAGGTCAATACGACGGCGGCTACTCGTGGAACGCGGCCCGTTACCCCTGGCGCATCGGCCTGGATTACCTGATGTACGGTGACCCTCGCGCGCTGTACACCTTGACCACCTTCAACCGCTGGGCACGCGCCACGACCCACGATGAACCGGGCAACTTCAACAGTGGCTACCGAATCGACGGCAGTGCCATTGAGGAAGCGCACAATGAGCCGGCCTTTGTGGCGGCACTCGGGGTCAGCGCAATGATCAGCCCCGACAATCAGCTGTGGCTCAATAACATCTGGGACAACCTGCAACGCCGGTCCATCCGGGACCATGATTACTACGGCAACACCCTCAAACTGCTGGGCATGGTCGTCATGTCCGGCCACTGGGAGCGGCCCCAACCGGCGCCCCTCAAAAAAACCGCAAACGTGCCTGTCCATCCGTCATCCGGCCCTGCGGCACCGAGACCCGTGGCATCTTTGCCGGCTGCCTCGCAGCTGATGCTGACTCGTGGCTTTATGTTCAAGAAGCTACTGGGGCGTCGCGGCGTCAGTTGAAGCGTGCGCATAAAGCGGGACGCGGAGCGTCCCTGGCGGCATTCCCACGCAGAGCGTGGGAACGATCAAAGATCAACGATCAAAAAAAAACCCGCCTGCATCGCTGCAGGCGGGTTTTTTCAGTATCGGGGTAAGGCTGGCTTACATCATGCCGCCCATGCCGCCCATACCGCCCATGTCTGGCATGCCGCCGCCAGCTGGAGCATCTTCTTTGATCTCGGCGATCATTGCTTCAGTGGTGATCATCAGGCTGGCAATCGACGAAGCCGCTTGCAGAGCCGAACGAGTCACTTTAGCTGGGTCCAGGATGCCCATTTCGATCATGTCGCCGTATTCGCCGGTAGCAGCGTTGTAACCGAAGTTACCCGAACCCTGCTTGACCTTGTCGACCACTACGCTTGGCTCGTCGCCGGAGTTGGCAACGATCTGGCGCAGAGGTGCTTCAACCGCACGACGCAGCAGAGCGATACCGACGTCTTGGTCAGCGTTGTCGCCTTTCAGCTCGGAGATAGCCTGCAGAGCGCGAACCAGTGCCACGCCACCGCCAGGTACCACGCCTTCTTCAACGGCTGCACGGGTAGCGTGCAGGGCGTCTTCAACGCGGGCTTTCTTCTCTTTCATTTCAACTTCGGAACCAGCGCCAACCTTGATCACTGCAACGCCGCCGGACAGCTTGGCCAGACGCTCTTGCAGTTTTTCACGGTCGTAGTCGGAAGTGGTATCAGCCACTTGAGCGCGGATCTGGGTAACACGTGCCTGGATGTCAGCTTCAACACCAGCACCGTCGATCACGGTGGTGTTTTCCTTGGTCACGGTGACGCGCTTGGCATTACCCAGGTGTTCCAGGGTAGCGCTTTCCAGGCTCAGGCCGATCTCTTCGGAGATAACGGTACCGCCAGTCAGAACAGCGATGTCCTGCAGCATGGCCTTGCGACGATCGCCGAAACCAGGTGCTTTGACAGCAACCACTTTCACGATACCGCGCATGTTGTTCACAACCAGAGTCGCCAGGGCTTCGCCTTCAACGTCTTCGGAAACGATCAGCAGTGGGCGACCGGCCTTGGCAACAGCTTCCAGAACTGGCAGCAGTTCACGGATGTTGGAGATCTTTTTGTCAACCAGCAGGATCAGCGGGCCGTCGAGCTCGGCGGTCATGGTGTCTGGCTTGTTGACGAAGTACGGGGACAGGTAGCCACGGTCGAACTGCATGCCTTCAACAACCGACAGTTCGTTTTCCAGGCCCGAGCCTTCTTCAACGGTGATCACGCCTTCTTTACCGACTTTTTCCATGGCTTCGGCAATGATGTCGCCGATGGAGCTGTCGGAGTTGGCCGAGATGGTGCCGACCTGAGCGATTGCCTTGGTGTCAGCGCATGGCTTGGACAGGGACTTCAGCTCTTTGACAATGGCGATGGTCGCCTTGTCGATGCCGCGTTTCAGGTCCATCGGGTTCATGCCGGCAGCGACGGCTTTCAGGCCTTCGTTGACGATCGACTGAGCCAGAACGGTAGCGGTGGTGGTGCCATCGCCTGCGTCATCGTTGGCACGGGAGGCAACGTCTTTGACCAGCTGCGCGCCCATGTTTTCGAAGCGATCTTTCAGCTCGATTTCTTTGGCGACGGACACGCCGTCCTTGGTGATGGTCGGAGCGCCGAAGCTCTTCTCGATGATCACGTTACGGCCTTTAGGGCCCAGGGTCGCTTTTACTGCGTCAGCCAGGACGTTGACACCGGCGAGCATTTTCTTACGGGCGGAATCGCCGAATTTAACTTCTTTAGCAGCCATGATCGATATTCCTTAAATACTTTGTAGTAACGGGAAGATGAGCGGGGAAATCAGCCTTCCAGAACAGCGAGAATCTCGTTCTCAGCCATTACCAGCAGGTCTTCGCCGTCGATTTTCACAGTGTTGCTGCCGGAGTAAGGGCCGAAAACAACCTTGTCACCCACTTTCACAGCCAGCGCACGTACTTCACCGTTTTCCAGGGTCTTGCCTGGGCCAGCAGCGAGAATCACACCGTGGTTGGCTTTTTCAGCAGCCGAACCTGGCAGCACGATACCGCCAGCGGTTTTCTTTTCTTCTTCACTGCGACGGATGACGACGCGGTCATGCAGAGGACGAAGCTTGCTCATTGTCGATCTCTCCTAATTGTGTTTTTCATCAGCCGGTGTCAATTCCGGCAGGTTAAATTCCGGCGGTGCCGGTCGCGGTTCGCGGCGCGAAACGCGGAAGTCTGTCTGGTGTCGCCACCAGAAACCTTGCGGTGACCGTTACATAAGGGCGCATAAGCTTATTACAAGGGTGCCAAGATGAAATTTTTTGTGTCGGGGGAGGCTTCAAAAGCCGCACGGCACCCGCAGGTGCCGTGCCAGTGAGGGGATTACTTGGGGTCGCGGTGTTCGAACTCGCCTTCGATCACGTCACCTTCACGCCCCAGGGGCTGGCGCGGAGCCGGGCCGCCACGGGGTTGCAGGTCGTCGGCAAAGGCGCGCTGGCGAATGGCAGCTTCTTCGGCCCGCTGGCGCATCTTGCCCGCCAGCAGCTTACGAGTGAACGGCAGCAGCATCACCAGGCCGACCACATCGCTGATGAAGCCTGGCAGGATCAACAGGCCACCGGCCAATGCCATCATCAAGCCTTCGAGCATGGTCTGGGCCGGCAGTTCGCCGCGATTCAGGCTTTCACGGGCACGTAGCGCCGTGGCCAGGCCGGCGACGCGCAGCACCAGAACGCCGAGCATCGAGCCGAGAATGATCAGCAGCAGCGCCGGGAAAAACCCAATGGCCCCGCTGACTTGTACGAATACGAACAGCTCCAGCACCGGAAATAACAAAAAAAGCAACAAAAAAGGGCGCATCAAATGGTTCCTCAACGCAAGAATGCCTTGCTACTTCACCTTAGATGACGTCGCCGTTTCGTGAATTCAAGCTTCAGCGGCCGCTTTTTTCGGCCACACCTCGGCGTGAGCCAGGAAAACCAAGGCTTCGCGTACTTGTGTCGGCGTGTTGCAAGGCTCGGCAAAGGGCAGCCAGTAGAGTGCCTGGCCAATGCGCAGGTGCATGCCTTCACTGTCGATGCCCGCCAGTTGCGCAGGCTCGGTGGTCGGCAAGCCGGCCAGTTCGACGTAGTGGGCAATGGCCTTGGTATGGTCGCTGTTCATGTGTTCGATCATGCTCAGCTCGGCCTTGCCGGCGAACGGATTGGCCAGGGTCAGTTGGTCGACCCAGTGGATCGCGCCAAACCCGCCGATATAACGATGGCGCACCGGCTTGAGCACCCAGAAGTCAAAATCATGGGCCTTGTGGTAGTTGGCCGAATCCGGGAAATAGCGGTAATAACGCTCGGCTGCGGCTTCAATCTCAGCGCTGTCTTCCAGCTTTTCGGCCTCGGCCAGGTAGGTCAGGCGCCCTACCGCTTGAACGTCGTCCGCCTCACGCTCCCCCACCAGCAGTGAGCACTTGGGGTCTTTCTGCAAATTATGGGTGTGCTGGGCGATACGGCTGATCAGGATCAGCGGCCGGCCCTCGGCGTCCAGGCAGTACGGCACCACTGAGCCGAACGGAAAGCCGGGCATGGCCTTGGACAAGGTGGCAAGTGCCCCACGGTATTCCTTGAGCAGTAGTTCTCGGGCATTCTTGGCAACGTGCGCGCTCAACTTATGACTCCTTTGATAAATTCCGTCAAAAAACAAACTTGGGTAGCCGCTTAATTCTGCTCACAGGACTTGCGAACGGATCTCAACGACAAAGTAATCATTATCACCGGCGGTTGCCAGGGTTTGGGCCGTTCCATGGCCGAGTATTTTGCAGCCAAGGGCGCGCACCTGGCGCTGGTGGACCTCAATCAGGAAAAACTCGACCAGGCCGTGATCGCCTGCCAGGCCCATGGCGTGAAGGCTAGAGCCTATCTGTGCAACGTGGCGAATGAAGAACAGGTAACCCAGACCGTGGCCCAGATCGCAGAAGACTTCGGCGCGATCAACGGTTTGATCAACAACGCAGGGATTTTGCGCGACGGGCTGCTGCTGAAGGTCAAGGATGGCGAGATGACCAAGATGAGCCTGGCCCAGTGGCAGGCGGTGATCGACGTGAACCTCACCGGGGTGTTCCTGTGTACCCGCGAAGTGGCGGCGAAAATGGTGGAACTGAAGAACCAAGGCACCATTATCAATATCTCGTCGATCTCCCGGACCGGTAACGTCGGCCAGACCAATTACTCCGCCGCCAAGGCCGGTGTAGCAGCCGCCACCGTGACCTGGGCCAAGGAGCTGGCGCGCTACGGCATTCGCGTGGCGGGCATTGCACCGGGGTTTATCGAGACGGAGATGACCCTGGGCATGAAGCCTGAGGCCCTGGAGAAGATGACGTCGGGCATTCCCCTCAAGCGCATGGGGCGGCCTGAGGAGATTGCCCATTCAGCGGCGTATATCTTCGAGAATGACTACTACACCGGGCGGATCCTGGAAATGGACGGCGGGTTGCGCCTTTAATTACCAGGTGACTCCTTACCCAGTGGCCCTTTACCAGGTGACGCCGAACCCTGCGGTGTAGCGGGTCTTGCTCAGCGCGCTTTCCGAGTCGCCACTAATAATGTCGCGCTCGGCCTTGAGGTTGAGGGAAGCCCACTCGGTGACTTTGTAGCGCAAGCCCATTTCCGCATCCAGGGAATAGTCGGATGGCCCTGCCAGCGGCTTGCCCAGCTCGCCATTGGTGAAGAACTCGACGGACTTGCCCACCAGGTAGCGGTTGTAGTTCCACTTCATCGCCAGCGAGTAGAAGTTGTCCTTGCCGCCATCCTGGTATTCATAGTCAGTGCGGTTGACCAACGAACCGAGGGAGAACGCGCCCAGTTCGTCATCCCAGAATTGGTAGCCCGGGCCGGTACCCACGGTGCGCTGGCGAGACAGGTCTTCGACTTTGTCGCGCTTGTAGGTCAAGCGCCCCTGCCAGAACCAGTGTTCGGTGAGAAAGCGGTCCAGGTCGTACTCCAGCGCCCAGTTGTCGGTGGTGGTCACGTCGTCCTGGAATTCGCGGTTGTATTCGCCCTGGGCGGTATGGCGCCACTGGCCATGGCGGGCGGTGGTCTTGAAGTCGATGTCGTAGTCGTTGGTGTCTTTTTCCGCGCGCTTGTAGTCCAGCGCCATGTCGACATTGCCCTTCCACACCAAGTCTTCGATCACGGGCTTGGGCTTGATGATCTGCTGGATGCTCGCCAGTTCGACAGTCTTGGGCGCCTCACCATTGGCCAGAATGACCTTGCCGTCATCAGCCGCCTTCAGGGATTTGGCTTTCTCGCCGGTGTAGGCATCCTGCTTGACCAGCAATTCCTGATCGCTTTCCAGGGTCTTGACCTGTTTCCAGTCCACCGGGATGGCGCCGGCATAATCGGTCTGGATCAGCAGTTTGCCACCGTCGAAAACCTTGATCTTGCCGGTCAGGCGGTCACCATTTTTCAACCAGACGGTATCGGCGAGCAGCGGGGTGGAGGCGCTGAAAACAGCAAGGCATAGCAGGGTTCTGGACAACATAAGCGAATACAGGCTCAAGTTTGGCGGAAAAAACGGGCATTATCGGGTTGGATAACTTCTTAGCAAGGACTGACTCGGGTATTTGAATCGAGTTCCGTTCCCAGCGTTACATTTGCAGACATTTCCCACGAATAGACGGATATTTTCATCGGATATGCCCACCGTGAACAAAACGACCGACGCCCCGCAAAGCCCGGCCGAAATGCGCCGCACCGTGCTGTACCTGACCCTTGCCCAAGTGCCCGAGGGTTGCGTCATCAGCTATGGGGAGCTGGCGCACCTCGCCGGTTTGGGTCGTGCCGCACGCTGGGTGGGCCGTACCCTGAGCCAGCTGCCCGAGGACACCAAATTGCCCTGGCACCGCGTGTTGGGTGCCGGTGGTCGGATAAGTCTGCCGGTGGGCAGTGCCTCAGGGGACGAGCAACGCGCGCGTTTACGCGCTGAAGGCGTCAGCATCCTGAACAATCGTGTTGATATTCAGCGTCATGGCTGGCGCCCGGTAGAGCACAGCGGTTAGAGTGCGCGCTTTATTTGCGTAATTCTGAGGCAGACTCCAGCCCATGCCCCGTAAAACCTGGCGCGCCGCGCTCGCCGCCTATGCCAGCCCCTCGACGTTAGTGCTGCTGTTGCTCGGCTTTGCTGCCGGCTTGCCTTACATGTTGGTGTTCTCGACGCTCTCGGTGTGGTTGCGTGAGGCCGGTGTGGCCCGCGAAACCATCGGGTACGCGAGCCTGATCGGCCTGGCCTATGCCTTCAAGTGGGTCTGGTCGCCCTTGCTCGACCAATGGCGCCTGCCACTGCTCGGCAAGCTCGGACGTCGTCGATCCTGGTTAGTCTTGTCCCAGACGCTGGTTATCCTCGGATTGATCGGCATGGGGTTCTGCGATCCGCAAAAACACCTGTCCTGGCTGATCGCTATCGCGGTCATCGTCGCCTTCGCTTCCGCCACCCAGGATATTGCGGTAGACGCCTACCGCCTGGAAATCGCCGACGACAGCCAGCAGGCCGCGCTCGCCGCCAGCTATATGTCCGGTTATCGCGTGGCCGCCCTGCTGGCCACCGCAGGCGCACTGTTTTTTGCTGAAGGCTTCGGTTCCACCGGGTTCAATTACAAGCACTCGGCATGGACCGGCACCTACGTGCTGTTTGGTGTACTGATGGTGCCTGCACTGCTGACCACCCTGTTCATGCGCGAACCCAATGTGCCACTGCGTACCCAATTGCAGGCCGGACGCTACAGCTTTGCTCACCAGTTAGTCTCGGTGTTCGTGTTGATCGTGCTGTTGGTGTCGGTGCCGGCGATGTTCACCCAGCTGTACAACACTGACTTCGCCAGCGTGCTGTTCCATGGTGTCAGCCTGCTCGACTTGTTGCTGGAAGACCGCGCGTTCCTGCGGGCCATCCTCTATATCATCCTGACCACCCTGTGCCTGTCGACCATGGGCCGCCGGGGCCTGGCGCCGGTACTCACGCCGGTCAACGACTTTATCCTGCGCTACCGCTGGCAGGCCTTCCTGCTGTTGGGGCTGATTGCCACCTATCGCATGTCGGACACGGTGATGGGCGTCATGGCCAACGTGTTCTATATTGACCAGGGTTTCACCAAGGACCAGATCGCCGGCGTCAGCAAGGTCTTCGGCCTGATCATGACCCTGCTGGGTGCCGGTATGGGCGGCCTACTGATCGTGCGTTTCGGGATCCTGCCGATCCTGTTTATCGGCGGCATTGCATCGGCCGGCACCAACCTGCTGTTCGTGATGCTCGCCGACATGGGCCCGGACCTGCAGATGCTGATTTTCACCATCTCCCTGGACAACTTCAGTTCAGGCATGGCGACCTCGGCGTTTGTCGCGTACTTGTCGAGCCTGACCAACCTGAAGTTCTCTGCCACCCAATATGCGTTGCTCAGTTCGATCATGTTGCTGCTGCCGCGCTTGATCGGCGGGTATTCGGGGGTGATGGTCGAGAAGTTCGGTTACCACAACTTCTTCATGATCACCTGCCTGCTGGGTGTGCCGACGCTGATCCTGATCGCCTTGCACTGGTTTCAGGAAAGCCGGCGGATTCGGTTGAATCCAACCAAAGAAGACTGAAAACACGCGGTGAATGTCGGAGCTGGCTTGCCTGCGATTGCATCACCGCGGTGTAACTGACACACCGTGTTGCCTGCATCGCAGGCAAGCCAGCTCCCACAGAAGCCCTGCTCCAGCAACCAGATGCCTGTACGTCGGCGGCAAGCGCCCGTACAATCCCAAGTCATTTCAAGTCCAAGCAACCGACAACGGCCTACCATGCGCACCAGTCAATATTTGCTCGCCACACAGAAAGAAACGCCTTCCGACGCGGTCGTGATCAGTCACCAACTGATGCTGCGCGCCGGCATGATCCGCAAACTGGCCTCGGGCCTGTACACCTGGCTGCCCATGGGTTTGAAGGTGATGCGCAAGGTCGAAGCCATCGTTCGTGAAGAAATGAACGCTGCCGGCTCTCTGGAAGTGTTGATGCCGAGCACCCAACCGGCTGAACTGTGGCAGGAATCCGGGCGCTGGGAAGAGTACGGCCCTGAATTGCTGCGCTTCAAGGATCGTCATGGCCGCGACTTCTGCGCCGGCCCGACCCACGAAGAAGTGATCACCGACCTGATGCGCAACGAGTTGAGCAGCTACAAGCAGCTGCCCCTCAACCTGTATCAGATCCAGACCAAATTCCGTGACGAAATCCGCCCACGTTTCGGTTTGATGCGTGGCCGCGAATTCATCATGAAGGACGCCTATTCGTTCCACGCTGACCAGGCGTCCCTGCAGGTCACCTACGACCGCATGCACACCGCCTACTGCAACGTGTTCACCCGCCTGGGCCTGAAATTCCGCCCGGTTGAAGCGGACAACGGTTCCATCGGCGGTGCCGGCTCCCACGAATTCCACGTGCTGGCCGAATCCGGTGAAGACGACATCGTGTTCAGCAACGGTTCCGACTACGCGGCGAACATCGAGAAAGCCGAAGCCGTGCCACGGGAAACCTCCCGCCCTGCGCCAAGCGAAGAGCTGCGCCTGGTGGACACGCCTGAGACCAAGACCATCGCGGCCCTGGTGGAAAAATTCAATCTGCCGATTGAAAAGACCATCAAGACCCTGATCGTGCGCGCCGAGGAAGAAGGCAAGCTGATCGCCCTGGTGATCCGCGGCGACCACGAGCTTAACGAAATCAAAGCCGCCCAGCAGCCTGGTGTTGCCAGCCCGCTGGTCATGGCCACCGACTCAGAACTGCGCGACGCCATTGGCGCCGGTGCGGGTTCCCTCGGCCCGCTGAACCTGCCGTTGCCAATCATCATCGACCGTTCGGTTGCGCTGATGAGCGACTTCGGCATTGGCGCGAACATCGATGACAAGCACTACTTCGGCGTGAACTGGGAACGTGACCTGCCGGTTCCGACCGTGGCCGACCTGCGCAACGTGGTGGCCGGCGACCCGAGCCCGGACGGCAAGGGTACCCTGGAAATCAAGCGCGGCATCGAAGTCGGGCACATCTTCCAGCTGGGCAACAAGTACAGCAAGGCGATGAAGTGCGAAGTGCTGGGCGAGAACGGCAAGCCGATCACCCTGGAAATGGGCTGCTACGGCATTGGTGTTTCCCGCGTGGTTGCGGCTGCCATCGAGCAGAACAACGATGAGAAAGGCATCATCTGGAGCGACGCCCTGGCGCCATTCCAGGTTGCCCTGGTACCGCTGCGCTACGAAACCGAGCAAGTACGCGAAGCCACCGACAAACTGTATGCCGAACTCACGGCGGCCGGTTTTGAAGTGCTGCTGGATGATCGGGACAAGAAAACCAGCCCGGGCATCAAGTTCGCCGACATGGAACTGATTGGCATCCCGCACCGGATCGTGGTCAGTGACCGCGGCCTGGCCGATGGCAACCTGGAATACAAGAGCCGGACCGAAGCCGAAGCCCAACCGTTGCCGGTGGCTGACGTGCTGTCTTTCCTTCAGGCGCGTATTCGTCGCTGAAAACCAGATCAAGAGTCGTCATGTTCAAGCGAAACACCATAGCCCTGGGGGGCGCCACGTTATGTGGCGCCCTGCTGGTCAGCGGCTGCGCCAACCAAATGTCGCAACGCAGCGAACACGAGGAACGTATCGAGCGAAAATTGCTCGATCACAGCCTGCAGATCGACGTGGGCGAACCCAAGGTGCTGGAGCTGCCGCAACGCAGGGTTCGCATTCACGAACAAAAGACCTTTGAGGTCACCGAATTCGAAGTCACCCGTCGTTACGACCGCTACACGCCCTACCAGCCTTGGCGCAAACTCTACGAGATGCCCTTTGGCGCGGTCGCGCTTGTGGCGGGCGTCGGCGCTAACGTGGCGAATATCTTTGCCCTGGGCAACTTGCCTACCAGCGTAACCCGTGACTGGCTCAGCTACGGCGTGGACGGGATCAACCCGTTCATGAACGTGCAATCCAACGGTCGGGCGCAACAGAACCTGGCGGGTATCGATGAAGTCCAGCGCGACAAGCGCGTGGAGTATTCGAGCCTGCCCTGGAGCGAACGCCCGGTGCAGGTGACCGCCGGCAAGCAAACCCATGAGCTGACTACCGACCGTAACGGCGTGCTGCGCCTGAACCTGTTGGACAGCCCGTTTGCCGAGCAGGACCTGAACCGCATCAACACCCTGAAGATCAGTGTGGAAGACGCCCAGGACGATGTGCACTCGGACTCGTCCCTGGCCGTCAGCGGCACACTGCGCAGCAAATTGCTCGAAGCCCACGCCTTGATCTACGACGACCTGGAAGACGACGAAGTCAACGAGTGGGTACACCGGGTCAAGCGTCTGTCGGAGCTGGGCCTGGAAGAAGAAGCCAGCGAGCTGGAACAAAGCCTGATCGAACTGACCCGCAATGATCCGGAATTGCAGCAGGAATTCTTGCAGGCATTGACCAAGGATGCGGGTCGCCTGGTGGCGGATCCCGGGGAACGCTGAAGCACTTAATGTGGGAGCTGGCTTGCCTGCGATGACGGTCTGGCATTCAACATTGAGGTTGACTGTTACTCCGCTTTCGCAGGCAAGCCCGCTCCCACATTTTTATCCGGTTTCTACCAGGGAAATTGGAGCTGCTCGTTGCCGCTGCTCAAATCCAGCAAGCGCACACCGATCCCCAGCAATCGCACCGGCTTGCCGCCGCGATTGAACGCCTGGGTCAGCAACTGCCGGTAACTCTCCAGGTCCCGCCCTGCACCGGCCTGCTCCAGGGTGGTCTGGGTAAAGTCGTGAAACTTCACTTTGACGAACGGCTTACCCGCCCGATAACTGCTGTCGATGCGTGCCATCCGCCCGGCCAGGGTGTCCATCAGCTCAGGCAGTTTTTCCAGGCAACTGGGCAAGTCCGGCAGGTCGACATCGTAGGTGTTTTCAACGCTGATGGATTGCCGGCGGCTGTCGTTCTGCACCACACGGTCATCAATGCCACGGGCCAGGCTCCAAAGCCGCTCGCCGAAGCTGCCAAATTCACGCACCAGGGCCAGCTTGTTCCACTCTCGCAGTTGCAGGCAGTCTTCGATCCCCAGCCGCGTCAGCTTGTCGGCGGTCACCTTGCCCACGCCATGGAGCTTTTTCACCGGCAGCGCCGAGACAAAGTCTTCCACCTGATCAGGGGTGATCACAAACAGCCCGTTGGGCTTTTTCCAGTCGCTGGCGATCTTGGCGAGGAACTTGTTCGGCGCCACGCCCGCGGAAACGGTGATGTGCAATTGATTGGAGACCCGCCGGCGAATGTCCTGGGCAATGCGCGTGGCACTGCCGCCGAAATGCGGGCTGTCAGAAACATCCAGGTAGGCTTCGTCCAGGGACAACGGCTCGATCAGGTCGGTGTAGTCACGAAAGATCGTCTGGATTTCCTTGGAGGCTTCTTTATAGGCATCCATGCGCGGCTTGACGATGGTCAGGTCCGGACACAGCTTCAAGGCGTGCCGGGACGACATGGCCGAACGCACACCGTAGGCCCGTGCTTCATAGTTGCAGGTAGCGATCACGCCGCGACGGTCTGCCGAGCCGCCAACCGCCAGGGGCTTTTGCGCCAGGGTCGGGTCGTCCCGCATCTCGATGGCGGCGTAGAAGCAATCACAGTCAACGTGGATGATTTTGCGCTGCGTCATATATAAGGCAGTGGTTCTGGGCAGAAAACGAACAGGCGGGCAGTATCTCACTCACACCTGTATATAGCACCAGTAGTTTGAATCTTCCGCCTAAGCGGTAGGAAAATTCGTAGATGAATTCATTTTCTCAATCGAAACACACCCCCCAATAGAGCTGAAAGCCTCGGCCAGACTGGCCCCGAGCCCGATCAAGGGGCCACCTTGGAGAGCTAACCGATTGAACCACAAGCGCTTTTCTTTGAATCAGCGGTTGACACACTCCCGTTCCTCTGTAGAATGCCGACACACAGACGCGGGATGGAGCAGTCTGGTAGCTCGTCGGGCTCATAACCCGAAGGTCGTCGGTTCAAATCCGGCTCCCGCAACCAAACATCGAAAAAGGCTACTCGAAAGAGTGGCCTTTTTTGTGCCTGTCTGTTTTTACCCGTCTTTTCAATTGTCAGACAAAAATCCTTTCTCTATCGCGCACTTACCACTGGTGCGTGACAATCCGACGCTAATTTGCACTTATTTGACCCATCGTTCGATTAACGGTTGACACCCCGCCGTTGCTCTGTAGAATGCCGCCACACAGACGCGGGATGGAGCAGTCTGGTAGCTCGTCGGGCTCATAACCCGAAGGTCGTCGGTTCAAATCCGGCTCCCGCAACCAAACATCAAAAAAGGCTGCTCGAAAGAGCGGCCTTTTTTGTATCTGACGAAAAAGTCCTTTTGAAACAATGGCATGGCATCTTTCATGAAACCGTACACGGTTTGTAGAGTCCATCTCATTGCAAGCTATGCTAAGTCTTCAAGCACTGTCCTTCTACGACCATTGGGCGCTGTCGCCGCACCGCGCGATACGCGTTAATATTTGTAATTATTTTGTACATAGGGATTGGTAACTTGGCTGGATACCTCCATCCTGTCGCGCACAATCCACGAGGTGATTGATGCGCGCCAACTCGTCTGAACCACAAGACTCTGTCACAGCGACACAACCGATCACTCCCACCCGTTTGCGCTGGCTGGATCTGTTGAGCAAGTACCGCCAACCCATCGGATTGGCCGTCACCTTGTTGCTGTTCGCAATCGCCCTTATCGCCTGTCGCCACCTGCTGCTTGAGCTGGACCTGTACGCGCTCCACGATTCGATCCTGGAAGTGCCGAAGCCTGCCCTGCTCGGCGCATTCGGTGCCGCTGTTGCCGGTTTCATCATTCTGTTGGGCTATGAATTTTCCGGCGCCCGTTATGCCGGCGTGAAACTGCCTGCCAAGACCCTGGCCTACGGCGGCTTTACCGCTTTCGCCATCGGCAATGCGATTGGCCTGTCGATGCTCTCGGGTGGTTCGGTACGCTACCGTTTATATGCACGGTACGGCATCGGCGCCTCCGAAGTGGCCCGTATGACCGTGTTTGCCAGCCTGGCCCTGGGTTGCGCACTGCCGCCACTGGCTGCACTGGCCACCCTGAGCAACCTGCCCGCTGCGTCCAACGCGCTGCATTTGCCCGCGAGCTTGCTCGGCGGCATCGCCGGCGCTGTGTTGTTGTTAACAGCCGCACTGTGCATCGGCATCTACCGCCGCCGCCTGCCGGAACAACCGTACCCGGACAACCTACTGGTCAAGGCCGGGCGCCGCACCCTGCGCCTGCCGGGCCGTCGCCTGACCTTCCTGCAACTGATCATCACCGCCCTCGACGTCGCCGCGGCCGCCACCGTGCTGTATATGCTGCTGCCGGAAGCGCCACCCTTTGGCCCATTCCTGCTGGTGTACCTGCTGGCCCTGGCCGCCGGCGTGCTCAGCCATGTACCGGGCGGCGTCGGGGTGTTCGAAGCAATCCTGCTGGCCGCCTTCGCCGACAAGCTTGGCGCCGCACCACTGGCCGCCGCATTGCTGCTGTACCGGATGATCTATGTGGTACTGCCGCTGTTGATCGCCTGTGTGTTCCTGCTGGTCAATGAAGCCCAGCGCCTGTTCCATACGCAACAGAGCCTGCGGGCGGCCTCGGGCCTTGCTGCACCCATCCTGGCCGTACTGGTTTTTTTGTCAGGCGTGGTCTTGCTGTTTTCCGGCGCAACCCCGGAAATCGACTCACGCCTGGAAAACATCGGCTTCCTGATTCCTCATCGCCTGATTGACGCTTCGCACTTTGGTGCCAGCTTGATCGGCGTGCTCTGCCTGCTCTTGGCCCAGGGCCTGCGTCGCCGGTTGTCCGCCGCGTGGATGCTGACCATGGTGCTGCTGCTGACGGGCGCCCTGCTCTCCCTGCTCAAGGGTTTCGACTGGGAAGAAGCCAGCCTGATGACCATGACCGCGGTGCTGCTGGCGATCTTCCGACGCTCGTTCTATCGCGCCAGCCGCCTGACCGAACTGCCCTTCTCGCCGCTGTATCTTGTTGCCAGCGTGTGCGTACTCGGTGCGTCGATCTGGCTGCTGCTGTTCGCCTACCAGGACGTGCCCTACAGCCATCAGCTGTGGTGGCAGTTCACCCTCGACGCCAACGCCCCGCGCGGCCTGCGCTCGTTGCTGGGCGCCGCCGTGGTGTTGGTGGTGGTGTCGCTGACCTGGCTGCTGCGTACCGCGCGCCCGATCATCCACCTGCCAACGCCTGAGGAACTGGAGCGCGCCACCAAGATCCTGATGAACTCGGCGCAACCCGATGGCGGCCTGGCACTGACCGGCGACAAAGCCCTGCTGTTTCACCCCAACGACGAAGCGTTCCTGATGTACGCTCGTCGCGGTCGCAGCCTGGTGGCCTTGTACGATCCGATCGGCCCGACCCTGCAACGGGCCGAGATGATCTGGCAGTTCCGCGACCTGTGCGACATTCACCACGCCCGTCCGGTGTTCTACCAGGTGCGCGCCGAGAACCTGCCGTATTACATGGACATCGGCTTGACCGCGATCAAGCTGGGTGAAGAAGCCCGGGTCGACCTGAAACGCTTTGACCTGGAAGCCAAGGGCAAAGAGATGAAGGACCTGCGCTACACCTGGAACCGCGGGACCCGTGATGGCTTGTCCCTGGAGATCCACGAACCCGGCCAGGCCCCGATGGAGGAGCTGAGAGTCATCTCCGACGCGTGGCTGACCGGCAAGAACGTGCGGGAAAAAGGCTTTTCCCTCGGACGATTCAGCGACGACTACCTCAAGCACTTTCGTATTGCGATCATTCGCTTCGAAGGGCATCCGGTAGCGTTTGCGAACCTGCTTGAGACCTACAGCCACGACCTGGCCAGTCTCGACCTGATGCGTGCGCACCCGGACGCGCCGAAACTGACCATGGAATTCATGATGGTCGGCCTGATTCAACATTATAAGAACCACGGCTACGCCCGCTTCAGCCTCGGCATGGTGCCGTTGTCGGGCCTGCAACCACGACGCGGCGCCCCGCTGACCCAACGCCTGGGCTCGATGGTGTTCCGTCGTGGCGAGCAACTGTATAACTTCCAAGGCTTGCGCCGCTTCAAAGACAAGTTCCAGCCTGACTGGGAACCCCGTTATATGGCCGTGCCCGCAGGACTTGATCCGCTGGTGGCACTGGCCGACACCGCCGCCCTGATTGCGGGTGGCTTGACTGGATTGGTGAAACGCTGATGATTCGACGCTCCTGGCGGTATGTATTGGCAATCTTGGTGGTACTGGCACTGATCCTCGGTGGTGGTTACTGGTACTGGAACCGCCCTGCACCGCAACCGACTCTGGAACAACTGCCCCAGGCCGATGGCACGGTCCTGACCCGCGTAACTCCAGGCACCGCACCTAAAGCCCGGGTGGCCGTGGCCGTGCTGGCCGACGAAACCCTGACCGACAGCCAGCTGATCGCCCTCAGCCAGGGCGGCGCGGCGCAGATCGTCCAGGTGATCTTGCCCAAGGACGACTGCAAGCTGCAGGAACAAGCCCTGCAAACCGCCCTGGGCCAGCTTGCCGGCCCGGCGACCCTGGTCAGCGGCATCGGCCCTGGCGCATCGCTGGCCTGGCGCTGGCTGGCCGCACAGAACGACGACAAGGCCAATGCCATCTCCGTCGGCTTCGCGCTGGCGCAGCCGGGCTGCAACGACCCGCTGCCGAAAACCTCGGCCCACGGCAGCTGGCTGGTGGCCTGGAACGATAACCCTGACGATGATGCCGCCAGTTTCGTACGCGACACGCCGCGCGCCACCACCAGCATCAGCGACTACGACGTTCACTACCCGCAAGTGCTGAACAACGAGCTGCGCAAGCAACTCGTGGGTTCGGACAACGGCGGCCTGGCGATCCCGGTGGTCGAAGTGCCGGCTGGCCAAGCCAAGGACACCGTCACCCTGTTCCTCTCCGGTGACGGCGGCTGGCGTGACCTGGACCGCGACGTGGCCGGTGAAATGGCCAAGATCGGCTACCCGGTGGTCGGCATCGACACCCTGCGCTACTACTGGCAGCACAAGACCCCGGAACAAAGCGCCAAAGACCTCACCGAGCTGATGCAGCACTACCGGCAGAAATGGGGCACCAAGCGCTTTGTGCTGACCGGTTACTCGTTCGGCGCCGACGTGTTGCCGGCCATCTACAACCGCCTGCCGGAAAACGAGCAGCAGCGTGTAGACGCGATCATCCTGCTGGCCTTCGCCCGCACCGGCAGCTTCGAGATCGAAGTGGAAGGCTGGTTGGGCAACGCTGGCAAAGAAGCCGCTACCGGCCCGGAAATGGCCAAGCTGCCGCCTGCCAAGGTTGTGTGCATCTACGGTGCCGAGGAAGTCGACGAGAGCGGCTGCACCGATAAGACCGCAGTCGGCGAAGCCGTGAAGCTGCCTGGCGGCCATCACTTCGACGAGAACTACCCGGCGCTGGCCAAGCGTTTGGTCGATATCATCGAGAAGCGCCAGGGCAAGACCCCCGCCGAATAAGCGCCCACAAAAAAGCCCCCGCTGCCGCAAGGCACCGGGGGCTTTTTGTTGGGCTTACATTTCTACTTGAGTGCCGAGCTCGATCACCCGGTTAACCGGCAGCTTGAAGAAGCGCAGGTTGCCATTGGCGTTCTTGAGCATGAAGGCGAACAACCCTTCACGCCAGCGCGCCATGCCCTTGATGCGGGAGGCGATCACGGTTTCGCGGCTGAGGAAGTAGGTGGTGCGCATCGGGCTGAAGTCCAGGTCATCCAGATGGCACAGCTTCAGCGCCTCGGGCACGTCCGGCTCATCGACAAAACCGAAGTGCAGGATCACCCGGAAGAAACCCTCACCATAGGAATCAACTTCGAACCGACGCTGGGCGGGTACACGCGGGATGTCTTCGTAGACCACCGTCAACAACACCACCTGTTCATGCAACACCTGGTTATGCAGCAGGTTATGCAACAAGGCGTGAGGCACGGCATCCGGGCGCGCGGTCAGGAACACTGCGGTGCCTTGGACGCGATGAGGCGGCTGCACACGGATACTGCTGATAAAGATCGGCAGCGGCAGCCCACCTTCGTCCAGCCGGTCCACCAGCAGCTCCTTGCCGCGCTTCCAGGTGGTCATGAGGATAAACAACACAATCCCCGCCAATACCGGAAAGGCACCGCCCTGCACGATCTTGGGCACGTTGGCAGCGAAGAACAGCCCATCCACCAGCAGGAAACCGATCAACACCGGGATCGCCAATACCGGCGGCCATTTCCACAGCAACAGCATCACCGCCGACACCAGGATGCTGGTGATCAACATGGTGCCGGTCACCGCCACACCGTAGGCCGAGGCCAGGGCGTTGGAAGATTCGAAGCCCAGCACCAGCAGGATCACACCCACCATCAGCGACCAGTTCACTGCGCCGATGTAGATCTGGCCTTGTTCGGCGCTGGAGGTGTGCTGGATGTGCATGCGCGGGATGTAACCGAGCTGTATCGCCTGGCGGGTCAGGGAGAACGCCCCGGAGATCACCGCCTGCGAGGCGATCACGGTGGCCAACGTCGACAGCGCCACCAGCGGGACCAGAGCCCACTCCGGTGCCAGCAGGTAGAACGGGTTACGGGCCGCCTCTGGATTTTCCAGCAGCAGCGCACCCTGGCCAAAGTAGTTGAGCACCAGCGCCGGCAGCACCAGGGCGAACCAGGCACGGGCAATCGGCTTGCGCCCGAAGTGGCCCATGTCGGCGTAGAGCGCTTCAGCACCGGTCAGTGCCAGCACCACCGCGCCGAGAATCGCCACGCCCATGCCAGGATGAGCGGTAAAGAAGCGCACGCCCCACACCGGATTCAGCGCATTGAGCACTTCAGGGTGCTGACTGATGCCGTGCACACCCAAGCCGGCCAGCACCAGGAACCACACCACCATCACCGGCCCGAACAACTTGCCGATGCGGTCAGTGCCGTGTTTCTGGATCAGAAACAGCCCGACCAGCACCACCAGCGAAAGCGGCACTACCCAGCGCTCAAGGCCATCAAAGGCCAACTCCAGGCCCTCCACCGCCGACAATACCGAGATCGCCGGGGTGATCATGCTGTCGCCGTAAAACAGCGCCGCACCGATCAGGCCGAGAATCACCAGCACCGAACGCAACTTGGGATAAGGTGCCGCCGCCCGCCGAGCCAGTGCCGTCAGGGCCATGATGCCGCCCTCGCCCTGGTTATCCGCGCGCAGGATAAACAGCACATACTTGATCGAAACGACCCAGACCAGCGACCAGAAAATCAGTGCCAGGATCCCGAAGACCCCGTCATGATTGACCTGAACCCCATAACCGCCAGCAAACACCTCTTTAAGGGTGTAGAGCGGGCTGGTGCCGATATCGCCGTAAACCACACCCACTGCCGCCACGAGCATGCCGATCGGCTTTGCGTTGGACTGCTCGGCACCTGCTGCCTGACTACTTGCCTGACCCATCAACCACTCCTGCCCTTTGACCTGCGGTCTTTTATAAACAGCGCGCCTGCTGCGGGCGCCTATGCTGTCCACAGCATGCGCTGTTTTACTTCTCGTTACAGACGATTTATTGACCGAGGAAATTCACTCAGGTGCAACGGCGCGAAGCATAGCGCAGCACTCGTCGTATTTCCCTGCATAAAGCTGGTCAAGAGCGATTCCCGTCGCTAGAATTGCGCACTTTTTGATCAGAGGCGCGCTAAGCGCCCGTCCGCCGCCTTTCGTGCACGACTGGTGGCGTCATTCAATACCGAGGTTAGACATGTCCACCACCATCGCAAAAGCCAACCCCAAGGTCGGCTTTGTATCCCTGGGTTGCCCAAAGGCTCTGGTCGACTCCGAACGCATCCTTACGCAACTGCGCATGGAAGGCTATGACGTCGTGTCCACCTACCAGGACGCGGACGTGGTGGTGGTCAACACCTGCGGCTTCATCGACTCAGCCAAGGCCGAGTCCCTGGAAGTGATCGGCGAAGCCATCAAGGAAAACGGCAAGGTGATCGTCACCGGCTGCATGGGCGTGGAAGAAGGCGCCATCCGCAACGTTCACCCGAGCGTGCTGGCCGTGACCGGCCCGCAGCAGTACGAGCAAGTGGTCAACGCCGTGCACGACGTAGTGCCGCCGCGCCAGGACCACAACCCGTTGATCGACCTGGTGCCGCCGCAAGGCATCAAGCTGACTCCGCGCCACTACGCCTACCTGAAGATTTCCGAAGGCTGTAACCACAGCTGCAGCTTCTGCATCATCCCGTCGATGCGCGGCAAGCTGGTGAGCCGCCCGGTGGGCGACGTACTGGACGAGGCCCAGCGCCTGGTGAAATCCGGCGTGAAAGAGCTGCTGGTGATCTCCCAGGACACCAGCGCCTATGGCGTCGACGTCAAGTACCGCACCGGTTTCTGGAACGGCGCGCCGGTGAAAACCCGCATGACCGAACTCTGCGAAGCCCTGAGCAGCCTCGGCGTATGGGTACGCCTGCACTACGTTTACCCGTACCCGCACGTTGACGAGCTGATCCCGCTGATGGCCGCCGGCAAGATCCTGCCGTACCTGGACATCCCGTTCCAGCACGCCAGCCCGAAAATCCTCAAGGCCATGAAACGCCCGGCCTTCGAAGACAAGACCCTGGCGCGGATCAAGAACTGGCGCGAGATCTGCCCGGACCTGATCATCCGTTCCACCTTCATCGTCGGCTTCCCCGGCGAAACCGAAGAAGACTTCCAGTATCTGCTGGACTGGCTGACCGAGGCCCAATTGGACCGCGTCGGCTGCTTCCAGTACTCGCCGGTGGAAGGTGCTCCAGCCAACCTGCTGGACGCTGCCATCGTACCGGACGACGTCAAGCAGGACCGTTGGGAGCGCTTCATGGCGCACCAGCAGGCCATCAGCTCGGCGCGCCTGCAACTGCGCATCGGCCGTGAGATCGAAGTCCTGATCGACGAAGTCGACGAACAAGGTGCGGTTGGCCGCTGCTTCTTCGATGCACCGGAAATCGACGGCAACGTGTTCATCGACGACGCCAGCGGCTTGAAGCCTGGCGACAAGGTCTGGTGCACCGTGACCGACGCCGACGAGTACGACCTGTGGGCTGAAAAGCGCGCATAAGGTGTAAAGAATTGAAAAAGCCCTGCTTCTGGACAAGATGCGGGGCTTTTTTAGGTCTATCGTTTTGCCCATCAGTGCCAAACATCAGCAAGGGGCAGCGGGCATGCGCCAGCATTCGGTTATCCATACACCCAAATCCAGCGATTATCAGGACCTGACCCGCATCTGGGAGGCTTCGGTGCGGGCCACCCACGACTTCCTGCCGGACAGTTACATCGAGTTGCTGAAAAACCTGGTGCTGACCCGCTACCTCGACGCTGTGATGTTGATCTGCACCAAGGACTCGCGCCAGCGCATTACCGGGTTTGCCGGAGTAGCAGCGGGCAAGGTCGAGATGCTGTTTATCGACCCCGAACACCGTGGCCAGGGCCTGGGCCGACAATTGCTGCGCTATGCCATCGAGTCCATGAACGCCGACCAACTGGACGTCAACGAACAGAACCCGCAGGCACTGGGCTTTTACTTCAAGCAGGGCTTCGAGGTGATCGGACGCACGGACCACGACGGCATGGGCCAGCCTTATCCGTTGCTGCACATGCGTTTGCGCCAGGCCCAGCAACAGGCCCGCCGCGGCTAAATGAAATGGAGCCGGGATTAACCGGCGCCACACAGGTACAATAGCCGCCCCCTTTTGTTTCGGCCCTTGTCATGACTGAACCCCTACGCCTCTCCAAACGCCTCATCGAACTGGTCGGTTGCTCCCGTCGGGAGGCTGAGCTGTTCATCGAAGGCGGCTGGGTCACGGTGGACGGCGAAGTGATCGACGAGCCGCAGTTCAAGGTCACCACCCAGAAGGTCGAGCTTGACCCTGAGGCCAAGGCCACTGCGCCGGAGCCGGTGACCATCCTGTTCCACGCCCCCGCCGGTGTGGATGCCGAGACGGCCATGGCGTCGATCAACGCCGAGACCCTGTCGGAAGAACACCGCTTCAGCAAACGCCCGCTCAAAGGCCACTTCCTGCGCCTGACCGCCAGCAGCGACCTGCAAGCCAAGGCCAGCGGCCTGCTGGTGTTCACCCAGGACTGGAAGATCCTGCGCAAGCTGACCGCTGACGCGAACAAGATCGAACAGGAATACGTGGTGGAAGTGTCCGGCGACATGGTCGCCCACGGCCTGAACCGCCTCAACCACGGCCTGACCTACAAAGGTAAGGAATTGCCGGCGGTGAAAGCCAGCTGGCAGAACGAGAACCGCCTGCGCTTTGCGTTGAAAAACCCGCAACCGGGTGTGATTGCCTTGTTCTGCGAAGCCGTTGGCCTGAAAGTCGTCGCCATTCGACGCATCCGCATTGGCGGAGTCTCCATCGGCAAAGTGCCGGTAGGCCAATGGCGCTATCTGTCCGGCAAAGAAAAGTTCTAAGACTTTTTTCGCCGCCGAATCTCTCGACACCGCCTGCCTGGGCGGTGTCCACAGTTGAATGACCAGGATTGCCCACCATGATTCACAATGACGTACTGCGCAGCGTGCGCTACATGCTCGACATCAGCGACAACAAGATGGTCGAGATCATCAAGCTCGGCGGCATGGAAGTCACCAAGGAAGATTTGCTGACCTACCTCAAGAAAGACGAGGAAGAAGGCTTCGTGTTCTGCCCGGACGAAGTCATGGCGCATTTCCTCGATGGCCTGGTGATCTTCAAGCGCGGCAAGGACGAAAGCCGTCCACCGCAGCCGATCGAACTGCCGGTGACCAACAACATCGTCCTCAAGAAGCTGCGAGTGGCCTTCGAACTGAAAGAAGACGACATGCACGCAATCCTCAAGGCTTCCGAGTTCCCGGTGTCCAAGCCAGAGCTGAGCGCGCTGTTCCGCAAGTTCGGCCACACCAACTACCGCACCTGCGGTGACCAGTTGCTGCGCAACTTCCTCAAGGGCCTGACCCTGCGCGTTCGCGCCTAAGCCCGTGAGCTACAGCGTCTCGCCCATCGGCTTTGTCCGCTCCTGCTTCAAGGAGAAGTTCGCCATCCCGCGCCAGCCACAACTGGCGCCTGCCGCCCGGGGCGTGCTGGAGCTGGTGGCGCCGTTCGACCAGGGTGAGGCGGTGCAGGGGCTGGAGCAGGTCAGCCATGTGTGGTTGCTGTTCCTGTTCCATCAGGCGCTGGAAGACAAACCCCGACTGAAAGTGCGCCCGCCTCGCCTCGGTGGTAACAAGTCCATGGGCGTGTTCGCCACCCGCGCGACCCACAGGCCGAATGGCATTGGCCAATCGGTAGTCAAGCTGGACAAGGTGGAAGACGGCCGCCTGTGGATATCCGGCATCGACCTGCTGGATGGCACGCCGATTCTCGACATCAAGCCGTACGTGCCGTACGCAGACATCGTTGACACCGCGACCAACAGCATCGCCAGCGCTGCGCCACAGCTGATTCCCGTGCAGTGGCTGAAGACTGCGCTGCAACAGGCGCAGGGCCACGCTCAGCGCCTTGACGAGCCATTGGTGGCGTTGATCGAGCAGTGTCTGGCGCAAGATCCACGGCCGGCGTACCAGACGCCGGGGCCAGAGCGGGAATACGGGGCGCAGTTCTGGGACGTGGATGTGCGGTGGCACTATCCCGAAGCCGGGATGATTTGTGTGCTGGAAGTGGTGTCGGCTGGATAAACCGGAAACAAATGTGGGAGCGGGCTTGCTCGCGAAGGCGGTAGATCAGTCAATACATCTGGTGACTGTTACACCGCCTTCGCGAGCAAGCCCGTTCCCAAATTTTTTGCGGTTCGCTTATTTCTCGACGAACGCACGCTCGATCAAGTAGTCACCCGGCTCACGCATACGCGGGGAGACCTTCAAACCGAAGCTGTTCAGCACTTCGCTGGTTTCATCCAGCATGCTCGGGCTGCCGCACAGCATGGCGCGGTCGTCTTCAGGATTGATCGGAGGCAGGCCGATGTCACTGAACAGCTTGCCGCTGCGCATCAGGTCGGTCAGGCGGCCTTCGTTTTCGAACGGCTCGCGGGTCACGGTCGGGTAGTAGATCAACTTGTCACGCAGGGCCTCGCCGAAGAACTCGTTCTGCGGCAGGTGCTCGGTGATGAATTCGCGGTAGGCGACTTCGTTGACGTAACGCACGCCGTGGCACAGGATCACTTTTTCGAAACGCTCGTAGGTTTCCGGGTCCTGGATCACGCTCATGAACGGCGCCAGGCCGGTACCGGTGCTGAGCAAATAGAGGTGCTTGCCCGGCTTCAAATCGTCGAGCACCAGGGTGCCCGTCGGTTTTTTGCTGATGATGATCTCGTCGCCTTCCTTCAAGTGCTGCAATTGGGAAGTCAGCGGGCCATCAGGCACCTTGATGCTGAAGAACTCCAGATGCTCTTCCCAGTTCGGGCTGGCAATGGAGTAAGCGCGCATGAGCGGGCGGCCATTAGGCTGTTGCAGGCCGATCATCACGAACTGACCGTTCTCGAAGCGCAGGCCCGGATCACGGGTGCACTTGAAGCTGAACAGAGTGTCGTTCCAGTGATGAACACTGAGGACACGCTCGTGGTTCATGTTGCTCATGTACGGGGGACTCCTGGAAATGGGTCTGCGCCAAATGATGGATGCGCAATTGCACAGCATTCTAATGGCGGCGACAATATCTGTTAACTGGATTATTAAGATAAGGGTTATCGGTTATATCGATATGCGATTTACTCTACGTCAACTGCAAGTCTTCGTCGCCGTCGCCCAGCAGGAAAGCGTCTCGCGCGCTGCTGGCCTTCTGGCCTTATCTCAGTCCGCCGCCAGCACCTCGATTACCGAGCTGGAGCGTCAATCCAGCTGCCAATTGTTCGACCGCGCGGGTAAACGCCTGAGCCTCAACGCCCTGGGCCACCAGCTATTGCCCCAGGCGGTGGCACTGCTGGACCAGGCCAAGGAGATCGAGGACCTGCTCAACGGCAAGTCGGGCTTCGGCTCCCTGGCCGTCGGCGCCACCCTGACCATTGGCAATTACCTGGCCACGCTGCTGATCGGCAGCTTCATGCAACAACATCCCGAGAGCCAGGTGAAGCTGCATGTTCAGAACACTGCGCATATCGTGCATCAGGTGGCGCACTACGAAATTGATCTGGGTCTAATTGAAGGCGACTGCAGCCACCCGGACATCGAGGTGCAAACCTGGGTGGAAGACGAGTTGGTGGTGTTTTGTGCGCCCCAGCATCATCTGGCCAAGCGCGGCCAGGCCACCATGGAAGAGTTGACCCATGAAGCGTGGATCCTGCGGGAACAAGGCTCCGGTACGCGCCTGACCTTTGACCAGGCCATGCGGCATCACCGCAGCGCGCTGAACATTCGCCTGGAGCTGGAACACACCGAGGCGATCAAACGCGCGGTGGAATCAGGATTGGGGATTGGCTGCATTTCCCGGCTGGCGCTGCGCGACGCCTTCCGGCGCGGCAGCCTGGTACCGGTGGAAACCCCGGACCTAGACCTGGCCCGGCAGTTCTACTTCATCTGGCACAAGCAAAAGTACCAAACCTCGGCCATGCGCGAATTCCTCGAGCTGTGCCGTTCCTTCACCGCCGGGGTACAGCGCAGCGACGAGATTGTGCTGCCGACCATTGCCTAGATCAGGATCACGGCCCAGACCAGGGTAATCATGGTCAGTGCGACAAACTGCGCGGCGCTGCCCATGTCCTTGGCGTTTTTTGACAACGGATGCAGGTCCAGGGAAATCCGGTCAATCGCCGCTTCGACGGCGGAGTTGAGCAATTCGACGATCAACGCCAGCAGGCACACGGCAATCAGCAGCGCCCGCTCTACCCGGCTGACGTTCAGGAAGAAACTCAGCGGGATCAGGATTGCATTGAGCAACACCAACTGACGAAAAGCCGCCTCGCCGGTGAAAGCCGCACGCAGGCCATCCAGGGAATAGCCCCCCGCGTTGAAGATACGTTTGATACCGGTTTGACCTTTGAAAGGCGACATAGAGTAGGCAACTGAGCAAAAAGGTGTGGGGAAACTAGAGCAAGCAAAGTCAAAAAAACGTGAATGAACAGCGTCTTAATGCTGCGAAATTGACTCAAGTTGTTGCAGGAGCAATGCAGCCTGGGTTCGCGTTCGCACGCCCAGTTTGCGGAAAATCGCCGTGACGTGGGCTTTGATGGTCGCTTCCGACACGCTCAACTCGTAGGCAATCTGCTTGTTCAACAGGCCTTCGCAGACCATTGTCAGCACGCGGAACTGCTGGGGCGTCAGGCTGGCCAGGCCATCACGGGCGGCCTTGGCTTCGTCGGAGACATTGATCTCTTCAAAGGCTTGGGGCGGCCAGGAGACATCGCCATCCAACACCGTGCGCACGGCTTTCTGGATATCTTCCATGGAGCTGGACTTGGGAATGAAACCGCTGGCACCGAACTCCTTGGAGCGCACCACCACCGAAGCCTCTTCCTGCGCCGAGACCATCACCACCGGAATTTGCGGGTATTGCCCGCGCAGCAGCACCAGCCCGGAAAAACCGTAGGCACCCGGCATGTTCAGGTCCAGCAGGACCAGGTCCCAGTCGGATTTTTCGGTGAGGCGGGTTTCCAACTCGGCAATGCTGGCGACTTCGACGAGGCGTACATCCGGCCCCAGGCCCAGCGTGACCGCCTGGTGCAGCGCGCTGCGAAACAGCGGGTGGTCATCGGCAATCAGGATTTCGTATGTGGCCATTGATTAAATGATCCTGTTTTTTATGGGGGCACTGATGGGTTCAGTGCTCGCCAACACGCAAGGTGGCTGCCAGGCCAGCAGTCACCAAAGGGCGCGCTCAACGTCAAAAGACGACGTATCCAATCTGTGACAACGCCCCAATCGGCGCCAAGCATGCCCAGCGTAGCCTGGGTGGTCAAGCGCTACGCCCGTGGCCATTCTAGCGGGCCGCGCATTTGCGCGGCCATCATGCAAAGGTCGGCTGGCCATGACACCTATAGATGAGGTGCAAGGCGAGTATGGACGACATCGGCCGGGTCCAGCGCCAACTGAAACTTGGCGGCCAGGTAGTGGGTGCTGAACACGTCCAGATAGGCGTCGAGCACTTCGCTGGCCGCCTGATCCTCAGCGAGCTCCAGGCACAGGGCCGCCACTTCGGCGGTGCAGAAATGATCATCACGCTTGGAGCGGCGCAGTTTGTAGCGCGAGAGTTGCTCGGGGGCCAGGCTCAGCACCGGCAAGTGCTCCAGGTATGGGCTCTTGCGGAACATCTTGCGCGCCTCACTCCAGGTACCGTCCAGCAGAATGAACAGCGGGCGCTTGCCCTCTTCCAGACTGACCTGGTTGACCACCCGCTCCGGCGCCACGAATTCGCCGGGAAAGACGATATAAGGCTGCCACTGCGGGTCGGCCAACAAGGCGAGCAACTCAGGCTCGACTTCAGTCCGTGACCAGGGGAATGCGGTGGTGTCGTTGATCACATCGGCAATCAGCCAGCCGGTGTTGCTGGGCTTCATCGGCTCTACGTCATGCATCAGCAAGCACATACCGGATTTGGCCTGGACCTTGGGCCGCCAGGCACACAGGCAATACTCAGGAATCACCCGGCAGTCGGGGCAGCGCTCGGCACGGGAGCCTCGCGCAACAAACGGTTTAACGGCGCGGGCCAGGCGCTGGGTGCGCAAACGGGAGACGGCATGGCTCATCGGGTGCGCCGCTGCATGAACGTGGAAATCGACACGGATAGAACTCGGGAAGGCAAAAGTTACCGCAGTTTACCAGAGGCGCCCTCGCCTACCTGCACTTCCCGGCAATAGGCTGGCCGTAGTGGCAGGCGGTCACCTATAATCCCGCGCCACTGAACGCACAGCGCAGTGGCTGGTCTATGCACCAGTAACCGAATCAGGAGAGTTTCATGCTGCGTCTTATGCCACGCCTTGTAGTTCCGTCCGTCGCCCTTGCGTTGGTGTTGCCCCTGGGTGCCCAAGCGGCCTCGCTGCTGGAGGCTCAACTGAACAGGAAGCTGCAAAGCGTCGCAGAGGAAAGCAACAAGAACTTGCCTCGGGAAATTGACGATAAAACCCTGGAAGTGGCCTACACCGTTGAAGGCCTGCAACTGATTGATCATCTCAGCGTACTGCCAGACCGCGCCGAGCAAATGCGTGCCAATCCCAAGGCGGTGTACTTCCAGCTGGGTCAAAGCGTGTGCCTGAACACGGGTTATCGCGAGCTGATGGCCAAGGGCGCGATCATGCGTTACGAAATCACCGAGAACAAAACCAACCGCCCGGTGGCGTCGGTGAAGTTCCAGGAAGCAGACTGCCCGGCGCCTGCGGCGGCGAAGAAGAAAAAGTAAGCGATGCCCCCTGTCGCGCGCCGCTGATCAGCGGCGCGCAATACGCCCCTCTGCACTCTGCGCCATTGCCCGCCCGCGGCACCGTCTAAACTCCCTCACAAGTGATCAATAAGCGATTGCCAGCCAAGACTTTATAGGCTCATGATCAATTCATCCTGAAAGCCTGGAGCATCGGGTTTTCACACAGTTCTGTAACATTTTCAGGGCAAAAGAGGGTTGCCCTCCTGAGCGTGCAGTGCAAAGGTTTTTAAACATAAGGAATATACAGAACCGGTTTCGCCCACCTCGTTAATCAGAGGCAACGACACATGCAGTGTCGTGGTCCCGACGAATTTCTCGCCGGCACCCAGGGTTCTGTGAAGAAGGAGAAGTTGAATGCCTTACGAACCGAATGAACTCCTGATCCGTCAATTTCAAGAAAACGGCACCGACCTCACGCAGCAGGTCGACGCACAACTCCACCTGATTGCGCCCAGCAGCCCGAACATCCCCCTTTATCGCGACATGATCTTCACCGTGTTGCGCATGGCCCAGGACGACCGCAGCCGCTGGAACGCCAAGATCACCCTGCAGGCAATCCACGAACTGGACCACGCCTTCCGGGTGCTCGAACAGTTCAAAGGCCGACGCAAAGTCACGGTGTTCGGTTCGGCGCGCACGCCAGTGGAAAGCCCGCTGTATGCCTTGGCCCGGGAAGTGGGCGCGGTCCTGGCCCGCTCGGACCTTATGGTGATTACCGGCGGTGGCGGCGGCATCATGGCGGCGGCCCACGAAGGGGCGGGGTTGCAACACAGCCTGGGGTTCAACATCACCCTGCCGTTTGAACAGCATGCCAACCCGACCATCGATGGCACCGAGAACCTGCTGTCCTTCCACTTCTTCTTTACCCGCAAGCTGTTCTTCGTCAAGGAGGCCGACGCCTTGATCCTGTGCCCAGGCGGTTTCGGCACCCTGGATGAAGCGTTGGAAGTGCTGACCCTGATCCAGACCGGCAAAAGCCCGCTGGTTCCAGTGGTACTGCTGGATGCACCGGGTGGCAGCTTCTGGCAGGGTGCCCTGGACTTTATCCGCAGCCAGCTTGAAGCCAATCGCTACATCTTGCCCACTGACCTCAAGCTGGTGCGCCTGGTGTACAGCGCTGAGGAGGCGGTGGAAGAGATCAATCAGTTCTACGCCAACTTCCACTCCACCCGCTGGCTGAAGCGCCAATTTGTGATTCGCATGAATCATCCATTGAGTGACCGTGCACTGGCCCACCTGCAGGAGGCATTTGCCAGTCTTCGCCTCAGTGGCGACTTCCAACAAATTGCGTACACCGGCGAGGAGCATGACGAACCAAGCTTCAGCCATCTGACACGCCTGGTATTCAACTTCAACGGGCGTGACCTGG
The DNA here is from genome assembly GCF_016650865.1 of Pseudomonas sp. TH34. Taxonomy (NCBI): domain Bacteria; kingdom Pseudomonadati; phylum Pseudomonadota; class Gammaproteobacteria; order Pseudomonadales; family Pseudomonadaceae; genus Pseudomonas; species Pseudomonas sp. TH34. Next base: position 153,710 of record NZ_JAEKFB010000010.1, read on the forward strand.
GACGGTTGCGGGAGTTGGTGGACTACATCAACTTGCCGGAAAACTGGGCTCAGGCTCAGGGAAAAACGCAGCAGCGGGTGACGGAGACGGCGTGATTTGCCCCTGAAACGCAAAAAGCCCGCTATTTTCATAGCGGGCCTTTTGGGTTGTGTCAGGTAGAACGATGCGCAGGTTGGGGCAGCTGCGCAGCCCAGCGGGAGCAAGCTCCCTCGCCACACCAAGCCCCGCAATAATCAGAGCAACCATTTACCAGACGCAGCCTTCAGTCATCCATATCCCGACCGTTCAACAAGCGGCTGATCATCTCCATCGAAAACCCGCGATAGCTCAAAAAGCGACCTTGCTTCGCCCGCTCCCGCGCATCAATAGGCAGATGACCGGCAAACTTGCGACGCCAGGTATCTTCCAATTGTGCCTGCCAGTTGATGCCGGACTCACGTAAGGCGAGTTCGATATCAGCACGTTGCAGGCCACGCTGGCTTAGCTCTTCACGAATTCGCGCAGGGCCATAGCCGGATCGGGCTCGGTAGGAGACAAAACTTTCGAGGTAACGGGATTCCGACAGCAGCCCTTCTTCCGTCAAACGGTCAAGGGCTGCGTCGATCATCTCAGGATCTGCGCCGCGCTGACGCAGTTTACGCGTCAGCTCGACTCGACCATGCTCGCGTCGTGCGAGCAGGTCCATTGCAGTGCGCCTTACGGCGACGGGTGTATCGAGGACAACGCTCATCGTTTGCTTCAGATGTCAGTGTCGACTTCTTCTACTTCTTCAACCGGCTCGCGGTTGGCGGCGGCCTTGACGTCAGGTGCCGGGGTCAACAGCTTGTCGCGGATCTGCTTCTCGAGCGTAGCGGCAACATCCGGGTTATCCGCAAGGAACTTGGCCGAGTTGGCCTTGCCCTGGCCGATCTTGCTGCCGTTGTAGGCATACCAGGCACCGGACTTCTCGACGAAACCGTGCAGCACGCCCAGGTCGATCATCTCGCCGTTCAGGTAGATACCCTTACCGTAGAGAATCTGGAACTCGGCCTGACGGAACGGCGGGGCCACCTTGTTCTTCACGACTTTAACGCGGGTTTCGCTACCGACAACCTCGTCACCTTCCTTCACCGCGCCAGTACGGCGGATGTCCAGACGGACCGAAGCGTAGAACTTCAGCGCGTTACCACCGGTGGTGGTTTCCGGGCTGCCGAACATCACGCCGATCTTCATCCGGATCTGGTTGATGAAGATCACCAGGCAGTTGGCGTTCTTGATATTACCGGTGATTTTACGCAGGGCCTGGGACATCAGGCGGGCTTGCAGGCCCACGTGCATGTCGCCCATTTCGCCTTCGATTTCAGCCTTCGGTACCAGGGCTGCCACGGAGTCGACCACGATCACGTCGATGGCGTTGGAGCGCACCAGCATGTCGGTGATTTCCAGCGCTTGCTCACCGGTGTCCGGTTGCGAAACCAGCAGGTCGTCAACGTTGACGCCCAGCTTGCCAGCGTACTCAGGATCCAGGGCGTGCTCGGCATCGACGAACGCACAAGTGGCGCCCATCTTTTGTGCCTGGGCAATCACCGACAGGGTCAGGGTGGTTTTACCGGAAGATTCAGGACCGTAGATTTCAACGATACGGCCTTTTGGCAGGCCGCCAATGCCGAGCGCGATGTCCAGACCCAGAGAGCCAGTAGAGATAGCCGGGATCGCCTGACGGTCGTGATCGCCCATACGCATTACGGCACCCTTGCCGAATTGACGTTCGATCTGACCCAGGGCCGCAGCCAAGGCTTTCTTCTTGTTGTCGTCCATTAAAGTCCTCACGTAATCAATAAGGCCTGGCGGCCAACACCTGTATAAGTAGACAGTATTGTTCCACAAAGATCCGTGATCGCCTACCCCTGTTTTTCTATTTCTGCTGCAGCTCGTCGCAACAAGCCCTCTAGCGCGGCCTTTACCGTTTGTCGGCGGACCTCGTCACGGTTCCCAGGGAAGTGTTCAAGCTCGGTGGTGACCTCATCGCCCACGCCCCAGGCCAGCCATACGGTGCCCACCGGTTTGTCCGGCGAACCGCCATCGGGGCCGGCCACACCGCTGACCGCTACGGCAAAACGCGCCAGGCTTTTCTCCTGGGCACCTCGCACCATCGCCTCCACCACTTCGCGACTGACAGCGCCGACTTTGGGGAACAGCGCTTCCGACACATTCAGCTGTCGGGTCTTCTGGCGATTGGAATAAGTGACGTAGCCCGCCTCGAACCAGGCCGAACTCCCGGGAATCCGCGTGATCGCCTCGGCGATACCGCCGCCGGTGCACGACTCGGCCGTTGTGACGTGGGCATTGAGAACCTGCAAGCGTCGACCAAGTTCAGCGGCGAGTTGAGTAATTTCCTTCACGGTCATCTCCTGGAGTGGACGGGCATTTGCCTACCCTACAGGAGCCCATGAGCCATGCAAGTTACAAGAGACTAACGCGCGACGGCCCGGACATACGCCTGGCAGGCGCGCAAGGCAATCATTGCGTTATCGCCGTCGTCGGTGATGCCGATAATTCGTTGAGCATGCGCCGGGTCAAGTCGGGCTCGCGGGGCGCCATGAACCACGCTGCCGGGGGTGGCGGTGGCTGGCATTGGGCAGCCGCTGGCTGAGTCGCTGGCGTCGAGAAGGACTGACAACCGCACATCAGCAGTGGCCAGACGATCCCGCAGGTGAGCCTGATCACGCTGTGCATCGGAAAGCTCCCGGGTGTGTTGTTGGTCGCGGGCGCTGAGTTGTTGCTCCAGTGCCAGCCGTTTGTCCTGTTCCAACCGTTGTTGACGCTGAGCCGACAGGCTTTGTTGGCTCAGCGCTTCGGCGTGCAGCACCTCCAGGCGCTCAAGTTGGATGCCATACCGCCAAGCCTGTACCTGCCAGGCAATACCCGCCGAGACCGCCGCCAACAGGAAAAAGCCAAGCAGGCGATATGACGTCAGGAAGCCCATAGAACCGCCTTCGCCCGAGCCCACAACTGCATACGGTTTTCCAAGCCATTGAGGCCGCCATTGATACGCCGGGTGATGGTGGTGAACTGGTCCTTGTCAGCCAGTTCGTTCAAGCCATTGCTCTGCCAGAACCACGCGGCGGATTCGCAGGCCCATTGCGGTTGCTCCAGCAACTCCGGTTGCTGCAACAAACGCTCATCGCCGAACAACGCCTGGCTGCATGCCAGGTAGTTGCGCCGGCCGGTGATCTGGATCAGGCCACGGCCACGGTATTTCTGGCCATCGCCATCGGCTTCGGGGGTGTTGCCGAGGCGGGCGGCCAGGGTGCCGGTGTCGTATTTGCTCAGGTATTGATCACTGCCCAGTTCACGTACGTAGCGCAGTTCGCCGGATTCGTGGCCGATATGGGCGAGGAAGGCGGCGATGCGTTTGGGGGTGGTGATTTGGTGAGCTGCGGTAGCCGCATTTAAAGAAGCTAAAAAAAGGCCCGCTCTAAGGCGGGCTCCAGGCATTACTTGGATAAGTTGGGGAAGGGTTATCTCCATTGATTTCTACTCTCTCACGCCGACACGTTTACTGAGTAACAGCATCCAACCAAGGCAATACAACGGGCCGTTTGGCAATCAAGGGGAAGCTCTCAGCCTGGGGCCAGTCACGCAATGCTTGAGTGTATTTGAGCAACTCTTTGAACTGCTCAGTGGAAAGCGTCGTTTTCAATCCCATGTCCAACTGATCACGATGACGATCACTTACCCAACTGATGCGCTGTATTTCTGAATCACGCCACATGCGCTCATTTGCCTGGGCTTCAGCATCGGAAATGACGGGATCGATGTACTCCTGGCACTGCTCACCCGAATCAATCAGTAAACGCACTGCACGATAAACGTCCGGAGTTTCTGCTTCAGTCACATGGTAGGGATAGCCATCCAAGGTGACTAAGTAGCTACCGTCCTTTTTAAGATAAATGTCCTCTATGTTGTACTGCTCAGGACGTTGTTCGTTATCCATTACTGAATCCTCCATGCAAAACCGACACAGTTTCCATTACCTACCGCAGTGCCACCAGCTGCCACTCCGGCGTTGCCACCAAGCGCAGCCCCGTTACCGTTGTAATTGGCACAGAAAAAGGCCCACGTTCCGCCTGCTGGAAGCACACCGCTCCCCCCTATCAAGATCCATTGCCCAGCTACAGGTTTGAGAAAGCTGGAAGCTGAGAGCGCATCGGTAATCCCGTAACCCGCCAGCGTAGTAGCCACGTTCGCTTTACGCGCGGGGTCAAAATTCCCGGAAGTCCAAGCTGTCTGTGATCCCCACATGAGTTCGCCTGCAGAGTTCATCGCCAAAGACCTGGCAATTATCCCCCCCCAGTGAAAGAGCACTCTGGGTGCATATTCAAATCCGCTTTGGGTATTAGTAACTTCTTGGGCTTCTCGAATTTCAATGGCGCCACCCAGCCCATTACTCCAATCCCCCGGTGTTTCTGCAGATAAACTAACCCGCTGACGGCTGGTGCGGCCCACTACAAGGCCATCGGTAATCCCATATCCCGCCAGCGTGGTTGCCTTATCCGCCTTGTTTGTCAGATCCAAATTGGAAGCAGTCCAAACTTTCTGCCCCCCCCATACCATCTCTCCGTTAGCATCCATCGCCAACGCTTTCGCCCAGCGGTCCTTCCAATGAAACATGATTTTCGGGGCGTACTCGAACGTCAGCTTTTTGCTTTCTACCTGTTGAGCCTCACGAATTTCCAGCGCACCACCAAGACCATTACCGGTATCAGTCAAATCACTGGCGGACAAGCTAGGCCGTTGGTCTGTTGTACGTCCAACCAGCAGTGCATCGGTAATCCCATACCCCGCCAACGTCGTCGGTTTATTCCTCAACCTCAACCAATCACTCAAAACGCTCAACGCCTGCGCCAACTGATCGGTCTTCGTCTCGTCCGGCGCGATCCCCGCCGCCGCCAGCACATTCAAAATCTCCTGCGTAACCCCATTCCCCCAAGCCGCCGGAATCAAACTCCCCGGCGTCCCAGTCACCGGGTTTTCATCCACAAACTTGCCATTCACCAGCCCAACGCTGGGCACACTCTTTGGATAATCCACGCTTCTACCCTCTAGTCATAATTGATGTGCACCTGCGTATGAGCAGGTGCGCTGCGATGAATCAGGCACTCCAGGGCGTTCCCCGGATTGACGCCAAACCGCTCTCCCCAATAACTCGCCCCAAACCGCCGCCCCAGGTGCTGGCGGCCGCCGGTGTTGAGCGTCCACATGAAGTGCGCCTGCCAGGTGCCAAAATGCGCAGCGCCGAACCGTGAGCGGCCCATGCGCGGGGCGCGGAGCTCTGTGACACTGGCGTCGGGGTAGCCCTGGCTGCGGGCGATTTCGATGTAGTACGCGGCGCGCTGGCTGCCCACCGCCAACAGGCGTCTACGCACCGCCAGGCGACGGTCGTCGTACAGCGGGCTCAAGCCCAGGCAGGGATCGGGCAGTTGCATCACCCTTTCCCACTCCGGCACCAATTCGCTGACGGTCGCGGGGTCCATTTCGTTTTGCAGGTCGCAGGCCCGGGCGTCGATGCGTGTGAGTTCTTCGGCGATGCCTTTGAGCACCGTCTCCAACTGCGGCACGGTTTCCAGATCCCAGGCCGGACCGCTGGGCAACAAGGCGGTCAGTTGTTCTTGATACTGGCCGGCAGTTCTTACTCCAGCCATGTGATACCTCCGAACACCAGCAACTGATTCGTCGCCGCTGTAACGTCCGCCAACGGGTTTGCGAGGGTGTGATCGGTCTCGCCGGTCGCCGTGCTGATGGCTTCGGCGATATGGGTCAGCAACAAGGTGTCGCCCAAGCCGGCCTCGCGGTTGTGCAGGTCACGCAGTTGGGCCTCGACAGCCGCGCGCACGGCGCTGGTGTCAGGGGTCAGGCGCAGTTGGTAAGCCACCGGTTTCATCACTGGCGCTAACACATACACATCAGCGGTGACGGGCCGCAGCGGCTCGATATGGGCTTGAACCTGCGCCAGCTGCGCGGCATTGGGGATCGGCTGCGGGTCGTCGTCACGCATCACGAACACCCCCACCGTCCCCGGCCCCAGGTAATTGCCGCGACACCATGCGCGGGTAATGCCGGGCACTTCGAGGGACCAGGTCTCGTAATCCTGTGCCGAACCGCCCTGGGGGATAACGCGATAGGAGCGAATCACCCGCGCCCGCAGCGACTCCAGGGTTTCTCGCGCCACGCCGCCGGTCAGCCCCGGCGCCAGCACGGTAAAGGTCGAAACAATACCTTGCAGCGGCTGTACCGCAATCAGGCTCAGCCCGGCGTCAGCGTTGCCCAGGGTGCCGGCATCAATCGCTTGCACGGTGGCAGTGTTGAGGCCCGCATGGGTCGTGGCGGCAGCGGTGACTTTGAAGCTCCGCCCATCACTGCTTTGCAGCACCGTATCCACATCCAGTACCGCGCCCGCCGCCGCGGTAAAACTCACGCTGCCACTGGCGGCCACCGCCGCCTTGCGCGCCTGATTCAACCGCAGCGCGGCGATGCGCTCCAGGGTGGACTCATCCGCGGTATCCGGCAGGATCTGCTCAGCGATCCAATCGAGGTAACCGTACAGGCCGAACGCCGCACCACTGAGTGTGCGCGCCAGGACCTGGGCATCGGACTGGCGCAGCGAATCGCTGGCCAGGTCGCTTTGGGTGCGTTTGATCAGCACCGGCAGCGAAGGGGTTTCAAACGGCATAGATCACCTGCCAACTGTTATCAGGGTTGATGTCCAGGCGCTCGCCATCGGCCAGAGTCAGCTGCGTGCGCAGGTTGAGCCGCTGGGCGTCGAGGCGTTCACTGAGGACTTCGATGGCGCTGCAATGCCCGTCGTCGATCAGCCATTGCAGGGCCTCGCGGGCATAGAATTCGGCATCCAGTTGCGTCTGGCGGGTCAGCTTGACCCGGCGCAGCAGCCACAGCCGTGAGCCGATACGGTCGTCGGCCACGCTGGGGAAACTGTCGCCCCACCAGCCAAAGCGCTCGTCATCGTCTACTGCGTCGTCCGGCGCGGCACGGCGCCAGGTGAACAGGCTGATCAGCACCGAGCGGGTCAGGGCATTTTTCAGGTTGTCGGAGACAAACATCACTGGCCTCCCGCCGGCACGCCGGTCTGGCCGCTGCCGGGCTGTACGCCCACATGCACGTGCCGGATCTGGCTGATGCCGCCGGCAATCTGATCGCCCTGGGAGATGATCTTGCCGCTCTGGGTCAGGGTCGGCGTATCAATGTTCACCGCCTGGCTGGCGCGGATATTCAGGGTGCCGGTTTCAATGTCGATCACCCGCCCGCGCTTGAAGTGAACCTTGTCGCCTTCGTCGGTGTAGATCGCTACTTCGCCCGGCGCCAGGGACTGCAACCGATAGCGACGGTCAGCCACCACCAGCACGATGGCATGAGAGCGGTCCCCGCCCAAGAACGTGGCGATGCCTTCAGCACCGGCCAGCGGGTTGCTGGTAAAACCGTAGGGTTCGAAGTGCTCCATGTCGTCGTTCACTTCGCCTGCGGTCAGGCGCATTTGCAGCGTTTGCAGCTTGGTGGCCGAGTGGGCGAGCACGACAGTGCCGCGCGCCAGCAGGCGAGTCAGTAGGCTCATGGAAATTCCTTGATGGTTAAGCGGATGGCAACGGATTGGCATCAAAGGTGGACGGCGGCGCCACCTGCAGGGTGGTGATCGAACCTTGGTCAGAGAGCGACCAGGTGACCTTGGAGATCAGCATGTCCTGGTCAAATCCCAGCACCGGATCGATCACCCGCACCAACAGGTTGTGGCGCCACAAATCGCCGTTGGACTGCCGCCAGCCTTGCACGGTGTAGGTGGTGGTCAGGGCTTTTCCGGTACGGGTGGCGCGTTCCCAGTCGGCGCGTTGCTGGGCCAGCTCGGGGGTCAACTGCGTCGGTTCGCTGATCACCGTGACGCGTTTTCGCGCGGCTTTTTCATCCCGGGAAATCCCTGAAACCTCACTGACCGCCGCTGCACTTTTCTGATCATCGCCCTTGTGCTGGCCGAGGACGCGGTACTCGGAAAACACCGAGCCAAAGTCCATCGGTGCGTTAGCCGAAAGGATGTTCTTGCCCAGCTCCAGGCTGTCATTCGCACGCCCTGCACTACCGGGCAATGCCAGCACCAGGCGTCCGTCCGCATCGTCGGTGGAGAACACCCGATACAGCGTCAGCAAGCGGTCGATCGACTGGAATACCGTCTCCCCGGGCACGATGCTGTGGGTCTGCAAACGTGTGGTCTCGGCAATCTCGCTGTGCACCTCGACGCCATAGGCGGCCGTCAGCGCACGGACGATGCTCAGCACACTTTGCCCGCGCCACTGGCCGGGCTGGTTTATCGCTGCGCAGTCCACCAGGTCCTGCGTCACTGAACCGCCCTGAATACTCAGGCTGATCTGCTGGCCGTCGTAACTGATGGGCGCCTTGAACACAAAGCCGGTGAGCACCAGATCGCAACCGATGCGCACCTGGCAACGGGCGCCGGGCTTGATCGGCGCTGTCAGGGTTTGCCCGGGCCATTGCCAGGTGATGTTGAGGGTGAAGGTGCGAAATTGACGCTCCAGGTCGGCGCTGATTTCCACGCTTTTCCATCCGCCATAATCCAGGCCGTCCACGGTCAGGGTGACGGCATTGTCCAGCTCGTTCATGGGTTACTCCCTGACCACTTGCAGGTCCGCCGGCGGCAGGAAGCCCGGATGGGCCACCCGATTGCGCTGCACCACCTCGCCCACTCGCGTCGCGTCACCGAAACGCTGATACGCCAACAGCAAGGCGGGCATGCTGCGCATTGGCGTCAGGTTGACCAGCCGTACACCAGACGATGCCACCGCCGTCAGATGCGTGAACATCTGTTGGCGCAGGTCATTCAACGCAACATAGTGCCCGGCGTCAGCCTTCAATGCGGCTTGCCACATGGCTTCGTTCAGAAGGTCACGCAGCACCAGCACATCGTCAGCCACCGGCACTTCGCGGCGCTGCACCGGCTGTGCCGCCTGTTGCGCCAGGGACGGCGTGGTGCTTAGGGTCACCGCCTTGGTCGCCACCGGTACGTCCGCCAGCCAATGGGCGATCTTCACCCACAACGCGTCCTGTACCAGGTTGGCAGTGGCCTGCACGGCGGCCACGCTGTCCTTGCCGGTGGTCAGCTTTGGCACGTCGATATTCCGAGCCGCTTCCACCTGCTGCGAGAGGTTGGCCAGCATGCCGCGATAACCGCTGCGGGCAAATGCCTTCAACTCCTTCACATCACCGAGCAAGCCCTTGAACTCGGCGCTCAGCTCCTTGGGCACTTCCTTGATGGCTTTGACCAAGGCATTCAGGTCGCCATACAACTGAATCAGTGGAGCAAACTGCTGCTCAATCACCTGGTAAACCTCTGCCAGTCCATTGCGCAACGCCTGGATGCCCACCCGCGCCTGCTTCACCAGTGCGACGGCCTGCTCAAAACGCAGCACCGCCGACCCCAGCAAACTTTCGGCTGACACCAGCAACAGCTGGCGGGTATTGACCGCCGTAGTGGGAAACTTCAAAGGTTCGTCGGGATAGAACTTCAGGGCAAAGGTCACCAGCCCGCCGTCCTGGCGGGTTTGGGTCATCTCGCATTCGCCGACTTTGACCTGCAACCGTCCAAGCCACGGGTGCACCAGCTCGCCGGCGCCCTCCTCCAGGGCCTTGAGCAACTTGTCACGTTGCTCAAGGCAGTCCTCGCCCACTACAAATGCCGTCAGCTCATGCACCCTGGACTGTTGGCCCAGCCCTTCAAAAAACGGCAGGTCGCGCTGAGGGTATTCGTGCAACTGGCCCTTCTTGCCGACCGGGACTTTTGCCTGGTCGACCCAAAACCCGACGCCACGAAACGACGCCGGCAACAAACGATCACGCCAGCTCATTGGAGCCTCCAAGGGACAGGGAACGGTAGCCGACACGTGGGGTGACGCTCAGGCCGGGCTGGTTGGTTCTGGGCTGGTCGACCCGCAGGCCGGCTGGTGCATTGTCGAAGCTCACCCGCAAGTCGCCATTGAGCTGCGTGCGGTTGTTGGCAGCGGTTTGTTGCAGCAGCGAACTGGAGCTGGACGCCAGGGGTGATACCAAGCCAGGCCCCTTGCGGAACCAGGATGGATTACGCGCGCTTTCGGCATTGCGTTCCTGTTGCTCGGTGGTCAACTCCACCACACTGCCGGTCGCCTGGTTGATCACTTCACCCAGCCCACCGTTGAACAACTTGCGAATCGGCGCGGTGATCACCGCAAGCTTCTCCGACAGCGCGGTGAACCAACTCAGCACCGGGGCCCACATGACTTCAAGTTGCTCCATCGGATGCCAATCGTCGAACAGACCACTCAGCACCACAAAGGCGTCCTGGGCCTGCAACTTGAGATCGCTCCAGATCGAGGCAAATGCGCCGCTGACGCTACCCCAGACGGCAGAGATCTTGTCCAGAGGCGACCAATCGAAGTAACTGCTGACGATGGTAAAAGCCGCGAGCGCGGTGAGTTTGAAGTCACTCCAGATCGCCGCAAACATCTCACTGATCACACCCCAGTTGGCAATGATTTGCCCTTCGGGTGACCAACTGAACAGGCTTTTCATGAACTCGACTACTGGCACGCTCAGTGCTTTGAGCAAGTCCCAGAGGGCCGCAAAAAAGCCGCTCAACGGCGTCCAGTTGTTGACGATCAAACCCATTGGCGACCAGGAAAACAGTGTGGTGAAAAAGCCGACCAGGGGCTGCGCCATCACCTTCAGCGACGTCCACAACCCTGCAAAAAAGCCTGTGATCGGCCCCCACAAGCGCATCACCTGTTCCAGCGGACGAAACGCAAAGACCGTCTGAAAAAACTCGCCCATCGTTCCAATCGCCGACATCACCCGTTCGCCGAGCCCGACAAAAAACGCCGAAATCGGCTTCCAGTTGGCAACGATCAATCCCGCCGCCACGGCAATGCCCACAGCCACCAACACTATCGGGTTGGCGCTGAGCACCAGTTGCATCAGCCCCAGCGCCTGGGACACGCCGGTGACAGCCGTTTGAATGGCGGTAAACGCCACCGCACCCGCTGCGAGGCCCTGCACCAGTTGCGGATTCTCGGTAAGCACTTGGGCCACCGAGGTCAGCAACGGCTCCAGCCCGACCACCACCGCCGTGACGGCTGGCAACAGCGCGGTACCGAAAGCCACTGATACCTTGTCCAGCGAGGCGTTGAAATCCTTCAGGCCCTGCGCCGCCGTTTCGGTAACGCCCTGCCCCACGGCGGTATTCACTTCGCCGACCTCAGCCTTGAACGCCAACGCCGATTTGATGCCGCTGACAAACGGTGCCGCCAGCCCGCCGCCCTTCACCAAACCGGCGATATCCAGCTTGCCGAGACCGGTCTGTTCCAGGTTCTGCCTGAAGCGCCCGACCGTGGCCTGCAGCGCAGCGAGCTTGGGCGACAGCTGGTCGATCCCGGTCAGGCGCACGGCGGTACTTTCTACTTTCTGAGCTTCTGCCATCACTGCACCTGCTGCATCGCATTGATCCGTTGCGCATGCTCCAGGGACTCCCGGAGCGTATCCAAAGGCCTGGCCAGCATCTGTTCGGGGTCAACCTTCCAGAACCAGGCCAGGTCGTAGGCCACCGCAATCAGCTCCGCGACGGAGCCTGCGCCGCACTCATGAAAAAACCGGCGACGGCCCAGCTCAGCGCGTTGAAGTCCACCAGGTCGAGTTGGTTGACCGACGACGGCGGAATACCCGCGCACACCGCGATGTACTTGGCGGCGACGTCGAGGTCCAGACTCACGTCTTCACCCTTGTCGATCTTGTACGGCAGCGCCTTGATCGCCCGTACCTCCTGCACCGTCGGGCGGCGCAGGATGAGTTCGGTCAGTGGCTCGCCGTGGGCCTCGATGGCCACTTGCAGCTTCACCGTGTCGGTCATTGCCAGGTCCCCTTGATGCCTTCGAATTTCAGCTCGATCACGGCGTCGTCGCCCTTGGCCACCGGCTCTTCCACCAGGTAGGCACCGGCCAGCACATAGACCTTGCCGTTGTTGAATTCGCAGGTGACGGTCATGTCCGTGCCGGCGATCAGTTGCTTCAATGGAAAGTCCGGCGTGTGCAGCGCGGTGACTTTGAAGGACGGGGTGATGTCGGTTTCCTTGTAGAAACCCGGCACCACGGTTTCCCGCTTGACGGCCATCAACGGTGCTTCGCAGCCGCCGTTGATGGTCAGTTGAGCGCCGTCCACTTTGACGTAGCAGGTGCCCGCAATCAGTTGACCCATGATGTTTCTCCCAAAAATAAGCCCGCACTCGGCGGGCTGGAATCAGTTGCGAAAAGCGCGGGGCTTACACCGCCGCGTCGTACTGCAAACGGAACTGGTTGAGCAGCGCAAACACCCGCAGCCCGTTGACGTAATCCGGCGGGAACAGCACGTTGATCCGGCTCGGGTCCTGGCTGTCGCGCTCGACGATCAGGTGCTCGGCGAACAGCTCGGCGTTTTCCACATGGCCTTCCAGTTCCAGCTTGGCGTACTGGGCGATCAGCTCACCGCGGATAGTGCTCGGGGTGACGATCGGCTGGCCGGCGCCAAAACGCGTGCCGTCTACGGCGAGTTTGTGGCGCCCATACTTGCTGGTGATCACGCTTTGCAGACGGCGCACGATAAAGGCCGACTGGTGCAGGGTTTCGCTGTCCAGGTAGGAGTTGTCCGCCTGGCCGAAAGCGTTCTTCTGGTAGGTGGTGATCGCCCGCTGGATGCGCACGTAACCGCCTTCGTAGTAGGCGGTGGCGATGCCGTAGTTGAGCAGCGATTGGCGCTCGGTCAGGGTGAAGCGCTCGCTGGCGTCCGCCGGGTCGAGGCCTGGCAGGCTGCCGCTTTGGGTCGGACGGCTGGCATCGGCGGAGATAAATACCGCCGTGCGTGCGGCCAAGGCGGCTGCCTGGACCCAGAACGGTTGTGGTACGCCCGGCTCCATGGCCTGGATGGTCACGTGCTGGTCGTTACGCCCTTGCCCGGCCGCCACCAGGGTGCCGATGGTGCCGCGCTTGGCGGTGTACACGTGACCGAACAGTTGCTTGGCCCAGGACCAGCGACCGCTGTTGTCATCCATCACCGCTTGCCAGGCGTTAAGGCTGGTGGTGTCGGCCCACGGCATGCAGATGAATTCAAACGGCTCGTCACCCAGCGCAGCCAGCGCCGCGAGTTGGTCCGGTACACCGGCGCCCGCCGCCATTTTGCCGAGGACAGCGGTCAGGCCGTCAGGGAGTTGTTCACCGTTGCTCTGGCCCAGGCGGTTGAGTTGCAGGCTGATGTCGTTGCCACTGTCACCGGTCCATTTGGCGGTCAGGGTGACGGTGCCATCGACGGCTACCGCACTGACCGGCAGGTCGGCACTGGCGTTGATTTTCAGCGCCAGGGCGGTGGCGGCAACGGCAGCAGTCGCGCCATTGATCACGGTGGCTTGAACACGGGTGCCACCGACGTACAGGCTGAGGATGCCACCTTGGGTCGCGGCGCCGGTCAGTTTGAGATCGGCCTTGGCCGCGCTGCCTTCGGTACTGTGCAGCGGCAGGCACCAGATCTCGCCCACCGGGTCACTCTTGCGGAACGTCTCGTACATCGACGCCAGCATCGAACCCTGGCCACCGATACGCTTGGCCATGGCCACGCTAGACACCAGCACCAGGCTGCCGATTTCCAGGCTGGTGACGTTGTCGTTGACCTGGGCCACGATCAGCCGGCGCAAGGCGGACGACGCACTATTGGCCGCCGAATTGTCCATCTCGGCGTAGAACAGCGGCACACGAATGTCCGCCGGAATATGACTGAATCCAATCGCCATTATTTGGCTCCCTGTGGTTTTGCCGCCTTGACGGCTTTGGTTGTGATGTCGCCATCGGCCAGACGTCGACGCCACCAGGCGTTGTCCGGGACTTCGCGGCCTTCGGCGGGCAACAGATCGCCCGCCTCCGGATCAGGTACGGCACGGCCGGAAACCGGCAGTACGGTGATGCGTTTGCTCATGGTTTTACCTCGGCAGAAAACGTCATTTCCAGGCGCCCGTCGGGGCCTGGGCGTTGCAGATTGGGGTCGGCCGGGTCGATGGCATCGACCCGCACCGTCACCCCGTTGAAGGACGGCAGAGCGTCCAGCTCAAGCTCGAGCCAGGTTTCGGCTGGCTGTGTGCTGAGGTTGCGTCCCAGTTGGAACTCGGCGAAAAAGCACAGCCGGTAGAGCCCACGGGTCTTCGTCAGCAGCAGCCAGTCGCCGCCTTCGTACTGAATGGGCTCGTAGAAGCGCTCGGGCTTGAATCCCACCAGGGCGCGCCAGACTTCGGCGCGCAGGGCGTGGAGTTGGTCCATGGCCAGGGCTTGTTGGCCGTCCACCAGGTCGAGTACCAGCACCACGCCAAAATGCTCGCGGATAGTTTGCCGGGTGGTGTTTTGCGAACTGTTCGCGGTGGCTGCGTCAGTGATCGGCGTAACGACCGCAGTGGGTGCACCGGGCAGGGTTTGCAGGGCATCGAGATCGAGGCCAGCGTGCACCTGTTGGTTGAAACCGGGGCAGTGATCACGCAGGTGAGTCAGTAACGGGGTGATCTTCATGGGGGTCACCGGGCAATAAAAAACCCGCTCGGGAGCGGGCTTGGTTAAAGGGGGAGCGGCTAGACCGTCAAACCACTGGCGACAATCGAACTGCGATAGCCCGTCTTCGGCACCCCGGTATGCGTCACCGTTTTGATCGACCACCGTCCTTGCATGTACGTCGGCCAAGTCTCGTCCAGCAGCAAAAGACCTTCGGCCGCCAGCAATGGGTTACCTGGGCAATCAATGGTCAGCGTTCGTCCTTTAAGGCTGGCCCGGCCCAACTCGCGCTCCGCCACCACCCGGGCTTCATTTTCGCTCTGATAGCGCTGGCGCAGGACCGTGAACGGGGCAACTCCGACCTGGACTACTCGCAGCTTGCCTGCCGCCGCATCCCACCAACTGGTTTGGCAGCCGGCGTATTTAGCGCGGGCTTTCTCCTCAAACTTGGCGCTGATAAATGCCTGGTCGCCGGGGCGGTTGTTCAGGGTCACGGAGAGTTTTACCTCCGGCAGCATCTGCCCAGAAAGCGTTTTGACCTGCCCGCTGTCAGCCAGTACATACAGCTCGTTGAAGGGCTTGCTGACCCCACCGTACTTCCCGGCAAGACGGGTGATAAAGGCCATGTCGCTTTCATTGGACTGATCGATATGGGGAATGAAAATACCCTCCAGGCTCGGCGCAACACGGGGTGAAAAGCCGTGGCGGGTCACCAGTTGGCGGAACAGCGCCCCCAGGGTCGTCGGCCCGTAACTGGCGGAACGACGCTGCCGATAGCCGGTTTGATCCTGCACACTGAACGGAGCTGCGGTGGCTCCCACCACCAGGCGCATGGGAAACAGGAACGGCGTTAGATGGGTAACCACAAACTCGCCCTTTTCCATCAGCCCCGTCTCCAGGTAGCCCGCCCGAAAACCGATCTTCCCGCTCAGGCTCGGCAAGCCTTCCAGGCCTTCGATGTTGAGGGTGAGTTCCAACTGGTCAGATTCAATACCGGTGGTATCCGTATGGCTCCACTGCATGATTCGCTCGTTGAGCAGGGCCGCGTTGGCGCCGTAGAACTCGACGATCGGGGTAAATCCCATTGCCATGAAACCTCCTTAATCCCAGGCCGACACCGGGCGCACCGCAACCGGGCGCGACTCCACTTCGGGCACGATTACCCAAACACCCGCCGGCAAGACCGGGCCCTGCTCGGCAAGGTCGGGATTCAAGCGCCAGAGGTTTTCTTCAGCCATGTCATCGCAGCGGCCAAGCTCGCGGTAGAGCAGCAGGTTGACCGAGTCACCGGCAATACTTCGCACTCTACGCATTGACGAACTCCTCCAGCACCAGTGTCCAGCCGATCACCAGAGCGGTGCCGTCATCGATTACACAGGACTGTTCTTCCGTGACCGAGGTGATGCGCCACAGTCCCCAGTTACGACCGATACCGTCCACCAATGGCAGCGGCGCCCGACCGTTCTGCAGGGCGCGCAGCTCGTCCAGGCGTTGCATGCCCACGGCGTACGCGGCTTTACCTGTGAACGTGAGCTTTTCCAGGTTTTGCCCTTTCTGCCGCGACTGCGGCTTGCTGGCAATAATCTCCAGATTCGCCCAGCCACCGTCCGTGAGGCGGTTGAGACCGGAATAGGCAAACCCGCGCGACAACCCGAAAATAAAATCCCCCAGTACCATTTGCTGTCGCATCAGGCATATCCCCTTAAATCAGTCAGCGATGCGTTACGCCGCACGCTCAAGGCGTCGGTCAGTATCGGTAAGGTTTGGTATTGCAGCGCCTGAATCACGCCATCGATGATGGGTTGGGCATCGGCAAGACTTACACCGCTGATCTGAATGCTTGGCGCGATGGTGATCTGCAGGTTGTCGGTGCTGGCGCTACTGAGTTCCTTGCTTACCGTGTTGGGTGATGGCAGACGATCACTTGGGCCGAACAACTTGTCACCGAGCCAGGTGCCCGCCTCGCTGCCCAGCAAACCACCGATGGCGCCGCCGACAGCAGTGCCGACACCGGGAAAAATCAGGGTGCCGATAGCGGCGCCGGCGGAGGCTCCCGCCCAGGCGCCGCCGGCAGTGCTGAGGCCGGAGGCGACTGCTTTTGCGTCGCCATTGCGCACGCCCTGCACCACATCCATGGCGGTGTCGACGTACTTCAACGGGCCGAGGCGGCGGGTGCCTACCGATTCCAGTCTGGCAAACACTCCCGATAAACTCGCGGCCAGGCCTTTGCCTGCACCGCGCGCCACACGGCGGTTTGCCGACGGCGCTGCGTAGGAGGCAAACGAATTACCAGGGAGGTTGGTCGACGCCTGGGCGGCCTGTTTGGCAGAGAACGGAACAAGCGGCTGGCCCATCGCATTGAGCTGGGGCGCGGCATTTGCCGAGGCGGGAAGATGAAGAGGTTTGAGATCCGCGGCTTTGCCATCGACGGTTGCCTTCGATTCACGCGGAACCATTTGGCCAGGCTTGGGAAGCTTGACGCGCCGCTTCTTCAAATTCCCGGGGGTGCGAGCTTTGTCTTTCTTGCGGATCGTCTCTCCAACGCTTTCGGGTAACTGTGCGGCCGCCGTTTCAAGCGGGCCGGTGGTGCCAGGGCAACATTGCTTGTCGCCACCCTTGTCCTTGTCTTTATCAAGCCCCCCGTCCTTGAACAATTTCCCTACTCCGGGAATCTTGCCGAACGTCACATCGACCAGATTGCCGATCACTCGGGTCTTGACCGTATCCAACAGGCTCGAACCCAAATCTTTCCCGATATCGGCCCCGGCCTTGAGGCCCTTGTCCACCCAGGAATCGGAGGCTGTTGCTGGGTCCTTTTGCTCGTTCTTCGGCGCACCAGCGGCGACATCGACCGTCTTGGTCTCCAGCGAGTGGCCGTTAATGAACAACGTGCTGTTGAGCGATTCGAGGGTCTCGCGCAGCCGCACCTGCTCCAGGGTCAGGCCGTTGATTTCGAGGCTGGCACTGGCCAGCGCCAGGCTAAGATCCGTCAGTGCGGCAGGCACCGCATCCAGGGAGGCAGGCCCGGTCAAATCCTCGGCCGCCGGTGACAAGTCCCTCGAAAGCCCTCGGTCATACGTTTGCCCGGCAAATGCCAGCGCATAGTTAATCTGCATCCCGCTCTACTCCTGTTTGACGCCAAGGCGAGTGATCGCGATGTCGTAGCGGCGCAATGCTTTTCCGACTTCCCAGTCCAGGATTTCCGCTTCGTTCACCGAGTAAACCAGCGGCACGACGTCGAGGATTACTTCGATGTCGCGCTCCGAAAGAAGGCCGCCGGTTGATTTAAAAAATCGTCGATGCGCTCCTGCAGTTCGGTCCAGTCGGGCACGGTCAGGTCCGCCAGGTCGGGGATCATCAGGCCGGAACAATGGGCAGTGATGAACTCGGCGCGTTCCTTGGCCGTGGTGAGTTTTTTCATCACTTTGGTGGCGCGCAGGGCAGGCATTTCCAGGGTCACATCGGTCAGGGTTCGGCCCGCTGCGTTCAGCGGCAGCAGCAGCTTCACCTGTTCGGTGATGCTGGAGTCGCCAGGCTCACGGGACTCGTCCAGGAAGAACGAGGCTGGGCGGGTCGACATGTCATGCACGTATTGCGCGATGGTCACGTAGTCCGGACGCTTGAGTTGGTCGAGTTCTTTTTCAGAAAGGCCGGTGGCGAGTTTTGCCAGTTCGAAAAACTGGTCGTCCTCGTCATCACCGGCCCGGGCCAGCGCGTCTTTTTGCGCGGCGTAGAACAACGGCTTGAGTTGAATCTGCTCGATCGTCGCGCCAGTGTCGGCGGTGATCGGCGACAGCAGGATGTGCAGCGGAGGCATCCAGGCCATGAGTCAATTCCTTGGTGAAGTATGGGAGCGGGCAAACCCGCTCCCGGGGGCTTACGGCATCAGTACCGCGCGGCGGGCATCGCCGAGAATGTCGACGCCGTTGAGCACGAACTTCTGGGTACGCACGTCGATGTCGATTACCGGGATGCCGTTTTCCAGGCGGTTGTAGGTGCGGCAGGAGAACTCCAGGGTGATGGCGGGTTTCTCGCCCATCTTCAGCGTTGTCTCGGTCAGCGTTTTCAGCTTGCCGCCGATGGTGTGGTAGGTGAAGTAAGTCTTGCCGTCCTGGTCCTGACCGGCTTCGCGCACGTTCAGCAAAATGTCGTCGCCCAGGCGCACGCCCAGGGCAAGCATGATTTCCGGACCCGCGCCTTGCAGCTCCAATGTGGCGTTGAGCACTTTGGCGCTCTTGGCCATTTCTTCGGCGATGAAACGTCCGCCGGTCATCGGTTCCATGTCGAAGTCGATCTTCGGCGGTGCGAACGAGGTGACCGTCGCCGACAACGGCAGGCCTTGGAGGGTGGCCGCCATGGCCTGTCTGATTCGGTTGGTAAACATTAGAGAACGTCCTCCAGGAACTGCTCGATGATTTCATCGCGGGCGTTGAGTTGATAAATCATGTGTTCGTTCGGCGCGTAGCGGCCGTAGTCGATGACGATGAACCAGGTGCCGTTCTTGTACTTCTCGACACTGTTCAATTCCGGGTGCAGGTACACGCTGCCGCCGGGGATGGTTTCGTCGGCGACCAGGGTTTGCAGCCAGTCGTTGATGCGCTTGACCTCCTGGTCCATGAACGACTTGGTGAGGTTCTTGGCCATGGCTTTCTGGCCGGCCTTGACCAGCTTGCGGCTGATGGCGTCTTCCAGGCCCACGTAGCTGATGAACTTGCCGGTAATGGAGCGGTTACCCAGCAGCGAGAAACCGCCGAGGATGGTGCGGGCGTAGTAGCTCACGCCGTAACGGTTGAGCAGGTCGCCTTCGGTGGAGGTGTCGAGGATGTTGTACTCAACCACGCGGGAAACGTCTTCGGCGAAGGTCACCTGATTGCCCGGGCTTTCCCACTGCTTAACCTTGGCCAGTGCAGCGATGGCCAGGGACGACGGGGCCAGAAACACATTTTTCTTCGCGGCCTTGGAGTACACCGACGGCATGTTGTGCACCAGCAGGCAACGGTCGAAACCGAGGTCGGCACCGCCCAGTTCGCCGCTGTAGATCACCTGACCGGCGACGGTTGCGTCCTTGCCATCCAGCACCACACGGGCCTTGATGCGCTTGCCGAAGGAGGCAAATTCGCCGGCCACGGCCTTGGTGCCGGTGAAGCCCGGAGCACCGATGATGGTCAGGTCTTCGGGGACGCTGGCCAGGGCGGCGAGGCCCAGTTTACGGCCGGTGACAGGCTCTTCACCGCCGATTACGTTATTGAGGGTGTCGGCCGGGGTGGTGCCCTCGTCGACGATCACTACGTAGACCGGCACCTTGACCACTTTGAGGATCTGATACACGGCGTGGAACAGCGTGCCGGTTTCAGCGCCGGTAGGGTCCAGCAGCGCCTGGGTGGTGAAGCTGTTGATGCGGAACGGGGCGTTTTTCGGGATCGACGCGTGGGCGTTGGGGGCAGTGCCCACCAGGCCGATGACGTTATCGCCCAGGCCACCCATGGCCTCGGGGGATTCGGTGGCATTCACGGTGATGCCGTTGTGCTCGAAGTTCAAAACCTCAGCCATGGTTATTCAGCCTTCTTGGGAGTGGAGTTGAGGACGCTGGTGAGTTCCAGACGGCCAGCGGTGCGCAGGGCGGATGCTTCGACGTCCAGCAGTTCCAATTCCTGGCCGGCGGTAGACCAGTGGCCGTTGCCGGTGGGGAATGGGATGAGGACGGTGTAGGTTTGGCGGTTAAACATGAGTGGAATTCTCCGGGTGAAAAACGCCAAAGCCCCTGCGAGAGGGGCTTTGGGCGGGCGAAAAAAAACCGCTTTCGCGGTGTGTGGTTCAGGTGCGATCAGGCAATGGATAAAGTGCTTTGATCTCCGCAACTTTGTCGCGCCACGCCTTTTCTTTCTCAGGAGTTTCGTCGTATTGCCACTCAAGGAAAAGCGGGTCGGCTTCAGTCACATACAGGGTGCGACGCGCCGCGATGGAACTCTCCAGTTGAGTAGTTTTCGCGGCCTCAATGCAGAGCTGTTCTGCTTGTTCGACGGAAAAACCAAGATTTTTGAGAATCTCAATATCCGCTGGAATATTGATCAACTGCTCACCTGCAGGTGTCACGGCAGTTTTAATAGAAAGCGTCATTCAAACCCCCTTCGATGCGTAGATTTTGTCGTTGTCGTAGGAGTACGCCAACCGCTTCTCGGGCAACGTTGCTCCCAGGACCGCGTCGGCATCCGCCAAACGATACGGTCGAACGCACCAACGAATTTCCCAATCACCTTGAGTACTTTCGCCAATAGCTACCTCGCTATCGGAACGGCTGAAACCAACAGCACCGGCAAACGATTTAGTCACCGTGTACCCCAACCCTCCGCGCAAATAAACACCGGAATGCATTGCTGCCTGAATGACTTGACCGTCTGCTACACCTTGATACAGCGGCCTGACGCCCGTGATATGTCGTGCAACACAGATCATCCCGAAACTTACACCTCGAACCGACTCCCGGTAAGTTTGAGAAATACGCTTAATGCTCAATAAGTTACCGTCGCCGTTCCAGATGTAACCGCAACCTTCCATCTGCAAATTCAGCCCCGCAATGTGATAAACGCCCTTACCAAAAGGTTCTAACTCTTGGTCGCGACTGTAGATCCGGGAGAGAGTAATTTCTGTTTCACCACTTTCGTTGCCTGGCATCGTCCACCAGACGGGGTAAAACGTATCGGTCGGTAGCCCTGTTAGATCAATTTCCTGTTTATAAAGCGCGCGACCATTAATATCTTTGGCTTGCACGCTGTTACGCCAAGCGGTGAACTGACTCGACGCGGCCTCTACCCGTGCATCAATTTTGCCAATCTGGTTAGTCACCGTATCCGTCAGCTTATTACACGCATCCACCACTTTCGTGATAGTAGTTTCAATTCCCATCATCAACTCCCTGTCAATTAAACTTCCAGCACTTTTGTCAGTGCAACTACTTCGCTTCGAGATGCATAACCCGCAACATCAGATCAACGTGACGAGACATATTGCCAACCGAAGCCGCCGCCATGATTGCGATCTCTTCAGCCATCAACACATTCAGATTTTCACTCCCCACCACAATCGTCACGCTGTCCGCCGGCAACGGCGAAATATCCAACGTGAACTTCTGCAGCACCCGAGCCGCAGCCGCTTTATACGTCAGCAACTTCCCCGCCACGGAATACACCGCCAACAAGGTCCCACTGGCGAGGTAAAACCCAAACTCGCCAATCTCATACTCAGCCTCGCCATCAAACAGCGCGGCCATCCTGAGTTGTCGGTCGCCCAAGTCCTCGTAGTCCACAATGGCGACCCGTTGGCGCTCGTCACGCAGGGCAACTTCGGTGCCGTCGGGGTTGTAGCGGCCAGTACCGGCGCCAATGTGGGTGATTTCGCCTTTCAAGCCCTGGTTCTTTGCCTGCAGCACTTCATCCAATCCCTTGGAGGTGAAGCGCACCAGGCGTGTAATTTCATCTGTCATGGCTGCGCCCTGAGGTCGTAGTCGTTAATGGTGTAGTGCCGGGCTACCCCGGCACTGTTAAGCCGGGCCGCCAGCCCGAATTCAGGCAGTACGCCGCACAGCTGCAACTCGCCATCGCTGAGCGGTGTGTGCGCCACGCTGCTACAAGCAAGTACCCCGTGCAGCTTCACCTCGGGTAACGCCCCGGGCTGGCTCTCATCGCCGATGCTCAACCCTGGATCAGCGGCTGCAGCGACACGTAAACCCTGGGAGGTCTCGTGCACGATGGTGATAGTGGCCAGGTCCCGCTCGCTCTTGGCCGCGTTGATGCGGCGGATCAAACGGTTGTGATCGCCACTGGACCAACTGCGACCGATGATTGCCTGCACGTCAAAGGTGTAAGGCAGACCGGTTGGCCGCTGTTGATACCAGGCACTGATATTGGGGGTGAATCCCAGCGATTCGACGGCATAGCTCAGCGCCTTGGGCGTACCGGCCTGACGTTGGATCTGCCAGGACAAGGCCACAGTGAGGCGCTTCTCCGACTCGCTGGCAGCGGCGTCCCATTCACTGACGCCGCGATCAGCGGCCAGGTAGGGAAGGAACTCAACCGGCGTTTGCAGCGGGTTCATCAAGGCGGGAAAGGGTGGCGTCACCCGGTCAAGCAACTGCCCGAAACCCAAGTCCAGTGCCTTCTCCAACGGCGAACTGTTGGCGGGCAGCAAGCTGCCTTTTGTCTCGTTCATAGCGTGCGCACCTCCACCTCGACGCCCGTGCAATACGGGGCCTGGAATGCCGTGGTGACGATCGGCTCCAGCGGCTCAAGAATTTGCAGTTGCGCAGCGCCCGCCGAGTGGATGGCGTAGTCGATCCAGCTCGGGTCCACCCGCCCTTCCAGGCGATGACAAGATTCTGCATAGTCTTGCAGCAGTTTCTGGGCGGCGACTTGAGTGAGCCCGGAGTCCGGGCCGGCGTTGATCTTCGCCACCACGCGGATTTTGTAGCGCAGAATCTGAGCCGCCTGCACCGTGACGAGATCCGTTTCCGGGCGCACATCAGGCCGGGCAAAGTGCCGGCGTACACCGTCGAGCAGATCAGCAGAAGGTGTGCCATCCCCGTCTCGGGACAGGACCGTGACCATCACTTCACCGGGCGCAGTGCGACGGCCGTTGCCATCCTTGACCCGCGCCGCGTAACCGTCGGGGTCGAAGGTATAAGTGACCGTCACCACCCCCGGCGTAGCACTTTGCACTTTCACTGATGGACGTTCACCGAGGGTGAAAACCTCCCGCCGATACTGCATCCGCGAACCCGCCGCCGGAGCGTGAGGCGCGAGGTAATAACGCAACCGGGCGTCGTCGTCGCTCTCCAACGTCGGCGGCACGGGCGGGAAAGCCGCCGGGTCACCAGGGTCGAGCACCTGACGCTCCAGGCCCATGTCGGCAAGGCGTGCGTCGAGGTTGCTGCCGGTGGCCCACCACGCCAGCATCTGCTTGATGCGGGCGTTGTATTTACGCTCGTGGGTCTGCAGGCGAACGCAGAAAGCCTCCAATGCCAGCGTCAGCAGTTCGCTTTCGTTCTCCAGGCTGACCTTCAGCTTGGCCGCATTTTCCGGCGCACGAGTCGCGACGTAATCAACGACAAACGCCTTGAACTCCGCCAACAGCGGCTCGAATTCATCGACGGCAATGATCGCTGGCTCAGCCAACTGGTTCTGGCCAGGTATCAGCATGCTCATGTCACCACCTCGAAGGTTTGTTTGCGGTTTTTCCAGGTGCCGGCGAAGCGCAGCAACAGGCCGGCGCCCTGGCGGTTGGCGACGATGACTTGCGGTTCGAAGTCGGCGATGCCGTTCTGCGGGTTGTAGAACGCCTGGGCGGCATGGCTCTGGGCGAGAATCAGCAGGTCATCGCCGAGGTTTTGCCCGAGCAGTTGCGGGATCATCGAGCCGTACAGCGGACGCTTCTGGCGAGTGCCCAAGGGAGTGGTCAGCGCTCGGGTGGCGCGCTGGACGAATTGCAGCCAGTCATCGACCGCCGCCCCGGTGTTTCTATCGATTCCGATCATGGGATGTCCTTATCAGGGGCTGATGACTCGACCTTGGTGGTCCACCACCGGGCCGCTGAAGTGCGCACCGCCGGCGTCCAGCAACAGGCTTGTACCGCCAACTTGCAGCGTGATGGCCTCGGCGCTCATCGTCAGGCTGGCGGCGCCGACCTTGACGTCTACCTGCTCACGGGAACCGGTGAACGTAGTCGGGCCGTTGACCCAGTTGAAGGTGTGGCTGGCGTCGTCGTAGTCGCTTTGTGTGCCGTCTTGATGGCGGCGCCGGGTCAGTGTCGGAACGCTTGAGACCGGCGGAAAACGGTCGCTGTTCAAGCCGAACAACGCCACCGATTGTGCCCCGCCCTCCCCGCCGCCGTAGTTGAGCAGCAAGCATTGCTCGCCCACTGACGGGATGCGGGTTTCCGTCTGCGCACCGGCGCTGGGGTTGAAAAAGCGGATCGCCGGCGTGAGCAGTTCACCGTGGCTGACCTTGCAGGTATTGCTGGCCGCGTCGACCTCCTGGCACACGCCGATGCGGCAAAAACTTTCGGCGCGTCGATACAGGTCTTCGAGCTGGCTCTCCATTTCTGCCAGTCGTTCGACGATCGGTCCCAGTTGCATGCGTAACAGCGCGTCGAACATGGGCTACTCCGCCAGCGGCTTGTATTGGTCGGGGTCGTCGATGTTCGAGACTTCCCAAGTGCAGGCGAACAGCGGTTGGCCTGTGGGATCGTTGAGCAGCGGCGGTCCGATATAGAGGGTTTGGGTGAAACTGACGGTCCAGGTGTCGTAGTCCGTTTCTGCGGTGGTGCGTATTGAGGGCGCTGCGACGATATTGGTCGGCAGGTCGCACTGCTCCTGCGGCAGGTTCCAGCGGTTATCCAACACCAGGTCCATCAGTTGGCTGGCCAGGTCGCAGGCATCAAAGGGCAAGGCACCCGGAGCAACCATGGTCTTGAGTGAAATCCCCAGGGCGTGGGCCTTCCGCCCTTCGCGGGAGCGAATGCCGGGGCCATTACCTTCGACCGTGATCAACACGCCGGTGTTATCCGTTGTGCCCTGGAAGTCCTGATGATTGCCGACCTTCAGATTAGGAAAGGCAACGCGCAACGCCTCGTTGATGGCCTGGGGCAGTTGGGAAGGTTTTTCGATGAGTGTCATTTAAGTCGCGTCCTTGCAACGGTTACTGCGGGTCCCGGCCGGGGCCTTCGTTGACGCCGATGCGCTTGGCTGCCCAGCGTTCATAAAGGCCGATGGCCACGTCGGCGCCGGCCATGGCGGTCAGGCAACCAATGGCGCCGGCCGTCCAGATCGACATGCCGGCGGCGTAGCACAGCATCAGGGCTGACACCCCGCACACCATGCAGGCCCCGGAACGCAGGGCCAGGCGCCGCACCAGCGACCAACCGCGGGCGCCCTCCTTGTCGGCGCGCCACATTTCTCCGGAGACACCGCCGATCAGTGCCAGTGCGATCACTAACCAGATAGGCATTTCCGCTAACGCTTGCTGCTCGTTTGTCATGTCACGCCTCCTGGCTGAGCATTACCGGCGCAGTGCCGGGTTTTGGGTAATTCCATTTATAGGTAGGCATTCCAAAAAGCCCGGTTGCCCGGGCTTTTCAGTAATGCTGTCCTCGAACTTTCGGCGCTACTGGCGCGGTACGGTTCTTTCCTCAATGTTTTTCCGACCACGATCCCTGTCTGCCGGATAACTGCTTCTGGTGCTTTACGCTGCACACCCGGGCCAGTTGCCAACCCTCTGAACCGTTAAGGCCGGTTCATCGCTGCCTGTTCTTGAAGCGGTTTGAAACTAAAGAGCGTCGGCATCCTTGCCGGTGTTGCCTGGCATCCGTGCCATCGCTTCGATGGCGTCCTTGCCGGTGTTGCGTAACGTCCTTGTCTTCCTTGGCAGCATCCTTGCCGCCTCCACCAGGCCTTCTTGGCTGGCTTGAGACGAAGAATATGCATGTATGCATATACAGTCAATGCACAAATGCATTTATTTTTGCAGCACATATGCATGGATGCATTTGCAGCCTTATGGGCAAAGGGTTTGGTGGTTTTGCACGGACGAAAAAAAGCCCGCTCATTGGCGGGCTTTGTCTTACGAAGAAGGGTTAGCGGGCGTACATGCCCCACCAGAAGACGTGACCGAGGATGCTGATCTGCTCATCCTGGATGTCCTGGAAGCTGTAATCTTCATCCGGGTGTTCATCGCGGTTGAAGCTGCGCAGGCGAATCCCCGAAGGCAGGCGGTAGAGCTGTTTCACCCGCAGTTGGCCGTTGTGGTTGATGGCATACAGGTCGCCGTCGACGATGTCACCAATCCCGCACTTGCCGGCGTTGACGCCGACGGTCGCGCCGTCACGCAGCACCGGCAACATACTGTTGCCACGCACCGTGACGCACTTGGCCTGGTCGAACTGCACCCCGTTATGCCGCAGGCTGCGCTTGCCGAATCGCAGGCTGGCCTTCTCGCTTTCCTCGATGACGAATCTTCCTGATCCAGCAGCCAATTCAACCTCGCGCAGAAAGGGGATCGACACCTCGTCATCATTAACGGGCGTGTCGTCGTCCCACAGGCTTATGTCCTTGAGTTCCGAATGCATCGGGTCACGCTCGTCCGCCCGCGCCGACACCAGCCCTGCGCGCCCGCGCAGCTGATCGGTGCTGACCTGAAAGTAATCGGCGATGCGTGAGATGTGCTTGTCCGACGGATCAACGATCTTGCCGCTGAGGATCCGGGACAACGTGGATTGAGGCACGCCGGTACGCCGGTGAAGCTCCGTAGGGGAGATCCGGTCGCGGTCCAGCAGCTCTCTTAAGACGATAGAAACGTTGCGTTTTTGCATAACGCGGATAGTGCAGGCAGTTTTGATGCTTGGCAAATGCTAATTTGCATATTTAATGCATTGATTGCCGAGATTTACCTGACCGTTTGTGAACTGCGAAGCCCGACCTCGCGTGTTAACCTTGCGCCCATTGCAAAAAATGCTGGGCCAAGCGCCCCCTTTGCCCCATCACTTTCAACGAATTTGCTAACTATCCAATGAGTAAAAACACTTCCGATCTGTCCTCCCACACCCCGATGATGCAGCAGTACTGGCGCCTGAAAAACCAGCACCCTGATCAGTTGATGTTCTACCGCATGGGCGACTTCTACGAGATCTTCTATGAAGACGCAAAGAAGGCCGCCAAGTTGCTGGACATCACCCTGACCGCGCGCGGGCAGTCGGCCGGGCAGGCGATTCCGATGTGCGGGATTCCTTATCATTCGTTGGAAGGTTACCTGGTCAAGCTGGTGAAGCTGGGCGAGTCGGTGGTGATCTGTGAGCAGATCGGCGACCCGGCCACCAGCAAGGGCCCGGTGGAACGCCAGGTGGTGCGCATCATTACACCGGGGACGGTGAGTGATGAGGCGCTGCTGGATGAGCGTCGCGACAACCTGATCGCGGCGGTGCTGGGGGATGAGCGGCTGTTCGGCCTGGCCGTGCTGGACATCACCAGTGGCAATTTCACGGTGTTGGAAATCAAGGGCTGGGAAAACCTGCTGGCGGAGCTGGAGCGCGTCAACCCGGTGGAGCTGATGATTCCGGATGACTGGCCAAAGGATCTGCCGGCGGAACGTCGCCGCGGGACCAAGCGTCGCGCGCCGTGGGATTTCGAGCGTGATTCGGCGCTGAAAAGCCTGTGCCAGCAATTCTCCGTGCAAGACCTCAAGGGTTTTGGCTGCGAAACCCTGACCCTCGCTATCGGCGCCGCCGGTTGCCTGCTCAGCTATGCCAAGGAAACCCAGCGCACCGCCCTGCCGCATTTGCGCAGCCTGCGTCATGAACGTCTGGACGACACCGTGGTGCTCGATGGCGCCAGCCGTCGCAACCTGGAACTGGACACCAACTTGGCCGGCGGGCGCGACAACACCTTGCAATCGGTGGTCGACCGTTGCCAGACCGCCATGGGCAGCCGCTTGCTGACGCGCTGGTTGAACCGTCCGCTGCGGGATTTGACCGTGCTGCAAGCCCGTCAAACCTCTATTACGTGCCTGCTGGATCAATACCGCTTTGAAAAGCTGCAACCGCAGCTCAAGGAAATCGGGGATATCGAGCGGATCCTGGCGCGGATCGGCCTGCGCAACGCACGGCCCCGCGACCTGGCACGCCTGCGGGATGCCCTCGGCGCCCTGCCGCAACTGCAAGCAGCGATGACCGAACTGGAAGCTCCGCACCTGCAGCAGCTTGCCGTCACCACCAGCACCTACCCGGAACTGGCGGCGCTGCTGGAAAAAGCCATCATCGACAACCCGCCCGCGATCATCCGTGACGGCGGCGTCTTGAAGACCGGTTACGACACCGAGCTGGACGAACTGCAATCCCTGAGCGAGAACGCCGGGCAGTTCCTGATCGACCTGGAAGCCCGCGAAAAAGCCCGCACCGGCCTGGCCAACCTGAAAGTCGGCTACAACCGCGTACATGGCTACTTTATCGAGTTGCCGAGCAAGCAGGCCGAGCAGGCGCCGATCGATTACCAGCGTCGCCAGACCCTCAAGGGTGCCGAGCGCTTTATTACCCCGGAACTTAAAGAGTTCGAAGACAAGGCACTGTCGGCCAAAAGCCGCGCCCTGGCTCGGGAGAAGATGCTCTACGAAGCCTTGCTCGAAGACTTGATCGGCAAGCTGGCACCACTCCAGGACACCGCGGCTGCGCTGGCGGAGCTGGACGTGCTGAGCAACCTGGCCGAGCGCGCCCTGAACCTTGACCTGAACTGCCCGCGTTTTGTCAGCGAGCCGTGCATGCGCATCGTGCAAGGTCGCCACCCGGTGGTGGAGCAGGTTCTGACCACGCCGTTCGTCGCCAACGATCTGTCGCTGGACGACGACACCCGCATGCTGGTGATCACCGGTCCGAACATGGGCGGTAAATCCACCTACATGCGTCAGACCGCATTAATCGTGCTGCTGGCCCATATCGGCAGCTTCGTGCCGGCGGCCAGTTGCGAGCTGTCCCTGGTGGACCGCATCTTCACCCGGATCGGCTCCAGCGATGACCTGGCCGGTGGCCGTTCGACCTTTATGGTGGAAATGAGCGAAACCGCCAACATCCTGCACAACGCCACCGAACGCAGCTTGGTACTGATGGACGAAGTGGGCCGCGGCACCAGCACCTTTGACGGCCTGTCCCTGGCCTGGGCGGCGGCCGAGCGATTGGCGCATCTGCGGGCGTATACGCTGTTTGCAACGCACTATTTCGAGCTGACGGTGTTGCCGGAAAACGAGCCGCTGGTGGCCAACGTGCACCTCAATGCCACCGAGCACAACGAGCGCATCGTGTTCCTGCACCACGTGTTGCCCGGGCCGGCGAGCCAGAGTTACGGCCTGGCCGTGGCGCAGCTGGCGGGCGTGCCAAGTGAGGTGATCACTCGCGCCCGCGAACACTTGAGCCGCCTGGAAGAAACCGCCCTGCCCCACGAGATTCCCGTGGCCAGCCCGGCCAAAGCCAGCAACAAACCCAGTGCGCCACACCAGAGCGACATGTTCGCCAGCCTGCCTCATCCGGTACTGGATGAGTTGGCTAAGCTTGACGTGGACGACTTGACCCCGCGAAAAGCGCTCGAAATGTTATATGCACTGAAGACTCGGATATAACGCAGACGCGTGCAAGCTGGTAGACTCTCGCGCGGTTTGGGATGCTGCGGGCTTTTAGCCTGGCCTGCAGACTATCGCTCCCGAACCTCGCGAGCCCTGCCACAAGGGGTTTCGCTGCCGCCGCCTGAGGAGAAAATTAGAAATGACCTTCGTCGTCACCGACAACTGCATCAAGTGCAAGTACACCGACTGCGTAGAAGTGTGTCCGGTGGACTGCTTCTACGAAGGCCCGAACTTCCTGGTCATCCACCCGGACGAGTGCATTGACTGCGCCCTGTGTGAGCCAGAATGCCCGGCCGTCGCAATTTTCTCCGAGGACGAAGTCCCGGCAGAAATGCAGGAATTTATTCAGTTGAACGTTGAGCTGGCGGAAATCTGGCCGAATATCACTGAGCGCAAAGACCCGATGCCGGATGCGGCGGAGTGGGATGGCAAGAAAGGCAAGATTGCAGACCTCGAGCGCTGATAACGTCGATGCCCTCCAAAAGGCCCCTTGCGGGCCTTTTTGCATTTCTGCGGGACGGGTTTCACTTTTCTACAGGCAAAAAAAAGGGGCGGTATGACCCGCCCACATTTTTTCCCTAGTCCCTGTGTTCCTTTTCATCATCCTGATGAATCGCATCCTGCGAGGTTCCTTGAGTCATCGTTCCGTGATGACCGTGTCAATCCGTGGACACAGGGCTGATCTTAGAGAGTTCCCGGGGAAGTTCAACGGGATCCAAACCGCAGAACTACAAGTTTGCGCGCTCGTTCAATAAAAAATAGTTGTTGTATTTCAAGTAGATAAAAATATAAGAACTCAATTCAAGACGTCTGCACCGACGAAAAAACCCAAACGCTTACGAAAAAGTAAGTGAATGCTTACACCAGCAATTACGTAAAAGGGTAACAAGCGGCACTTGGGTGTTCGCCGGGCAAGAAAAAGCCCCGACACAGTCGAGGCTTCTTTCCCGTCAGGTGGATCAGTCGTCGCTGACAGTGATCGTCGGCATCGCCTGGGCCCCGGCCTCCTGAAGTACGATCCGCGCCCCTACGTGACGGGCCAGCTCCTGGTAGACCATGGCAATCTGACCATCCGGCTCAGCAGCCACGGTCGGCTTGCCACCGTCAGCCTGTTCTCGAATCCCCATCGACAGCGGCAACGATGCCAGCAGTTCAACGCCGTACTGGGTCGCCAGCTTCTCGCCGCCGCCTTCACCGAACAGATGCTCAGCGTGGCCGCAGTTGGAGCAGATGTGCACCGCCATGTTCTCCACGACGCCCAGCACCGGGATATTGACCTTGCGGAACATCTCCACGCCTTTGCGAGCATCCAGCAGCGCCAAGTCCTGTGGCGTAGTGACGATCACCGCGCCGGCCACCGGCACTTTCTGCGCCAGGGTCAGCTGGATATCACCGGTGCCTGGTGGCATATCGATCACCAGGTAGTCCAGGTTGCCCCAGTCGGTCTGGGTGACCAGTTGCAGCAACGCGCCGGAAACCATCGGGCCGCGCCAGACCATCGGCGTGTTGTCGTCGGTCAGGAAGGCCATGGACATCACTTCCACGCCATGGGACTCGATCGGCACGAACCATTTCTGGTCCTTGATCTTCGGCCGGGTGCCTTCAGCGATACCGAACATCACGCCTTGGCTCGGACCATAGATGTCGGCGTCGAGAATCCCGACGCGCGCGCCTTCGCGGGCCAGGGCCAGGGCCAGGTTGGCAGCGGTGGTGGATTTGCCCACGCCGCCCTTGCCGGAGGCCACGGCCACCACGTTCTTGACGTTGGCCAGGCCCGGGATCTGCGCCTGGGCCTTGTGCGCGGCGATCACGCACTGGATGTCGACCTTGGCCGAGCTGACGCCGTCCAGGCCTTCGATGGCCATTTGCAGCATCTGCGCCCAGCCGCTCTTGAACAGCCCGGCGGCATAGCCCAGCTCAAGCTGGACCGAAACCTTGTCACCTTGCACGTCGATGGCGCGTACGCACCCGGCGCTGACCGGGTCCTGGTTCAGGTAGGGGTCGGTGTATTGGCGAAGAACGGCTTCCACCGCTGCGCGATTGACGGCGCTCATGGGCTACTCCCGAAAAAAGACTGACTAAAACAGGCGGCTATCCTAACCGTTCCAGCGTCTTAGCGGCACGCTTTCGGCTGTCGGGAAAATCCTGAAACAGCCGCACGGGGTGAAATAAATTTCCCGGCGCTTTATAGTGGCCGACCTCCGTTTCATCAAGTAGCCGAGCCCCATGTCCGAGCCACGCAAGATCCTCGTCACCAGCGCCCTGCCCTATGCCAATGGTTCTATCCACCTTGGCCATATGCTTGAGTACATCCAGACCGATATGTGGGTGCGCTTTCAGAAGCATCGCGGCAATCAATGCATTTATGTCTGCGCGGACGACGCCCACGGTTCGGCCATCATGTTGCGCGCCGAGAAGGAAGGCATCACCCCGGAACAACTGATCGCCAACGTCCAGGCTGAACACAGCGCCGACTTTGCCGAGTTCCTGGTGGATTTCGATAACTTCCACTCGACCCACTCCGAAGAAAACCGCGAGCTGTCGAGCCAGATCTACCTGCGCCTTAAAGACGCCGGGCACATTGCCACGCGTTCGATCACCCAGTATTTCGACCCGGAAAAGAAAATGTTCCTGGCCGACCGCTTCATCAAGGGCACCTGCCCGAAATGCGGCACTGAGGACCAGTACGGCGACAACTGCGAGAAATGCGGCGCCACCTACGCGCCTACCGACCTGAAGGATCCGAAGTCGGCGATCTCTGGCGCCACCCCGGTGCTCAAGGATTCCCAGCACTTCTTCTTCAAGCTCCCGGATTTCCAGCAGATGCTGCAAACCTGGACCCGCAGCGGCACCCTGCAGGACGCCGTGGCAAACAAGATCGCCGAATGGCTGGACGCCGGCCTGCAGCAGTGGGACATCTCCCGCGATGCGCCGTACTTCGGTTTTGAAATCCCGGGCGAGCCAGGCAAGTACTTCTATGTGTGGCTGGACGCGCCGATTGGCTACATGGCCAGCTTCAAAAACCTGTGCGACCGCACGCCGGAGCTGGACTTCGACGCGTTCTGGGCCAAGGACTCCACTGCCGAGCTGTATCACTTCATCGGCAAGGACATCGTCAACTTCCACGCGCTGTTCTGGCCGGCGATGCTCGAAGGTTCGGGCTACCGCAAGCCGACCGGCATCGCGGTACACGGCTACCTGACGGTCAATGGCCAGAAGATGTCCAAGTCCCGTGGCACCTTTATCAAGGCGCGCACCTACCTGGACCACCTATCGCCGGAATACCTGCGCTACTACTACGCCTCCAAACTGGGCCGTGGCGTCGACGACCTGGACCTGAACCTGGAAGACTTCGTACAGAAGGTCAACTCGGACCTGGTGGGCAAAGTCGTCAACATCGCCAGCCGTTGCGCCGGGTTTATCCACAAGGGCAACGCCGGTGTGCTGGTGGCGGAAAACGCCGCGCCGGAGCTGACCGACGCGTTCCTGGCCGCTGCCCCGAGCATCGCCGACGCCTATGAAGCCCGCGACTTTGCCCGCGCCATGCGCGAGATCATGGGCCTGGCCGACCGTGCCAACGCCTGGATCGCCGACAAGGCGCCGTGGTCGCTGAACAAGCAGGAAGGCAAGCAAGCTGAAGTCCAGGCAATCTGCGCCACAGGCGTCAACCTGTTCCGCCAGCTGGTGATCTTCCTAAAGCCGGTACTGCCACTGCTGGCAGCCGACGCCGAGGCGTTCCTCAACGTGCCGCCGCTGACCTGGAACGACCACGCGACCTTGCTCAGCAACCACCAGTTGAATGAGTTCAAGCCGCTGATGACCCGTATCGATCCGGTAAAAGTCCAGGCCATGACCGATGCTTCGAAAGAAGACCTCGAGGCTAGCAAGACTGACACCGGCGATGCAGCACCTGCGGGCAATGGCGAGCTGGCGAAAGATCCGCTGTCGCCAGAAATCGACTTCGACGCCTTCGCTGCGGTGGATCTGCGGGTGGCCCTGATCATCAAGGCCGAAGCCGTGGAAGGCGCTGACAAGCTGCTGCGCCTGACCCTGGACATCGGTGACGAGCAACGCAACGTGTTCTCCGGGATCAAGAGTGCCTATCCGGATCCGTCCAAACTCGATGGTCGCCTGACCATGATGATCGCCAACCTCAAGCCACGGAAAATGAAGTTCGGTATCTCCGAGGGCATGGTGATGGCGGCCGGCCCTGGCGGTGAAGAGATCTACCTGTTGAGCCCGGACAGCGGCGCCAAGCCGGGTCAGCGCATCAAGTAACAACGGCGAACTGCCCCATGGTCTCGGCTATGGGGCGGTTTCAGCTAGTACCCCCTCCTCGCTTGCCGGATAATCGGATTCTGTTTGCAGTCGGCCCGTTGCCGGTCGTGGCTTTTCCGGGTTCCAACGCAATGATCAAACCATGAGCCTGATTCAACGTATCGACGCCCTGCTGCCACAAACCCAATGTGGCAAATGTGGGCATCCTGGCTGCAAGCCCTACGCAGAAGGCATTGCCCAAGGCGAGGCGATCAACAAGTGCCCACCGGGCGGCCAGGAAACCATTGCCGGCCTGGCGCAACTGCTGAAGCTCCCGGTGCTGGAACTGGACACGTCCCGAGGCGAGGCACCCGCGCAGATCGCGTTTATCCGTGAAGCGGAGTGCATCGGCTGTACCAAATGCATCCAGGCCTGCCCAGTGGACGCTATTGTTGGTGCTGCCAAATTGATGCACACGGTGATTATCGACGAGTGCACAGGCTGCGACCTGTGTGTGGCACCCTGCCCGGTTGATTGCATCGAAATGCGTCCGTTGACCACGGTGGTGCCGATTGTCGGCGGACTGGCATCCAGTGATCATGAGCGCCAGGCACGCAACCTCAAACGCGATCGGGCCCGGCGGCGGTTTGAACAGCGCAACACGCGGCTGCAACGCGAAGAGGAACAGAAACTCGCCGAACGCCTGGCACGCACCAAGCGCGCCGCCCCGGTGGCTGCAGCCTCGGAGAACCCGGTCCAGGCCGCCATTGAGCGGGTTCGTGCACAAAAAGCCGCCGCGATGGACGCTGCCTTGAAGAAGGCCAAGATCCATCTGGCCATGAGCCGTGCCCAATTGCACAAATCCCTGAAAGCTTTCGGCCACCCGCCGACCTTTGAACAGCAGTCGCAGTTGATTGTCCTGCAACAGCATTTCGAAACAGCAGAGCAGGCGCTTGCGGCGCTGGTGGGGTCCGATGCCCGCACTTGAACCCCTTGAGCACCGGCCGCACGTGATGAAGCGTGTACTGCTGGTGCCCGCCGCGTTTATCCTGCTCGGGTTATTGGGCCCGTTTTTCGTAACCACACTGACTGTCTGCAAGGAACCGCTCGCCCCATGAACGCCGCAAAACGCCTGGAAATTTTCCGTCGGCTTCACGAAGACAACCCGGAACCGAAAACCGAGCTGGCCTATTCCTCGCCGTTCGAGCTGCTGATCGCCGTGATTCTTTCGGCCCAGTCCACAGACGTTGGCGTCAACAAGGCCACTGCCAAATTGTACCCCGTGGCCAATACTCCCGAGGCAATCTACACGCTTGGCGTTGAAGGGTTGTCCGAATACATCAAGACCATCGGCCTGTACAACAGCAAGGCGAAGAATGTCATCGAGACCTGTCGGCTGCTGGTGGAGTTGCACGGCAGCGAAGTGCCGCAGACTCGGGAAGCCTTGGAAGCCCTCCCGGGCGTAGGCCGTAAAACTGCCAATGTGGTGCTCAATACGGCATTTCGCCAACTGACCATGGCGGTGGACACGCACATCTTTCGGGTCAGCAACCGCACCGGGATTGCCCGCGGAAAGAATGTGGTGGAGGTGGAAAAACAACTGATGAAGTTTGTGCCCAAGCCCTATCTGCTGGATTCACATCACTGGCTGATCCTTCACGGCCGCTATGTCTGCCAGGCTCGCAAGCCGCGCTGTGGCAGTTGCCGCATAGAAGACCTGTGTGAATACAAGGAAAAGACTTCCGACGATTGAGCCATCATTGCTTTTATTGATGAGTCGATTGAAAAAATCTTTTTTACCAGGCTCAAGATTATCGTTATAA
The DNA here is from genome assembly GCF_016650865.1 of Pseudomonas sp. TH34. NCBI lineage: Bacteria > Pseudomonadati > Pseudomonadota > Gammaproteobacteria > Pseudomonadales > Pseudomonadaceae > Pseudomonas > Pseudomonas sp. TH34. The sequence continues at coordinate 189,521 of NZ_JAEKFB010000010.1, forward strand.
GGAGCGCCAACGGCAGTCTTAGCCTGGAGTTAACCTTATGAGCACTGGCAAAGAACAACTGGATGTAGAAGACGACGTTGTTGGCGCTGAATCCGACGATGAGGCAGCAGAAACACCGGTAGAGGTGGCCAAGACCAATTTGAGCAAACGCCGCACCATCGACAACCTTCTGGAAGAGCGGCGCCTGCAAAAACAGTTGGCCGATTACGACTTCGATCTCTAATCGACCCAACGAAAAACAGAAGCCTCCCTTACGGAGGCTTTTTTCTGACTGCATGTAAGTGTGCGGCCGGCCTATACCAACCCGTTACGCTGGGCCAGCTCGATCAAGTCCACCAGGGAGCGTGCGTTGAGCTTGAGCAGCAAGCGCGTCTTGTAGGTGCTCACGGTTTTGTTGCTCAGGAACATGCCATCGGCGATCTCCTTGTTGGTTTTACCGCGGGCCAGTTGCTGCAGCACCATCATCTCCCGGCCGGACAAGCGCTCGACCATGTCCGCTTCGCTGGCGTTCCCCATTGTGGAGCGCACCGAGTTCAGCGCCTGGTTGGGGAAGTAGCTGTACCCACACAGCACCGCCTTGACCGCGCTCAATAGCTCGGTGAGGTCCTGCTGCTTGCACACGTAGCCAGCGGCGCCCGCCTGCATGCACCGCATGGAGAAATGACCGGGCGCCTGGGACGTCAGCACCAGCACTTTGAAGGGATGGGCCTGCTTGGTAGATGACAGCCGGCATATAACTTCCAGGCCATCGAGTTTGGGAATTCCAATATCCAGTATGACTATGTCCGGCATATGCTCCCGTGCAAGTTGCAAGGCATCGACACCGTTATCGGTCTCGGCAACGACCTCATAACTATGACGTTCCATTAGCATACGCACAGCAAGACGAATGACGGGATGATCATCCACGATCAGCACTTTATTCATGGGCAAGTCCAATTTCGCTGTTCGAATTATTAAGAGCAAGCACAATAGCCTAGTCGTTTCCCGCTTGGCATAGCGCTCCCCCCAAGCAACAGCAAGCAGAGACCCAACCCACAAAGACATAGGATTTAGCCTACAAAAAAACGCCAGTGTGGAGGTGTCCAGTTTTGTTGAGGCTTTCAGAACTTTCCGAGTACAAACATATTTTGAGTGAAAAATCCCAGGATTACGGGGGGCGGGGTAAACGTGCCGCACACAAGTTTCAGGAAATGCCCCTTGTGCCTTATCAGAAGACCTGTGAACACGGGCTGAAAGGCACTTTTTAAAAGTTCCATTCGACATAATTAATAACGCTCCATAAATCCTACAGGCATGTCAGCATCTGACATGTTCGCGGTACATTTCTGAGTGAATTTTCTGTAGTACATAGTTCCTGAACACAAGAAAAAAACCCACTTTCAACAATGCACCACTTATCGAGCGAAATTAATAAACATTGCCCCCGTAAAAACATAAACACTCCATACCACCGCCTTAGACACAGGGCTGTTGTTGAACTGAACAATAAACACCGCATCGCCCCTAAGGATTCCAGGTGTATTCTCAGCCAAAAAAAATGACCCCTAACGGGGCCATTTTTCATTGCAACTTAAAACACTCAGAACAACTTGCGACCTTTGTTGGCCGCAATGCGCATGCGCAATGCGTTGAGCTTGATGAAGCCTGCCGCGTCTGCCTGGTTGTAGGCGCCGCCATCTTCTTCGAAGGTGGCGATATTGGCATCGAACAGCGACTCGTCGGACTTGCGACCGGTCACGATCACGTTGCCCTTGTACAGTTTCAGGCGCACAACGCCGTTCACGTGGACCTGGGAAGCGTCGATCATCTGTTGCAGCATCAGACGCTCCGGGCTCCACCAGTAGCCGGTGTAGATCAGGCTGGCGTACTTGGGCATCAGCTCGTCTTTGAGGTGAGCCACTTCACGGTCCAGGGTGATGGACTCGATGGCGCGGTGAGCGCGCAGCATGATGGTGCCGCCCGGGGTCTCGTAGCAACCACGGGACTTCATGCCCACGTAACGGTTCTCGACGATGTCGAGGCGGCCGATACCGTGTTCGCCACCGATACGGTTCAGGGTCGCCAAGACGGTGGCCGGGGTCATTTCGACGCCGTCCAGCGCGACGATGTCGCCGTTGCGGTAGGTCAGTTCCAGGTACTGGGCCTTGTCAGGAGCGTTCTCCGGGGAGACGGTCCACTTCCACATGTCTTCTTCGTGCTCGGTCCAGGTGTCTTCCAGCACGCCGCCTTCATAGGAGATGTGCAGCAAGTTGGCATCCATCGAGTACGGGGACTTCTTCTTGCCGTGACGCTCGATCGGGATAGCGTGCTTTTCAGCGTAGTCCATCAGCTTTTCACGGGACAGCAGGTCCCATTCACGCCACGGAGCAATGACTTTTACGCCTGGCTTCAAGGCATAGGCGCCCAGCTCGAAACGCACTTGGTCGTTGCCCTTGCCGGTGGCGCCATGGGAAATGGCGTCAGCGCCGGTTTCGTTGGCGATTTCGATCAAGCGCTTGGCGATCAGCGGACGTGCGATGGAAGTACCCAGCAGGTACTCACCTTCGTAGACGGTGTTGGCGCGAAACATCGGGAAAACGAAATCGCGGACGAACTCTTCGCGCAGGTCGTCAATGTAGATCTCTTTCACGCCCATGGCTTGCGCCTTGGCACGTGCAGGTTCGACCTCTTCGCCCTGACCTAGGTCAGCGGTGAAGGTCACCACTTCACAGTTATAAGTATCCTGCAGCCACTTGAGGATCACCGAAGTGTCCAGGCCGCCGGAATACGCGAGAACGACCTTGTTTACGTCGGCCATGCCATCACTCCACGGGGTTGTACGGAAAGGCGTCGATTCTACCGACCAAAACCGTGAAATTACAGAGGCGCGACAGCAAATGAAGATAAAGCGACAGATTATGTCGAGCGAGCGACGAAACGCCGCACCTTATGAGGTGGCGGCAGCGTTACCTGGCGCTTTGGCTTGGGGCGCCGGTTTCTCGGGGGCTGCCACCCGTTCAAGTTGAATATTCACCCGACGGTTTTTCGCCCGGTTGGCCGGGCTGGTGTTCGGCGCCAACGGGTAGCTTTCACCATGAAACCGCAGGGTGATCTGCGATTCATCGATGCCATTGGCCTTGAAGTAGTCCATCACCGCCAAGGCACGGCGCCGGGAGACATCACGATTGGTCAGGCGATTGCCGCTGTTGTCAGAGTGGCCGTTCAACTCGATGTGGTTAACCGTCGGGTCGGCTTTCATGAACTCGAGAATCACCGAGAGCTTTTTCTTGGCCGCCGCGTCCAGTTCGATTCCGCCCCCCGGGAAGCCCACCTCGGTCTGTTTGACCTGCTCGAAATTCATCGGCAGCAGTTTGGTGGTGCACAGCTGATAGTCGTTGTAGGCCTTGTTGAATTTCACCGGCAACAGGCGAATCTCGGAATACCCGCCATCACGCCCATAGTGCCGCACCGTCGGGCTACGACCTTCGAGCAAGCCGGTGAACAAGCGCCCGGCCTGAGCCTGGGAGCTGTTAAACAGCACATCACCATTGCCGACGCGCACCGCGCCGAGATTGATATCACCACGCCCCGGCTGCCACGGCGCAGCGGCCGCCAGCAGGGTTGCGGAACCGGCACCCAACGAACCGTTAAAGGCTTTCAGGCGAAACGTCGCCTGCTCGCCCGCACGGCGCACGAACTCGCCCGAGCCGAAATTGGTGATCGGTTGGCTCAAGCGGCACTCGAACTTATCGCCCTCCACTTTCCACTCAATATTCTCCAGACGTGTCTGGAACGTGAGGGCCATCGCGGGCAGGCTGGCGAACACACTGAGCAGGGCTAGATAATGCTGGCGCACGGGAGGCTCCACTGGTTTCTACAACACATCAAGGCGTCATACATCGTTAAGGCATACCCAGGGATATCGGTCGTATCCTGCAAAACTTGATAGCGAGTGCCTGCAAGAGTCTTTTCCGGTAGCATTCCCACCAGATTGACCCGCCTGGAATCCCCAATGTCCGACCGCCTGACCCTGCTGCGTCCCGACGACTGGCATATTCATCTTCGCGATGGTGCTGCGTTGCCCCAAACCGTGGCCGATGTAGCGCGCACGTTTGGCCGCGCCATCATCATGCCTAACCTGGTACCTCCGGTGCGTAACGCCGCGGAAGCCGATGCCTATCGCCAGCGCATCCTTGCTGCACGACCGGCCGGTAGCCGCTTCGAGCCGTTGATGGTGCTGTACCTGACCGACCGCACCCAGCCCGAAGAAATTCGCCAGGCTAAAGCCAGTGGTTTCGTGTACGCCGCCAAGCTGTACCCGGCCGGGGCGACCACCAACTCCGATTCCGGCGTCACCAGTATCGACAAGATCCTGCCGGCCATCGAAGCCATGGCGGAAGTGGGCATGCCGTTGCTGATCCACGGTGAAGTCACCCGTGGCGATGTCGATGTATTCGATCGTGAAAAGATCTTCATCGACGAGCACATGCGTCGTGTGGTCGAGCTGTTCCCGACCCTGAAGGTCGTGTTCGAACACATCACCACCGCCGATGCCGTGCAGTTCGTCACCGAGGCCTCAGCCAACGTCGGCGCGACCATCACCGCGCATCACCTGTTGTACAACCGCAACCACATGCTGGTGGGCGGGATTCGGCCGCACTTCTATTGCCTGCCGATTCTCAAGCGCAACACTCACCAGGTGGCGCTGCTCGATGCCGCCACCAGTGGCAACGAGAAGTTTTTCCTCGGCACAGACTCTGCACCGCACGCCCAACACGCCAAGGAAGCCGCGTGTGGTTGTGCCGGTTGCTACACCGCGTATGCGGCGATCGAGTTGTATGCCGAAGCGTTCGAACAACGTAACGCCCTGGACAAGCTTGAAGGGTTCGCCAGCCTCAACGGCCCGCGTTTCTATGGCCTGCCGGCGAATACCGACCGCATTACCCTGGTCCGTGAAGACTGGACCGCCCCCACCAGCCTGCCGTTTGGCGAGCTGACCGTTATCCCGCTGCGCGCCGGTGAAACACTGCGCTGGCGCCTGCTGGAGGAACACCCGTGAGTGAAGACCATTACGACGACGACCAGGAACACGGCGGCGGTGGTGGCGGTTCCCGTCACCCGATGGCCGAGCGTTTCCGTGGCTACCTGCCGGTTGTCATCGACGTAGAAACCGGCGGTTTCAATTGCGCCACTGACGCATTGCTGGAAATCGCCGCTACGACTATCGGCATGGACGAACAGGGTTTCGTGTTCCCGGAACACACCCACTTCTTCCGCGTCGAGCCGTTCGAAGGCGCCAACATCGAAGCGGCCGCCCTGGAGTTCACCGGGATCAAGCTCGATCACCCGTTGCGCATGGCAGTCAGTGAAGAAGCAGCGCTGACTGACATCTTCCGTGGTGTGCGCAAGGCCTTGAAGGCCAATGGCTGCAAACGCGCAATCCTGGTGGGTCACAACAGCAGCTTCGACCTGGGCTTCCTCAACGCCGCTGTGGCGCGCCTGGACATGAAGCGCAACCCGTTTCACCCGTTCTCCAGCTTCGACACCGCGACCCTTGCTGGCTTGGCCTATGGCCAGACCGTGCTGGCAAAAGCCTGCCAGGCGGCCGGTATCGACTTCGACGGTCGTGAGGCCCACTCGGCCCGCTACGACACCGAGAAGACCGCCGAGCTGTTCTGCGGCATCGTCAACCGCTGGAAACAGATGGGCGGCTGGGAAGACTTCGGCGACTGAAGCCGAATCCCGCGCATAAAAAACCGGCCTTCTCAGGCCGGTTTTTTTATGCGCGAATCTGGCTTACAGCTTGCCAGCGTTCTCGGTCAGGTACGCCGCAACGCCTTCTGGCGAAGCGTTCATGCCTTTGTCGCCTTTTTCCAGTTGGCAGGGCAAACTTCGCCGTGCTCTTCGTGGAATTGCAGAGCGTCGACCAGACGGATCAGCTCTTCCATGTTACGGCCCAGCGGCAGGTCGTTGATGATCTGCGAGCGCACAACGCCCTTGTCGTCGATCAGGAACGCGCCACGGAAAGCCACGCCGCCTTCGGACTCAACGTCGTAGGCCTTGGCAATGTCGTGCTTCATGTCGGCAGCCATGGTGTATTTGACTTTGCCGATGCCGCCATCATTGATGGCAGTGTTGCGCCAGGCGTTGTGGGTGAAATGGGAGTCGATGGAAACGGCTACCACTTCAACGTTACGCGCCTTGAAATCGTCCATGCGGTGATCCAGAGCGATCAGCTCCGATGGGCAGACGAAGGTGAAGTCCAGCGGGTAGAAGAACACCAGGCCGTATTTGCCTTTGATGGCTTCAGACAGTTTGAAGCTGTCTACGATTTCGCCATTGCCGAGGACGGCTGGGACGTCGAAATCCGGGGCTTGTTTGCCGACGAGTACGCTCATTGGGTATCTCCTGATGGTGGTGACTTGAAGTAAAAGGATCCCTTCCAGTGTGCCGTGGGTAAACGACAGCCCTGTGACGGGATCACGCTTCGTGAAGACCGGCCATCATACACGGCTCAGGAAAAAACCGTTCGTCAGAGGGCGATCAATCTGTTTCAAACGAGCAAGAAACTACTTTGACAATCATTCTCGTTAACATTAAGATCCGTCGCACTTAAGCCTTAAACCGCGATGGTTCTCCCTTATGTATGTCTGCCTCTGCACTGGCGTCACCGACGGACAAATCCGCGAAGCAATCTATGAAGGTTGCTGCAGCTACAAGGAAGTACGTGAAACCACCGGCGTTGCCAGCCAATGCGGCAAATGCGCCTGCCTCGCCAAGCAGGTGGTACGGGAAACCCTGACGCAGCTGCAAACTGCACAGGCGGCGATCCCCTACTCAGCAGAATTTACACACGCCTGAAGGGTGTGTTTTAAAGAACCGGACTTAGTGTCCGGTTTTTTTATGCCCGGAATTCAAACAGTTAGCGCCAAGACGCGGAACACAAACATTCTTATTCCGATTAATTTTCATTTATTATTCAATAACTTAGGTTTGACAGTAGTAAATGCGCAGCTCAAACTCCGCCTTATATACAGCTAATACAGGGCAGGACCCCAATCATGAAAGGCGACATTACAGTCATCCAGCAACTCAACAAAATCCTTGCCAATGAACTGGTCGCGATCAATCAGTACTTCCTGCATGCACGCATGTATGACGATTGGGGCCTGGAAAAGCTGGGCAAGCGTGAATACAAAGAATCCATCAAGGCCATGAAGGACGCCGATGCGCTGATCAAGCGCATCCTGTTCCTGGAAGGCCTGCCGAACGTGCAGGACCTGGGCAAGCTGAACATCGGCGAGCACACCCAGGAAATGATCAACTGCGACCTGAACTTCGAACGCAAGAGCCACACCGACCTCAAGGCCGCCATTGCTCATTGCGAAATCAAGAGTGATTTCGGTAGCCGCGAGTTGCTGGAAGATATCCTTGAAGACCAGGAAGAACACATCGACTGGCTGGAAACCCAGATCGGCCTGATCGACAAAGTGACTATCGAGAATTACCTGCAATCGCAGATGGGTGAATAACCCTTTAATTCCCGGCCACTAAAAAGCCCCGCTCTCTTTCGAGAAGCGGGGCTTTTTATTGCCGCAGCCTGGAAAAAATCAGGCTTCGGTTTTCGCCGCAGCTTTGGCCGCTGCGTCTTTGATCAGTGCCTGCAACGAACCATCAGCCGCCATTTCGGTAATGATGTCGCTACCGCCGACCAGCTCACCGGCAACCCACAGCTGTGGGAAAGTTGGCCAGTTGGCGTACTTCGGCAGGTTGGCGCGGATTTCCGGGTTCTGCAGGATATCCACGTAGGCGAACTTCTCGCCACATTGCATGATTGCCTGGGAAGCCTTTGCGGAGAAGCCACACTGAGGCGCGTTAGGTGCGCCCTTCATGTAAAGCAGAATAGTGTTGTTGGCAATCTGCTCTTTGATCGTTTCGATGATATCCATGGAACACCTCGGCTGGAACTTTCCGACTCATGGGTCGGCACGGTGGCGCATTGTAACGCAAAGCCTAGCGTGACGCTCGGACTCCCCGACAGACAATCCTTACGCCGCCTCGACCTGCACCGGCACGCCGTTCAACGCCGCATTGCCCGACAGCTCATCCAATTGCCGCTCATCCGTCAGGTCATTCGCACTCGCTCCCGGCTGCCCACTGGCGATGGTCATCTGCACGCCCGGACGGCCATGGCCCCAGCCGTGGGGCAGGCTGACCACGCCGGGCATCATGTCGAGACAGGCCAATACCTCGACTTCGATCATGCCGATCCGAGAACTGACCCGCACCCGTTGCCCGTCACTCAACTTGCGATGGGCCAGGTCATCGGGATGCATCAGCAACTGGTGACGGGGCTTGCCCTTCACCAACCGATGGTAGTTATGCATCCACGAGTTGTTGCTGCGCACATGGCGACGGCCGATCAGCAACAATTCATTCAGCCCAGGCACTGGTTGTGCGGCAAAGCGCGCCAAGTCTGCGAGGATCACCGGCGGCGCAGCCTGCAAATGGCCGTTGGCGGTTTTCATGCGCCCTGCCAGGTTGGGCTTCAGCGGCCCAAGGTCTAGACCGTGGGGATAATCAGCCAGCGCGGCAATAGACAAGGTATCGCCATAAGGTCCGGCGCGCAGCCCAAAATCGATCATCTGCGCCGGTGGCATGGTCGGTTTGAGCGTATTACCCGTCTTCGCGGCAAACGCCTGGGCCAGGCCGACGAAGATTTCCCAGTCATGCAATGCGCCGTCAGGCTTTGGCAGGATGGCGCGATTGAAGCGGGTGACGTTGCGCACCGCGAACATATTGAAGGTGGTGTCGTAGTGATCGTTTTCCAGTGCCGAGGTAGACGGCAGGATCAGGTCGGCATAGCGCGTGGTTTCGTTGATATACAGGTCGATACTGACCATGAACTCCAGGCCATCCAACGCCTGCTCCAACTGCCGGCCGTTAGGCGTGGAGAGCACCGGATTCCCTGCCACCGTCACCAGCGCACGGATTTGTCCTTCGCCCTCGGTGAGCATTTCTTCGGCCAGTGCCGACACCGGCAGCTCGCCACCGTACTCCGGTCGCCCGGAAACCCGGCTTTGCCAGCGATTGAAGTGCCCGCCGGAGGTGGAAGCCACCAGGTCGACTGCCGGCGTGGTGCACAAGGCGCCGCCCTTCCGATCCAGATTGCCCGTCACCAGGTTGATCAACTGCACCAGCCAATGACACAGCGTGCCAAACGCCTGGGTCGACACGCCCATGCGGCCATAACACACCGCTGTGTCGGCCGCCGCGAAGTCCCGCGCCAACTGGCGGATCTGCTCGGCGGGCACCGCGCATTGACGACTCATCGCTTCGGCGGTGAATCCGGCCACGGCCTGGCGCACTTCATCCAGGCCATCGACCGGCAGATGACTGTCACGGATCAGGTTCTCGGCAAACAGCGTATTAAGCAAACCGAACAATAACGCCGCATCGCCGCCCGGGCGCACAAACAGATGTTGGTCGGCAATCGCCGCCGTCTCGCTGCGCCGCGGATCAACCACCACGACTTTGCCGCCCCTGGCCTGGATGGCCTTCAGGCGCTTTTCAACATCCGGCACGGTCATGATGCTGCCGTTGGACGCCAGCGGGTTGCCGCCGAGGATCAGCATGAAGTCGGTATGGTCGATGTCCGGGATCGGCAGCAACAGGCCGTGGCCGTACATCAGGTGACTGGTCAGGTGGTGGGGCAACTGATCCACCGACGTTGCGGAAAAGCGGTTGCGGGTCTTGAGCTGGCCCAGGAAGTAATTGCTGTGGGTCATCAGGCCATAATTGTGCACGCTCGGATTGCCCTGATACACCGCCACCGCATTCTGCCCGTGGCGTGCCTGGATGCCCGCAAGGCGCTCGGCTACAAGCGCAAAGGCGTCGTCCCACGGGATAGGCTGCCATTCGCTGCCCACCCGCAACATGGGCTGGTGCAGACGGTCCGGGTCGTTCTGGATGTCCTGCAGGGCCACGGCCTTGGGGCAGATATGGCCACGGCTGAACGTGTCCAGCGGGTCGCCCTTGATCGAAGTGATCGCCAGGCTCCCGTCTTCACCCTGGGTAGTTTCCAGTGTCAGGCCGCAGATGGCTTCGCACAGATGGCAGGCACGGTGGTGGAGAGTCTTGGTCATGGCCAGTCTCTTTATTGTGGGCTGAGCGCTTCGGACGAAAACTATGGCCCGCCGCCGGCAGCAGCGCCAGCAACGTTCGTCGTGTGAATCCAACGGCATCAGGCCAGGCCATGAGGAAACATCATGAAATGTTTCAGCGCCCTCCGACAGCCCTCTGAAACCGACGCGCCCCGGCCTGCGCACGCCTTCTCGCATTGCAATGTGGCGCAGCGCCAGTGTACAAATGACCCGCTGCTGTCAGGAAACAGGCTTCAAAAGCGCCCTCCCCGCGTCCTTGAACTCCCCTAAAAACTGTAGCCCTATTGGTAAGACGCGACATTTAATTATAAGATCGCGCCTTCCCCTATTTCGTCGCCCCGTGCGGCTTTCGCCGCAGGTCTCGCCCGTTTTCAAAATAAACAAGGCTTTGAGTATCTGCGGTCTGTTGCAAAAAGGTAGTTAATGATGAGCGCAAGGCACTTTCTCTCCCTGATGGATTGCACGCCCGAAGAGCTGGTCAGCGTGCTCCGTCGAGGCATTGAGCTTAAAGACCTGCGTAACCGCGGCGTACTGTTCGAGCCTTTGAAAAACCGCGTGCTCGGGATGATTTTCGAGAAGTCGTCTACCCGCACCCGTGTGTCTTTCGAAGCCGGCATGATTCAGCTCGGCGGCCAGGCTATCTTCCTGTCACCTCGTGATACCCAACTGGGCCGTGGCGAACCGATCAGCGACTGCGCGATCGTGATGTCGAGCATGCTGGATGCAGTGATGATCCGTACCTTCGCCCACAGCACCCTGACCGAATTTGCCGCCAACTCCCGTGTGCCCGTGATCAACGGCCTGTCCGATGACCTGCACCCGTGCCAGTTGCTGGCCGACATGCAAACCTTCCTCGAACAGCGCGGTTCGATCCAGGGCAAGACCGTGGCCTGGATCGGCGACGGCAACAATATGTGCAACAGCTATATAGAAGCAGCGATCCAGTTCGACTTCCAATTGCGCGTTGCCTGCCCTGAAGGCTATGAGCCGGACGCAAAATTCCTGGCCCAGGCCGGCGACCGCGTGACCATCGTTCGCGACCCGCGTGAGGCTGTTATCGGCGCGCACCTGGTAAGCACTGACGTGTGGACCTCCATGGGCCAGGAAGAGGAAACCGCCAAGCGCCTCAAGCTGTTCGCACCGTTCCAGGTCAACCGCGCCCTGCTCGACCTGGCCGCACCGGACGTGCTGTTCATGCACTGCCTACCAGCCCACCGTGGCGAGGAAATCAGCCTCGACCTGCTGGACGACCAACGTTCGGTGGCCTGGGCCCAGGCAGAAAACCGCCTGCACGCACAAAAAGCGCTGCTGGAGTTTTTGGTTGCGCCGGCGTACCGCCCTGCATGAGCCAGCCTTTACTGCTGAACCTACGCAATCTGGCATGCGGTTATCAGGACCAACGGGTGGTGCAGAACCTTAACCTGCACCTCAACGCCGGGGACATCGGTTGCTTGCTGGGCTCCTCGGGTTGCGGCAAGACCACCACCCTGCGAGCGATTGCCGGCTTTGAGCCGGTACACGAAGGTGAGATCAGCCTGGCGGGCGAAGTCATCTCCAGCGCCGGTTTCACACTGGCCCCGGAGAAACGTCGGATCGGCATGGTGTTCCAGGACTACGCGCTGTTTCCACACCTCAGCGTGGCCGACAACATCGCCTTCGGCATTCGCAAGCACCCGCAAAAAGAGCGGGTGGTCGCCGAATTGCTGGAGCTGGTGAACCTGAAGAACCTCGGCAAGCGCTTCCCCCATGAGCTTTCCGGCGGCCAGCAACAGCGCGTCGCCCTGGCCCGCGCCTTGGCGCCGGAACCCCAGCTGCTGCTGTTGGACGAACCCTTCTCAAACCTCGATGGCGAACTGCGGCGCAAGCTCAGCCATGAGGTGCGCGACATCCTCAAGGCCCGGGGCACTAGTGCAATTCTCGTGACCCACGACCAGGAAGAAGCCTTCGCGGTGAGTGACCATGTCGGCGTGTTCAAGGAAGGTCGCCTGGAGCAGTGGGATACGCCCTACAACCTGTACCACGAACCGCTGACACCCTTTGTCGCCAGCTTTATTGGCCAGGGTTACTTCATTCGCGGGCAGTTGAACACGCCGGAATCGGTCACCACCGAACTGGGCGAGTTGCGCGGCAATCGTGCCTACACCTGGCCCACCGGCGGCGCGGTGGATGTGTTGTTGCGCCCGGACGACATTGTTTATGCTCCGGACAGCGCCTTGAAAGCGCGGATTGTCGGCAAGACGTTCCTCGGGGCATCGACCCTGTATCGCTTGCAGCTGCCTACCGGTGCGCAGCTGGAATCGATCTTCCCCAGCCACGCCGATCACTTGGTCGGTGCCGATGTGGGCATTCGCGTGGCAGCCGAACACCTGGTGTTGTTCCAGGCCTCAGGCAGCACAGCGGCGCACATTCCCCACGTAGAGTCAGGCGTTCGCCGCTACAGCACCGCCACCTGACCTCAGCGCATCACACCCGGCCAATTTCCGCGAACTTGGCCTGGGTGTGCTCGGCCAGCACCGCTGCTGCCAACTCCACCTCAAGCCCCCTTCTTCCCGCACTGATAAAAATTGTCGGAAACGACTGCGCCGTCACATCGACAAAGGTGCGCAGGCGTTTCTTCTGCCCTAGCGGGCTGATGCCACCCAGCAAGTAACCGGTGGCCCGTTGCGCCGCAGCCGGGTCCGCCATCTCGACCTTTTTCACCCCCGCCGCCTGCGCCAACGCTTTTAAATCCAAACTTCCGACGACCGGCACAACGGCCACCAGCAGTTCAGATTTTTCACTGCTGGCCAGCAAGGTCTTGAACACCTGCGCGGGATCAAGCCCCAACTTTTCCGCGGCCTCCAGACCATAAGAGGCTGCCTTGGGGTCATGTTCGTAACTGTGGATTCGATGTTCGGCACGAACTTTTTTCAACAGGTCCAATGCGGGCGTCATGAGGGCTCCAGGCTTGGCTAAACGGTGAAAAAACAGACGGCCAATTCTAGGCCAACAGAAGGTAAAAGGCTCTAGTCCGAAGCCCTCTGCCACGAGCCCGCGCGCTCCTTTGCTGCAACTCCCCGCGCCCACGGCGCGATCATTCACCACACCAATAATTACAAAATGACCGATCGTTCACTTTCGACCTTTGACAGCCGTCATTCTTGTCTATATTTTTTCGTTTACGAATACTGTAGGAATACACCTACGGATTCACAGCAGTAAGCCGCGAAGAGGATGGGGATCCTCGCCACGGTGAAAATCGCAGCTTGCCCGTTGCGGCAAAACGCCAGACAACAACAAAAACAGAGGTTTTCCATGACAACTGCTCTTCAACAGCCTTCACTCTCAAGTCAATGCATGGCCGAATTCCTGGGCACTGCGTTGCTGATCTTCTTCGGTACCGGATGTGTTGCTGCGCTCAAGGTCGCGGGCGCCAGCTTTGGCTTGTGGGAAATCAGTATCATCTGGGGGATCGGCGTCAGCATGGCGATCTACCTGAGCGCCGGTATTTCCGGGGCGCACCTCAATCCCGCCGTCAGTATCGCCCTGTGCATTTTTGCCGATTTCGAAAAGCGCAAACTGCCGTTCTACATCATCGCTCAGGTCGCCGGCGCCTTCTGCTCGGCAGCGTTGGTTTACACGCTCTACAGCAACCTGTTTTTCGATTACGAACAAACCCACCACATGATTCGCGGCACCCAGGCCAGCCTGGAATTGGCCTCAGTGTTCTCCACCTATCCGCATCCGCTGCTGGGCACGGCCCAGGCGTTCCTGGTGGAAATGGTCATTACCGCGATCCTGATGGGCGTGATCATGGCCCTGACCGACGACAACAACGGCCTGCCCCGTGGCCCGTTGGCACCGCTGCTGATTGGTTTGCTGATCGCCGTGATCGGCAGTGCCATGGGCCCGCTGACCGGCTTTGCGATGAACCCGGCCCGTGACTTCGGGCCCAAGCTGATGACCTTTTTCGCCGGTTGGGGTGAAATGGCCTTCACCGGTGGGCGCGACATTCCTTATTTCCTGATTCCGATCTTTGCACCGATTGTCGGTGCCTGCCTCGGTGCTGCCGCGTATCGCGGGCTGATTGCCCGTCACCTGCCCAGCGGCGCACCTGCTACAACTGATGCAACCGAAGCGGCCGCCAGCGGCAAAACCCGTACTTCCTGATGCGATAGCCTGGGCAGTACTGCCCCTTTGCGGCCCAGGCTGTTTACTGACTCCCCTATTCTCCGTCCAAGGCAATCGACATGACCGACATTCAGAATAAGAACTACATCATTGCCCTCGATCAGGGCACCACCAGTTCCCGGGCGATCATCTTTGATCGTGACGCCAACGTGGTCTGCACCGCCCAGCGTGAATTCACCCAGCATTACCCGCAAGCCGGCTGGGTCGAACATGACCCGATGGAAATTTTCGCCACCCAGAGTGCGGTGATGGTCGAGGCCCTGGCACAAGCCGGCCTGCACCATGACCAGGTCGCGGCCATCGGTATCACCAACCAGCGTGAAACTACCGTGGTCTGGGACAAAATCACCGGCCGCCCGATCTACAACGCGATCGTCTGGCAATGCCGCCGCAGCACCGAGATCTGCCAGCAGCTCAAGCGCGACGGCCATGAGCAATACATCAATGACACCACTGGCCTGGTCACCGACCCGTACTTCTCCGGCACCAAGCTCAAGTGGATCCTCGACAACGTCGAAGGCAGCCGCGAACGTGCGCGTAACGGCGAGCTGCTGTTCGGCACCATCGACAGCTGGCTGATCTGGAAATTTACCGGCGGCAAAACCCACGTCACCGACTACACCAACGCCTCGCGCACCATGCTCTTCAACATCCACACCCTCGAGTGGGATTCGAAGATGCTGGAGATTCTCGACGTGCCGCGCGAAATGCTGCCGGAAGTGAAGTCCTCCTCGGAAATCTACGGCCGCACCAAAAGCGGCATCGCCATCGGCGGTATCGCCGGTGACCAGCAGGCGGCGCTGTTCGGCCAAATGTGCGTAGAACCGGGCCAGGCGAAAAACACCTACGGCACCGGCTGCTTCCTGCTGATGAACACTGGCGACAAGGCCGTGAAATCCAAGCACGGCATGCTCACCACCATCGCTTGCGGCCCCCGTGGCGAAGTGGCCTACGCCCTGGAGGGCGCCGTATTCAACGGCGGTTCCACCGTGCAGTGGCTGCGTGACGAGCTGAAAATCATCGCCGATGCCACCGATACCGAATACTTCGCCGGCAAGGTCAAGGACAGCAACGGCGTGTACCTGGTACCGGCCTTCACCGGCCTGGGCGCGCCCTACTGGGACCCGTATGCCCGTGGCGCGCTGTTCGGCCTGACCCGTGGCGTACGTGTGGATCACATCATCCGTGCCGCTCTGGAGTCGATTGCCTATCAAACCCGCGACGTACTCGACGCGATGCAGCAGGATTCCGGCGAACGCCTCAAATCCCTGCGGGTAGACGGTGGCGCAGTCGCCAACAACTTCCTGATGCAGTTCCAGGCCGACATCCTCGGCACCCAGGTTGAGCGCCCGCAAATGCGCGAAACCACCGCATTGGGCGCCGCCTACCTGGCTGGCCTGGCGTGCGGCTTCTGGGGCAGCCTGGACGAATTGCGTGGCAAGGCCGTGATCGAGCGCCAAT
Organism: Pseudomonas sp. TH34; assembly: GCF_016650865.1. Classification (NCBI taxonomy): domain Bacteria; kingdom Pseudomonadati; phylum Pseudomonadota; class Gammaproteobacteria; order Pseudomonadales; family Pseudomonadaceae; genus Pseudomonas; species Pseudomonas sp. TH34. The sequence continues at coordinate 205,297 of NZ_JAEKFB010000010.1, forward strand.
TCGAACCGCAACTGGAAGAAGCGGCGAAGGAAAAACTCTACGCCGGCTGGCAGAAAGCGGTCAGCCGCACCCGCGACTGGGAACCCCACGAAGGCGCTGAATAAGCCAAGCGCTGGACCCACATAGGGTTGTAACTGGCAGGGAGCAGATTCCTGCGTCATCATGGGCCACTTTTTACGGCAGCCCAAAGGACGCACCATGAATCTGCCTCCCCGCCAGCAACAAATCCTCGAACTGGTTCGCGAACGCGGCTATGTGAGTATCGAGGAAATGGCGCAGCTCTTTGTTGTCACCCCGCAAACCATCCGCCGCGATATCAATCAACTGGCGGAAGCCAATCTGTTGCGCCGCTACCACGGCGGCGCAGCCTATGACTCCAGCGTTGAAAACACCGCATACGCCATGCGGGCCGACCAGATGCGCGACGAGAAACAGCGCATCGGCGAAGCCATCGCCGCGCAAATCCCCGATCACGCCTCGCTGTTCATCAACATCGGTACCACCACCGAATCGATTGCCCGGGCGCTGCTTAACCACAGCCACCTGAAAATCATCACCAATAACCTCAACGTCGCCATGATGCTGAGTGCCAAAGACGACTTCGACGTACTCCTGACCGGCGGCAACGTGCGCCGTGACGGCGGCGTGGTAGGCCAGGCCAGCGTCGACTTTATCAACCAGTTCAAGGTCGATTTTGCCTTGGTGGGCATCAGCGGTATCGATGAAGACGGCAGCCTGTTGGACTTCGATTACCAGGAAGTACGGGTTTCCCAGGCGATCATTGCCAATGCGCGCAAGGTGATCCTGGCGGCGGACTCCAGCAAATTCGGGCGCAACGCCATGATTCGCCTGGGACCCATCAGTTTGATTGATTGTTTAGTCACCGATCAGCAGCCGGTCCCGGCACTGGTGCAGTTGCTGAATCAGCACAAGATTCGGCTGGAAGTGGTGTAAGTCTATACAGGGGGTGTCCTGCCCCCTGATGTTCACAAATTTTCCTTTCTTCGCCCTTCGATCAGTATTTTCAATCGAAGCAGGCTGGCTGTGCCTGCGTTTATAAGCTACCATTTTCGCAAATGAACATTTATGTTCGAATTCCAATACGAAAAAGATTGCGAGGCCAGCCGATGAACCCTTCTACCTTGCCTGCCACACCGCTTGCCGAAGTCTATGACGTCGCCGTTATCGGTGGCGGGATCAATGGCGTCGGCATTGCAGCAGACGCAGCCGGTCGCGGTTTGTCGGTATTCCTTTGCGAAAAGGACGACCTGGCCAGCCACACCTCCTCCGCCAGCAGCAAGCTGATCCACGGTGGCCTGCGTTATTTGGAGCATTACGAATTCCGCCTGGTGCGCGAAGCCCTGGCTGAACGTGAGGTGCTGTTGGCCAAGGCCCCGCACATCGTCAAGCAGATGCGCTTTGTATTGCCACACCGCCCGCACCTGCGCCCAGCGTGGATGATTCGCGCCGGCCTCTTCCTGTATGACCACCTGGGCAAGCGGGAAAAACTCGAAGGTTCCAAGAGCCTCAAGTTCGGTCCCGACAGCCCGCTGAAAAGCGAAATCACCAAAGGCTTCGAATATTCCGATTGCTGGGTCGACGACGCCCGCCTCGTAGTACTCAACGCCATGGCCGCGCGGGAAAAGGGTGCGCATATCCACACCCAGACCCGTTGCGTCAGCGCGCACCGCAGCAAAGGCCTGTGGGAAATGAACATGGAACGCGCCGACGGCAGCCTGTTCTCGATCCGCGCCCGGGCACTGGTGAACGCAGCCGGCCCATGGGTCGCCAAGTTCATCAAGGATGACTTGAAGCTGGATTCGCCTTACGGCATCCGCCTGATCCAGGGCAGCCACCTGATCGTGCCGAAGCTGTATGAAGGCGCCCACGCGCACATCCTGCAGAACGAAGACCAGCGCATCGTCTTCACCATTCCGTACCTGAATCACCTGACCATCATCGGCACCACCGACCGCGAATACACCGGCGACCCGGCGAAAGTGGCGATTACTGAAGGTGAGACCGACTACATGCTCAATGTGGTCAATGCGCATTTCAAGAAGCAGCTGAGCCGCGATGACATCGTGCACACCTATTCCGGCGTGCGCCCGCTGTGCAACGACGAATCCGACAACCCGTCGGCCGTGACCCGCGACTACACCCTGGCGCTGTCGGGCACCTCGGGCGAGGCGCCACTGCTGTCGGTGTTTGGCGGCAAGCTGACCACCTACCGCAAGCTGGCCGAATCGGCGATGGCGCAACTGGCACCGTACTTCACGCAGATGCGCCCAAGCTGGACGGCTGCGGCCACCCTGCCCGGCGGCGAAAACATGAGCACGCCAGAAGCTCTGGCCGATGCGATTCGCAGCAAGTACGACTGGGTGCCAAGCGAGATTGCCCGCCGTTGGTCCACCACTTACGGCAGCCGCACCTGGCGTCTGCTGGAAGGCGTGCAGTCGCTGGCAGACATGGGCGACCACCTCGGTGGCGGCCTGTACACCCGCGAAGTCGACTACCTGTGCGCTGAAGAATGGGCCACGCAGCCCCAGGACATCCTGTGGCGCCGCAGCAAGCTGGGCCTGTTCACCACGCCGGAAGAACAGGAAAACGTACAACGCTACCTGTCCAAGGTTGAGCACAATCGCGGCAAAATCGAAGCCGCTTGATCGACCCGCTGTAAAAAAGCCCCTGCACCGAAAGGTCCAGGGGCTTTTTCATGCCTGGAGATGGCGCTGATAACGCAGGCCCATTTCACGAATACCGGAGAAGGCGGAGCTCACCAGCACCGGATAAGCCGCCTGCAGAAAGCCCGGTGTAGCCGTCGCAAGTGCCCGCTCCAGCCATAGGCAGGCCTGCTTCTCGTCGCCATCTTCCGCCAGCTCCGCGGCGTGGTTGTATTGCCCACGAAAATCCCCGGCCTCGGCGGAACGCTGATACCACTGCCGCGCCAGTTGAATATCCTTGGGCACCACGACGCCTTCATGGTGGAACCGCCCCACCAGGTTCATCGACTTGGCATGCCCCTTGGCCCCCGCCTGGCGAAACAGCTCATACGCCGCGACAAGGTCCTGCTCTACACCCCGACCGCGGGTCAGCAACTGGCCGTAGTTATACAAGCCCCAATCCAGCCCCAGATCGGCAGCCTTGCGGTAATGCTGCGCGGCATCGACCCAGTCAATTTCGCACCCCCAGCCATTCTCCAGGCAGCGCCCGATCATGTTGATCGCCATGGGGTGGCGCTGCCGTGCGGCAATGCGAAACCAGCTCAGCGCCAGCGCCTCATCCTTCTGCACGCCCCGGCCGTCAAGCAGCAGCTGGGCCAGGGTCGCCTGTGCATCCGCATCACCCAGTTGCGCGGCATGCATCACCCACCGCACATAGGCGCGCGGATTTTCACCGATGTCGGACGGCTCGCTGCCTGGCTGCGCAATCTGCATTACTGCCCCGAGTAGCGATCAAGGACCGCAAGAAGTTTCATGATTTATTTGGTTACAAAGTATTACATTTGAGATCACTTATCAATTACGATCGCATCTCACTAACACCAACAAGAGATAACTCAATGACTACCGGGATCAGTTCTGCCCCCCTTTCATCGCGGCATTTGCTCGCGTCGGCAGTGGGTTTGGCAGTGGCTGCGCAAGGAGGATTCAGTTATGCGGCGGAGACCGCACCAGATGACAACACAGGCGTCATTCAGCTCGGCGCGACCAGCATCGAAGGTCAGGCCCCAAGCCAGAGCGTCTACAACCCTGTGGCTCCTTCATCCCCCAAGTACACCGAGGCCCTGCGCGACACGCCGCAGACCATCACGGTGGTGCCCAAGGAAGTCATTCATGACCAGAACCTGCTGACCCTGCGCGACGTGCTCAGCACCGTGCCGGGCATCACGTTCGGGGCCGGCGAAGGTGGCAGCGGGTATGGCGACAGCATCAACCTGCGCGGCTTTTCCGCCAGCGGCGACATCTACGTGGACGGCGTACGTGACAGCGCGCAATACAGCCGCACCGACCCGTTCAACCTGGAACAGGTCGAAGTCGTCAGCGGGGCGAGCTCGGTGTACTCCGGTTCCGGTGCGGTCGGTGGCACCATCAACCTCGTGAGCAAGCAGCCAGAATTGCGCGACAAGACCACCATCAGCGCAGGCATTGGCACCGATAATTACAAACGCACCACTCTGGACACCAACCAGACGCTCAACGACACCACGGCGTTCCGCCTGAACCTGATGGCCCACGGTAACGATGTACCGGGGCGCGACTATGAAGATTACGAACGCTGGGGCATCGCGCCGTCTATCGCCTTTGGCATGGGCACGCCAACTCGCGTCACCGTCAGTTTCGAGCACCAGAAAGACAACAACACGCCGCAATACGGAATCCCCATCTACAACGGCAAGCCCATGCCGGGGGTGGGTTGGAGCGACTACTACGGCTACCACAACATCAATGACCAACAAATCACCTCGGATTCGTTCAGCCTGAAGCTCGAACACGACTTCAACGATGCAGTGTCCGTGCGCAACTTCACCCGCGTCGAGCGGATACGCCAGGACCTGCGCGCCTCAGGCCCCGAAGGTGCATTGACCGGCTGTCTGGCCAGCGGCACCCAGATCACCGGCGCCCCTTGCGCCGCGGGCCTGCAGCCGGGCTACTTCCAGCCAAGCGGCGGCTCACTGGGTAACGAGCGCAACACCCAGAACAAGATGTTCACCAACCAGACCGACGTCACCAGCCACTTCAGCACCGGTTTCATCGACCACACGCTGGTGACCGGTATCGCTATCAGCCGCGAAGAATACGAGGCGGATACCGGTAAATGGCTGACCAACGCCAACGGCAGCACCATCGTCCCACCACCGGTCAGCTACAGCGACCCGAACTCCGAATGGTCCGGCCCCGTCAACTTCACCCGGGCCGCCCACATTGACGGCGCGCTGAACAACCGCGCCGCCTATGCCTTCGACACGCTCAAGCTCAACCCGCAGTGGGAAATCAACGGCGGCCTGCGTTACGAGCACAACGCCGGCAGCTCGGTGACCAATGCCTATTCCAGCACTGGCGTGGAAACACCCGGTACTCGCTACGGCCAGGCGGATGACCTGACCTCCTACCGCCTGGCGCTGGTCTACAAACCGGTGGAAAACGGCAGCTTCTATATTGCCTACGGCAACAGCAAGACCCCGTCCCAAGCCAGCGTCAACGGGGGTTGCTACACCCCGGCCAAAAGCTCAGGCATCGCCACCAACAACTGCGACGTCGACCCGGAAACCGCCGTCAGCTATGAGATCGGCACCAAATGGGACCTGCTCGACAACGCCCTGTCGCTGACCGGCGCGATCTTCCGCAATGACCGCACCAACTACAAAGTCGCCGATAACGACCCGAGCAACCTCAGTGGCACGCAAACCCTCGACGGCAAGGCACGTGCCGATGGTGTGGCGCTGGGCCTGAGCGGCCAGCTTACTGACCGCTGGAAGGTCTTCGCCAACTACACCTACCTGAACACCCGCGTGCTGCGCAGCGCCAGCGATTACACCCTGGCGACCACCGGCCTCGACGTGCAGAAAGGTGAGCCGCTGACCTTCACCCCCAAACATGCGGCCAGCCTCTGGACGGTGTACGACCTGCCTTACGACTTCCAGGTGGGCTACGGCATCACGGCGCAAACCAAGCAGTACCTGGTCAGTGCCGCCGGGGCACCGACTTCGCCCGGCTATGCGGTGCAACGTGCGATGCTCGGCTACAAGGTCAACAAACAGCTGAACCTGCAGTTGAACGTCAACAACCTGTTCGACAAGGAGTATCTGACCCGCATCCGTAACAACGGTTGGGCGGTGCCCGGCGATGGCCGCGCCGCGGTTGTCTCGGCGGACTATACGTTCTGACAGAGCCACACCAAAAAGCCCCGGGAGCCACACGCCCCGGGGCTTTTTCATGGGCGATACAGGCTCGGCCTGCCATTCGGTTTTCCGAACACCGCACCCCGACTGATTCGGTTTGCCGGACCAGAGCGGGGTAAAAATCCCGTCACACAAAGTTAATCTCCATATAAATCATACCCTTAACCTTTTATTACTGGTCTGGCACGACTCATGCTCTACACTCGTAGGCGATTGCCTGAGGCGCCTCAGGAGCCGTCATGGGCATTCGCAGAACTGTTTATATAAAAACGTGGCCGTACCAACCGGTCTCATAAAAAAAACAAATGTCGAGGAAGTATTGATGCGCATCGTTCCCCATATCTTGGGCGCAGCTATCGCTGCTGCTCTGATCAGCACTCCAGTTTTCGCCGCCGAGCTCACCGGCACACTGAAGAAAATCAACGACTCCGGCACGATCACTCTCGCTCACCGCGACAGCTCCATTCCGTTTTCCTATATCGCGGATGGTTCGGGCAAACCCGTGGGCTACTCCCACGACATTCAGCTGGCTATCGTTGAAGCCCTGAAAAAAGACCTGAACAAACCCGACCTGAAGACCAAGTACAACCTGGTCACCTCGCAAACCCGTATCCCGCTGATCCAGAATGGCACCGCGGATATCGAGTGCGGCTCCACCACCAACAACGCCGAACGCGCCCAGCAGGTCGACTTCACCGTCAATATCTTCGAAATCGGCACCCGTCTGCTGGTCAAGAAAGACAAGGATGGCAAGCCGTCCTACAGCGATTTCGCTGACCTCAAAGGCAAGAACGTCGTGACCACCGCCGGCACCACGTCCGAGCGCATCATCAAGGCGATGAACGCCGACAAGCAGATGGGCATGAACGTCATCTCCGCCAAGGACCACGGTGAATCCTTCCAGATGCTGGAAAGCGGCCGCGCCGTCGCCTTCATGATGGACGACGCCCTGCTGGCCGGTGAAGAAGCCAAGGCCAAGAAGCCGGACGACTGGGTCATCACCGGTACTCCACAGTCCTTCGAAGCCTACGCGTGCATGGTTCGCAAAGACGACCCAGCCTTCAAGAAGGCCGTGGATGACGCCATCGTCGGCCTGTACAAATCCGGCGAGATCAACAAGATCTACAGCAAGTGGTTCGAGAGCCCGATTCCACCAAAAGGCCTGAACCTCAACTTCCCGATGAGCGACAAGGTGAAGGATCTGATCGCCAACCCAAGCGACAAGCCAGCGCCTGACGTAAAAATCTGATACCTGACTAAGCTTATGTCCTGAGGGAGCCAACCTCCCTCAGGCGTCTGTTACTACCTGCTGGCTTTAATTTTGGAACACTCGACCTGGCGGTTTTCGAGCAGATCGCGTGTGCCTGGCGTTCACCGTCGGGCGGGAAAGGATCTTCCCCAAGCGGGTGCTTGTACATCGATCGATCTCGAGGGGAGACCCTAATGAATTACAACTGGGACTGGGGCGTATTCTTCAAGTCCACCGGCGTTGGCAGCGAGACTTATCTCGACTGGTACATCTCCGGATTGGGCTGGACCATCGCCATCGCCGTCGTGGCATGGATTATCGCCTTGCTGCTGGGCTCCGTACTCGGCGTCATGCGCACCGTGCCAAACCGCATCGTATCGGGCATCGCGACCTGCTACGTGGAACTGTTTCGTAACGTGCCGCTGCTGGTTCAGCTGTTCATCTGGTATTTCCTGATACCCGACATGCTGCCGCAGAACCTGCAAGACTGGTACAAACAAGACCTCAACCCGACCACCTCGGCCTACCTGAGCGTTGTGGTGTGCCTGGGCCTGTTCACCGCCGCCCGTGTGTGCGAGCAAGTGCGCACCGGCATCCAGGCGTTACCACGTGGCCAGGAATCCGCCGCGCGCGCCATGGGCTTCAAGCTGCCGCAGATCTACTGGAACGTGCTGCTGCCCCAGGCCTACCGGATCATCATTCCGCCGCTTACCTCGGAATTCCTCAACGTCTTCAAGAACTCCTCCGTGGCGTCCTTGATCGGCCTGATGGAGTTGCTGGCGCAAACCAAACAGACCGCCGAGTTCTCGGCCAACCTGTTTGAGGCCTTCACCCTGGCCACGCTGATCTACTTCACCCTGAACATGAGCCTGATGCTGCTGATGCGCGTGGTCGAGAAGAAAGTCGCCGTGCCCGGCCTGATCTCTGTGGGGGGTAAATAATGGAATTCGATTTCAGTGGCATCATCCCCGCCATCCCGGGCCTGTGGAACGGCATGGTCATGACCTTGCAGTTGATGGTCATGGGCGTCGTCGGCGGCATCATCCTGGGCACGATCCTCGCGCTGATGCGCCTGTCGTCCAGCAAACTGCTGTCGCGCCTGGCCGGCGCCTACGTGAACTACTTCCGCTCGATCCCGCTGCTGTTGGTGATCACCTGGTTCTATCTGGCGGTACCGTTCGTGCTGCGCTGGATCACCGGCGAAGACACCCCGATCGGTGCGTTCACCTCCTGCGTCGTGGCCTTCATGATGTTCGAGGCGGCGTACTTCTGCGAAATCGTGCGGGCCGGCGTGCAGTCGATCCCCAAGGGCCAGATGGCCGCCGCGCAGGCCATGGGCATGACCTACGGCCAGACCATGCGCCTGATCATCCTGCCCCAGGCGTTCCGCAAGATGACCCCGTTGCTGCTGCAACAGTCGATCATCCTGTTCCAGGACACCTCGCTGGTCTACACCGTGGGCCTGGTGGATTTCCTCAACTCCGCCCGCTCCAACGGCGACATCATCGGCCGCTCCAATGAGTTCCTGATCTTCGCCGGTGTCGTCTACTTCATCATCAGCTTTTCCGCCTCGCTGCTGGTCAAGCGTCTGCAAAAAAGGTTTGCCGTATGATCTCTATCAAGAATATCAACAAGTGGTATGGCGACTTCCAGGTGCTGACCGATTGCAGCACCGAGGTTAAAAAAGGCGAAGTGATTGTGGTGTGCGGGCCGTCCGGCTCGGGCAAATCCACCCTGATCAAGTGCGTCAACGCCCTGGAGCCGTTCCAGAAAGGCGATGTGGTGGTTGATGGCACCTCCATCGCCGACCCGAAGACCAACCTGCCGAAACTGCGCTCGCGCGTCGGCATGGTGTTCCAGCACTTCGAGCTGTTTCCGCACCTGACCATCACCGAAAACCTGACCATCGCGCAGATCAAGGTGCTGGGCCGCAGCAAGGAAGAAGCCACCAAGAAGGGCCTGCAACTGCTGGAGCGCGTCGGCCTGTCGGCTCACGCCCACAAGCACCCGGGCCAGCTTTCCGGCGGCCAGCAACAGCGTGTGGCGATTGCCCGTGCGCTGGCGATGGACCCGATCGTCATGCTGTTCGACGAACCGACCTCGGCCCTCGACCCGGAAATGGTCAACGAAGTACTCGACGTGATGGTGCAGCTGGCCCAGGAAGGCATGACCATGATGTGCGTGACCCACGAAATGGGTTTCGCCCGCAAGGTAGCCGACCGGGTGATCTTCATGGACGCCGGCAAGATCATCGAAGACTGCCCGAAAGAGGAATTCTTCGGCGACATCAGCGCCCGCTCCGAGCGTGCGCAGCACTTCCTTGAGAAAATCCTGCAGCACTAAGCACTGCCCTGTTGTGGTGGGTCGGGCAACCCCACTCACCACAACTGGTTGACCCAAGGCATCTGTGATGAAATGCGACCCCAACCTCTTTCGCGCCGCGCCGCCATCACTTGCCGTGAAGCCTCGTCTGATTCGCCAGTTGTTCCTGCCGCCGCTGATTATCGCCCTGATGATCGGACTGGGTTACGTCGGCTTCTGGATCAGTGAGTTCTATGGGATCCGCACCCTCAGCGACACCGGCGAACGCCAGCTGGAATTGCACGCCCGCACCGTCGAGAGCGAACTCAGCAAATACACCTACCTGCCCAGTCTCCTGGAGCTGGAATCCAGCGTCTCCAAGCTGTTGGCGGATCCGAATCAAGAAACCCGCAAAACCGTCAACGACTACCTCGAAGGCCTGAACCGGCGCAGTCGCAGCCGGGCGATTTACGTGATGGATACCACCGGCCGCGTGCTGGCGACCAGTAACTGGCGCGACGCCGACAGTTACCAGGGTGAAGACCTGTCCTTCCGTGCCTATTTCCAGAATGCCGTGCGCGGCCAACCCGGCCGGTTCTACGGTATCGGCAGCACCAACGGCGAACCCGGCTATTACCTGGCCCATGGCCTGGAAGAACACGGCAAGATCATCGGCGTTGCCGTGGTCAAGGTACGCCTGGAAGCGCTCGAAGAGCGCTGGCAGCGGGCGCGCCTGGAGGCCTTCGTCAGTGACGAGAACGGCATCATCATTCTCTCCAGCGATCCGGCCCGTCGCCTCAAGTCCGTGCGACCACTGAGCGATGACACCAAGGACCGCCTCGCCCACAGCCTGCAATATTACTGGGCGACGCTCAACGAGCTGGAACCACTGGCCCGCGAGCGTCTCAATGAAGGCACCGAGAAGTTAACCTTCCCGGCCAACAGCGAAGTGGTGGCCGACGAGCATGAGGTCAGCTACCTGGCACAGACCCGCCCGCTGAACGACACCCCCTGGAATTTCACCCTGCTCACCCCGCTGAACGACCTGCGCCGGGCCGCCATCAACCAGGGAATCCTGGTGGCAGTGGCCTTTGCGCTGGTGGCATTCCTGCTGATTGCCTGGAACGAGCGGCGCAAGGTGATCGCCACCCGCCTCGCCGCCCGGGAAGCCCTGCAGGAAGCCAATAACCAGCTGGAACGACGGATTGCCGAACGCACCACCGACCTGCGGGCCAGCAACGAGCGGCTCAAGAGCCAGATTCGCGAGCGGCGCCAGGCCGAGGAAACCCTGCGCCGCGCCCAGGACGAACTGGTGCAGGCCGGCAAACTCGCGGCCATCGGCCAGATGTCCACCAGCATCGCCCATGAATTGAACCAGCCACTGGCCGCCCTGCGCACCCTGTCGGGCAACACCGTACGCTTCCTGGAGCGTGGGGCGCTGGACACCGCCAGTGCCAACCTCAAGACCATCAACGAACTGATCGACCGCATGGGCCGCATCACCGCCAGCCTGCGCTCCTTTGCCCGGCGCGGTGATGACCAGGGCGAAGCCAACCTGGGCAAGGCGGTGGACGCTACGTTCCAGATCCTCGGCAGTCGCCTGGAAACCTTGCCGCTGACGGTGCACCGCCACTTCACCAGTGCGCAATTGCAGATCGACCAGACGCGCCTGGAGCAGATCCTGGTCAACCTGATCGGCAACGCCCTGGACGCCATGCAGGCGCAACCGGCTCCCGAGCTGTGGCTGGAAGGCGACATCGTCGACGGCAAATACCGCCTGCAAGTGCGCGATAACGGCCACGGTATTGATCCCGAAGCCCGCAAGCATTTGTTCGAACCGTTCTTTACCACCAAACCCGGCGAACAGGGCCTGGGCCTGGGGCTGACGCTGTCGGCCAGCCTCGCGGCCGCCACCGGCGGCAACCTTGCCGTCGAGCATCCGGCCAGCGGTGGTACTGCCTTTGTCCTGAGTTTGCCGCTGGCGAGCCCTCAACAAGTCGAGTCGAAATGAACACAGAAAAAAATACCGACCTGACCGTCCTGATCGTCGAAGACGACCCCCATGTACTGCTCGGCTGCCAGCAAGCCCTGGCCCTGGAAGACATTCCCAGCGTGGGCGTGGCCAGTGCCGAAGAAGCCCTGACCCGTGTTGGCGAAAACTTCGCCGGCATCGTCATCAGCGATATTCGCCTGCCGGGCATTGACGGCCTGGAGCTGCTGACTCGCCTCAAAGCCTTGGATAAAAGCTTGCCGGTGGTGCTGATCACTGGCCACGGCGACATCTCCATGGCCGTGGGCGCGATGCGCAACGGCGCCTATGACTTCATGGAAAAACCCTTCTCGCCCGAGCGTCTGGTGGACGTTGCCCGTCGCGCCCTGGAGCAACGCGGGCTGGCTCGGGAAGTCTGGTCGCTGCGTCGGCAACTGGCCGAGCGCGACTCCCTGGAAGGCCGAATCATCGGCCGCTCCCCGGCCATGCAAAACCTGCGGGAGTTGATCGCCAACGTCGCCGACACCTCGGCTAACGTGCTGATCGAAGGCGAGACCGGCACCGGCAAGGAACTGGTCGCCCGTTGCCTGCATGATTTCAGCCGGCGTCATTCCCACCAGTTCGTTGCCTTGAACTGCGGTGGCCTGCCGGAGAACCTATTCGAAAGCGAAATCTTCGGCCACGAAGCCAACGCATTTACCGGCGCCGGCAAGCGCCGCATCGGCAAGATCGAACATGCCCACGAAGGCACGCTGTTCCTCGACGAAGTGGAAAGCATGCCGATGAACCTGCAGATCAAACTGCTGCGGGTGTTGCAGGAGCGCACCCTGGAACGCCTGGGTTCGAACCAGAGCGTGGCCGTGGATTGCCGGGTGATCGCCGCCACCAAGTCCGACCTCGACGACCTGAGCCGCGCCAACCAATTCCGCAGCGACCTGTACTACCGCCTCAACGTGGTAACCCTGGAACTGCCGCCCCTGCGCGAGCGCCGGGAAGACATCCTGCAATTGTTCGAACACTTCCTGCAGCAGTCGTCCCTGCGTTTCGACCGCACCGCGCCGGACCTCGATAATCAGACCCTGTCCAACCTCATGAGCCACGACTGGCCGGGCAACGTGCGGGAACTGCGCAACGTGGCCGAGCGGTTTGCCCTGGGTTTGCCGGCGTTTAAAAAGAGCGGCGCCAGCAGCGGCAACCACGGTTTGGCCTTTACCGAAGCGGTGGAGGCGTTCGAGCGCAACCTGCTCAATGACGCGTTGCAGCGCAGCGGCGGCAACCTGACCCAGGCCAGCCAGGAACTGGGGATGGCCAAGACCACGTTGTTCGACAAGGTCAAGAAATACGGGCTGAGCCACTAGGAGCGCATTGTGGATTTATTGCTGAAGGCAGCGTTGGGCGCGGGGGTGGTGTTGATTCTGGCTGCGCTGGCCAAGACCAAGAACTACTACATCGCCGGGTTGGTGCCGCTGTTTCCGACGTTCGCGTTGATTGCGCATTACATTGTTGGCAAGGGTCGGTCGGTGGAGGATTTGAAGACCACCATCGTGTTCGGGATGTGGTCGATTATTCCGTACTTTGTGTACCTGGCGACGTTGTATGTGATGGTTGACCGGATGCGTCTGGAGGCTTCGCTGGCGGTGGCGGCGGTGGCGTGGCTGATGGCGGCTACGGTGTTGGTCAGCGTGTGGGTCCGGGTACACGCCTGACATACGCCTATCAAAAATGTGGAGCTGGGTGGGTGTGTATATCCGTTATTTAGGTAACGGCCGCTATTGGTTCCGCTCTTACAGCGGCTCACTTTTGAAGAGCGCAAAAGTAAGCAAAACGCTCTTGCCCCACCACTCGGCACCTCGCCTAGGCTCGGTGTCCCCTCACTCCGGCTTTGGACCGTGGGCCGCCGTCATGGGCCATCCCTGGCCCAGGACGGCTAACCCGGCGTCCTGCCGGGTTACCCACGCTCCAAAGCCTGCGTTCGGCCAGCGTGGTTTAACGGGGCGCCTAAGATCAAAAGCAGATCAAGAGCACAGCGGCCTCCCGGCCGGCTTGAGTGTTTTAGAGCAACAGCAAAATCAAAAGCTAAAGCGGGCACGGTTCAAATGTGGGAGCTGGCTTGCCTGCGATGGCATCACCTCGGTGTGCCTGAAAGACCGAGTTGTCTGCATCGCAGGCAAGCCAGCTCCCACAGAAAAGCAAAGCTGCATCAGCTTCAGATTTGGCTTTCGCTCTGGCTTTTGATCTGGCTTTTAACACTCAAGCCGGCCGGGAGGCCGCTGTGCTCTTGCTTTTGATCTTGATCTGACTGCCCCAATAAGCCCGAGGCCGAACGCAGGTATTGCGGAGCGGGTAAACCGGCAGGACGCCGGTTTAGCCGCGCCGGGCCATGGATGGCCCGTCGCGGCGGCCCGCGGAGCAATGCCGGAGTGAGGGGACACCGAGCCTAGGCGAGGTGCCGACAGGCGGGGCAGAGCCCTTTGCTTACTTTGGGGCTTTTCCAAAGTGAGCCGCTGTAAGAGCGGAACCATAAGTCGCCGTTACCTAAATAACGGATATGTACTCCCCCCCAAAAACGCTCAGCGCCCCCTAGCGAACAATCTTGTCCACCTGAATCCCCAGCTTCTTCAACCGATACCAAAAACTGCGCTCAGAAATCCCGATCTTCTGCGCCGCCGCAGCCTGCACCCCATTGCTCTCCTGCAACGCGGCCATGATGTATGCCTTCTCCACCTCGGCCAGCGCCGCATCCAGGTCGTGCGGCACCCCCGGCCCGTTACTGAGTATCGCGCCCACCCCATCCTCAGCAGGCTTCGAAGCAAACAGATACGCCGGCAAATCAATGTCCTCGATCACCGGCGTCGCCGCAACGATGGTCGCCCGCTCCACACAGTTCTGCAGCTCGCGAATATTGCCCGGCCAGGAATACGCCGCCATGGCCTGCAATGCCTCAGGGCTAAAACCGGTGATGCGTTTACCCGCCGTAGCACTCAAGGTCTGGGCAAAGTGCCGAGCCAGCGGCGCAATGTCTTCCACTCGCTCACGCAGGGCCGGCAGCGGAATCGGGAATACATTGAGACGGTAGTAAAGGTCTTCACGAAACTCTTTGTTCGCCACCGCATCCAGCAAATTCTTGTTGGTGGCGGCGATCACCCGCACGTCCACCTTGCGCTCCCGCGGGTCGCCCACCGGCTCGATCACCCGCTCCTGCAAGGCCCGCAGGATTTTCGCCTGCAGCGCCAACGGCATGTCACCCACTTCATCCAGAAACAGTGTGCCCTTGTCCGCCTGCTGGAAGCGCCCGACCCGGTCCGCCACGGCGCCGGTGAAGGCGCCCTTGCGGTGGCCGAACATCTCGCTTTCCAGCAAGCCTTCTGGAATCGCCGCGCAGTTGACCGCCACAAACGGCTTGTCGGCACGGTTGCCGTGTTTGTGGATGGCACGGGCGACCATCTCTTTGCCGGTGCCGCTTTCGCCCGTCAGCAGCACCGTCGCGTTGCTGTCGCGCACCGAGTCCACGGCGTGCAGCACGCGGCGAAACGCCGGGCTGTCGCCCACCAGGCTGTCGAACTGCGCCTGCTCATCCAGTTCGGCACGCATGCGTGCGTTGTCGCGCATGATGTCGCGAAACTGCAGGGCCTTGGCCACGGTGATGTCCAGCTCGTCGATGTCGAACGGCTTGGCGATGTAGTCGTAGGCGCCGTTGCGCATCGACTGCACCGCGTTTTTCACGGTGCTGTAGGCGGTCATCACGATCACCGGCAGGTGGGGGTAACGCACCTTGATTTCCGCCAGCAGCGCCGGCCCGTCCATGCCGGGCATGCGCCAGTCGCTGATCACCAGGTCGATGTCTTCCTGCTCCAGCACCTTGAGCGCGTGCAGGCCGTTGCCGGCGGTAAACACCTGGATCCCGCTCTGGCTCAAGGCCGACGAGAGCAAGTCACAGAGCTTGGGTTCGTCATCGACTACCAATACGTTATGCGTCATCACCATCCTCATCATCGCCGTCGTCTGCACCCTGAGCCGGAATGTACAGGCTGAAGGTGGCGCCGGCATCTTTCTCGCTGACACATTCGATGCTGCCGTCATGACTTTCCATGATCGAGAAGACTTTGGCCAGACCCAAGCCGGTACCCGAGGCCTTGGTGGTGACGAATGGCGTGAAGATCCGCTCGATCATGTCCGACGGAATGCCCTCGCCGGTATCGGCGATGCTGATCACCGTGTTGCCATTCACACTGCGGATGCCCAGGGTCAGGCGGCCGCCTTCGGGCATGGCATCGATGGCGTTGAGAATCAGGTTGAGGCACGCCTGCTTGAGCTGCTTGGCATCGGCGTAGATCGTCGCGCCGGGGGCCTGGTCATCGATATGGGCGTCGATGTTATGGGTCGACAACTCTGGCCCGCAGAAGCCGAGGATCTCCTCCACCACCGGCCGTGCCGCTTGCACAGTGCGCAACGGCGCGCTGGGTTTGGCGAAGTCGAGGAATTCGGTGATCAGGTCGTTGATTCGGCTGACCTCACTGATCACGTATTCGAGGTGGCGCTTGTCGGTTTCCGGCAAATCGGCGCGGCGGTGCAGCAACTGGGTGGCGGTCTTGATAATGCCCAGCGGGTTGCGAATTTCGTGGGCCAGGCCCATGGCCACTTCGCCCAGGGCATGCAGGCGGTCACGGCGGCGCAGCTGCGCTTCCAGGTGATGCAACTCACCGAGGCGCTCGGTCATGTGGTTGAAGGTGCTGCTCAGTTGCGCCAGCTCGTCGCCGCCGCTGACCGCCACACGGTGCTGATAGTTGCCCGAGATCACCGCACTGACGCCTTCGGACAGATCCCGCAACGGCCGGGTCAGGCGCTGGGACACCAACATGCCGGCACCGAGCGACAGCGCCGAGCTGAGCAGGAAGATCAACACGAACAGATTGCTCTGGTTCACCAGGCCCACCAGGCTGGTGTGCCGCAGCAAGCCACTGAAGATCACCCCTTGCAGCTCGCCGGCATCATTGAAGATCGGCCAGTACAAACCGCTGTAGTTACTGGTGAACTGTTCGCTGGGCTGCTTGGTACTGCGCAGCGCGGCTTCGATACTCGAAGGAATCCGGTTGGGGTGATCGACGAAGCGCTGAGTGGAGAAAATCTCCGAGAAACCGCTGGGGTTGGCCAGGTACAAACGCAGGTCCAGGGAGTGCACATCGGCCACACTGGTCAGGAAACTGCTGTCCAGGTACGTGGCCACCAGCAGTTGATAGTCGACACCGTCCTCGCTGGTTTCAAAAGTGGACACCACCACGCCCGTGGTCACGCCCGCCACCTGGACTGTCTGCAACACCGCATTACTCGCCAGGTTGATTTGCTTGACGATGTCGTCGGCGGCGGTGGTGAACACGATCTTGTGGTCACTGCTGCGGATCAACGCGACCACGTCGATGTCGGTGGCGGCGGCAATGTCGGCGGTCAGCTTGTCGTGCTTGGCGGCCTGGCGCGAAGAAGGCGGTTTGGTGTAGCGCAGGAACAGCTGGGCGACCCGGGCGTTGTCGTGGAGGATGTCGCCGATCTCGTCCTTGACGATCTTGGTCGATTCCTGCAGCCAGATACGCACGTTGCTGTCGAAAATCTGCGACAACGTCGTCGCGGCAAGCTCCGCCGCGATCATCGTCGGAATCACGGTGACCAGCCAGAACGCCAACACCAGCTTGCGCTGGACGCTCCAACGCGAAATGGCAAAGGGGCGGGCTTTTGGGCGGGTCTTGTTGATCATCAGGTTTCGCTTATCGCAGCAGCCATGGCAGGGTCGGATCGATCCGGTCGGAGAAACACTTTTGCTACAAACAGCGCACGGTTGACCAGCCAGTTACGGTGGCGGAAAAACATGCTGTTGCCCTGAAACTCGCAGCCCAGCAGCAGCTTGCTGGCATAGCCGGCCTGACCGCATTCATATAACGCAATATTGTTGCGAATGCAGTACTCGACATTGGTTAGCCAACTGCGCACGGCCAGGTTGTATTCGCGGCTGTAATCACTGTCTTCGCCGAAAAACTTGTCAATCAGGCGATCCTGGTTGAGCAGGATCAGGTTGAACGCCACCAGTTGCTCGTCCACCCAATAAAGCACACAGACCGCACGTTCTTGCAGCTGTTCAAGGATACCGGTGAAATAGCCTGCCGGCAGTCGCTCGAACTGCAGGTCGGAGCGTTCCAGGGTGGCCTCATACAACGCCATGATGCGCGGCAATACATCGTCGATATTACGTCGCCACTCAACGCGAGGGCTTGGCGCACGCAGTTTGCGGCGCAAGTCCTTGCGGGTGGCTTTGTCCAGGGAACCCAGGTAGGCGTCCACTGAACCAAAAGGGATTGGCAACAAAGCCGTTGGCAGGCTGGGCATGCTCTGGAAGCCCGCGCCAAGGCAGCTGTTTGACCAGGCTTCATCCTTGGTCGGTGCGTCCTTGACCGCCACCAGCCCAACACCCAATGTATCGGCATCCTGGCGCGCGGCAGCGAGCAATTGCGCAAGCAACGCCTCGCGCCCTGATTCGGGAACGTGGCTGGCGATACCCGCATTGCACTGTTCTGCCACCGGCGAACCGATGGCATACAGGCCCAACTTCAAAACACCCGGCCACAGTCGCTCCAGGCGCTCGGTAAAGCGCTTACCTACGCCCGACACTGTCGTGTCGAGGCGATAACGCGTGATGAACGCCGGCGCGACCGCTACCAGCGTTGCATCGTCAAACACCGCAAGATAGCGCCACTGAAAATCATCGATAGCGGCATTTTCCACGGCCACGTAATAGTCCCAATCCTCCAGGGCATCGGGAAAACAGTCGTTCCAGGCACTGCGTTCGATGGCCCGAATGGTCGAAAAGGCTTGGGCGGTAATCACGTCTGATCCTTAGGGTTCAAGCCAACTGTCGATAATCTTCAGGAGCCTCTGTGGCATGTGCGTGTTGCTCGACAAACTCGGCACTCAACTCGATCACCCGGCGGTATTGCAGGTCGACGGTGATCATGTGGTAGCAGTTGTCCAGCAGGATCTTGGTCACGGGGCCGCCGAGGTGGCGTTCCACGTAATCGGCGTTCCAGCGGCTGGTGATGTCATCCTCGATGGAGTGCAGCACCAGGGCCGGGGTCTTGATCGACGGCATGAGTTTCTTCACCACGGCGTTCATCCAGTGCAACTCACGCACCGTGACGCCCTCCATGGTCAACAGCCCCGCCTCGCTGCTCTCCCCTTCCTTCATCTGCCGCTCGACGATCGCCCGAAGGCGCTCGTTCTTGATGCCATAGGGCGGCTTCTCAGTGAAACGGAACAGGCGCACACCGAAGGGAATGCGGATCAGCAAGGGCGTGATGAATGCCATCTTGTTGATGCTCCAGCCGTCGTACTTCAACGTGGTGGAGTACATCAACAAGCCCGCGACCTGGCCCGGGAACTGCGACGCCACGTACATCGACATCACCGCGCCCATCGACAGACCGCCGACAAACACCTGCTCGTGACGCTGTTTCACGCCAACGAACGTCTTGCGTACGCCCTCGTACCAGTCCTGCCAGCCAGTGGCTTGCAGGTCGCTGTTGTCCCCGCAGTGCCCGGCCAGGGTCGGCACGTACACCGTGCAGTTACCGGCCTTGGCCAAACCCTGGGCCACCCGACGGAGTTCCGTCGGGGTGCCCGTCAGGCCGTGGATCAACAGGATCCCGACCGGACCGCTACCGAGAACGAAGCCGGCATCACCTTCACCGAGGTCGATCTCGTGGCTGATCACCGTTTGGTCGCTCGCACAAGCAGTTGCTCGAGCAGCTTCAGGCCCAGGTCGATTTCCGGGTAGCTGATTTCCAGCGATGGAGCCAGGGTGATCACGTTTTTGTAGTAGCCGCCCACGTCGAGGATCAGGCCGAGTTTCTGACCGTCAACCACCATGTCGCCCTTCATGCCTTCCTCGACCATGTAGTCCAGGGTCGCCTTGTCCGGAGTGAAACCGTCCGGGCCGCAGATTTCGCAGCGCAAGGCCAGGCCCAGGCCATCGACGTCGCCGATGATCGGGAAGCGCTTCTGCAGCTCTTGCAGGCCGGCCAGGAAGTATTTGCCCTTGGCCATGACCATCGCGCCGTAGTCGACTTCGCTGGTCATCTTGAACATTTCCAGGCCTACCGCGGTGCCCAACGGGTTCGACGCGAAGGTGGAGTGAGTGGAGCCTGGCGGGAAAATCTTAGGGTTGATCAACTCTTCCTTGGCCCAGATGCCGCCCAGCGGGTTCAGGCCGTTGGTCAGTGCCTTGCCGAAGACGATCACGTCAGGTTTGACGTCGAAGTGTTCGATCGACCACAGCTTGCCGGTACGCCAGAAGCCCATCTGGATTTCGTCGACGACCATCAGGATGCCGTGCTGGTCGAGGACCTGCTTGAGCTCGCTGTAGAAGTTCATCGGCGGGATTACGTAGCCGCCCGTGCCTTGGATCGGCTCGACGTAGAAGGCCGCGTATTCGCTCTGGCCGACTTTCGGGTCCCACACGCCGTTGTATTCAGTTTCGAACAGACGGGCGAACTGCTGCACGCAGTGGCTGCCGTATTCTTCCTTGGTCATGCCTTTCGGGCCACGGAAGTGGTACGGGAACGGGATGAAGTTGGCGCGCTCGCCGAAGTGGCCGTAGCGACGACGGTAGCGGTAGCTCGAGGTGATCGACGAAGCGCCGAGGGTACGGCCGTGGTAGCCGCCTTCGAAGGCGAACATCAGGCTCTTGCCGTTGGTGGCGTTACGCACAACCTTCAGGGAGTCTTCGATGGACTGCGAACCGCCCACGTTGAAGTGCACGCGACCGTCGAGGCCGAATTTTTTCTTGGCGTCGACTGCGATCATTTCCGACAGCTCGATCTTGCCTTTGTGCAGGTACTGGCTGGCGATTTGCGGCAGGGTGTCGATCTGCTGTTTCAGCGCGTTGTTCAGGCGCGGGTTGGCGTAACCGAAGTTAACGGCCGAGTACCACATTTGCAGGTCGAGGTAAGCCTGGTCTTCGGTGTCCCACACGTAGGAGCCTTCGCAACGGCTGAAAATACGCGGAGGGTCGATGTAGTGAACGGTATCGCCGTAGGAGCAGTACTTGGCTTCTTTATCCAGAAGAACCTGGTCTTCTGCGGTAGCGATGCGGATATCAGACATGGTGGAAGAGTTCCTGATTGTCGGAAGAGGTGCTGAAAGCGTTGGCGTTGGCGGCGATGCCCTGAGGCAGCTTGGCCAGCAATGCCGGCAGTTCGGCGAAGGTGTCGAACCGCGCGTAAGGAATGTTGTTGGTTTCGCAGTAATCGGCCAGGCTGGCCTTGGCGAAGACGAAGTCGGCGGTGGAGGCCACGCACATGTCGGACTTGCCGTCGCCGATCACCAGCACGCGCTTGTTGCGCGGCGTGGACTTGCACTTGCAGTTGCCGGAAGCAGCACGGCAGGCGTCGCTGGAATACGGGAAGTCGATGCGCCAGCTGTTCTGGTCGACCTGGCGGAGGCGGTTGGCGAGGATTGGCAGCAAGGTCACATAGTTGCGCGACAGAATCCGCGCGATGCCTTGTTCGATGCCATCGCTGACCACTTCAATGGAAGCGCCCAGGCCCATGACATGGTCGACGAAGTCCGGGAAGTCCGGGTCGATCTCCACACTGTCGAAATACGCCAGCAACTCGGCCGGGGTTGCCTTGATCAGCGCCAGTTGACGGCTCAGGCATTCGCGCGAACCGATGTGCCCATCCAGCCATTCCTGCTCGATGGTTTCCCACTCTGGGCCGGCGAAGCGTTGGAGGACGTTGTCGATGACGTCGGTGGGAGTGATGGTCCCGTCGAAGTCACACACGATATGCCATTGGATCATCTGCATTTACCTATGAAGTAGGAACGCGCTGTTGCGCTTGCAGGGGATAGAGCATAGAGCGTGCCAAGTGCCACCATCCCCCGTTTTCAAAGGGTTTGGCGGGTATCGACGTGTAGTTGTGTCGAAACCGGCTACAATTTTTGTAGCTTGCTACAACCTAGATGAGTGCTTGCCTAAGGCAGGGCGTTTGCGCGTTCATGCGCGCATGTTCACAAAAGGATATGGCTTCATGTTCAGGGTTACTTTTGCTGTATTTGCCGGTTTATTTGGACTGTGGAGTGTTTCGAGCGCGGCGCTGGCGGACGGGATTACCGGTGAAGCGGGCGTGGGCGTCAGCTATCAACCCCATGATCCGACGGGCAGCCGCTACGAAACGCAGCCGATTCCTTATTTCGACCTGGATTGGGGGAGTGTCAGCCTGGGTAGCGACGATGGGCTGACCTGGAGTGCCCTCAATACCCATGGCTTTACTGCCGGGCCTTATATCAACTACTTGCCGGGGCGGACGGCGAACGGTTCGTTGCGGGGCTTGCGGGACGTTCCGGATATGGCGGAGGTTGGGGGGTTCATTCAGTACGCTCCGGCTGAGTTCTGGCGGGTGTATGCACAGGTGGGTCAGGCCGTGGGCGGTGGGCATGATCAAAGTGGGGTGGTGGGTAAGCTCGGCGGGGAGTTGGGGTATCCGATGGGCCGCGGGATTATCGGCAGCACCGGTTTGATGGCGCATTTCGCCGATGCTCGGCAGGCGCAGACGTTTTTTGGGGTGGATGCCAATGAGGCTGCGGCTTCGGGGTTTCGGCCGTACAACGCCAGTGCCGGGTTTCAGAACCTGACGTTGACGCAGAGTTTTGAGTTTCCCCTGGATGCGAAGTGGTCGCTGTTGACCAGTGCCAGCTGGATTCACTTGGTGGGGTCGGCGGCCAATAGCAGTATCGTCAAGGAGACCGGGGATGTGAATCAGGGGCAGGTGCAGGGGGCTATCAGCTACAAGTTTGATTGAGCTGGGGGGGGCATATCCGTTGCTGCGGTAACGGCCTCCTATGGTTCCGCTCTTACAGCGGCTCACTTTTGAACAGCGCAAAAGTAAGCAAAACGCTCTTGCCCCACCACTCGGCACCTCGCCTAGGCTCGGTGTGCCCTCACTCCGGCTTTGGACCGTGGGCCGCCGCGATGGGCCATCCATGGCCCAGCGCGGCTAACCCGGCGTCCTGCCGGGTTACCCACGCTCCAAAGCCTGCGTTCGGCCAGCGTGGTTTAACGGGGCGCCTAAGATCAAGATCAAAAGCAAGATCAACAGCAAGAACACAGCGGCCTACCGGCCGGCTTGAGTGTTGAAGAGCAAAATCAAAATCTAAAGCGGGCACGGTCAAATGTGGGAGCTGGCTTGCCTGCGATGGCATCACCTCGGTGTATCTGAAGAACCGAGGTGTCTGCATCGCAGGCAAGCCAGCTCCCACAGAAAAGCAGAGCTGCATCAGCTTCAGATTTGGCTTTCGCTCTGGATTTTGTCTTTGCTTTTAACACTCAAGCCGGCCGGGAGGCCGCTGTGCTCTTGCTTTTGATTTTGATCTGACTGCCCCAATAAGCCCGAGGCCGAACGCAGGCAGTGCGGAGCGGGTAAACCGGCAGGACGCCGGTTTAGCCGCGCCGGGCCATGGATGGCCCGTCGCGGCGGCCCGCGGAGCAATGCCGGAGTGAGGGAACACCGAGCCTAAGCGAGGTGCCGACAGGCGGGGCAGAGCGTTTTGGTTACTTTTGCGCTTTTCAAAAGTGACCCGCTGTAAGAGCGGAACCATAGGAGGCCGTTACCGCAGCAACGGATATGCCCCCATCACCCCCTGCCAGCCTCACTGATAATCTGCCGAATCGCCCCAACAAAAGCCTCAGCCGGCTGCCCGCCACTCACCGCATACTGATCGTTGAACACGATCGTAGGCACAGAAGTCACCCCACGAGAAACCCACAACTGCTCCTGCTCCCGCACCTCGGCGGCATATTCATCCGAAGCCAGAATCGCTTCAGCCCGTACCCGGTCCAACCCGACACCCTCGGCAATCCCCGCCAACGTCCCGTGATCCGACGGATCCTGCTGATCCGTAAAGTACGCCTTGAACAGCGCTTCCTTAAGGTTGTACTGCAACCCCTCAAGCCCCGCCCAATGCAACAGACGATGCGCATCAAACGTGTTGTAGATACGACTCTGCCCGTCGGTACGAAACGCAAAACCCAACTCCGCACCCATATCACGAATCCGCGCCCGGTTAGCCTGGGACTGCTCAGCCGTGGAACCGTACTTTTCGGTGATGTGCTCGGTAATGTTCTGCCCTTCAGCAGCCATGTTCGGGTTCAGCTCAAAAGGCTGGAAATGAATCTCGGCCTGCACCTCCGGACCCAGTTGGTCCAGGGCCTCGGTCAAGCCACGCAGGCCAATGATGCACCAGGGACACGACACGTCGCTGACGAAATCGATTTTCAGGGGAGTACTCATGACTAGGCAACCTCGCTGGCATTAAACGCCGGAAAGGTCCCACGATACACCCCGTCAAGCCCTTACAAAACCTTCGCAGGTACCACCGTGTCGATCTGCGCCCAATGCGCCGCATCCTGCCGATGCTCTTGCAAATAGGGCAAGACCGCCGCCAGCAACGGCGCCTTGAACGCCTCCTGGAAACGATGGGCCAGCCCAGGGATCAGCCGCAACTGGCTGCCCTGGATATGCGCCGCCAAGTGCACCCCATGCATCACCGGCAGCAGCGGGTCGGCAGTGCCATGCACCACCAGGGTCGGCACCCGCAGCTGGTTGAGCAACGGCACCCGGCTCGGTTCGGCAAGGATCGCCATGATCTGGCGCTTCACACCGTCAGGATTGAACGCCCGGTCGTAAGACTGCGCCGCCTGCTGCAACAGCACCTTGCGATCATCCTTCACATAAGGACTGCCCAGCGCCGCCAGCAGGTCGGCCTGTTGTTCCAGGGCCACTTCACGATTGGGCGCGCTGCGGCGCGACAACAGTTGTACCAGCGCCGCACTCGGTGCCGGCAGGCCTTCGGCGCCGGAGCTGGTCATGATCAGGGTCAGGCTTTCCACCCGTTGCGGCGCCATGGCCGCCAGGTGCTGGGCGATCATGCCGCCCATGCTTGCGCCCAATACGTGGAATTGCTGGATATGCAAGCCGTCCATCAGGCCGAGTGCGTCGTCCGCCATGTCGGTCAGGGTGTAGGGCGCCGCCACTGGAAGGCCAAGTTTGTAGCGCAGCACTTCGAACGTCAGGTTGGCGCTGGCCGGTGCCTGGCGCCAGGTCGACAGGCCCACATCACGGTTGTCATAGCGAATCACCCGAAAGCCCTGCTCACACAGGGCCACCACCACTTCGTCCGGCCAGTGAATCAACTGCCCGCCCAGGCCCATTACCAGCAGCAAGGCTGGGTCGGAGGCGCGACCAATGCTCTGGTAGGCCAGGCTCACCTGTTCCAGATCGACCCGTTCAGTCGGAACATTCACATCACATCGAGAAGCCGCAAAGGACGGCAGGCCGAATAACAGAGCGGCCATGAAAAAAAACACGCGCATGAAAAACACCGAAACGCAGAACCCCAGTAGAGCGCGAGTCTGATGAAGTTTGTACAAGCGCGCTGCCACAGTTCAGTGACAGTTTGATGAAGGGCGCCCAACGGTCATCCGCGTATCTATCTATCACCTCACGCCCTGGCCCCGCCTCTTTAATGGTGCATTCACCGGCAAGCCCGGTCTCACCAGAGCATGAACACACCATCATGAGTGACCTCACCCTACTTCCCCCGTCTGCCACCCTGAGCGACTTCGCCTCACCGTCGCTTCCAGGCCAGGCCCGTCTCCAGGACCAAAGCCTGTCCTTGCAAGCCTCCGCGCGCTGGCGCGAAAGCCAACAGGAGCTGCATCAACTGGTCGCCCAGGCGCCCGGCGTACGCGACTCCATCGAACAACTGCTCACAGAGCATTGGCAACTGGGCGCCGCACCGGTCGGCCTGGGTTTTCTCAAGACCGAAGATCACGACGAGCACTTCGTCAGCCTGGTGGATGCCTGGGGATTTATCTGCCAGTTTCCAGACATCTCGCCCACTCTGGATGCCCGCAGCACCGTAGTCGGCCTGGCGTCCCACCGCCTGTCAGCCCTCACGCCCGTGCAATTGCTCAAACGGCTCCAGGCACTGGGCCTGGGGAAATTGCTCAGCGCCCGCTGGGAGAACTATTGGAGTACCCGGGCGCCGGGTACGCCGTTGTCCCGTCGCGAGCGGGCGGCACAACTGTACTGCCAGCATTTCGAAGCCTGCGGGCAATCGGCCTATGCCCAGGGAAGGCTGAGTGCCCAACAACTGATCTCGTTGCAGACAGTGCTCAACCCGGTCACCCCCACCAATGGCGTACGCCCCGTCGAGACCTGCCAGCTGGCGTTGCTGCTGCCCAACCAGAGCAAGGTCAAATTGGCTGGTGCCTGGGTCATCTCCGTGGGCCAGGAGCCGCTGTCGACACAAACCCTGTACCTGCCCTGCCGGCAACCCGGCGTGATGGTCTTCAGCCAACGCAGCGACATGGAGCAGTGGCTGGTCGCAGCGCATCAGCAACTGATCCCGCCGGACGTTGCGGCTGACGCTGTCACCTTCGAATACAGCTCGCGCACCGAACCCCTGGAGCACGGCATTCTGGACCTGCTGTCGCACCTGCACGCGGCTCAGCTGGAAAGCCTGCGCAACCGTCATCGCAATGGCAGTGACCTGGCCCGTTACGCCAGCCACGCCCTGGATGATGCCGACCGCCTGGACAGCCAGCGCCGGGAAATCCCGATGCTTATCGCACCGCATCAACTGGCAGATACGCCCGGCCCGGACGCTGACGACCTGCCTCCTGCCCTGCCCTTCGGCCACCTCAGCGCCGACATTGCCTTGGGCCAACGCTGGGCCGCGATCAGACTACAACGCTGCGCACTGGAACGCTTCCTGGGCGATGGCCCTGAGCAAACCGCCCGGCTGGCGCAGTTGAAGGGTTTGATGCAAGCGCTGAAAGACGCAGAGCAGGCCGGCAATGATGCCGCCAGCGGCCTGCTGGCCAAAAAAGCCGCCTTCGATCAACTTGAGCTGCGGCAAAAACCCAACCCGGACTATGACGCGCTCTATCAGGCGCGGCTCGCCGCCCTGCGCGCCGAAGGCGCCATCCAGCATGCGCTCCAGCAGATCAGCGATGAGGAACACCGCCTGCTCCTGGCCGTCACGGAACACCCCGCGGCCCCGGAACGCCGCCCGGCTGTCGCGGTGACCCGCCTGATACTCTCCAGCCGTGACCCAAGGGAAGGTCCCGAGGAGCTGACAGGCCTGTTGCTCATCACCCAGACCAGCGCCCTGAGCTCTGCGGCGCCCCACAGCCTGTTGCTGTACTGGCCCGGCAATGCAGGGGGCCTGCAGCGTTTCGAATCCCGCCAAGCCCTGGAACACTCGCTGTTCAAGCTGTCGAGCGAAGCGCAAGGCGTCACCCTGCAACTGTCGCTGCTGACCGGCGACCCGATTGAATACTCGTTGCAACAGCAGCTGTACGCCAGCGAACAACAGGCGTATGCGCTGATCTCCCTCTTCCCGGTGCCTCCGTTCGCCCAGGAGCGGGCCGGAGGCCTGGACAAACTTAAAGAGCAAACCCTGTTTACCCTGCAAACCCCGGTGTGCCCGGCGCGCGAACTGGCGTACGGACAACTGCTCGAACAACAACGCAGCACCACCCTGGCCGCGTCATTGCCTGGGGAGTTGAGCCAGTTGCCGGCAGATGAACGCCTGGCGCTCAAGCACCTGATACACGCGCAGATCAGCGCCCTGCATCGCTCGCAGCAATTGCTCGAGCGCGAGCTGGAACCCTTCGACGACTTCGGCCAGCGCCGCCTGGACCAGCGCCTGCGCGAAGACTTCCAGCTTGAACACGCCTGGTCGGTGCAACTGGACCTGCCCGACGCGGTCAGCCAGGAGCGCGAATACCTGTCCGAATACGCGGGCCCGGGTACACCGTTCAAGTATGTGACGGTGCCCAGTACCCGCCGCAGCACCCTGTCGTTGTTGCAACTGGCCCAGCAAAACATCGACCCGACGCTGGCCCAGCGCCTGACCTACATGAAGCTCGATGTCACCGGCCCCAATGCCCTTGAAACCACCCGGCTGACCACCGGCCTGTCCCTGGAGTACCTGAAGACCCTGGTCAAGGAACTCGACCTCGCCGGGGCCTACGAAAGCTTGATCACCCGCACCTTCCTCGGTGATCCCGCGGCGGCGCCTTTCACCACCCAGCACCGTCGCGAATGCCTGACCGAGCCGCTGCGCCTGATGCTCATGCTGCAAGGTAAACGCGCCCGGGCGCTGGGGCGATTCGACGACAACGATCTGCGGCTGCTGAACATCGCCATCGACGCCGACAACGCGGGTGCCTGGCAGGCGCAGGGCAAGAAAATCGTGCTGCTGCCCGCCACGCTGAGTGCGGGCGGTGAAGATACCGACTTCGGTCCGACCACCCTGTCGGGGGCCACCTTCATCCAGGAACAAATCTCCGGCACAACCCTGCTGTACCTGCCAAACAGCCCGGACAACCAGGACCTGCGGCGTTACCCGAGCCTGGAACTGGCCCGCAAGGCGCTCTACGACCTCAGCCTGGTCAGCGGCATGAGCGCCTACCTGGCCGGCCTGGCCATCAAGGGCAACACCGCCGCCCACCTCGCCCGGATCGCCCAGGCCCAGCAACGGAATTTTGATCCGATCTTTGCCGTCGGAACCCCGTGGCCGGCCACCACGTCGCTGGCCGCCCATTTGCTGAACGCCCATATGGGCCGCGTCATAGAAGCGCATCGCGCGACATCGCGCTCCAACGCGGCCTTGTTGCTGGAGCAGAACGCGCTGCGCGCCGGGCTGATTTTCAACTACCTGAAAATCGCCCTGGGGCTGGTGCCCTTCGTGGGCTCGGTCGTCGCGTTGTATGACGCCTGGTCCAGTGCCAACCTGGCCACTGCCGCGTTCCTGCGCGGGAATGTCGGCCATGGCCTGGCCGAGGTCGAGGCGGTGCTGTTGTCGCTGATCGACTGCGCCATGGACATTCTGCCGGGCAGCCTCGCCTTGCCGGTCAACGCCCGCGCCGCCACGCGCCAGCGCCAATTGCGCCATCTGGCCAGCAGCGCCGCCAGCCTGCACCTGCCCTCGGTCACCCAGGCTCGTCGGGCGGCACAGCGTTTCGCCGGTTATGAATACGAAGGGGTGATCTCGCTGGCCGGGCTGCAACCTCAAACCCACGGTTTTTATCGCAACGTGTACCGGCATACCGAAGGCGACTTCATCGTGCGGCGCGGGCGCATCTACCAGGTTGAGCTGGCCGGCGATCCCCTGGACTGGCGCCTGAGCCCGACCCGCAGCAAAACCTACAAGCAGCCGATTGCCCTGGATGAAAACGGCGAATGGGACACTCACTACGGCGTCTACGGCAGCGCATTCAAGGGTGGCCTGGCGGGTGGCGGCAGCGTGCTCGGGCATATGGCCGAAGTGCTTGATCCGATCTGGCCCCAGTCGATCCGTGATTACTTGCCGCGCTGGTGGACCGACCGCGCCCTGCGCCGCCAACAGGCGCTGGCCAACAGTATCAACAGCCGCGAAGACCTGATCGCGCTCTCCATTAACCGAACCGAAGAACTGATGGCCCGCACCGACAGCGCAGGCCCGGCGATCCGCAGATCCTTCGAGCAGGACATCGAGCTCTACAGCCGCCAGTATCAGGAACTGACGGAGTTCGTGCCCTTTACCAGCGGCAACCGCCAGCGCGCGATCAGAGAGGACATCAGCCGCAATGCGGCGCGCCTGACCCTGACCACCCTGAACCGGGCGCGCTATCACTTCAAGCAGATCGAGGCACGGGTCCTGGAGCTTGGAACCCATAACATGACCGCCATCTCCCCCGAGGTTTTCGACACCCTGGCAATCATTCCCGCCATGCTGGAGATCCTGCGGCAGCGTAAAAGGATCAGCAGCGAGATTCTGCGTGACCTGGACCGGATCGATGCCGACTTTTCCCAGTTCAACCGCTGGTTCGATCAGGTAACCGATGCCGCCCACCGTACCCGGCTAAGCCCGATGCTGGAGCAATTCCGACGTACGCTCAATGACAGCTACCGCACGCACCTGAAATTGTTACACCGCTTCGATACCCTTGAGACTTACCCCGAAGTTGCCGAGCTGTCTTGGTTCTACTTGCGGGCCCAGGCCCGGGACAGCTACGCCAAAGTCAACCGGGCATGGGCTTCGCATTTTGAACTGCCCAACGCCAGCGCCAACATCACACAGCGGCGCAAGGTGCTGGAAGACTGCATACAGGCCTATGAACAATTCCGGCTGACCATCCGCACCTGGAACCTCGGTTACCCGCAGCATTTCGACCAGGCCCAACTCAGCGCGTTTTTCGGCGACATCGACCAGATGATCGAACTGGCTCGCCGCGCCATCAAGGAGTCGCCGGCAAGCCGCCCACCGGCCGGGCAACCTGTGCGGCGGGTATTCGACACCGAGGACAATATTTCCCTGGTGGGCACCGAGAGCATCGACCCGCAAACCCAAGCCACCACTTACCGGGTTGAGAGCGCCAGAGGGCGCGCCGAGACCTGGGTGAAGGGCCCCGGCGGCAAATCCCGACTCAAGGACAGTGCTGCCTCGGAACCTGCGCCTCCGGAGTCCAACGTCAAGCCGTTCGTGCTAAGCGAAGCCAGGACTCGCCTCGACAACGTCGCGCAGTACGAAAGCCGCGCCATCGCCTACACCGAGCAAAAAATGCTGCCGGTGGACCTCGAACACCTGCTGGTCAGCGAAGCGGCCGAGTTGAACCTGCGGGCCAATCGCCTGGAACGCCTGGACCCCACCGAAGACCTCGTGAGCCAGCTGCGGGCCAAGGCCGCGGAGCTGACCATCAAAGGCCGCAACCTGCGAATCCGCCAGACCCTCGCCAGCAAAACCCCCACCGAAGGCTATCTGGACTATCTTCGCGAACAGCGGGTGGTGGAGATCCGCAAGGGCGAGCCGGCCCGCAACCTCAATGAAGGCAAGAAAGGGCGGGCGGATTTTCTTCAGGAATACGTGGTTCAGGACCTGACACAAACGCCGCCCGCCACCCTGTGGTATGCGCACTTTCATTACGACAAGGTCGGGGCGCAGTTCGACGAGTTCACCAAGGCCCACTTGAAGATTCCCGAGCAGCGCAACCTGGGTTTGCAATGGCAAGTCGCCCAAGCGCAAGCCGGGGCCACGGTCGACCCTATCTGGCGCGGCAATATCGGGCGAGCGCTGGCCACCCGGCACTTTGCCGGGGTGTGAAGGCGGCGCGACTTGAGCACGACGGTCGACAGGCATAACAACATGAGACAAACTCAACCGATCCGAATTTGTCACAAGTTATATTCATGGAGACCCCGTGCTCGAAATCCGCCATCTCAAGACCCTGCACGCCTTGCGCGAAGCCGACAGCTTGGTGGAGGCCGCTGAGCGCCTGCACCTGACGCAATCAGCGCTCTCCCACCAGTTCAAGGAGCTTGAAGAACGCCTGGGCATGCAGCTGTTCGTGCGCAAGACCAAGCCACTGCGCTTCACCAGCGCTGGCCTGCGCCTGCTGCAACTGGCGGATGCCACCCTGCCCTTGCTGCGCGGCGCCGAACGCGACATCGCACGCTTGGCCGGCGGCACGGCCGGGCGTTTGCACATGGCCATCGAATGCCACAGCTGTTTCCAGTGGCTGATGCCCACCATCGACCAGTTCCGCGACGCCTGGCCCGAAGTGGAACTGGACCTGGCCTCCGGCTTCGCCTTCGCGCCGTTGCCGGCCCTGGCCCGTGGCGACCTGGACCTGGTGGTGACCTCAGATCCGCTGGAACTGCCGGGCATCACCTATGTGCCGCTGTTTACCTACGAAGCCATGCTCGCGGTGGCCAACCAGCACCCGCTGGCGAACAAGCCTTACATCGTGCCCGAAGACCTGATCAGCGAAACCTTGATCACCTACCCGGTGGAACGTGATCGCCTGGACATCTTCACCCGCTTCCTGGAACCGGCCGACGTGGAGCCGGCCCAGGTGCGTACGTCGGAACTGACGGTGATGATGATGCAGTTGGTGGCCAGCGGTCGCGGCGTGTGCGGCATGCCCCACTGGGCGCTGCATGAATACAGCTCCCGGGGCTATGTGAAGGCCAAGCGGCTGGGAGAGAAAGGTTTGTTTGCCACGCTGTACGCCGGGATTCGCGCCGACATGCTGGACGCGCCGTACATGCGTGATTTTCTGCTGACGGCCAAGGACACTTCGTTTTCGACCCTGGACGGCGTCAGCGCCGTACGCTGATAAATAGCGGATACCTGTGGCGAGGGAGCTTGCTCCCTCGCCACAGTTTCAGGCACCCGTTAGAGAGGAACGGTAGAACGGTAGAATCAAGTCACGAGTCAGCGGCGCAAGCTGCAAACCGCCGTCGCCGGCCGGGTCGATCCAGCGCACCTCTTCAATCTCGGCAGCCGGTGTCACCGCCACGTCGATGTGCACCTGGAACAACTCGGCCTGCACCACAAACCCCGGCTCATTCGCCGCCGGCGCCGAGAACTGGCCGAGGTACACCGCTGCCGCCGGGTCAATCCGCAGGCCCAGTTCTTCGTGCAGCTCACGGGCCAGAGCCTCGGCAGGTTGCTCGCCGGCATCGATTTTGCCGCCTGGCTGCATGAAGGCCTGGGTGCCGCGCTTGCGTACCAGCAGGGTCTGGCCGTCGCTGCCGATCAGCAGGGCGGCGGCGATGCGAATGGTGGAGGTCATGGGAAGGTCGCCTTGAATACAAAGGCGCAAGGATCCCATGAACCGGCATCAACCCGAAAGCAGCGCCTCATCCGGCTCCTTGATAAACACGCTGTACTTCGCCCCTTCCATGGCTTCGAACGCAATCAGCTTGTCTACCAGCGGCAGGTTCAACACCTTGCCGGCGTTGAGCAGCAGCATGCCGTTGTCGGCGTTGAGGTTGCGCGCCAGCACCATGCCTTCGGCGAGTTCGCGGGTGGTCAGGACCTTGACCGACGGATCGCCCAGGGTCACGTCACTGAGAAACGCCGCGCAGGCCTGGATGAAGTCTTCCACCATCTCCGGGTCGTAAAGGCGCCCGGCATATTTACGGATGTAAAGCAGCGCTTCGTCGCTGTTCATCTGCCGCTCAAGGATCAAGCCGCGTTGCAGTTCGATGAAATCCACCGCCAGTTTCAACAGGCGCGAGCCCAGTGGAATTGCGTCGCCCTTGAGGTGGTCGGGAAAGCCAGTGCCATCCCAGCGTTCCTGGTGATGGCGGATCAAGCGCGCCGCGTCTTTCATCGGTTCCAGGGTCATCAGCAACGATTCGCTCTGGGTCGGATACGCCCGGTAGCGCTCACGGTCGGTGCTGTGCAGCAGGTCGCTGGGAGAGACCATCATGCTATCGCTCCAGCTTAACTTGCCGATGTTGTAGAGCGCGGCAGCCATGGTCAGGTCGCGCGCGCTGGCTTCGTCCATGGGCTGGAACTTGCAGTACACGCGGATCAGTTCGATCAGTTGGCGGTTGGTCTGTTTTTCCTTGGGCAGCCGCAGGTTGGCCAGCAGCGAAAACACCTCGGTACCGGTCACGTAGCTGCGCTTGAGTTCATCGTAGGCCAGGTCGAGCATGTCGGCGGTCTGCTGCAGCTCGGAAGTGCGCGCCACCACGCGTTTTTCCAGGGTGGCATTAAGCGCTTTCAACTGGTCGTTCTGCTCGCGGATCAACTGCTCAAGGCGCAGCCGCTCGCGCTCGGAATGCTGGTGCTCCAGGGACTGGCGCAAGATCAGGAGCATTTCCTCGTCATTCCAGGGTTTGCTGATGTAGCGGTGGATCTGCCCTTCGTTGATCGCCTTGATCATCATGCTCATGTCGGCGTAGCCGGTCAGCAGGATGCGCGTGGTAGCCGGGTACAGCCGATGGGTCTCGGCCAGCAGCATCGCGCCGTCCATGGCCGGCATGCGGGCGTCGGTCATGACCAGGTCGATGGACCGCGCGGCCATGATTTCCAGGGCCTGGGCGCCACTGCCGGCCAGCAGCACGTCATAGGGTTGGCCGCGCAGCAAACGGCGAAGGCTGTTGAGAATCGACTCTTCGTCGTCGACCAGCAAAATCGTGGGGGTGTAGGGGGCAGTCGTTGCAAGTTGCTCGTCCATGGCGACACCTCCTCTCAATGACACAAAATTGCACCATTGCGGCCCGTCGTCATCAATCGCTGTACTTGCAGATGCATTGGGCGCTAGATGAATGCGGGGGTAACTGGCGTTGATTTGACGCCAACCGGCCGACTTATTCAAGGGAGCCGACTATGCTTGTGGCAAGAAGCCCATGACCGCCCCTGTTTACCGATGCACTCAAGGTAAGGAAGCCACATGCGCCAGAATATGCAGTTGAGCGCCTCCCGGAACCGCTCGTGAACCCGCGCTCCGCGAGGGCCAATCGGCGGATCCTGATCGTCGACGACACCGCGTCGATCCACGAAGACTTCCGCAAGATCCTCGAAGCCGACACCAACGGCGGCCAATCCCTGGACAGCATAGAAGAGACTCTGTTCGGCACCGCCCCTGCCGTGCGCCAGACGTTCCTGCTGGACTCGGCCTATCAAGGCGAGGAAGCGCTGGCCCTGGTGACCAAGGCCGTGGCAGCCAACACCCCCTACGCCCTGGTCTTTATCGACATGCGCATGCCGCCGGGCTGGGACGGACTGGAGACCATCGAGCAACTGTGGGCGATCGACCCCCACCTGCAAATCGCCTTGTGCACGGCCTACTCCGACTATTCCTTTGAAGCTATCGAAGCGCGCCTCAAATACGACGACCAACTGCTGATCCTGAAAAAACCCTTCGACAACCTCGAAATCCGCCAGATGGCCAGTGCCCTGACCTGGAAATGGCAGCTCACACAGGATGCCGCCCTCAAGCTGATGGGCCTGGAACGTACGGTGGAGGAGCGGGTGCAGGAACTGCTCAAGGTTTCGCACCTGTTGCAATACGACGCCCTCACTGACCTGCCCAACAGCACACTGCTGGGGGACCGGCTGACCCAGGCCATCGCCGCTTGCCGGCGCCATGACACCCAGCTGGCGGTAATGTTTATCGGACTGGACCGCTTCAAGCGCATCAATAACGCCCTGGGCCACCCAGTGGGCGATGAAGTGCTCAAGCAAGTCAGCCAAAGCCTGGTGGCGACAGTGCGCGAGTCGGACTCGGTGTTTCGCTACGGCTCCGACGAGTTCGTGCTGATCCTCAACGACGTTCATCATCCCCAGCAAACCCAGCACATCGCCGAGAAAGTCCTCAAGGTGGTCAGCCACATCCGCTACGTGGCCGGCCACGACCTGAGCGTCACCGCCAGCCTGGGCATCAGCATTTACCCCAATGACAGTTTCAGCGCTGTGGAATTGATCAAGAAGGCCGAAACCGCCATGCACGCCGCCAAGGATCACGGCCCGAATGACTTCAGCTTTTTCATCGATGACATGAACCGCCACGCCCAGGAACAACAAAGCCTGGAGACCGCGATTAGGCTGGCCCTGCAACGCAACGAGTTTGTCGTGCACTACCAACCGAAACTGGACTTGAACAGCGGGCGAATTGTCGGTGCGGAGGCCTTGATTCGCTGGTACCAGCCCGATCACGGCTGGGTCTACCCGTCTGCCTTTATCCCAGTGGCCGAGGACAGCGGCCTGATCGTGCTCCTGAGCCAATGGGTGCTGGGCCAGGCCTGCGAGCAAGCGCAAGCCTGGCAGGCAGCCGGCATGGCCCCGATCTGTATTTCAGTGAACATCTCGGCCATCGATTTTCGCCAGCGGGATTTTGTCGCCAACCTGGCGGCCATCCTCGAGCGCACCCACCTAAAGCCGGGGTTGCTGGAGCTGGAGATTACCGAAAGTGTGCTGATGCAAAACGTCGAGGAGACCCTGGTTACCTTACGCGCGATCAAGACCATGGGGGTGCGCCTGGCGGTGGATGATTTCGGTACCGGTTATTCCAGCCTCAGCTACCTGCGGCGCTTTCCCATTGATGTGCTGAAAATCGATCAATCGTTCGTTCGTGGCTTGAGTAAAAACACTCAGGACGCACAACTGATCAGCGCGATTATCAGCCTGGGTAAAAGCCTGGACCTGAACATCATTGCCGAAGGCGTGGAGACGGTTGAGCAACTGGACTTCCTCAGGGCTCACCAGTGTGAAGAAGGCCAGGGTTTCCTGTTCAGCAAAGCCGTGGCCGCCGATGAATTCGCCAAGTTCATGCAAGCCGGACAGCGCACCCTGATGCCCAGCCAATAACCTTCTTCCCCAAGGAATCATCGCTTGAGCGACGCCACGCCACGCAATGTTCACCGGTCTTCATGGGTGCCCGGGCTCGCCATCCTGTTTTGGCTGGCGACCTGCCTGCCTGTGATGGCCGCGCCCCTGGACGAACCGCTCAAGCCGCTGCCACCGATACCGCAACTGGATCCGGCAACGGTGGAGCTGGGGCGCCAGTTGTTCAACGAAACACAACTGTCGGTCAACAACACCAAGTCCTGCGCCAGCTGCCATGACCTGCAAACCGGCGGCGTCGACAATCAGCCGTTTTCCCTGGGGTTCGACGGCAAGCCCGTGGCGCTCAACACCCCGACCGTGTTCAACGCGAGCCTGAACTTCAAACAATTCTGGAACGCACGGGTCGACACTCTTGAGGCGCAGGTCGAACAAGTGGTCACCAGCCCCTTGGAAATGGGCAACGACTGGAAAACCGTGATCCAGACCTTGTCGGCGCTGCCCCACTATCAGACCACCTTCCAACAGGTCTACCCCGACGGCATTACGCCCGCCACGGTGCAAAATGCCCTGGCGACCTATGAACGTACCCTGCTCACTCCCAATTCGCGCTTCGACCAATACCTGCTGGGCAACACCGATATCCTCACCATTGAAGAAAAATACGGCTACCAGCGTTTCAAGGAGTACGGCTGCATCGCTTGCCATCAGGGCGCCAATATCGGCGGCAACATGTACCAGAAATTCGGCGTGATGGACGATTACTTCAAAGCCCGTGGCAACCCCACCGAAGCCGACCTGGGACGCTACCTGCTGACCAAGGACGAGGAAGACCGCAACGTGTTCAAGGTGCCCAGCCTGAGGAATGTGGCGGTCACCGCCCCGTACTTTCACGACGCCTCGGCCAAGACCCTCGAAGAAGCCGTCGACGTGATGTTCAAGTACCAGCTGGGGCGCATTCCCTCCGCTGAAGACAAGACCCTGATCGTGCTGTTTCTGAAAACCCTGACCGGCGAATGGGCAGGCAAGCCCCTATGAAGCTCTCCCGCCGCGCCACCCAGCTCATGCTCAGCGCCATGACCCTGATACTGGCCTCGACCCTGGTATTCCTGTACCTCAAGTCATCGAGCGAACAGACCACCTACACCGAATCCCGCGACCTGATCCGCGAAATCAAGCAACTGAACTCACAATGGGACAGCGAAGTGCTCAAGGCCAGGATTGCCCTGACCCACAACTACGACCCCTTGGTCGCCCCCCTCAAAGAGATAAACGACCTGTGGGCCCAGCTTGAGCGCCGCGAGTCGCAGAACACTCACGAAGACCCGGCCCACTGGCAATCCAGCCAGGATGCCTATCGCCAGGCAATCCAGGAAAAGGCCCGGCTGGTGGAGCAATTCAAGTCCCACAATGCGGTACTGCGCAACTCTCTGGCCTTCCTGCCCACGGCCGAAGACGATATTCAGGCGCAGTTCCTGGCACTCACCGACGGGGACAAGCTGCTTCAGCAAAGCATCGCCACCGACACCTACGACGTACTCCTGAGCAGCCTCGAATTCGCCCAGGTGACCAGCGACGACAAGGCCGCCGACATTCTGGTGGGCCTGAACAAACTGGCGATCAACAAACTGAGCCTGCCCGAGTCGTTCCAGGTGCCGGTGGAGATTCTCAGCAAGCATATTTCGCTGATCCTGCGGGAACAGCCCGTGGTCAACGACCTGCTCGAACGCATCGCCGCCGTGCCGCTGGCCGATCATCTGGACGACCTGACCAACCAGCTCAACCAGGACCAGGCGGCCGCCGACCTGCTCGACCAGAAATACCATCGCTACCTGCTGGTGTTTTCGACCTTGTTGGTGGCACTGCTGCTGTACCTGGCGATTCGCCTGTTGCGCAGTTTCGCCGAGATCAACCGGGTCAACCGGGCTTTGCATGTGGTCAACGAAAACCTTGAGCAACGCGTCGAGGAGCGTACCCGGGAACTCAAGGATGCCCAGGGTGAACTCCTGGACAGCGCCCGCCAGGCCGGCATGGCGGAAATTGCCACCAACGTGCTGCACAACGTCGGCAACGTACTCAACAGCGTGAATATCTCCGCCGAGCTGGTGACGCGCAAGCTGCGCACCAGCAAGGCGCTGGGGCTGGGCAAGGCCATGCAGTTGATCAACGAGCACCGCCGCGACCTGGGGACCTTTCTCACCGAGAATGAAAAAGGCAAGTTGTTGCCCGATTACCTGAACCAGTTGGTCGACGCCATCGCCACTGAACAGCAGGGCCTCACCGAGGAACTGGCGCAACTGAGCAAAAGCGTCGACCACATCAAGGACATTGTTTCCACCCAGCAGTCCTACGCCGGCGCATCCACACTGCTGGAGCCGGTGCATATCAGCGCCTTGATGGAGGATGCGTTGCGCATGAATTCCGGGGCCCTGAGCCGCCACCATGTGACCGTGGTCAAGAACTACCACGACGTCCCCGAGATCATGGCCGACAAGCATCGGTTGCTGCTGATCCTGGTCAATCTGATCAGCAACGCCAAGTACGCCATGTCCAACCTCACCGACCGCACCCGGCAAATGACCCTGACGGTGCTGCCGCTGGACGACGGCACCTTGCAGATCAGCGTCAGGGACGAGGGCGAAGGCATACCCGCAGAAAACATGACGCGAATCTTCACCCACGGTTTTACCACCCGCAAGGAAGGCCACGGCTTTGGCCTGCACAGCTGCGCCCTGGCGGCCCTGGAAATGAAGGGCCGCCTGACTGCCCACAGCGATGGCCCGGGCAAAGGCGCGTTGTTCACCTTGCTCATCCCCCTTGATCCCGCACGGACTTGAGCATGAATAAACCACCAAACCGGCGAATCTTATTGATCGATGACACCCCGTCGATT
Organism: Pseudomonas sp. TH34; assembly: GCF_016650865.1. Taxonomy (NCBI): domain Bacteria; kingdom Pseudomonadati; phylum Pseudomonadota; class Gammaproteobacteria; order Pseudomonadales; family Pseudomonadaceae; genus Pseudomonas; species Pseudomonas sp. TH34. Next base: position 243,800 of record NZ_JAEKFB010000010.1, read on the forward strand.
CACGAGGACTTTCGCAAGATTTTGATGCCGCCCGTCGACGCGAACCACGAACTGGATGAGATGGAAACTGCGCTCTTCGGCGACAGCGCCAAACCCCAGGCCCTGGCCTTTGAGCTGGATTCGGCCTACGGCGGCCAGGAAGGATTGCAGTTGCTGTGCCAAGCCATGCAACAAGAGCGTCCCTACGCCCTGGCCTTTGTCGACATGCGCATGCCTCAGGGCTGGGACGGCGCGCAAACCATCGAAGAATTATGGAAAGTCGACCCGCAACTGCAAGTGGTGGTGTGCACCGCCTACTCCGATTACTCCTGGGAAGAACTGCTGTTTCGGCTGCAGGGCCATGACCGCCTGCTGATCCTGAAAAAGCCTTTCGACAACATCGAAGTCCAACAGATGGCTAACACCCTGGCCGCCAAATGGGACATGGCCCGACGTGCGTCCCTGCAAACCAGTCACCTGGAGCATCTGGTGGAGCAACGTACCCATGCATTGACCTTGACCAGCCAGGCGCTGCAGCTGGAAATCGATGAGCGCAAGCAACTGGAAAGCCAGTTGGTGCAGTCGGAAAAACTCGCGTCCCTGGGCCAGCTCGCGGCGGGCGTGGCCCATGAAATCAACAACCCGGTGGGGTTCATCTCCTCCAACCTGAGCACCCTGGACGGCTACTTCAAACAGTTGCAACAGATGCTCGACGCCTATCAGCAGGCCGAAGAAGCCCTCGCGCCCGGTGAATGCCTGGCGCAATTGCAACGCCTGCGCAAGGCCATGGACCTGGAGTTTCTCAAGGAAGACATTCCGATTCTGATCCACGAATCCAAGGACGGCATTGGCCGCGTGGCCCGGATCGTCAAGGACCTGAAGGATTTCTCGCGGGTCGACAACGACGAGAAATGGCAGTGGGCAAACCTGCAACACGGTATCGACTCAACCCTGAACATCGTCGCCAGCGAACTCAAGTACAAGGCCGATGTGGTCAAGCATTTCCAGAAGCTGCCGGACATTGAATGCCTGGCCTCGCAGCTCAATCAGGTGGTGATGAACCTGGTGATCAACGCCGCCCAGGCCATGGGCCCGGAACGCGGCACCATCACCCTCAGCAATGGCGTGGAGGGCGACCAGGTCTGGCTGGAAGTGGCGGACACCGGCTGCGGGATCGCGCCGGAGACCGTGCAGAAAATCTTCGACCCGTTCTTCACCACCAAGCCGGTGGGCGAAGGTACAGGCCTGGGGCTGTCCCTGTCGTATGGCATTGTGAAGAAGCATCACGGGACCATTTCAGTGAACAGCGAAGTGGGCAAAGGCACGACGTTTCGGGTGGTGTTGCCGATTCGCCAGACGACAGATCCCCTGTAAAGGCAATCCTCTACAGGGGACAGGCTCAGGCTTCGGCGTTCTTCGGGCTCGAACCAAACGACGCAAACCGTTTGTTGAAGCCGGCGATGCGGCCTTCGGATTGGGTCTTGCGCTGCTGGCCGGTGTATACCGGGTGCGAGGCGCTGGACACGTCGAGGAGCACGTAAGGGTAGGTGTTGCCGTCGCTGTGTTTCTGCGTACGGTCGGTTTCCACGGTGGAGCCGATCAGGAAGAAAACGTCGGCGGCGGTGTCATGGAACAACACGGTGCGGTAGTCGGGGTGGATACCAGGTTTCATAAGGCCTCCGGGGCGTCTGGGTGAACATCAAGTGTTATACAGTAACGCAAATGATGCGCCCAAACGAGAACCGATTGCAATAAGAATAGACCCCGAGCTTCTATGCGGCTTCCTGAAAGTCCATTTCCGGCGGCTGTTGCGAGAAGCCCCGCGTCAGGAAACCCAGGTACACCAGGCCAATCGCCAACCAGCTCAGGCCCAGGTAGATCGCCAGGTGATCGAGGCTGACCATCAACCACAAATCCGCCACCAGGCCGATGGTCGGGAACACCAGGAACAACACCAGCTCCCGCAACCCGCGCTGCTTCGCGCCGATCCAGTAGTGAAAGATCACCGACAGGTTCACCAGGCTGAAAGCCAGGAACGCGCCGAAGTTGATGAACGAGGTCGAGGTGGTCACGTCCAGTCTCAACGCCAGTAACGCAACCACCGCGCACAGCAGGATGCTGTTGACCGGCGTGCCGAAGCGCGCATGCAAGGTGCCGAAGAACGACTTGGGCAGAACACCGTCGCGACCCATCGCAAACAGCAACCGCGAACCACTGGCCTGGGCCGACAAACCTGAAGCGAACTGGCCGACGATCAGGCCGATCAGGAAGATCGACACGAACAGGTCGCCGCCAATGTTGCGGGCAATCTCGTAGGCTGCGGAGTCCACGTCGGTAAATTCGAACGATGGGTGAGCGATCTGCACGAAGTACGACACCCCAACAAAGATCAGCCCGCCGATCAGGGTGATCAGCATGATCGCCCGGGGAATGGTGCGGCGAGGGTCGCGGGTTTCTTCGGTCAGGGTGCTGACCGCGTCAAAGCCCAGGAACGAATAGCAGGCGATCGCTGCGCCGCTCATGATCAACGGCATTTGCATCTGGCCATTGAAGAACGGGGTGATGGTCCACAGCGGCTTGCTCGCATCACCGCCGATGTAGTGGATGCACAGCGCGACGAAGGCGATCAGCACCAGGAACTGCACCAGCATCAGCAAGGCGTTGATGCCGTTGGCGAGTTTCAGGCCGATGATGTTGATCACGCTGGTGACACCGATAAACGCCAGTACCCAAACCCATTGGGGCACTGCCGGAAAGGCCGAATGCAGGTAGGCCGCGCCGATCAGCCAGATGGCCATGGGCAGGAACAGGTAGTCGAGCAACACCGCCCAACCGGCGATAAACCCGAGCTTGGGGCTGATGGCCTTGCGCACATAGCTGTAGGCGGAACCGGCCACCGGGAACGCCGAGGCCATGCGGCCGTAGCTCATGGCGGTGAAGAACATCGCCACCAGCGCGGCCAGGTAAGCGGCCGGGACCATCCCGGCGGTGGATTGCGCCAGGATGCCGAAGGTACCCAAGACAATGATCGGTGTCATATAGGCGATGCCAAACAGCACCACCGACCCTAGCGACAGGGTGCGTTGCAAACGAGCCATGAGCGATTCTCCGCGCAATTATTAGAGTTATGGCAGAACTGAAGTCGGTGCAGCGAAAGCTATTTTTATGGGTGGGAACAGTATTTCTGGTTGTAATGAAGCGAGTTCCCTGTGGGAGCTGTCGAGCTTCAGCGAGGCTGCGATGACGTCAGCACAGTCACTATTGATAGCGTTTGACCCACCGCTATCGCAGCCTCGCTGGGGCTCGACAGCTCCCACATTGGATCTCCTGTGGTAGGGAATCGGGGTCAGGGTTTGGGGATCAGCAACTCCCGCGTTCCGTCCTTGCGCTCAATCACCTCCCCCGGCAATTTCAAGCGCTGGTCATCCAGGTAGCGATAATCCTGTCGTGCCGCCGCCAGTTGCCCCAGGTCCAGTTCAACCCTGAATTGCCCTTCCTCGCGCCCGGCTTCGAACAGCAAGCTGCCAAACGGGTCCACCAGCGCACTGCCACCGGCAAACATCAGGCCGTCGTCGCCCTCTTCCACCCGGTTGACCATCAGTGCAAACGCCTGGTTTTCCTGGGCGCGGGCCATGATCGCGGTGCGGTGGGTGGGGCCGTACGGGTCCATGTTGCCGTTGGTGACGATCAACACTTCAGCCCCCAACTGCGCCAGGGCGCGGGCGGTTTCCGGGAATTCGATGTCGTAGCAAATCAGCAGGCCCACGCGCACGCCGTTCCACTCGCAGGTGGCGTAGCGGTCGCCGGGAGTGAACACGCCGCGGTCCGAGGCCCACAGGTGGGTCTTGCGATAGCGCAGGGCGATGCCGTCCGGGGTGATCATCAAGGTGGTGTTGTAGAACTGGCCTGCGTCGTTCTCGGCCATGCCGATGACAACGGCAATATTGCGCGTGCGCGCCGCCTGGATAATCGCCTGGACGGTCGGGCCCTCCACCGGCTCGGCCACCTCGGCCACAGTGCCGGCGGTCGGGAAGCCCATCAGGTGGGTTTCCGGGAATACGACCAATTGGGTATCCGCCGCACACGCAGCAATCGCCGCCAAAGCGCGCTCAAGGTTGTAAGCTGTGCCGTTATCGCGGCCTGCCAGCTGGGCAAATTCGACCTTCATGGTTATTCCTTGTTCTTTATCTGTGGCGCAGTATGCGCAGCCGCGAACACTCGGGAAATCACGCAGCCGGGTTAACCCTATGGGGGTAGATGCATGACATTGTCGCTGGAAGACATCGCCTGGCACCGTTCGGTGGGGCAGATGATAGACGCCCTGGACCAGCCGAATTTCTGGACGCAGCTGGTCCGGTTGCTGGACCAATATGTGCCGTTCGACAGTTGGGTGGTGTTGCTGTTCGGCAGCGAGCACAAGCCCCTGGTGTTCGCCGAATGCCCAGGCCAGGACGGTGAGCCGGACCATCTGTTCCAGGATTACCTCAACGGCTTGTACCTGCTCGACCCCTTCTACATCGCCAGCCGCGAACACTCGCGTACCGGGCTGTTTCGCCTGGCCGAAGTGGCCCCGGAGCATTTCGAGCTGACCGAGTACTACCAGCGCTACTTCCGGCTGAACGTGGTGGCCGATGAAATCCAGTTCAACTGCCAGCAACCGGACGGGCGAACCTTATGCCTGTCCCTGGGCTCCAAACAGCGCTTTGACCCGCAGCAGATTGCCCTGCTGTCGCTGATTCAGCCCTGGGTGCTGGGTTTGCTGCGCCAACGCCTGCCCCATGAACTCAACCAGGTGAGCGCCCCGGAGCCGCCGATCCACAACGATGGCTGGGGCGCGCAACTCACCGCGCGGGAGCTGGATGTGGGCCGTTTGATGCTCAGTGGTTGCTCCAGCAAGGAAATCGCTCGTAAGCTGGAAATCTCTGTTGAAACCGTGAAAGTCCATAAGAAACACATGTACAGCAAGCTGGGGATCAAATCCCAGTCGGAGCTGTTCTCGATTTTTCTGCAGGCGCAAAACGCCTGAAAATCGTATTACTGATGAGTGGAACCTAAGGAAAACCGTATGAGCCTGTCGTTACTAAGCCGTTACGCGTTCTTTGCCGCCTGCGTCATTTTCACCCTCGCCAGCATGCCGTTTATCGAACACGAATGGGTGTGGCCGATCGCGACGGTCACCGGCATCCTCAGCCTGATCGGCATTTTCGACCTGCTGCAAAGCCCCCACGCGGTGCGCCGCAACTACCCGATCCTGGGCAATATCCGTTACCTGGTGGAAGGCATCCGTCCGGAAATCCGCCAATACCTGCTGGAATCCGACAGCGACGCCCTGCCCTTTTCCCGGGCCCAGCGCTCGCTGGTCTATTCCCGCGCCAAGAACGAAAGCGCCGACAAACCCTTCGGTACGCTGATCGACGTGTATCAGTCCGGCTTTGAATTTATCGGCCACTCCATGCGCCCCGCGCCGTTGAGCGACCCCAGCGCGTTTCGCGTGATGGTCGGTGGCCCGCAGTGCAAGCAGCCGTACTCGGCCTCGGTGTTCAACATCTCGGCCATGAGTTTCGGCTCGTTGAGCGCCAACGCGATTCGCGCCCTCAACCAGGGTGCCAAGCTCGGCAACTTCGCCCACGACACCGGTGAAGGCAGTATCAGCCCCTATCACCGGGAAAACGGCGGCGACCTGACCTGGGAACTGGGCAGCGGCTACTTCGGTTGCCGCACCAGCGCCGGCCTTTTCGACCCGGAACGTTTCGCCGTGCAGGCGCAGAACCCGCAAGTGCGGATGATCGAAATCAAGATGAGCCAAGGCGCCAAACCGGGCCACGGCGGGATCCTGCCCAAGCACAAGGTGACCAAGGAAATCGCCGAGACCCGCGGCATCATGATGGGTGAAGACTGCATCTCGCCGTCGCGCCACAGTGCGTTTTCCACCCCCATCGAAATGATGCATTTCATCGCCCAGTTGCGTGAACTGTCGGGCGGTAAACCGGTGGGCTTCAAGTTCTGCCTGGGCCACCCGTGGGAATTCATGGGCATCGCCAAGGCCATGCTGGAAACCGGCATCCTCCCGGACTTCATCGTGGTGGACGGCAAGGAAGGCGGCACCGGCGCCGCGCCGGTGGAGTTCACCGACCACATTGGCGTGCCGCTGCGTGAAGGCTTGTTGTTCGTGCACAACACCCTGGTGGGCTTGAACCTGCGGGACAAAATCAAGCTCGGCGCCAGCGGCAAGATCGTCAGCGCGTTCGACATCGCCAGCGTCCTGGCCATCGGCGCCGACTGGGCCAACTCGGCGCGGGGTTTCATGTTCGCCATTGGTTGCATCCAGTCGCAAAGCTGCCACACCAACAAATGCCCCACCGGCGTGGCCACTCAAGACCCACTGCGCCAACGGGCACTGGTGGTGCCGGACAAGGCCCAACGCGTGTTCAACTTCCACCGCAACACCCTGAAGGCCCTGGCCGAAATGCTCGCCGCCGCCGGTCTCGATCACCCATCGCAGCTATCGGCCAAGCATTTGGTGCGACGTATGTCGGCCACCGAGATCAAGTTGTTCTCACAGTTGCATGTGTTCCTCAAGCCAGGTGAATTGCTCACCGGCGAAGTGAACGGCGAGTTTTACTCGCGCATGTGGCAGATGGCGCGGGCCGATAGTTTTGAGCCGAATGAAATCGCCGCAGCCTGATCTTTTTAACGGAGCGATACGATGCTGAAAGTGATTGCCGAAGACTTCATCAAACCCGAACACCTCGACACCGTGCGCCCGTGGTACGCCGAACTGGTAGAGAAAACCCGCCAGGAACCGCTGTGCATCGCCTACGATCTGTTCGTCGACCAGAAAGACCCCGGGCACTTTATCTTTGTCGAGCAATGGCCCGACCAGGCCGCGCTGGATGCGCACTGCCAGACGGAGCACTTCACCCGCCTGGTGCCGCAGATCAACCAATACGAAGCCAAACCCTGCCGGGTTTTGCTGATGGACGCGTTCTAAGCCATCCCTTTTGCGCCTGAACCGGACCACCGAACGGCATCGTTGAAACAAGGAGCTTCACCATGCCGTTACTGGACTTCACCGCCATCGCCGCACAACTTCCGGACACCTGGAAATCCACCCGCCTGGGCCACGTCGGCCCGGCGCGGATCAAGGTGCTGCGCATGGACGCACAGGCCTATGAAGAAGAAACCCACGACTACAACGAAGGGCTGTTGGTGATCGACGGCCTTTTGCGCCTGTCCATCGGCGAGCAGGCCATCGACGTCGTCGCCGGTCAGATGTACCTGGTGGAAGCCGGCATCGCCCATGCGGTACTTGCCGGTAGCCACGGCACGCTGGTGATCATCGACGTTTAAACGAAGCGATGAGACATTCAGCAAAAAACTCAGCTTTGCAATTGCTTACAAATACCGCCAACCTGCGCCCCGCCCGACGTACGGCTCGACAAAAGCCGTCGTCCGCTTGTCACTACTAAACCCTTTGTTCAAGAGCCCGCTGCCATGCTGAACGGACGCGACCCGCGCATCGATTTTTTTCGGGGCCTGGCGTTGATTTTCATTTTCTGGGATCACGTGCCCCACAACCCTCTGGGCCAGATCACCCTGCGCAACGTCGGTTTCAGCGACGCGGCGGAAGTCTTCGTGTTTTTGGCCGGTTATGCGGCGGTGCTGGCCTACGGCAAGATCCTGCAGCGCGACGGTTACTTGATCACCTGCGTAAAGATTTGGCGACGCACCTGGGTGCTGTACGTGGTGCATATCTTCTTGCTGGCGATGCTGATGGGCATCGTGTTCTTCGCCAACAGCCATGTGGAAACCCGTGACCTCGTTGAGGAGATGGGCCTGACGCACTTCGTCACCCATCCCCAGCAAGCGTTGGTGGATGAGTTGCTATTGCGCTTCAAGCCCAACCTGATGGACCCGCTGCCGCTGTACATCGTGCTGCTGGGTTGCTTGCCGCTGGTGCTGCCGTTGCTGTTGCGCAAGACCTGGGCGGTGGTGGCTGTTTCGCTGGCGGTGTACCTGCTGGCACCACACCTGGGCTGGAACCTGTCGGCGATTGCCGACGGCGTGTGGTACTTCAATCCGGTGACCTGGCAGTTGCTGTTTGTGCTGGGCGGTGCGACGGCGATTCATGCGCAGCAGCCACGCCCCGCAGAAACCCGTGGGCTCTTGCGTCAGCCGCTGTTCGTGGCTGCGGCGGTGTACGCGCTGGTCGCGGGGGTTCTCACGCTCTCGTGGCGCTGGCCTGAAATCCACGATGCGCTGATGCCATCGGCACTCAGCGACCTGCTGTACCCCATCAGCAAGACCGACCTGTCGCCGGTGCGTCTGCTGCACTTCCTGGCCCTGGCCTATGTCACCGCCAAACTGTTGCCCGGCCGCGCCTGGACGCAAAACTGGCTGGCACAACAAACCTGCCGCATGGGGCGTTACTCCCTGGAAGTGTTCTGCCTGGGGGTGTTGCTGGCGCCCCTGGCGGACATGATCAATGCGATCACCGGCGATGCCTTCGCCATGCAAATCTTCACCGCACTGGTAGGCGCAGGGCTGATGGCGTTGCTGGGGGCCTGGCTGGATTTGAACAAGCGGCTCACCCAACCGGCACGCATCGCCACCGCCTGAAAAACAAAAAGCCCCGAAAGGGGCTTTTTGTTGAGCGCGGAACAATCAGCTTGCGGCGCGCGCCGCAGCTTGGGTGGGCTGCAACTTGAACACGTAGAACAACACCGTCAGCACCACCAGGAACGCCGGGCCAACATACAGCGCCACGCGGGTATCCGGGAAGTACGCCATCAACCCCACCACCAACACCAGGAACGCAAGCGCCAGATAGGAGCTGACCGGGTACAGCCACATACGGTATTTGAGGCCGTCACGTTCGGCCTGGGTCAGGCTCTTGCGGAACTTGAGCTGGGCCAGGAGGATCATCAGCCAGGTCCAGATCGCACCAAAGGTGGCGATGGAGGTGACCCACACGAAGACTTTTTCCGGGACCATGTAGTTGAGCAACACGCCCAGCAACAAGACGAAGATCGACAGCAGCAGCGCCTTGCGCGGCACGCCGTTGCTTGACGTAGTACCGAACGTGGCCGGGGCCTGGCCATTCTGCGCCAGGCTGTAGAGCATGCGCCCGGTGCTGAAGATACCGCCGTTGCACGACGACAGCGCCGCAGTGATCACCACGAAGTTGATGATGCCGGCGGCAGTCTTGATACCGAGGCGCTCAAAGGTCATCACGAACGGGCTGCCCTGGGTGCCGATTTCGTTCCACGGGTAGATCGACAGGATCACGAACAACGCACCGACGTAGAACAGCAGGATGCGCCAGAACACCGAGCCGATGGCACTCGGTATGGTCTTCTGCGGGTTCTTCGCTTCACCGGCGGTGAGGCCGATCATCTCCACGCCCAGGTAGGCGAACATCACCATTTGCAGGGACATCAACACGCCCTGTACGCCGTTGGGCATAAAGCCTCCGTGGGTCCACAGGTTGGAAATCCCCAGGGCCACGCCATCGTTGCCGAAGCCGAATGCGATGATGCCAACGCCGCCGATCACCATGGCAATGATGGTGACGATCTTGATCAGCGCGAACCAGAACTCGAACTCACCGAACGCCTTGACTGCGATCAGGTTGATGGTGCCCATGCTGACCAGCGCGCCGAGGGCCCAGATCCAGCGTGGCACATCGGGGAACCACACGCCCATGTAGACGGCGACGGCGGTGATTTCCGCGACACAGGTCACCAGCCACAGGAACCAGTAGTTCCAGCCCGTGAGAAAGCCCGCCAGCGGGCCGAGGTAATCCTGGGCGTAGCGGCTGAAGGAGCCGGCCACCGGGTTGTGCACGGCCATCTCACCGAGGGCGCGCATGATCACCAGGATCGCCAGACCGCCGATGATGTAAGACAGCATGATTGCCGGGCCGGCCATTTCAATGGCCTTGGCCGAACCGAGGAACAGGCCGACACCAATACAGGCGCCGAGGGCCATCAGGCGAATATGCCGTTCGCCAAGTTCGCGTTTCAGCGGACCGCCCTGAGCGGTCTCGCCTTGGGGCAGGTGATTGCCAGCGGGCATAGGGATACAACCTCGTCTTGTTATTGGATATGAGCCACCGAGTCCGGAGCGTCATGGCGGGTGTGCCATGGCGTACCGTTTCCGGTTCACCTTTTGGGTAAAACGGTCTGTCCAAGCCAGATCAGCGGGGGTGCAGTATAAAAAGCTAAACCCAGGGGTTTTCACTCTATAAACGGCAAGATTCAGCGGGAACTCTCGGTAAACACGCCTTTTGCGGAGGAGCATTACCTGGCCAGCGTAGGAACCTTCGCCAACAAACGGCCGCGAGTATTGCACGGTAATGGTGCAGCGTCATGCCCCGACCTTTGGCGGATTTACCGGTGGGGGAGGCTCTAGAACGGCACTTCCTGACGACCAAGCGCCATTGTGGCGAGGGAGCTTGCTCCCGCTGGGCTGCGCAGCAGACCCAAAATCTGAGCATGCGTTTTTTCAGTTAGACCGGGGCCGGTTCTTTGGGAGTGTTTCGCACTCCAGCGGGAGCAAGCTCCCTCACCACAGCAAGCTCCCTCACCACAGAAAGCCCCTTCACCACAAACAACATCCCCCTCACAAATTCCTCCCACTCGCCCACCACCGTCTAAGCTTCAACCAAGTCCGATCAATCTGCGTAAATGGATCAATCGACTATGGGCGCTTTATGGCAAAACGCTTCGACCAAGGCTGCGGTCTCCACCGATAGCCCGGATGAACAGCCATTGCCACAAAGCCCTCCCCCCCGCCGACGGTTGTGGTGGCGGCTGTTCTGGCTGGTACTGTTGATTGCGTTGATCGCCCTGGCTTTTGCCGCTCTGCGGGAAATGCGCACTTCAAGGTTGCAGGCCAAAACCTTCACCGACATCGCCTCAACCCTCACCTACCAAATGCATTCGGGCCCAAGCGATGCGCGGGTTTACCCAGGTGCCGGGCCCTTTGATAAGCGCTTGGGCTACAGCGCCCTTGGCGAGTTCCTGCCGCGCTTGATCAAGCGTGACTACCTGATCCAGGCTCAAGCGCGCTTCTCCCCCGACCTGATGGCCTACGCCCAGCGCGGCCTGTTCGTGCCCTACCCGGAAAAGATGCAGGCCGGCCTGACTATCACCGATTGCCGGGCCGCCCCCCTGTATCAGTTCACGTATCCACAGCAGTTGTACCCAAGCTTTGCGGCGATCCCGCCGGTGGTGGTCAGCAGCCTGCTGTTTATCGAAGACCGCGACCTGCTCGACCCGAAAAACCCTCAACTCAACCCGGCCGTGGATTGGCCGCGTTTCGCCAAGGCCGCCTGGTCCCAGGTGGCCAAGCTCTTGCACCTGCCCGGCCAGACAGCAGGCGGCAGTACCCTGGCGACGCAACTGGAAAAATACCGCCACTCGCCCGACGGCCTGACCCTGTCCGGCGGCGAAAAAATTCGCCAGATGATTTCCGCCAGCGTGCGCGCGTACCAGGACGGCCCGCAAACCCTCCCCGCCCGCCAGGGCATCGTGCGCGACTACCTCAACAGCGTGCCCCTGTCGGCGGTGCCCGGCCACGGCGAAGTGCACGGCATGGCCGAAGGTTTGCGCGTGTGGTACGGCGCTGACTTCAACCAGACCAACGCCCTGCTCAACAGCCGCGACCCCAAACAACTGTCGCAAAAAGGCTTGGCGTTGCGCGAGGTGCTGTCACTGATGATCGCCCAGCGCCGCCCGTCTCACTATTTGTCCAAGGGTCACAAGGAGCTGGCGGACCTCACCGACAGCCACATCCGCCTGCTCGCACAGAACAACGTGATCGACCCGGCCCTGGCCAACGCCGCCCTCGCCAGCAAAGTCACCTACCGTGACTGGCAACAGCAACCGACGATCCAGCCGATCGAAACCAACAAGGGTATTACCGTCGCCCGCACTCGCCTGGCCGCCCTGCTCAACCAGCCGCTGTATGACCTCGACCGCCTCGACCTGTCTGCCACCAGCACCTTGCAGTCGGACCTGCAAGCCCAGGCCAGCGCCTACCTCAAGCACCTCGCCGACCCTACCTTCGCCGCGCAGATCGGCCTGCTCGGCCCGACGTTGCTGACGCCCGCCAGCACCGCCCAGGTGCGCTACAGTTTCAACCTCTACGAGATGACCCCCGACGGCGCGCGGGTGCGGGTGCAGACCGACAGCACCGACCAACCGTTCGACATCAACGAAGGCAGCAAGCTGGAACTGGGCTCCACCGCCAAGCTGCGGGTGATGACCACCTACCTGCAAATCGTCAGCGAGTTGCACGACAAATACGGCGCGATGCCCGCTGCCCAGTTGCGCAAGATTCCGGTGGACGACCAGGACCGCATCACCCGCTGGGCCCTCGATTACCTGATCCAGAACAGCGATCGCAACCTGCCGGCCATGCTCGACGCCGCCCTCAATCGCCAATACTCGGCCAACACCAGCGAAGGCTTTTTCACCGGCGGCGGCATGCACCACTTCCACAACTTCCGCAGCCAGGACAACGGCCGCACCCCCACATTGATCGAAGCCCTGCGCGAGTCCATCAACCTTCCGTTCATTCGCCTGATGCGTGACCTGGTGCGCTACACCACCTACCAGGGCCCGAACAACAGCGCCGAGTTGCTCAAGGACGACAACGACCCGCGCCGCCAGGAATACCTGGCCCAGTTTGCTGATCGCGAGGGCACTACGTTCCTGCTCAAGTTCTGGAAAAAGTACCGCAACAAAGATACCCAGGCGCGCCTCGATACCTTTCTCGATGGCATGCATCCCACCGCCATTCGCCTGGCCGCCGTGCACCGCTACCTGCTGCCCAATGCCAGCCAGGCGAGCTTCAACAGCTTTGTCCGCTCCCATTTGAGCAGCGTGAAAAGCCCTGAGAAACTCACCGACGAGCGCCTCGACAAGCTCTACCAGAACTATGGCCCCGGCGCCTATGACCTGCCCGACCAAGGCTATATCGCCAAGGTTCACCCCCTGGACCTGTGGTTGATGGGCTACCTGTTGCAACACCCCGACGCCACCTTTACCCAGGCCACCGCCGCCAGTGAACATGAACGCCAGGAGGTTTACAGCTGGCTGTTCAAGAGCCGCCACAAGAGTGCCCGCGACAGCCGCATCCGCACCATGCTGGAGATCGAGGCGTTCCTCGATATTCACCAGCGCTGGCAAAAAGTCGGCTACCCCTTCGACCACCTGGTGCCGTCGCTCGCCACGGCCATCGGCAGCTCCGGCGACCGCCCGGCAGCGCTGGCAGAGCTGGTGGGGATCATCCTCAACGACGGGGTGCGCCAGCCCACTCTGCGTATCGACAGCCTGCGCTTTGCCGCCGACACCCCGTACGAAACCCGGCTGGTCAATGACCCCAATCGCGGCAAGCGCGTGCTGCCTTCCGAGGTGGCCGCGGCGCTCAAGGGCGCGCTGTCCCAGGTGGTGGACGCGGGCACCGCACGGCGCGTGTCCGGCAGTTTCAAACTGGCGGACGGTACGCCGCTGGCCATGGGCGGCAAGACCGGTACCGGGGACAACCGGATCGAAGCCATCGGCGCCGGTGGGCGGATTCTCAGCTCCAAGGCGATCAACCGCACGGCGACCTTCGTGTTCTACATCGGCGAGCATCATTTCGGCACGCTGACCGCCTTCGTCCCCGGTGCTTCGGCCCAGGGTTTCAAGTTCACTTCGGCGTTGCCGGTACAAGTACTCAAGGGCATGGCGCCGATTCTTACACCCTATTTGCAACCGGGCGACAACAGCTTATGCAGCGCGCGCTGAAGGGCCTATCCCTGCGCTTTTCACTTGCGAATTACTGAGGGATCCGCCGCAGTTTCCACCCACTATTCAAACTTATCCGCAGCCGTGCCGGTGCATAGACTCAAGCCTTCTTTTTGAGCTCTACAGGTTGCCCCCATGGCCGACATACCCGACCAGTCCCTGCACCACGCGTTTATCGAAAACGCCCTGCCGCACTGGCTGAAAACCACCTCGCCACATCGCCTGCGCGCACTCAACGACGTCGCTCACCAAGGCATCCGCCACTATCCCCATGCCAGCGCCAGACAGCACCAGGCGCTCAAGCCCGCCATTGCCGAACACTGGCAGCAACAGACGGCGATGGACCAACGATTCCAGGCACTAACCAACGTGTACGCCTTCGCCGAACCGTTGCTGAAAAATGCCTTGAAAGCCTATGGCGATATCGACGTCAAAACCACCCACCTGCGGCTGTATGCCAGCACCACGGTTGCCTGGTGGGTGCATGACTTCAAGCGCGGGGAGCAAAGCAAAACCCTGTCGCTGCTGGACGCCGCGCTGGCCAACTTTGCCGCCTCGGACACCTTCGTCGATTACGCCTTCATGTCCGCCGAAGACCCACGCGGGCAGCGCGATGTACTGACGTTGCGCCACACCACCACCGGCGCGGTATTGACCGCTGAACAGTTCAAGCAAATCTGCCGCGCCCTGGACTTGGGCGCCCGCTATCAGAAAAGCCTGCGCCAAGCCCTGGGGTTCTATGACGCGGCGGTGACCCGGGCTGTGCGCCTGCAGATGATTGCCACCCAGAAGACGGCCCTGGGTACGGCCGCGCACCTGGCCCTGATCAACCGGGACATCGACGCCGATGCCCATGGCGCCGTGCTCGGCCTGATCGCCGGCCGCGTCGCACTGCTGGAGGGCCTGCCCCTTGAATGCCATACCCTGAGCCTGATGAGCACGGCATTGACCGGCATCCTGCTGCTGTTTGTGCCGCAGCCCACCCGGCCGGTAGGCAAGGTGCTGGTGTATATCCCCGCAGACCCCGAACACCCCTTGAAGCAATACCCTTCGCCCGCGGCCTTCCTCAGTCATCTCACGGAAAAACTGCGGGACAAGCAGCGCTACCAGACCTTCTTCAGCCAGTTCATCGACCATGCCCGGCGCGGTGAATTCTTTGCCGGGCTCAATACGCGCTTGAGCCGTGTGCGTTGGCATCAAACCCCACACACCGACCCGCGCCCCAGCTGGCGCGACACGCCGATCACCCAGCCGAATCTGCAATTCAGCGTGCAGGCCATCGGTGACGATCACGTCAATCGCTCAACGCTCGCCGCCGAAAATGACCTGTGGAATTACCAGTACCGCCTCAAGTTGAACAAGATCGTCAACGATGCCCTGGACATCGCCGTGCCCACCGCCACCGCTGACCGCCACGCGCGCTGGGCCTGGTGGGACAACCTGGAAAAAATCCTCGGGGATATGTTCAACGCAGCGCTGCTGGTGCTGACGCCTTTCGTGCCGCTGCTGGGCGAAGCGATGCTCGCCTACAGCCTGTACCAGATCACCGACGAGGTGTTCGAGGGGATTGTCGATTGGGCCCAGGGGCGTGGAGCCGAGGCGGCAGAGCAAGTGGTCGCGGTGGCCGACAGCGTGATCCAGTTTGCCCTTTTCGGCGCCGCCAGCCAGTTGGGCCATGTCGCACGGCTCAAGCTCAGCCCCTTCGTCGAAGGCTTGCGCCCGGTGGTGCGGCCCGACGGCAGCGCGCGCCTGTGGCACCCGGATATTGCGCCCTATGCTGTGAAAAACCTCGACCAGCCGTCCAGTGTCGACGGCCTGCACACCCATCAGGGCAAGCAGATCCTCGCGCTGCAAGGCGCTCACTTCGAAGTGCAGGCAGACGCTGAAACCGGCGACACGCGTATCGCCCATCCGCAGCGCGCCAACGCCTATCAACCCCAGGTGCGGTTCAACGGCAGTGGCGCCTTCGTGCATGAAGCCGAGCAACCGCGCACCTGGGACAGCACCACACTGATGCGCCGCCTGGGGCCACGAGCCGCATCATTCAGCGACCAGCAGCTGCAGCAGATGCAACGCATCAGCGGTGCCGACGACGGTGTATTGCGCAACCTTTACGTGCAAAACCGGCCGACCCCGCCGCTGCTGGAAGCCACCCTCAATCGCTACGAAGCCCGGCACGCGGCCACGCAGACCGTGCACACCCTGCGTACCGGCGCACCGCTGCCGCTGGATGCAACGTCCGCCTGGTTCGAGCAGACCATCACCGAGCTGCCGGGCTGGCCCCAAACCAAGGCATTGGAAGTGTTCGTGCGCTCGGACAAGACCGGCGACTCCCACAAGTACGCCAACCCGGATGCATCGCCGGCCGACACGCTGCAACTGAGCCTGGCCGAGGTGATGTCCGGCGAGTTGCCGGCGCGGGTGCTGGGGTTTCTCGATGAGCCGTCGATCAAACAACTGCTGGGCGGCGACGTACCGCAAGACCTGCGCGTGCAAACCTTGCGCGATCAACTGGCGGACTCGGTGGCGCGCCAGACAGGTGACATCGCCGACTACATCCACAACGCCCGCCAGCTCAGCGCCGATCCCCATGTGCGTCGGTTGCGCGAGCAGGTCAGCCCGCTGGACCGGCCCCTGGCCGAAACCCTGCTGGCCAGCGCCACCCCGGCCGAACGGCAAACCCTGGACCAACACGTACCACTGCGTTTGCTCAACCAGGCCAGCGAACTGAGCTTCGCCCAGCACAGTGCCCAGGCCTATGCCGGGTTCTTCTCGCTCTGGCCGATCACCGAAGGCACCGAGCGCCTGGTGCTCAACACCCTCAAGCGCCACAGCGATGGCTTTGGCGACCTGCACCTGCAAATCCGTGATCGCCAGGTCAACGGTGCGTTGCGCTGTGAAGCCGGGGCAGCCGATGCCAGCCGGCGCCGGGTGCTGGTGCGCCAGAACCACGTGGGCTACGAACTGTTCGATGAACAGGGCCAACGCCTGCACGGCCCGGATACCCTTTATGAATGCCTGTTGCGTGCATTGTCCGAATCCCAGCAAAGCGAGTTGGGCTACCGGCCCGGCCAGGGCGCCGGGCTCAAGCATTGGCTGATGGCAATTCTCGAACCCCTGGCCGAACGGCGCCGAGTGCTGGCCGAGCCACCGCTGCGCAGTACGGCAGACGTGCAGACCACCACTCTGCTCGGCGGCGCGGCCCTCGGCGGGTTGCGCCGCGCCCAGGAGCATCTGAGCCAGGCCCGCGCCCGGGAGGTGCTGGCCAGTCTGTTCCCGACCCTGGAGGAGGCGCGCCTGCAGCGGTTCCTCAATGAGATCGGCCCAGGGCTGAACAATCAGGTCCTCAATCGCCTGGTCCTGCAGCGGCACAACCTGCACCGGGAGCTGGAGCAATGGAAGCGCCTGCCCGGCCCTCATCCCAAAAACAGCCGCATGGCCCGGGAGGAAAAACTGCGTAAAAATATCATTGCGCACAAACTCTATCGCTGCTGGGAAGACCGCCTCGCCGAGCACCGCGACGATTGGGGCCAGGTGCAGAGCGGCGCGAGCCTGGACCTCAGCGCCCTGGACCTGCCCGGCAGCCTGCCGCTGCTGGGCAATGGTTTCGAGCACGTCACCCAACTGAAGCTCGCCAACTGCATGTTCAACGACAGCCAGTGGCCCTTTCTGCAGGCGTTCCCGTCCCTGCGGGAGCTGGACGTCAGTGCGAATGAACTGACGCGGCTGCCCGAGCCCATCGCCAACATGCGCTACCTGCGTGACCTCCACCTGGGAGAAAACCAGATCACGCTGCTCAACGGCGACGTTGCGCGCCTTAAAAACCTCAAGCACCTGCGCAACCTGAACCTGTACCGAAACCCGCTGACGCAGCCCCCGAACATCTCGAAAATGCCGCACCTGCGCCGCCTGTTCCTGAGCCGCACCCCCATCACCCAATGGCCCACCGGACTGTTTGCCCATCCACGGGAGGAGGGTTTCCTGCTGGACCTGAGCCAAACCCGGATTGATCATGTGCCAGCGCTCATGGCCAACAGCGCCGAGGCCCGGACCGTCGCCCACACCCGCCTGGACCGCAACGCCCTGCTCAACGACCAGCGCCTGCTGTACGAGCAGTACCGCGAAGCCGCCGGCCTGGACCCCAACCGCCACTATGAACCCCGTGGAGAGAGCGGCCCGTGGCTGGAGCGGGTCAAGCAGCCGTTACTGGGCAGGCGCCAGGCACTGTGGCAAGCGGTGGAACGCGAGCACGGCTCCCAGGGTTTGTTCGAGGTGATCAAGGCCCTTGAAGCATCCGACTTCTTCCAGCGCCCCCAGGACATGGATGCCTATTGGGACAATCTTGAAACGTTGCGCGAGCGCGTCTGGCGTTTGCTGGAGGCGGCCCACAACGACACGGCGCTACGTGAAAAGCTGTTCAGGATGGCCAGTTTTCCCGGCCTGTGCGCCGACGGCAGTGCACAGATTTTCAATGACCTGGGCATCGAGGTGTTGGTCAGCGAAGCCCAGCGTTACTCCGCCTCGGCCAGCGAGCGCGAGGCCAAACTGGTGACGCTGGCCAAGGGCAATGCACGGCTCAAGCAATTGAACCGCGTCGCCAGCGAGGACATTGCCAATCGGCTCAAACCGGAAGCCGAAGGCGGCCTCGGCCAATGGCTGCGTTCGCAACGACGGGAAGGCGTGATGGGCAAGGTGGACGACGTGGAGGTCTACCTGAGCTACCAGACCGCCCTGGCCAAGCGCCTCGACCTGCCCTGGCTGTCAGAACATATGCTGTACCGCGACACCGGTGACGTGAAAGCGGCGCAAATCGAACAGGCCTACAGCACCGTGCTGGAACTGGGCGAAGGTGACGGCCTGGTCAACCAGATGCTGCTGGAGCCCTATTGGGAACAGTGCCTGCACGACCACCACCCGAACACCCTTGAGGCCAATGCCCGGCATTTCGACGAGCAATGCGCGCGCCTGGATGAACTGCAGGAAGCCCAGGCCAGGCTGGCCCAGGCCAATGGTTTGCCCGACGAGCAGAAGGAAGCATTGAGGCTCACGCTGAAGGGCCTCGCCGACGCCCTGGGTGTGCCACATCCGCAAGTGCTGACCGGGCAACCCATGACGGACGATAGCTATAACCTGCTGCTCAACGAACTGGGCTACCGCGAAAAACAATGGATGCGCGAGTTGACCCACCAGGCCCTGGAGCGCCACAGCAAACAACGTAACCGCGTCACGCGCCAGGTCTGACCCTATGGGTGTGTCATGGCACACCCATTACCAGTACGCCGCTGCCGTTTAACGGCCCCTCGACAGGCAAGGACCCGGTTCGCTTGACCAGGGCGAACGTTACAACGTCGCTCCCGGAACTGTTGGTGATACGGGTCAGGAACGAGCCATTGACTCTAACCGCCGCCCCTCCACGGACAAGGGCCGTGCCCACGTTCGGATTGCTCATCACCAGCGCATTGGCGTTGAACGAGGACGGCGTGCCTTTGTAGGTAATGGTGATCGGCGTGGTAATCCCCGGGTCCGGGCACCGGTAGGTGAGCGTGTGATCTTTACGAACGGTGGTGGACAGGGGGTCCGTGCCTATCGCCCTCTGATGGACATTGCCGAAGTCGATATTGATCGGCTGGTTATTGTTGATCGTGCACGACGATGGGGAAATGATGAAGTCGTTGTTGGCGATGTACGTGAGCTGCAGGCTCGTGGAGCCGCTATCGTAATTGTTGGTCTGGTCGAGACGTAACACGCCGAGGGTGTCACCTATTCGAATGTCGATAGGGTTGGTCGGGTTGTTGCGGATCAAGATATAAGGAATGACATCGATCGGGATCGGAGTCGTATTGTTAGGCATGGTCGCAATCCGGATACCCGCCGGGATAGGCGTGTCGCGGTACGTGCCATTTATGCGCAAACCGGTCGTCTGGTTGACGAACTTCGGACCAGGCGACCAGGCCGGGCCGATCCTCGTCCCGGTGGCCCAGTAATCCTGCCGTCCATCCGGGGTATAACTGTCGGGTTCGAAGCGACATTCGATCCTCACCCCGGACAGGAGGATACGCGGCTCATTCACCTCCAGTCGCACATTCACCGGGACCTGCAGGTTCAACGTCCCGCCAATGTTCACCCGTTGCCAATTGCCGCCATTGACTCGGCAATCAGCTGCTTTCACGGTCGTCGTAATGCCAGCCAGGGCAAGCAGCACAACGGCTCCAAATAGTCGTTTCATGTTGTTCTCTTTCATCCCATGCATAACGGTTTACCGTTACGGATAATCCAGCGTAAACGTCGAAGTCACACGGTAGCTGCCGTGCCCGATGGTCTTGTCCCGCAGGGCATCCGGCTCACCCTGCACATAGGCCTTGAGCAGAATGACGTTGTTGCCGGGGCTCAATTTCTGCTCGTCGCCGACCTTGTTCACCGGCACCGGTTTGTCGCTCAGCGTCTCCAAACCCAGCCCGATACCAGAGGCACCACTGCCACCATCCAGGGCGAACAACCCGGGCAGCGCACGGTTTTCCGCACCGTTGAACAGGATGGTCACCGAGTCGCTGATGGTGGTATTGCAGTCATCCAGGTGCAGGGTGAAACGTTTGCCCACTGAGCGTGTGTTGATGTAGAGGTGCTTACTGGTCAGGTCCCACATTTCCAGGGTGATGGCTTCATCGCCCGGGCGGATGGAGCAGGCCTGTTCCACCAGGTTGCCCTTGAACCTCAGGTTGTCCACCGCCTGCGCCGTGGCCGCCAGGCCGAAGGTCAGCAGCAGGGCCAGCCCCTTATGAATCATTGCGTGTCGCATACACTCGACTCCTACTGGTATTCAGCCAACAGCGTGGCCACCGCCGTGAACCCTTGGGCCTTCAGGACCGAACCCGGCCGTTTGACCGGCACCACTTCCAATGTCGGCGGTGCCGCCAGGCTGATGTCCCGCGGCGTGTTGAGGCGAAACGGCGCGTTGTTCTGATACAGCCGAATCCCCAGGTCAGGCGCAGTGGTCTGCAGGGCGGCGTTATCAAAAGTCGTCTCTGTGCCCTTGACGCTCAGCTTCAACAACCACGGCAGCGTGGAGGCGCCGCAGCGGATGGTGTAGCCGACGGCCTTGCGGTATTTCACGCCATCGATACGCTTGGTGCCGACATCCCCGAAATCGACTTCAATCGTGCTGCCCGAATCAATCGTGCAGGGCGGCGGCTCGTTCAGCGTTCCGTTGAACGTCAGGTTGGCCGACGCACCACTGCAAAAGCCGATGGAACACAAGGCGAGCAACGCTCGCTGCGGCCAACTTGTCATTGATCGTTCCTCTTTATTAGGGCTCGTCATTGGTACTCGATCACCAGGGTGGCGGCGGTCGCAAAGGCCCCTCCGGTCAACGTGCTGCCCGCGCGCTTCACCGGCACTGCCTGCACGGCTGGAAAGGTCGGATGGGTAAACCTGAGCGGCGTGTTCAGCGGCCAGTCCACCCCATTGGCGAATAGCTTGATACCCAGGTCGGTCTTGGGGGTCGAGAGCACTTTGTTATCAAACCCGGCCGCCGCGCCCTTGAGTTCCAGGGTCATCGCGTTGCTGTAAACGGGGGGACTGCAGGTGACGGTATACGGCACGTCCCGTCGATAATTCACGCCATCAATCCGCGACGTCAGCAGGTCATTGCCGAACGGCACATTCAGCGTGCCACCGCTGTTAATCACGCATGGCGGCGGCGCGATGATCACCGCGCGGATCGTCAGGTTGGTATCGGCCTGCACGCCCTGGCTGACCGCCCACAGCAGTCCCGCACCGATAAAAATGGCCCGCGGGCCGGTTAACCTGGTCATTGTTCTGCCCTTACTCATAATTGAGCCTGAAATCCACCACGGCCCGGAATGCACCGCTGGTCAGGGGTGCCGGCGTGCGCGTGGGCTGGACGTTCCAGGTCTGCGTGTTGCGGCCCAAGGGCAAGAACAACGGCTCGCCCCTTGAACCCAGCTGTACATCGCGCCCCTGGGAATCGGTCAGGCGCAGGCCCATCCCGGTGATGCCTTGCACCTTGACCAGCCGTGGATCATCGGCATCGGCCGGCGCAATGAACGCGACCGACAGCACCGGTTGATAGGCGCTCCATGTCAGGTTTCCCGTGCGCTCACTGGCGATGCGGCCGGCAGTGCGCCGACAATCCTCGAACAGCAGTTGAAAGGCCACGGAGGTCGCCTGGTCACCCGGCCGTTGCAACTGGCTGGCCGATACCGGGCCCAGGTCAATCGTCTGGTGCAGGGATGCCATCTCCAGGCTGCAGGGGGTTTCGTGCATGGACCCGAGAATGTTGAGCATCCCGACCATGCCCTCCACATCCTCGTCATCCGCGGCGTGCGCCGGCCCCATCAGGGCCAGCAACAGACCGACCAAGACCTTCACTGTGTGCAACTTCATGACGTTCTCCGGCAGCAGGCACTACTGATTGGCCACAGACAGTTGCGTGTTCACCTTGCACGTCTCGCCACTGCAGGTGAACGCCAGCAGCGGACGGCCACCGTAATCATTCACGTAGGACAAATAGGGGGTGGTACCGAGCTCTTTGGCAGTCGGCCCCAAGGCTTGCGTGCCTTTGGGCGCGACCATCACCGGCTCGAAGCCCGGTATGGTCTTGCCGTCCTTGCTGCTGCGCGCATCCACCAGGGTCACGTAGTAAGGCGTGGGGTTATTCACCCGGTAGTGATCGCCTTGCCGGGTAAGGGTCAGTTTTTCCTGCCACGGGTTGGCCAGGTCCTGCTGGGTGGGGGTAATTGCCTGCGGCCGGTAAAACAATTTGATCCGGGTTTGCAGCGCGATTTGCAGGGTGTTGGGCTTGTCGCTGCGCGGCGGAATTTCCCGCAGGTTGAAGTAGTAGACCGTCTCCCGATCCTGGGGCAGCGACTTGGCGGCCGGCAGCGCCTGGACTTTCACCTGGCTTTGCTTGCCGGGCTCCAGGCGTTGGACCGGTGGCAGCACGATCAAGGGTGAGGTGATTTTCTTGCCCTCTTCATCCTCGATCCAGCCCTGGGCCAGGTACGGTAACTGGGGGTTGTTGTTGGTGATGTTGACGCTGGTTGCATCTTTGCCACCATCGAAAATCACGCGGGTACGGTCCAGGCCGACAGCGGCGTTGGCGCTCTGGCTCAAGACCACCAGCAGCAGTGCGTAGGTAAAACGTATGTTGTGTTTCATGAGGATGGATTCTCCATAGTGTTTCGCTGGCCGGTCAGGGTGGCTGGCTCGGGTGAGGCTTGATCGACGGCTACCGTCTGGCAGCGCAATTGCAGGGCATCGGTGAACGCATCCGCTGGCAACTCGACAGGCAGCGTCAGGACGCAGCGCTCGGTGCCGCCCCAACTGACGATCATCTGCTCGCCGGCCTGAATGCCGCTCAGGTAGACATCCCCGCCGTCATTCACCACCCCGGTGTCCTGCTGCTTGCGGTTTTTCACCGTGGCGCCGAAGGGCGGTGCGCTGCCATCCGGCAGGCGAAGAATCGCCATGGCCTTCTGGCCGGAAATCACTTCCAGGGATCGGTAGCCAATGGCCCCTTCGGTGAGGGTCAATTGCGTCACGGATTGAGTGGCCTCGACATCGCTGGGCAATTTCTCCAGGTCAACACTGGCCGCCGTACGCTGGTAGCTGGTGATGTCGGAGATGACCGCCTTGCCGAACGCGTTGCTGCGGGTCGGCGTGCCGTAACCCCGCACGGGCACATCGGGCACACCGGCGGTATCGACCAGCAGGCGGGTTCCGCCGGTACTGGTGGTTCGATGCAGCGCCCCACCGTAAGGCGTGAGCGTGCCGCCGCCACGCACGGATGCGCTGAGGGTGCGGTTATTGCCTTGTTGCGTCGTGGCGCTGAGGTCGATGTCGGCCTGGTCACCAATATGGCTCAGGTAGCCGCTGGCCGAGGTATCGCTGGCACTGAGCTGGTAGCTGTTACGTTCATCCAGACGATCGGCGTAGCGCGTGGTAAAGCTGTTTTTGCCGCCGGCCCTGTTGGCATCCATCGACAAGGTGCCGGTGGGCCCCAACGGCAGGCTGACCGTCAGCGCTGCTCCGTTATCCTTATATTGGTATTCATGGGTGCGATATAAATTCAGCGACAGGCTCATGTTCCTGACAGAACCCACGTTGAAGTAACGAGACGCCGACAGGTTCCAGCGCTGGGTGTCCGGCCGATTCCAATACGTTTGTTTGTTATAGCTGGCATACACCGTGGTGTTCAGATCGCGAAACTGCTTGTTCACCGTCACCGTATAAAGCGCCTTGTTACCGCCAATGGGTTTCCAGTGTTCAATGAAGTTACCGTTTTCATCGAACACGCCGCGTCCGCCCAGCTCACCGTTCAACCCGTAGTGCCGAGCATCCAGGTATTGGCTCATGCTCAAGTAGTTCTTCTCGGAAAACCGGTAACCGGCAAAGGTGACCTGGCTGTCGTACTCTTCAAAGTTCTTGGAATATTGAAGGCGGTAGGATTTACCCGAGAGTGTCTGGTTCCACAGGCTGGCGCGAGACTGGGTGACGTCCAGGGAAACGGCGCCGAACGCCAGCAAATCCCGGCCCGCGCCCACCGACAGCGCACGGTAGTTGTTATCCGTTATCGCACCGCCCAGCAGCGACCAACCATTGCTGATCCCCCAGGAGAACTCGCCGGTGCCAAAAAAATCACCGCGGGATTCGTACTGCAGGTTGGACGGTCGCCCGGCAGACAGCTTGTAACGAACCTGCCCGGGACGCGTCAGGTAGGGAACGCCTGCCGTATCGAGCTGGAACTTCTGCACCGAACCGTCCTGCTCTTCGACCCGCACATCCAGGGTGCCGGACACGGCGTCATTAAGGTCCTGGATACGAAAAGGGCCTGCCGCCACCAGCGTTTCATAGAGCACACGCCCCTGCTGGCTGATGACAACCTTTGCATTGGTCCTGGCCACCCCGACCACTTCCGGTGCGTAGCCCCGCAGGTTGGGCGGCAGCTGGCTTTCGTCTGACTTGAGCCCGGCACCGGTAAAGCGGAAGCTGTCGAACAGGTCCGAATACAGGTAGTCCTCGCCCACCACCAGGCGTGCCTTCAGCGCAGGAACGGCGCGATACGCGTAATAGCGGCTCCATTCCAGTTTTTGCCGACTGGCCTGGGCCTCGCGGTCTTTCTCGACACGCCCTTGCCAATCCGCCCTCAGGCGCCAGGCCCCGGCATTGGCGCCGAGTGTGCCGTTACCGCTGAGGTCATTGCGCGTACCGTTACTTTTCCGGTAGCTGGACTGCGCCGTCATGTTGTAGTCGACCAGCAACCCCGGCACCCCCTCATCCCAACGTGACGGCGGGTCCCAGTTGATGGCGCTGTATTCCAGGTAGGCCTGGGGAAGGTTGATGTCCAGGGTGGAGGTGCCCAGGTCGGCACTGACTTGCATGCCGGGCAAGCCCGTGACATCCAGGCACTGCCCGCCTTTCCACCACTTGAGCTGGTCAGCGCCGGACGCCTTGAGGCCCAGTTGCTCGACAAGCTCACGCGATAAACAGGGCGCACTGCCTTTGGGATCATCATCGGGGTGAAAGAACGCCACCGATTGTTCAGATATAGGCTGGGTATTGAGCTGGACCACCATCGAGTAGGTGCCAGGCAAGATAAACCCACTGCGTGCAAACTGAGACAGGTCAATATTGGAGCGATCAATCAGATCAAGAACGTCGGTATTAAACTCAATATCCCCGGCGCCCATTGCAGTTCCAGCCAGTGATATCAACCCGCCAAAGAGGCTGGGGCGCAGCGTATTCATGACTTTCGACGTATTCAACATACACGCAACTCAATCTTCAGAAGTATTCCAACTTGAACCGCACTGCCGCGCGGTGAGCCCCTGCCAACAGCGGCACTCCGTTGCCCACCAGGCGGAGCCTGTAATGAAGCGTCATGTCGCCATCAACCACCGGCAGCAACGCCATCGGCACTCCCGGCACACTCACCTGGCCAGCTGCGTCCTCAATATGGAAAGCAACCCCCTGCGAGGCACCAAAGGCTGCAAAGGAGCGCCCGCCCATATCGCTGGGCCCGTCGAACGTCACGCGAAGATGCTCCCAGTCCGGCAGCGTTTCGCCGGGGCGCAACGGGTCGGGACGGGTCACCGTGCAATTGACCAGCCGTAGCTGGAACGGCTGCATTTGCCCCGCGCCCTCTCGCAACAGGCGGCCGATGGGTTCGGGAGGCATGTCGATGGTCTGATCGGCAGTGACCGCTTCCAGCCCGCAGGCCGAGTCGATGATCTCGCCTCCCAGCGTGACGAGCCCATCGCCTTGCACACGCGTCTGCGCGGCATCACAAGGACTGATGAACAGCGTCAATGAAGAGGCAATAGCGAGACTTATGAATGTTTTCACCTTGATCTCCCGCCAGTTTTCCCCCGCCACCAGTGGTGGCGGGGGAAACACTTACTGATAAGCCAAGGTGAAGTTGGTGACCGCGCTGAAATCACCAGGAACGATGTCGCCTGTCGCCTGGCCTTGTACGTAGGCGCCGAACTGCAGGGTGTTATTACCGGCAACAATGGCCTGCGGAGTGGTAGGCACGCCCAGCTCAATCGCTTTGCCACCGTGGGTCATCATGATGCCGATGCCGCCCGCGCTACCGACCGTGCCGATGCCGCCAGGCACAACGCTGGACGGCGCACCGGTGAAAGTAGTGGTCACGGTGTTATCGGTGAGGCCAGACAGGTCGCAACCTTCAAGTTCGATAGTCACGGGGCGGGCGGTGGACTTGCCGCCGGATTGCAACTGATGCTTTGCAATAGCGCCAAGTGCAACTGACTGATCCACAGACTCAGGCTTGATAGAGCAAGCACCCGAATGGACCGAACCGGTAAATGTAATCGTCCCGTCCGCCGCATTAGCAACAGAGATCGAACCCGCCAACAGGCCGACAGTCAACAGCGCAGCTTTTACTTTAGTCTTCATTTGCAGATGCTCATATGTATTAAAAATCAAAACGAAATCCTGGCTTAGTTTCGCACAGGACTTATTAACCAAGCGCCAGAACAGTTTCCTGAAACAGTGGAAATCGGAGGCTTTCCAATTACTTGTATTGCAATTCAGGAGTTCGTTCGAGGCCGGGCAATTATCCATTTCGATTTTGAATATGAAAGCCGGTCGATTCGCTTATTCACGTAGCCTTGTCATACCAAGACACATAGGAAAATTATGGCACTTTGCCAAAACTTTAGAATCAGCCGTAAGAAACGGACTACATTAACTTAACAAGAATGATTTAGTGCAGAACACGTCCGTAAGAATAGGATTACATATTATAAAAAACAACAGTAATTACTGGGGCACGCCAACTAACAAGTTGGCGAATATGTCGTGAGGGTCAGTGCGCTGATCCGCCTGTTTTCGAGTCCCGTCTCACACGGCGCGAGATGACCGTTCGTCTGTCGGGGTTGCAGCGGCATTAAGATATATCTTACGTTGTATCTAAACCAAACGAGAGCATCCGAAATGAGAGACCATCATTCACACCGCGACCCCGGTGACAGCCGCGACGGCTTCGACAAACGCCCAGGCCGCGAGCGCGGCGGCCGTGGCCCACGGGTTTTCGCCCCCGGCGACCTGAAACTGCTGCTGCCGGCACTGATCGCCGAACAGCCGTGCCATGGCTACGACCTGATTCGCCGGATCGAGACCCTGTTCGACGGCGCCTACAGCCCCAGCCCCGGCGTGATCTACCCCACGCTGACCTTTCTCGAAGAAAGCGAATTGATTACCGGCGACGCCGATGACGGAAAAAAACGCTACACAATCACCGACGCCGGTCGTCTCTTCTTAAGCGAACAGGCGGTTGCCCTCGAAGGTATTCGCATGCGCATGGATGTGAGCAAACGTTCGCTGCGCGGCCAGGACCGTCCGCCGGAAATCCACGAGGCGGTGCATAACCTGCGTCACGCCTTGCATTCGCACCACGGGCGCTGGAGCCCGGAAGAAATCGTTCGTGTCGCGGCGCTGCTCAACAGCACCGCCCAAGCCATTGCCGACGGAAAAGCCCAATGAATATCCAAGCCATCCACCGCGTGACCCACGAAATCAAACGCCGCCGCCTCGAAGTCCTGCGAGTGGTCGACATCACCCCGCGCATGCGCCGCATCACCCTGGGCGGGCCGGAACTGGCGGGCTTTATCAGCCTGGGCAGTGACGATCACATCAAGCTGCTGTTCCCGCAGAACGCCGCCGAACAAGCGGCGCTGGACAGCCCCGACTTCAACCTGCGCGGCGATGGCCCACAACCGGCCATGCGCGACTACACCCCACGCCGGTACGACCTGGACATCGGCGAGCTGGACATCGACTTCGTGCTGCACGGCGATGGCCCTGCCTCCACCTGGGCCGAGCAGGCCAAGGTCGGCCAGCACCTGCACATCGGCGGGCCCCGTGGCTCAATGATAGTGCCGGATATCTTCGACAGCTACCTGTTGATCGGCGATGAAACCGCGATCCCGGCCATCGCCCGGCGCCTGGACGAATTGTCGGCGGGGCGCAAGGTATTGGCGGTGATCGAGATCGCCAATGCGGCGGAACAGCAGCCGCTGCACAGCGCCGCCGAGGTGGAAGTGATCTGGGTGGTGCGCGGCCAGGATGACCTGCTCGGGACGGTGCAGAACCTGACGCTGCCGGACGGTTCGCTGTACAGCTTCGTCGCCACCGAAAGCAAACTGTCGCGCCAGCTGCGGCGGGTGCTGCTGGACACGCACAACGTCAATGAGGCGTTCCTCAAGGCGGTTGGTTACTGGCGCGCGGAAGGCAGCGAAGAAGAGTGATCAGGTGCGGGGCTTGA
This sequence comes from Pseudomonas sp. TH34, assembly GCF_016650865.1. Taxonomy (NCBI): domain Bacteria; kingdom Pseudomonadati; phylum Pseudomonadota; class Gammaproteobacteria; order Pseudomonadales; family Pseudomonadaceae; genus Pseudomonas; species Pseudomonas sp. TH34. The sequence goes on from NZ_JAEKFB010000010.1 coordinate 272,381, forward strand.
TGATTTTATCCAGCCCCACCACCACCAAAGCAATCAGCACAAACCCCGCCAGAATTCCCCCGGCATTGATGAACACCTGTGGATAACCCAGCCTGTCCACGTCAATGAACGGGTACTGATACAGCCCCCACACATACCCACGCAACAACGCGTACGCGAAGTAAACCAGCGGGTAAATCACCCACAGTCCGATGTGCTGGAGGCGCAGGCTGCCCTTGGGCACGCACCACCACCAATAGGCGACAAACACCAACGGCATCACGTCGTGCAGCAGTTCGTCCGCCACAAACTGCACCCCCGCGGGCTGCCACATGTGCCGCAGCAAGAGGCTGTACGCGAGGCTGACCACCACAATACTCACGGCAATCCCGCTGCTGACCACAGGCCCGAGGAAAAACCGGCTCGCCGCGGTTGGCCGTTGCACCCAGGCGTGGGTCAACACTACCGCTACCAGGGTGTTGGTGAGCACGGTGAAGAAGCTGAAGAAATTCACCAGGCCCGGCAACAGGCTGGCGCCATCGATCCAGCGGAAGTAGAAAATAATGTACTGCTGCAGCGCCAGGCCGGCCCAACCGCCGAGGGCTGCGAGGCCGATAAGGTGACGTTTCACCTCAGTCCTCGACCGGTCGCTTGGTGCGCATCAACTTCACGTACAAACCTTCGACCTTCTCCCGCGCCCACGGTGTCTTGCGCAGGAACGACAGGCTCGACTTGATGCTTGGGTCACTGGAAAAACAGCGGATATTGATGCGCTCGGCCAGGCCTTCCCATTGGTAATGCGCCACCAGCGCGGTGAGGACCTGTTCCAGGGTGACGCCGTGCAGTGGGTCTTTGTTTGTCGCGGTCATGCCGGGCCTTTTGCGAAAAGAAGAAAACGAAGCCGCGCACCTTAGCGGACGGGCCGTGCGGGTGGAAGCGCTGCCTTCACTATAGGCCACTGTTCGATCGTTCGATCGTTCCCACGCTCTGCGTGGGAATGCCGAATTGGACGCTCTGCGTCCCGCGGTCGACGCAAATTTCAGCCCTGCGCAATGGTGACGCAGAGCGTCACGGGATGCATTTCCACGCAGAGCGTAGGAACGATCAGCGTGGGAGTGATCGAGCGGGGTTTGGGAAAGTTCCCCTTGGCAGAGAAAAAAGTGATGTTATATTGTAACGATAACTATCAAAGGGTATCGAATCCCTTACCGTTTTCAGCCTTCTCTTTTTTTGCCGTTTGCCAAGGAACGACCGATGTCCCTCTCTTCTCTCTGGCGCCTCACCCCGCTGGCCACCGCCCTATTGATCACCTCCCAGGCCAACGCCCTGGAGCTGCAACCCCAAGTCATCACCGGCAACCCGTTGGGCAGCGAAACCCTCGCCTCGCCCACCACCGTGCTCGAAGGCGATGACCTGACCCTGCAACAAAAAGGCAGCCTGGGTGAAACCCTGAACAAGCAGCCCGGCGTGTCGTCGTCGTACTTCGGCCCGGGGGCCAGCCGGCCGATCATCCGTGGCCAGGATGGCGACCGCATTCGCGTCCTGCGCAATGGTGTGGGCGCGCTGGATGCCTCGTCGCTGTCCTATGACCACGCCGTGCCGCTGGACCCGGTCAACGTCGACCGCATCGAAATCGTACGCGGCCCGGCCGCCCTGCTCTACGGCGGCAGTGCCATCGGCGGCGTGGTGAATACCTTCGACAACCGCATCCCCACCGAAGCCATCGAAGGCATCCATGGTGCCGGTGAGTTGCGCTACGGCGGCGCCGACACCACCCGCAGCAGCGCCGGCAAACTGGAAGCCGGCAACGGCACCTTCGCCTTGCACCTGGACGCCAGTGCCCGGGAATTCAACGACCTGAAAATCCCCGGCTTCGCCCGCAGCCGCCACGCGCCGGAAAGCGAAGACGGTGAAGGCAAGAACGGCCGCCTGGGCAACAGCAGCGGGCGCCAGGATGGCGGCTCGGTCGGCGGTTCCTACACTTGGGACGATGGTTACGCCGGGCTGTCCTACAGCAACTACGACAGCAACTACGGCTCCCCGGCCGAGCAGGACGTGCGCATCCGCATGAAGCAGGATCACTACGCCTTTGCGTCCGAGATCCGCAACCTGCAAGGCCCGTTCACCTCGGTGAAACTCGACGCCGGCTACACCGACTACAAGCACATGGAAATCGAAGGCGGCGAGACCGGCACCACCTTCAAGAACAAGGGCTACGAAGCGCGAGTTGAAGCGCGACACCTGCCGATCGGGCCATTCAACGGTGTGGTGGGCGCGCAGGTCAGCCGCAACGAGTTCTCGGCGCTGGGTGAAGAAGCGTTCGTACCGCAGACCGACACCAACGCCGGCGCGCTGTTTATCCTCGAAGAAATGCAGGCCACCGAGCGCCTCAAGCTGAGCCTCGGCGGGCGCCTGGAACACACCAACGTCGACCCCGACGGCAAAGGCAACGCGCGCTTTGCCAATGCCAACAAGTCCGCCGACTTCACCGCCGGCAGCCTGTCGTCTGGCGCGGTGTACACCCTCACGCCAATCTGGTCCCTGGCCGCCACCCTCGGCTACACCGAACGCGCCCCGACGTTCTACGAGCTGTATGCCAACGGCGCTCACGTCGCCACCGGCACCTATGAACTGGGCGACGCCAACCTGTCGAAAGAAAAAGCGGTGTCCAGCGACCTGGCGCTGCGCTTTGACAACGGCACCCACAAGGGCAGCTTCGGCGTGTTCTACAGCCACTTCTCCAACTACATCGGCCTGCTGGGCAGCGGTCGCACCCTGAATGACGAAGGCGAGGAAGATGCCGGCGGCATTCCTGAGTACAAATACTCCGGCGTGCGTGCGCGTTTCGCAGGGTTTGAAGCCCAGGATCACATCAAGCTGGGGGAAGGTGCCTACGGCAAGTTCGCGTTGGAACTGTCCGGCGACTACACCCGCGCGACCAACCTGGACACGGGTGAAGCCTTGCCACGGATTGCGCCGTTGCGTTTGAACAGCGGCTTGCTGTGGGAACTGGATCGCTGGCAGGCGCGGATTGACGTTGAACACGCGGCGGGCCAGGGCCGGGTGCCGGATAACGAAAGCGGCACCGATGGCTACACCACCCTGGGCGCCAGCGCCGGCTACCGCTTCAATGTCGGCGGCAGCCAGTGGCTGGCGTTCGTCAACGGCGAGAACCTGACGAACCAGACCGTGCGCTACGCCAGTTCGATCCTGCGGGACATCGCCCCGGCGCCGGGGCGGAGTGTGCAGGTTGGCTTGCGCACCACCTTCTAACTGGCTGCACTCGGTTAAAACTGTGGGAGCGGGCTTGCTCGCGAAAGCGGAGTGTCAGTCAATACATGGGTGACTGACCCACCGTCTTCGCGAGCAAGCCCGCTCCCACATTGACTGTGCCCACTTCGAACAGGTTGTGGGGTTAGTACCGCGCATCCACGGGTTTACCCCCCTTCGGCCAATCCTTCACTTTGTCCGGGAAATCCGGACGAGGTTGTTGGGAGAAGTAAGCCGCCACATCCACCGCCTCCTGATCCGACAAGCCACCCTGCCCCAACGGGAATTTCTCGTGGAAGCCAATCGGCATGTTGCGTTTCACGAACGCCGCCGCCGTGTGCAGCCGGGCCATCCCTGCCCCGATATTGAACGATTGCTCGCCCCACAACGGCGGGTACACCAACTCGCCATCCGCCCGCGTCAACCCTTGGCCATTGTCGCCATGGCACACCGCGCACTGCCTGGCATAGACCTGCTTGCCATTCTCCATGTCCGGTTTGATCGCAGTGTCGACCTTGCCCACCCCGCGTCCGGCGACTTTATCTTCAGGCTGGGTGTTGTTTTTCATCCAGTCGAAGTACGCCACCATCGCCTGCATATCCGCCGATTCCGGCGGCAGTGGCTTGCCATTCATCGAACGCCGGAAGCAGCCGTTAATCCGCTCTTCCAGGCTCACCACCTTGCCTGCCCGCGGCGCATAGCTCGGGAAGAACGCCGAGACACCCACAAACGGCGAACCGTCCGCCACGGTACCGGCGTTGAGATGGCAACTGGTGCAGTTCAAGGCATTACCCACATTGTTCGGCAGCAGTTCCTTGGTTTGCAGGTGCAGGCGCATGCCGCGCACCACTTGATCGGCATTCGGTGCCGTCAGCAACTCAGCCAGGCGCGGGGTTTCGAACGCTGACGAATCGGTGGTGACCGGGTTGAGCTGACCACGCATTTTCTTCACTTGGGCAGCGCTGATGGGCGTGCCTTCGTTGCCCCAACTGCTGCGTACGAAACTGAGGATTTCAGCGATTTCCTGATCCGCCAACCGGGCAAACCCGGACATGGTGTAGACCCGTGGATGGGTTGCGGTCTCAGCCGTTTCCCACCCCGTCAGCGTGATATGCAGCAATGAAGTCGGGTTGTTCGAGGCAACGCCCGGGTTGCCGGCCAACTGCGGAAACAGCCCTTTCACCCCGCCGCCGTCGCTGCGGTGGCAATCACTGCAAAACTGCATGTAACCCAGGCCGCCACGGCTGGTGAACAGGTCCTTGGGCGGTGCAGCAGGTTCGTGTGCCACGGCGGGCATCGGCAGATCATCCTTGCCCGGTGGCAAGGATTTCAAATAAGTCGCGATGGCCGTCAAGTCAGCGTCAGTGAAATGCTGGGTACTGTGATGAATCACATCAGCCATGTTCCCCGAGACCGTGGCAAAGCGGTTCTGCCCGGTCTTGAGCAATTGCACGGTGTCGTCCACCGTCCACAGGTTGCGCAGGCTCAAGGCGCGCCAATGTTCGACGGTCTCCCCGGCCAGGTAATGCCGGCCGCTGCGGCCGGCATCACTCATGGCTTTCTCCTGGAAGGCGATACCCCGCGGGGTGTGGCAAGAGCCGCAGTGGCCCAGGCCCTGGACCAGGTAGGCGCCACGGTTAAGCACTTCATCCTTCGCCGGGTCAGGCACGAACGGCTGCTTGTCGAGGAACGCAAAATTCCACAACGCCAGGCCCCAGCGCTGGTTGAACGGGAAGCCCATCTCAGCGTCCAGGTTCGGCTTGTTCACCGCTTTCACGCCCTGCATCAGATAGGCGAACAAAGCGCGCATGTCGCCCTCGCTCATCTTCGCGTAGGACGGGTACGGCATCGCCGGGTAGAGGTTCTGCCCCGCGGGCGTCACACCTTCTCGCATGACCCGGTCGAACTGCTCAAAGGTGTACTGACCGATGCCGGTGTCGCGGTCCGGGGTGATATTGCTCGAGTAGATCGTGCCCATTGGCGTGCTCAGTTCAAGCCCGCCGGCCATTTGCGCGCCTTGCTTGGCGGTGTGGCAGGCGATGCAGTCACCCAGTTGGGCAACGTACTTGCCCTGTTCGATCAGCGTGGGGTCGGCTTCGTTGGCGTGCAGGGGAAGGGACAGGCACAGCACCACCCCCACAAGGCCCAGACGTGACAGGGGAAAAATCATCGCACTATTCCTTTAATAACCCGGCCTGGGGCGGTCCCCTCGGCGCAGGTCTGCAATCGTTTTTTATTGGGTCATCAGGCAGATAACCGGGGCATGGTCAGCCCCAGCTTCGTTGTAGCGGATTTTTTGCGCGCGGCCCTTGATGTGGATCAGGCGCCATGTTCTACAGTGGAACTGAAATCGACTAATTGACGCGGGCATCGATGTCGGCGAGGAGAGCAAGGATGCGTTATTCACCCTTTGTGGGGCGCATTGGCGGCGAATCCGTCAGTGCCTGGGATATTCACTACGCCGCCGCCGAAGCTCAACTGCGTGGCGAAGACGTGATTGTGCTCAGTGTCGGCGATCCGGATTTCGCCACACACAGCGCGATCTGTGAAACCGCCGTGGACGCCCTGCGCGCTGGCGACACCCACTACACCCATGTGCTCGGCCGCCCGAAACTGCGGGAGGCCATCGCCGCACGGCAGAGCCTGCTGCAAGGGATTGCGGTGCACGCCGACAATATAGCCCTGGTCGCCGGCGCGCAGAATGGCCTGTTCGCGGCCTGCTTGTGCCTGTTCAGCCACGGCGATGAAGTGCTGGTGCCGGAGCCGATGTACCTGACCTACGAGGCCTGTGTCCAAGCCTCGGGGGCACGCATTAAAACCGTCGAACAACCGGCCGCCAACGGCTTTCGCCTGACCCGTACCGCGCTGAAGGCCGCGATTACCGACAAGACCCGGGGCATCGCCCTCGCTACACCGTGCAACCCCACCGGCAACGTCTACTGCCGCGAAGAGCTGGAAGCTGTCGCCGAAGTGGCACGCGCCCACGACCTGTGGGTAATTTGCGATGAAGTGTATGGGCAGCTCATCTATGACGATCAACACCTGAGCATCAGCGCGTTACCCGGCATGGCCGAGCGTACGGTGGTGCTCAACAGCCTGTCGAAAAGCCACGCCATGACTGGCTGGCGGGTAGGTTGGGTGGCCGGCCCGCCCACGTTGATCAGCCATCTGGAGAACTTGCTGCTGTGCATGATTTATGGCCTGCCAGGGTTTATCCAGGCGGCGGCGCTCAAGGCACTGGAACTGGATGAGGCCGTGGTCAGCGATGCCCGTGCGGTGTATCGGCGCCGGCGTGACCTGGTGGTGAATGAGCTGAGTGCGATCAGCGAGCTGGACTGCCGAGTCCCCCAGGCGGGCATGTTCATGCTGGTGGACGTACGCCGCACCGGGCTCACGGGCCGGGAATTCGCCTGGCAACTGTATCGCCAGACCGGCGTATCGGTGCTTGATGCCCAAGCCTTTGGCCCCAGCGCCGAAGGGTTTGTGCGGGTTTCGTTTACCGTTGCCGATGACACCCTCAGGGAGGCTTGCCGACGCATTGCCGGCTTCGTCGAAGGGCTTGGGGCCAACGCCGCGCCTTTACGTGATCGCCGATAACGGGCATAAAACGCCTTTTGCCCCGTTCGAAGGACTGCCATGTCTCAAGGATTGACCTATCGCCAGGCGCACCTGGATGACCTGCACACCCTATGCGTACTGGGCCAGCCGCTGAACCGCCTGCACCACCAGGAACGGCCCGATATCTATCGTGATGCCACCGACCAGGTGGAGCGCGACCAGTCCCATTGGCGGCCCTGCCTCACCAGTCGGGTTCAGGCGGTGTTTCTTGCCGAGCAGCACGGCGTTGGTATTGGATTTATCACCGCGCAAATCATCGAGACCGCCAGCCCGTTGTTGCAGCCGCTGCGTGTTGCCAGGATCGGCTCGATCTGCGTGCTGGAGGCACATCGCGGCCAGGGCATTGGCCGTGAGCTGATGGCGCTCGCGGAGCGTTGGGCCATCCGCCAGGGCGCCGGTGATCTGCGCCTGACCGTCTGGGCCTTCAACGAACCGGCGCAGCGGCTGTACGAGGAATTGGGCTACGAAAAACGCGCCTTCGAAATGGGCAAGCGCCTCGGTTAAATCGATGGACAGACCACGCGCAGCCCGGCGAATATCGACGCCCAACTTCATCAGGCACGGACGCTGACCATGCTCGACATTCTTCAGGGCACGCCCCTTTGGGTGTACGCCGTTTATCTGTGGATCTGCTGGTACGGGATCAAAGCCACCCGCGGCAGCCGCGAAAACCACCGGTCGCTGGTTATCCTGCCGGTGGTGCTGGTGATCTGGTCGCTGATGTCCATTGAACATTCAACGCTGTCGATTGGCTGCTGGCTGGGCGGTGCGGCGGTGGGCAGCCTGTTGGCGATGGCGATGTTCACCGCCAAGGGTGCAAGCCTCGATGGCCACACGCTGGTGCTGCCCGGCACCTGGAAAATCCTGCTGATCTCCCAACTGTTCTTCGCCGTGAAGTATTACCTCGGTTACCAGCACGCCGTGCATCCGTTGCTGTCGAGCACCGCGCCAATGCTGGCCCTGGCGGGCGGGGCTTCGGGTTTTACCGTTGGGCTGTTTTGCGGACGGGCGATCAAGCTGCAGCGGGCGTTGGCGTCATTCAACCGCGATGAGGGCATTGTGCTGCCTTGACCTGATCCCCCTCCCCGCTGAAAATGCGCGACGCTTTTCCCGTCTCCCCGTTTACTGAAGTAGTGAAATTTCAATGTCTGATTCCCGTACCGAAGAATCCGTAGTCGCCTTGCAGTCCAAAGCTGAATACGAAAACGCCATCAATCTTTCACAGCACGTGCCGGCGGCCAAGACCATCAGTGAAATGGTGCTGGACGCGTTCCACACCTCCAAGGAAAGCGACCAGATCCGCGAGCTGCGCGTGGCCATCCGCCAGGCCCACGACGCCTTCGACGACGACAAGGCCTACGACCTGATGGGCGAGCTCAAGCAGCTCAAGGACGCCGAAGCCGCCGACAACGCCGCCCTGGAAGACCTGAATACCAAGTTCTCCATCAGCCGCATCCTGTCCAGCTTCAAGGACGATCCGGAGTTTCAGGAACTGGTCTACGGCCTGGCCCTCAAGGTGCTGAACCAGACCCACCAGGCCATCAGCAACCCGAGCGCCGGCAAAGGCAAGGCTTCCCGCCCGAAGAAGGAAATGGAAGTGTTCGCCATCAGCAAGGACGGCATCAGCGTCAACCTGCCGCTGCGTTCGCCGCGTTCCAAGCCGAACGTGGACCGTGAGGCGTTTGAATTCCTCGGCTTTACCTTTGTCGGTGAAGGTGATGAGGCGGAACTTGAGGTTGAAACCTTTGTGGATAACTCGGGCGCCGAGCAGCCACTGACGCGTAAAAGCATCATCACCGCATTGCAGCAGCAAACCGCATTTGATGGCTACAGCATCGCCTAGGAGCTGTCGAGCGTCAGCGAGGCTGCGATGGCAGCAACATAGCAATCGCGCCAGACACAGGCATCGCGTCGCGCCTGACGCAGCCTCGCTTAAGCTCGACAGCTGCTACGCCAGCGTTGAGGCATTAAAAAGCCCCGCACTTCATACCGAAGGCGGGGCTTTTGCGTTTCTGGCTAGTTGGAATGAAAACGGCGGTTCAACGCAATCCGCTTGGCCTCCACTGCCCGCAGGTGTTGGTGGTGACGCCGCCACAGCACCAGCACGATGACCAGCACCAGCGCCAACAGTCCACCGCCCCACAGCAGATACGGCATCGCCGTGATCAATAACGGCGTATCCCCACCGCGACGCAGGCTGGTCACCTCTTGGGAACTGACGCTCAGCGCCGGGTTGCCGAAGGTCTGCAGGCTGTAGTTGGCGATGGCGGCGATTTGCGCGTCGTTCAGGTCGCCACCCAAGGCCGGCATGTTCACTGCGCCGTCGGCACCTTTACGGTCGATGCCGGCGATGATCGCCATCACCAGGTTGTTGGCCTGGTTGCCGTTGAGCGCGGTGTTGAGGCTCAGGGACGGGTAGAACTTGTCCGCCGAGCCCTGGCCATCGCGGCCGTGGCAGCTGGAGCAGGCCGAGTTGTAGAGGCGTGCGCCATCCAGGCCGGTCGCGTCAGCCAATGACGCTTGATCGCCTTGGCCGGTTTCCAGGGTGCTCATGTCCACAGGCTTGACGTCGCGCACCACCCGCTCGGTCTGCCCGGGATCGCGGATCGGCGGCACGCTGTGCAGGTAGGCGGCCATGGCGTGCAGGTCGCTGTCGCTGAGGAAGCGGAAGCTGTTTTCCACTGCTTCGGCCATACCGCCCGCTGCTTGGGCCTTGTCGGCGAGGTGACCGTTTTTCAGGAAGTTGACCAGGTCGTCCTCGCTCCAGTCGCCGAGGCCACTGACCTTGTCGGAGGTGATGTTGGGCGCAACCCAGCCACCCAGTTTGGCGCCAGCCAGGTACTGGTTGTTGTCCTCGGCCATCAGGGCATTACGCGGAGTGTGGCAGGCGCCGCAGTGGGCGAGGTTGTCCACCAGGTACTGGCCACGGCTGACCTGTTCGGTGGCGCCGGGCTTGGGCACAAAACCCTGGCTGTCGAGAAACACCAGGTTCCAGCCGAACATCAGTTGGCGGATGTTGAACGGAAACGCCAGGTGCGTTTCCGGCACCGGCTGGTCCACGGCTTTGACGCCCTGTTGCAGGTACACGTACAAGGCGTGGATGTCGTCATCACTCATGCCTTGGTACGAGGTGTAAGGCATCGCCGGGTACAGGTGCTGGCCCTTGGCGTTGATGCCTTTGCGCAAGGCGTCAGCCAGTTGCTGCTCGGTGTAGTCGCCGATGCCGTAGGCCTTGGACGGAGTGATGTTGCTGGAAATGATCTTGCCCATGGGCGAGTCGATCACATACCCGCCGGCCAGCGGCGCGCCACCGTTTTCGGCGGTGCGGTGACAGGCTTCGCAATCGCCGGCACGGGCGACATAGGCACCCCTCTCGATCAGCGCATCGGTGTCTTCAGCGGCAAACACCGGCAAGGCGGTGAGCAGCAAGGCCAGCAGCGGAAATTTAAGCAATCCCATGACCTAGACCTCCCGCGCAATGATGTCGGCCATACGGATACTCAGCGCCACGCCGGCCAGAGTCGGGTTGATGGTGCCGGAAGCCGGGATCACCCCGGTGGTGGCGAGGAACAGGTTGGCGTGGTCGTGGGTGCGGCACTCGTGGTTGACCACCGAGTCCTTGGGGTTGGCGCCCATGATCACGGTGCCCATCAGGTGGTCGCGGTTCTGGTAGCCGGTGTTGTCTTCCACGACCGTGCCACCCATCAGCTGCACAAAGTGCGCATAGTCTTCGGTAACACCGGACTTGGCCGCCTTCACGTAATCGCCCACCTCGTAGTTGACCACCAGCATCGGGATGCCCAGGGCGTCCTTGCGGGTGCGGCTCGGGCGCACGGTGTTGGTCGAAAGCGGCAGGGTTTCGTAGACGGTGGAGACATCGACCCAGCGCGCCGCGTCGTGGCGGATGCGTTCGTCCAGCTCCTTGCCGTACACGCCCTGGGCGATCAGCCGCTTGGCCACGGCAATGTTCGGCACGTTGTTGGAGATCGAGTGCTTGACTGAGGCCCGTTCCTTGCGGAATTCGCCGTCGCGGCGATTGAATATCCCGCCCTGCTGCACTGCCCCGCGTCCCGGCCACAACGGCTCGTCGGCGATAAATTGCAGGCCTTGGCCAGTGTGGTCCATCAGGTTGCGACCGACCTGGTCGGAGGAGTTGGCCACCTCGGAAATCAGCAGCAGCTTGGGGGTTTCCAGGCCGTGGGCGGCAACGATGAAGTACTTGGCAGTGAGCCGCACATCAGCGCCGGTGGAGCTGCGGTAATGGATGGCGACGATCTTGTCGTCCGCGCCTTTTTCCAGCTTGTAGGCAGTGGCGTCGGTGATCAGCTTGGCGCCGGCCTGTTCCGCATGGCGGGCGTGCACATCGCCGCTGTACATCGCGCCTATGGGGCAGACCGGCATGCAGTTGTTGTTGCCGCTGCACGCCGGGCGCCCGTCGTAGGGTTCGGTGGCACGGCCATTGGGCTCATGGATAAAGTGATAACCGGCCGGGGCCATGCGTTCGCGCAGGCGCTGGAACAGGTAGGTATCGCCTTCCGGCGCCATTGGATAAGGGCTTGAGCGCGGCGGGAAAGCGCCGCCGCCCTGCCCGCTCTGGTCCTGGGTGTCACTGCCGCACACGCCCAGGGCAATTTCTGCGCGCACGTAATAGGGTTCCAGCTCGCTGTATTCCAGGGGCCAGTCGCGACCTACTCCGTAGAGTGTCTTGAGCTTCATATCGTTGGGCAAATAACGCCAGCACGCCGCCGCCCAGTGCCAGGTGGTGCCGCCCACCAGTTTCAACATACCGGGGCGGAACTCGAAAGAACCGGTGTTCTCGATGTACTGCTCATCATAAGAATGATGGGCCCACGGCTCATTGGGATAGGGTGAGTTGTAATTGCCCTTGTTCGACGAATTACGGAAGTTCTCGACTATCTTCCAGCGGGGAATATGTTCACCCGCTTCCAGAATAATCACTGACTTGCCGAGTTTGGCCAATTCAAAGGCTGCGTTACTGCCTAATGCGCCGGAGCCAACCACGATGACATCGGCGTCAAAATCCTGATTCATAAAAGTGCCTTGTCTTAGTCGTTGGCCAGCGTGGCCGGAGGATTCACCCAGTAATTGGTTTTTCCCCGGGAGTACGTCGGGATCACCGTGGCGTCCGCGGTCGGCTGGTAGGCCAGCGCGCCGGTGAAGGTCACCAGCCGTGTGCCGTCGGTAGCGCGCAGGGACACCGGCGTGCCGGTGTAGCCCAGGTACCAGGCGGAGACGATTTTCTGCGTCGTGTCCTTGATCACCGGGTCGGCGTAGAACGGGCTGCCGGACAACTGGCCGACGCTACGCAAGTGATGCTGGCCAACCTTGCTCCACAAGGCTTTCATCTTCTGCGGGAACTCGGGGTCGTTCTGGGTGCACTGGGCCAGGATGCGCAAGGACAAGGTGGCATCCAGGCTCGGGCGTTCGAGGAGGAACATCGACAGTTGGCGGAAGGATTCGATGTCGTCGCTGGCGGCGCTGCTGACTTCCTGGGCCAGCGCAACACCGGCCCACAGCGGGGCAAACAGGCCGGCACCGGTGAAGGCTGCGCCTGAGTACAGGAGTTTTCTTCGGGTTATCACGGGATATCTCCTCATGAGTCGAACCACTATCGGCGCACGGGCCAAGTTCGACTTCACTGCAAAAGGCTGAGTACTTCGTTCACGGAGGTTGAACGGACTTTAAGAGCCCTTTTTATAACTGCCAGGAGAACGCCAAGCTGTCATGCAGCTTGTTAATTATGGATATGAGCAATAACGCGACCGTCTATAACAGCCGCTTAAACACCGTACAGCAATTCATCCCGCACTAATATGAAACATCCATTTGGATATTTGCTCAGTTGTGCAGGTAATCCGCGAGGGGATACCTCGCGCACCAGGTTTGGGCCTGCAAATGCAGGGATTCCTGGTGTCGGAGAACATCAACTCGTACCTGCTGTGCAAGATCAAAGAGCTGACCAACTCCAGGTACCTGTTCCTGCGCATTTTCCTGAGTACTTTCTTCGCGGTGATTATCGACAGTTTCCTGTTCTGTTTCATCGCGTTCTACGGCGCCATGCAAACCAGCGACATCCTGAACATGATCTACGTGCAGATCGCGATCAAAGTCTGCTTTGCCTTCTTCAATATCCTGCCGGCCTATGGCGCCCGCTCGCTGTTCAAGCGCTACATCACGGGCGATACGCCAACTGATGCTCGTTCCCACGCTCTGCGTGGGAATGCCGCTTTGGACGCTCCGCGTCCGCCTTTGTGACGCGGAGCGTCACGGGATGCATTCCCACGCGGAGCGTGGGAACGATCGACATCACGCCAGCTTGCTTTTCAGGCTCTGCATGACGGCGGCCTTGTTTTCCAGGTAGTCGTTCAGGCCCCGCGCGCGAAGGTTGCACGCATCACAGTTGCCGCAGCCCGTGCCGATAATGCCGTTGTAGCAGGTCAGGGTCTGGTTGCGGATCAAGTCCAGCTGGTGGTGATAGTCCGCCAGGGCCCAGGTCTCGGCCTTGTTCAGCCACATCAACGGCGTTTCCAGGCGCACGTCGTATTCCATGCCCAACTGAAGCGCTTTATTCAGCGCCTTGACGAACTCGTCCCGGCAATCGGGATAGCCGGAGAAGTCGGTTTCACACACGCCGGTGATCACGGTTTGCGCCTTGACCTGATAGGCGTAGATCGCCGCCAGGGTCAAAAACAAAATGTTCCTGCCCGGCACAAAGGTGCTCGGCAAACTCTCGCCTGAGCTGTTCACCGTGGGTACCGGAATGTTGTCGCGGGTCAGGCTGCTGATGGCCAGTTCGTTCAACAGGGACACGTCCATCACCTTGTGAACGGTGGCACCCAGTTGCTTGGAGAGTTTTTGCGCGACTTCGATTTCCGCCACATGACGCTGGCCATAATCAAACGTTATGCAGTGCACTTCGTCATACAGCGGCAGTGCCTGGATCAGACAGGTTGTCGAGTCCTGCCCACCACTGAATACGATAACGGCTTTTTTACTCATCACGCTGCTTCCTGCATTTGTAAGATTTGGCATAGTTTAAAGGCCCCTCAATAAAAAACCCCGCGCTTCTTTCGAAGGCGGGGTTTTTTACTGCTTGATCACTCAGTGAGCGTACGTCAGCAGCAACTCTTTCGGCACCTGGAAATCCAGGGACATCATCACGCTCAAGGCGGTGATGGTGAAGATCGAGAAGACGAACAGCTTGCGTGCCCAGACGGTGTCATCCACCGCCTTGTAGCCGGTCCAGGCCATGTACAACCAGTACATGCCCATGGCGGCGGCAACGGCGAGGTAGCTCATGCCGGCGTAGCCACTGAAGGTCAACATCAAGGTCGCCACGAGGAAGGCCAGGATGTAGAGCAGGATGTGTTTCTTGGCGACCTTGATGCCACGCTTGACCGGCAGAACCGGAATCGAGGCAGCCAGGTAGTCGTTGAAGCGGAAGATCGCGATGGCATAGGAGTGCGGCATCTGCCACAGGCTGAACATCACCAGTAGCACCAGCGCGGCCATGTCGAAGCTATTGGTCACAGCCACATAACCAATCACCGGCGGCATCGCCCCCGACAGACTGCCCACCAGCGTGCCGTGAACCGACTTGCGCTTGAGGTACAGGCTGTAGAAGCCGACGTAGATGACAAAGCCGATCACGGCAAACAGCGCCGCCAGCGGGTTGGCCACCTTGTACAACAACACCACGCCGGCGATACCCAAAACGGTCGCGAAGATCAGTGCCAGTTTCAGGGAGATAAGGCCCTGGACCAGCACACGATTCTTGGTGCGTTCCATCTTGATGTCGATATCGCGGTCGATGCAGTTGTTGAATACACAACCGGAAGCTACCACCAGGGACGTGCCGATCATCGCTGCCAGGAAAATGGCCAGATCGACATGCCCCTTGGAGGCCAGGAAGAAACCGCCTGCCACAGAAAGCACGTTACCGAAAATGATCCCCGGTTTGGTGATTTGGATAAAGTGCTTAAGCGACATCGGGTCTTACCTCACTTCGCCATCATGAACGTATGGATGCTGAACATGATCCATACCGACAGGCCAACCAGCAGGAGGATCACCAAACCTGCGAACACGAACGCAATCACGTTATCGCGCTGAGCCTTCGAGCGGTCCAGGTGCAGGAAGTACACCAGGTGAACCAGAACCTGAATCACCGCGAACGCCAGGACGATCATCAAGGTGATCGACTTCGGCAAGGTCGGGTACATCACCAGGCCGAACGGGATCAGCGTCAGGATGACCGACAGGATGAAGCCGATGGCGTACGACTTGACGCTGCCGTGGCTGTCATCGTGGCTGTCATGGGAATGTGCATTAGCCATTACAGAGTCCCCATCAGGTAGACAACGGTGAAGACGCAGATCCAGACCACGTCCAGGAAGTGCCAGAACAGGCTCAGGCAGCTCAGGCGCGTCTTGTTGGTGTTGGTCAGGCCATGCTTGTTGACCTGATACATCATGGTCGCCATCCAGATCAGACCGGCAGTCACGTGCAGACCGTGGGTCCCTACCAGCGTGAAGAACGCCGACAGGAAGCCGCTACGGTGCGGGCCGTAACCTTCGGAGATCAGCAGGTGGAACTCGTTGACCTCCATGCCGATGAAGCCCAGGCCGAACAGGAAGGTCAGTGCCAACCAGCTCAGGACGCCTTTCTTGCTGCCCTTGTAGAAGGCCAGCATGGCGAAGCCGTAGGTGATCGAGCTGAATAACAGCAAGGCGGTTTCGCCGAGCACGTAAGGCAGTTCGAAGATGTCGTGGCCCGACGGGCCACCCGCTACGTTGTTTACCAGTACCGCGTACACCGCGAAGATCGACGCAAACAAGATGCAGTCGGTCATCAGGTAGAGCCAGAAACCGAATACGGTCATTGGCCCCGAGTCGTGGTGATGGTCATCGTGCCCATGGTCATCGACATGGGCGTGTCCAGCATTGGTCACTAAGTTCGACATGGTTTAAGCCTGTTCCAACGAGGTTTCAACACGGTTGGCCGGGATCTTCTTCTCGGCAACCAGGCGAGCGTGTTGCTCGGCTTCGATGCGTTCGATCACGTCGACCGGCACCATGTAGCCTTGGTCATCACGGGCAGCGTGAACGATGAAGTAGCCGATGGTACCCACCAGGCTGACGATGGCCAGCCACCAGATGTGCCAGATCATCGCGAAACCGAACACGGTCAACAGCGCGCCCATCACAACGCCGGTAGCGGTGTTGTTAGGCATGTGGATCGGTTCATAACGTGCTGGCTTCTGGTACGCAGTACCGTCTTCCTTGGCTTCGGTGAACGGATCGATGCTGTCGGCCTTCGGCAGTACGGCAAAGTTGTAGAACGGCGGTGGCGACGAAGTCGACCATTCCAGGGTGTGTGCATTCCATGGGTCGCCGGATTCGCACATGTTCTGCTTGCGATCACGCACGCTGACATACAGCTGAATCAACTGGCAGGCGATACCGACAGCGATCATCAGTGCACCGACCATGGCAACGTACAGGTACGGTACCCACTCAGGGTTGGTGGTGGCGTTCAGACGACGGGTCATGCCCATGAAGCCCAGTGCATAGAGCGGCATGAACGCGACGAAGAAGCCCGAGATCCAGAACCAGAATGCAGCCTTGCCCCAGCCTTCGTGCAGCTTGAAGCCGAACGCTTTCGGGAAGTAGAAGCTGAAACCTGCGATGTAGCCGAATACTGCGCCGCCGATGATCACGTTGTGGAAGTGAGCAATTACGAACAGGCTGTTGTGCAGTACGAAATCAGCACCCGGGATGGCCAGCAGTACGCCGGTCATGCCGCCGATCGCGAAGGTCACCATGAAGCCCAGGGTCCAAAGAACCTGGCTGGTGATACGCAGACGACCGTGATAGATGGTGAACAGCCAGTTAAATAGCTTCACCCCCGTCGGGATAGAAATCAGCATCGTCGCCAGTCCGAAGAACGCGTTGACGCTGGCCCCCGAACCCATGGTGAAGAAGTGGTGCAGCCAAACCATGAAGCCCAGTACCGAGATCGCGCCCGAAGCGTAGATCATCGAGTGGTGACCGAACAGGCGCTTGCCCGAGAAGGTCGAGATCACTTCAGAGAAGATACCGAACGCTGGCAGGATCAGGATGTACACCTCAGGGTGACCCCATGCCCAGAACAGGTTCACGTACATCATCGGATTGCCACCAAGTTCATTGGTGAAAATGTGGAAATCCAGGTAACGGTCAAGCGACAACAACGCCATGGTTGCAGCCAGGATCGGGAACGATGCAACGATCAGAACGTTGGCCCAGGTGCAGGTCCAGGTGAAGATCGGCATGTCCATCAGCTTCATGCCAGGGGCGCGCATTTTCAAGACGGTGGCCAGGAAGTTGACCCCCGTCAGTGTCGTCCCGAGTCCTGATAACTGTAGCGCCCAGATGTAGTAATCCACACCCACGCCCGGACTGTAGGCCAGGCCCGACAATGGCGGATACGCAACCCAACCGGTCTTGGCGAATTCGCCGACGCCCAGGGACAGGTTGATCAGTACCACGCCGGACACCAGCAGCCAGAAGCTCAGGGAGTTCAGGAACGGGAACGCAACGTCACGCGCACCGATCTGCAGCGGCAAGGCAAGGTTCATCAGGCCGGTGAAGAAAGGCATCGCCATGAAGATGATCATGATCACACCGTGGGCGGTGAAGATCTGGTCATAGTGTTCAGGAGGCAGGTAGCCAGGCGAACCCTCGGTGGCCATGGCCAACTGGGTACGCATCATGATGGCGTCGGCAAAACCACGCAGCAGCATGACCATGGCAACGATGACGTACATGACGCCGATTTTCTTGTGGTCGACCGAAGTCAGCCACTCGGTCCACAGGTAGGTCCACTTCTTGAAGTAAGTGATACCTGCAAACAGTGCCAGACCACCCAGCGCGATCATGGCGATGGTCACCATCACGATCGGCTCGTGGAACGGGACCGCATCCCAACTTAATTTACCAAACATCGTTTACTCCTCTGCCCCAGCAGTTGAATGCGAGCCCGTGTCAGAACCTTCAACCGCGGCCACTTCTTTCTTCTCGTGCTCGATCGGCTTGCCTGGCTTCATACCTTCGTACTTGTCGACGATTTTCTGAAACAGGTCCGGCTCGTACGTGGAGTACAGGGCGACTGGGTTGTTCTGGCTTGGTTTGGCAAGGGCGTCGTATTCAGCTTGATCAAGCTGTTTAGGTGCGGCCTTGACTTCGGCTACCCAGGCGTTGAAATCTTCCTGGCTCGTCGAGATCGCTTTGAATTTCATGCCGGTGAAGCCAGCACCGCTGTAGTTGGCGGAGATGCCTTCCATTTCAGCTTTCTCGTTCGCGATCAGGTGCAGACGGGTCTGCATGCCTGC
This sequence comes from Pseudomonas sp. TH34, assembly GCF_016650865.1. Taxonomy (NCBI): domain Bacteria; kingdom Pseudomonadati; phylum Pseudomonadota; class Gammaproteobacteria; order Pseudomonadales; family Pseudomonadaceae; genus Pseudomonas; species Pseudomonas sp. TH34. Next base: position 290,640 of record NZ_JAEKFB010000010.1, read on the forward strand.
CATCGCGTAGATCTGGCCACCCAGTGCAGGGATGAAGAACGAGTTCATCACGGCGTCGGAGGTGATCCGGAAATTAAGCGGGGTGTTCTCCGGGAACCGGATCTGGTTCACCGTGGCGATACCCAGGTCCGGGTAGATGAACAGCCACTTCCAGTCCAGCGCGACCACTTCGATGTTGATCGGCTTGACGTCGGAGTCCAGCGGACGGTACGGGTCCAGCTCATGGGTCGACTTATAGGTGATGTAACCCAGGGCGATGATGATGAGGATCGGCACCAGCCACACCGCGATTTCAATCTTGGTGGAGTGCGACCACTTCGGCGCGTAGGTGGCGCTGGTGTTCGACGCGCGGTATTTCCAGGCGAACGCGAACGTCATGATGATCACGGGCACCACGACCAACAGCATCAGCAGGGTGGCGGTGATGATCAGGTTGCGTTGATCCAGACCGACCTGACCTTTAGGGTCGAGCAAGGTCCACTTGCAGCCTCCCAGCATTAACATCATGCCAAGCAGCGGCAAAAAGCCTAGTAATCGGGGGTACCTGTTTTTACTCATCTCACGACCTCTAAAGCAGCTTGCGCAATGCAGTTGGGTTTTGATCGCCAACACTTCACCCTGCCAAGGGTTGGCATTTCTCTTCGATTGAATAAGGGCCTGCCCGTCGCGCCTTGCGCGAATCGACACGTCCCGGGCTAGCGGTGAGTTCTTATTCGAATTCGTTGGTCAAAGGCCTTGTTACAGACCAATTCCATTTGGTGCGGATAGTTGAAAGGCTGCCGGCACCTGGGATCGCACGAAACGTTACATCCGCTTCTCGACCGCCCTAGTTTGCTCAGGGGTGAGCAGCACCGGACATTCAATGCGGGCGATTGTAGTTAGCTAGCGATGTATAAACCATGTCTTATCCAGAAATAATTTTTATCGTTTCCAGCAATAATCCTTCACCATTATTGCAAAGGTCCGCGATCGTATCGCGTTTGATTCTCGACAAAAACCACAAAAAATGCCGTGTTATTGGGCATTTCGCCACATCCCCCACAAGCTGTAGGGGCATCGAAAATGCATCCAAGTGCCCTAAAAACAAGGCATTCGGACATCAGGCAATGTCACGGAGCTCAAGCCGCTCGCGGCACCGGCCAGACGACGAACTGACAGCCACAAAACGCCGTTCCATGCAAATTTATGCCGCGTTTACGGGCGTGAGAAACGTCCTGCGACAGCTTCCGTGTGACAACATGTCGCATGCTGCGCGCACCCAAACTTGCCCCGCGTCACGGTCCCTTCACAAAATGCCTACAAACAAAAACGCCCCGGCCTTCTTATAGGAAGGCCGGGGCGTTTGATCATCTACGGATCAGGCTTTGCTCTGGCGATTACGGTAAATGCCCAGTGGCACCAGGATCACCGTCAGCACAAAGGCCACCAGCGCCCATTGGGCCAGGGACAGGCCGAGAACGGGCGGGTAAGGCGTCTCGCAGAAACCGTCGACCTGGAAGCCGAGGGGAAACACTGATGCCAGCGGCAAGCCATCGACAATCGGTTGCAGCACATCGATGCCGCAGCTGACCTTCGGAAAGAACTGGATGTACACGTGATAGCCGGCGGCAGCGACACCCCCGAGGGCGCTGAGTGTCACCAGTGCTTCAAACACCGTGACGCTGCGGGGGGTGCGCATGGCGGCACCGATGAAGGCGAAGATCGCGATCAGCAGCAAGGCATAACGTTGCAGGATGCACAGCGGGCACGGTGCCTCGCCCAGCACCACCTGCATGTACAGCGCCCCGCCGATCAGCGCCAGGCAAATAATGCCCAGCAGTACCAGAAAGCGTCGCTCCCTGCCCAAACGCAATTCGTCGATCATCCCCGTTTCCCTTTAGCCAATGTTGGTTGTGCCAATGGCCGCAAGTTTACACGTGGACGGTGAAAGTTGAGCTGTTGGCGTGAGGAGGTTTAAACAGGAGGCATTAACAGGAGATTAATCAGGGAAAATGGAGATCAAAATTGTGGGAGCGGGCTTGCTCGCGAAGGTGGAGTGTCAGTCACTGAATGTGCTTCTGATACACCGCCTTCGCGAGCAAGCCCGCTCCCACATTTTTGACCGAGTAAGTTATTCCAAGGCCGACGCCGGCCCAAAGAACTCATACCGGCTCTGCTTCTCCGGCACGCCCAAGGCCTTCAAGTGACGCTTGACCGCCGCCATGAAGCCTTTAGGCCCCAGGAAATACGCATCCACGTCCCGCTCCTGGGGCAACCACGCCGCCAATTGCTCCTGGCTCAGCATGCCAACCTTGTCCGCCGCCGGGCTCACGCCATCGTCTTCGGCGTAGCAATAAAAACGCTTGAGCTGCGGATGCTGCGCGGCGAGGCCATCCACCCACTCGCGGAACGCATGCACGCCGCCATTACGCGCGCAGTGGATAAAGTGGATCGGGCGCTCGGTGGCCAGGGCCGCTTCCAGCATCGGCAGGGTTGGCGTGATGCCGACACCGCCACTGATCAGCACCAGGGGCTTGTCGCTGGCCGCCAACGTGAACTCCCCCGATGGCGGAAACAGATCGATGGTTGCGCCCACCTGGAACTGGTCATGCAGGTAGTTCGACACCCGGCCACCGGCTTCGCGCTTGACGCTGATGCGGTACTGGCCCGAGTCGCCACGCGCCGACAGGGAATAGTTGCGGCGCACTTCCTCACCCTCCAGCACCAGCTTCATGCCAATGTATTGCCCGGGCTCAGCCGCCAGGATCGGGCCTTTATCCACAGGCGCGAAGTAGAACGAGATGATTTCAGCGCTCTCCTCCACCCGCTTGACCAAGGTGAAAGGCCGCGCACCACGCCAGCCGCCCGGCGCTTCTTCCTTCTCTTTATAGATAGCCGCTTCGGCACCGATCAGGATGTCGGCCAGTTGGCCATAGGCAGCGCCCCAGGCGCTCATCACTTCAGGGGTGGCGATTTCACTGCCCAGCACTTCGGAAATCGCTCGCAGCAGGCAGGTACCGACAATCGGGTAATGCTCCGGCAGGATCTGCAGGGCCACGTGCTTGTTGATGATCTTCGCCACCAGGTCGCCCAACTGGTCCAACTGGTCGATGTGGCGGGCGTACATCAGCACGCCGTTGGCCAACGCCCGGGGCTGGTCGCCGCTGGCCTGGTGGGCCTGGTTGAACAGCGGGCGAACTTCGGGGTACTCGGACAGCATCATCCGGTAGAAATGGGTGATCAGGGCTTCGCCGCCACTTTCCAGCAGGGGCACGGTGGATTTGACGATGGCACGGTCTTGGGCACTAAGCATGGCAGACTCCTGAGTCTTCTTACTGATTACCCTTTGTTACTCAGTATTCATGCCAACTAATAAAACCTTATAAATCAGAAGCTTGAATTAGATGTAGTCAGTATGACCTCCTACACTTTATAGTCACTATGACTACAAGGAGTCATTATGACTGCGAAGCCGCTGCTCACCACCCTGCTGCCCCTGGTCGCCGACCTGTCCCGCGAACTGCCCGAAGGCGAGCGCTATCGGCGCCTGCTCCAGGCCATGCGCGCCCTGCTGCCCTGCGACGCCGCCGCCCTGCTGCGCCTCGACGGCGAATGGCTGGTGCCGCTGGCGGTGGATGGTTTGAGCACCGACACCCTCGGCCGGCGCTTCAAGGTCAGCGAGCATCCGCGCTTTGGTGTGCTGCTCAGCAGCCCCGGCCCCACCCGCTTTGACAGCGACAGCGAACTGCCCGACCCCTATGACGGTTTGGTGGATGGCCTGCATGGACACCTTGAAGTTCATGACTGCATGGGCTGCCCGCTGTTCGTAGACGACCAGCCCTGGGGCCTGCTGACCCTCGACGCCCTGGACACCGAGCGCTTCGAACGGGTGGAGCTGGACGCCCTGCAAGCCTTCGCCAGCCTTGCTGCCGCAACGGTGAATGTTGCCGAACGCATCGAACGCCTGGCCCTGCGGGCCGAAGACGAACACCAGCGGGCCGAAATCTACCGCCAGGCCAGCGGCCAGCAGCACAAGGAGATGATCGGCCAGAGCAAGACCCACAAACGCCTGGTGGAAGAAATCAACCTGGTGGGCGGCAGCGATTTAACCGTACTGATCACCGGCGAGACCGGCGTCGGCAAAGAGCTGGTGGCCCAGGCGATCCACGCCGCCTCATCCCGCGCCGAGAAACCGCTGATCAGCCTCAACTGCGCCGCCCTGCCGGAAACCCTGGTGGAAAGCGAGCTGTTCGGCCATGTGCGCGGGGCGTTTACCGGTGCGCTGAACGAACGCCGGGGCAAGTTCGAGCTGGCGAATGGCGGCACGCTGTTCCTGGATGAAGTGGGCGAATTATCCCTCACCGTGCAGGCCAAGCTGCTGCGGGTGCTGCAAAGTGGTCAGTTGCAGCGCCTGGGGTCTGACAAGGAGCATCAGGTGGATGTGCGCCTGATCGCTGCCACTAACCGGGATCTGGCCGAAGAAGTGCGCAGCGGCCGCTATCGTGCCGACTTTTATCACCGCTTGAGTGTGTACCCGTTGCAAGTCCCGGCGCTGCGCGAGCGTGGCCGCGATGTGCTGTTGCTGGCGGGGTTTTTCCTTGAACAGAACCGCTCGCGCATGGGCCTGGGCAGCCTGCGCCTGACCAGCGATGCCCAGGCGGCACTGCTGGCTTATACGTGGCCGGGGAATGTGCGCGAACTGGAACACTTGATCGGCCGCAGCGCCCTGAAAGCCCTGGGCAACTGCCGGGAACGGCCGAAGATTCTCAGCCTCAGCGCAGCAGACCTGGACTTGCCGAATGCCACCGCACCACCGCTCGATGAGCAGCCCGACCCCGTGCCGAACGTCACCGGCGACCTGCGCCTGGCCACCGAGAACTACCAGCGCCAGGTCATCAGTGCCTGCCTGGAACGCCACCAGCACAACTGGGCCAGCGCCGCCCGCGAGCTGGGCCTGGACCGGGCCAACCTGGGACGGATGGCCAAGCGCCTGGGCCTGAAGTAGCGAACGGTGATTCTCAGGTAAAGGAGATTAAATGTGGGAGCTGTCGAGCTTTAGCGAGGCTGCGATGGCATCACCGCAGTGCACCTGCAAAACCGCAGCGCCTGCATCGCAGCCTTGCCTGGGCTCGCAGCTCCCACACTAGACCTGCTTCGCCTTGTAGATTGGATTGATCGGCGCGCCAGCCTTGGGCTTACGAAACACCAACACATTCCCCAGCATCACCAGTACCAGCCCCGCCAACGCGGGCGCTGTCCACTGATAGCCTTCGGCAAACGCCGAGACGTTCAACGCCACCACCGGGAACAGCACGGTGCAATACGCCGCCCGCTCCGGGCCCATGCGCCCGACCAGGGTCAGGTAGGCAGTAAAACCGATCACCGATCCTGGGATCACTAGGTACAACAACGAACCGATGTAGCGGCTGTTCCATTCCATGTCGAACGGAATGCCCTGAACCGCGCAGTACATCGCCAGCATCGACGCACCATAGGCCATGCCCCAGGCATTGGTGGTCAGCGGCTTGAGGCCGGCCTTCTGTTGCAGGCTCGACAGCATGTTGCCCGCCGAGAAACACATCGTGCCGAGCAGCGCCAAACCCAGGCCGAGCAAGGTTTGCGGGCTGGCGGTGTGCCCCACCAGTTCCGGCCAGAACAACAGCCCCAGGCCCAGCAACCCGAGGCCGCCGCCCATCAACACATTGCGTGCGACTTTCTGGCCAAAGAACACCCTAGCGTTCAGCGCGTTCCACAAGGTCGCGGTGGAGAACACCACCGCCACCAGCCCGCTGGGAATCCACTGGCTGGCGGTGAGAAAGCACATGAAATTGACGCAAAACAGGCACAGCCCCTGGGCCAGGCAGATCAAATGCCCACGGCGGTTCATCACCTGCAGCTTGCGGCTGAGCAGCAGCATCACGAACAGCGCCAGCGCCGCCAGGCCGAAGCGATAGACGATGGACACCGGAATCGCTACCACGCCCAGCTGCCATTTCAGGGCAATCCACGTGGTGCCCCAGATCAGTACGGTGAGTAAATACAGGAAAAGGTTCATGGCGGGCTCCGAGGGTTGAGCCACAGTTTCACCCCGGGCGGCACCCAGCCTCTTGCACATTCTTGCGCTTTTGTCGGCTGCCGGGATCACAGGAATCGCCGCTGGGAGTAGGATGCAAGCTGTCAGAGAGTACGAATATGCCGCCACTGGAAACCCTGCAAGTCTTTCAATCCCTCAACCGCTCGCCCAACGCTCGCCTCGAGCTGTGCGCCGAGCTCGGTGACGGCTTGTCTGCAGCCTTGTGGAGCAACCATCACGACGCCCAGGATTACGAAGCCCCCGACCATCACACCCTGTCCTGCTACATCGGCGGCGGCACCGGCACCTTTCGCCGCGACCAGCCCGGCACCAAGGGCGGCCCGGACAAGCTGTGCATCCTGCCGGCGGAGCATCAGTCGGCCTGGGTGATCAACGGCGAAATCCGCCTGGCCCACGTGTATTTCAGCCCGGAGCAATTCGCCTTGGGCTGCGTGACCTTGCTGGACCGTGAGCCCCGCGAGTTGCAGTTGCGTGAGAGCACCTTCCTCGACGACGCGCAGCAGGCCCGGCGCTTTCACCAGTTGATCAGCCTGAACTGGAAAGAGCCCGGCGAGCGCCTGCTGACCAGTAGCCTGGCGCATGAAATGCTCAGCCATACCTTGCTCAGCCAAGTGGGGATGCGTGAAGGTTTGCGCTTGAAAGGCGGGCTGGCTGCCCACCAGCGTCGGCAACTGGTGGAGCACATCGACCAGCAACTGGCCGAGCCGATCAGCCTGGGGCAGTTGGCAGGCTTGTGCGCCTTGTCGGAGTACCACTTCGCGCGGATGTTTCGCGAGAGCTTTGGCCTGCCGCCCCACCAGTACCTGCTGGCGCGGCGCCTGGCCCGCGCCCGGGAGTTGTTGCGTGGCGGGGCATTGCCCTTGGGCGAGATTGCGCTGGCGTGCGGGTTTTCCAGCGCCAGCCACTTTACCAACCGGTTCCGCCAGGCGATGGGTGCGACGCCCGGGGAATACCGGCAGGCATTCCTGCCTTGAAATGCAATCCGCCTGACTGCACAGGTCCAATGTGGGAGCGGGCTTGCTCGCGAAGGCGGTGTGGCAGTCAACACATGTACTGACTGATCCACCGCATTCGCGAGCAAGCCCGCTCCCACATTTGATCTTCGGTGCTCAATAGTCCGTGCTGTTGGCCAGCGCCGTGGCCAGACGGTTTTCCAGCGCCTTGACCCGCGCGCCTGCGACCACGTAATTGTTGGTCACCATCGAAAACACCAGCTTGCGCCCCTTGGCATCGGTGACATACCCGGTCAACGACGACACGCCGGTCATCGAGCCGGTCTTGCCGTGCAGGTTGTTTTCCGCCGCCGTGCCCCGCAGGCGATAGCGCAAGCTCCCGCCCACCAGGCGGTCCGGGTTACCGGCAACCGGCAACGCGTTGTACCAGGCGTTGAACCAAGGCTGTTTGCTGGCGGCCAGCAGCACGTCCGTCAGGTTCTGCGACGACACCAGGTTACGTCGGGACAACCCCGAACCGTCCACTTGATTCAACGTCGCCGTATCAATCCCTTGACGCTTCAGGAACCCAGCCACCGCCGCCACACCGGCAGGCGCCGTGCCGGCATTCACGGTCTTGCGCCCCATGCTCTTGAGCAATGCCTCGGACATGTTGTTGTTGGAAAGCTTGAGCAACGGCGTGATCAAGTCCTGCAACGGCGCCGAGTCATGCATCGCGAGCACAGTCGCCGTGGTCGGCGTCACACCCCCGATCATCCGACGCCCCTGCACGACAATCCCCTGCTGCGCCAACGCCTGCCCAAACAGATTGGCCACCAGTTGCGTCGGCTCCCAGACACTGACCAATTGCCGACTCTGCTTGCCCGGGGCCAATGCGCCACTGAGGCGCAGCAGGTTGGTGCCGTGCTGGCGATTGATCCCATAGCTGTTGCCCGGGCCGCTGACGGCACGGTTGCCGATCTGCACGTAGTCGGTCGCCGGGCTGATATCCACCGTCACCGGGCGCCCCGCCACGACCGGCGCCTTGGCTGTGACCAGCAGGGAGCCCGCATCGAAGTCGTCATTGGGCGATACCGTCAGCGCCGAAATCTGCGCGCCGTAGTAGGTGCTTTCATCGTCCTGGGACCAATCGGTGCCCAGACGCTCGGCGTCGAAGAACGTGTCATCGAACACCAGGTCACCCTGCACTTGCCGGATGCCCTGCTGCGCCAGGCTGGCGGCCAGTGCCTGGTAGTCCGCCCACTGGATCGTCGGGTCGCCCAGGCCGCGCAGGTAGAGGTTGCCGTTAAGCACCGCGCCCTGGCGGATGCCGTCGCTCAACAGTTGCGTGGAAAACCGATACTGCGGCCCCAGCACATCCATCGCCGCTGCGGTGGTCAGCAACTTGAGACTGGAGGCCGGCGTCAGCCGTGTGCGTGGGTTGTGTTGGTAGAGCGTGCTGCCGCTGCGGGCGTCGCGCACCATCAGCGACACACTGGCACCGTGCAACGCCGGGTCGGCCAGCAACTGGTCGAGGGTGGCGCTAGTGGAAGTTTTCGGTGCCGTGGCGCAACCGCCCAGCAACAAGCTCAAGCCCAGCAGCAGCCCGCCGGCGTGTGTCCATCGTCCCAACCGCATAAACCTGGTAGTCCTTGAATTTCGAGAGTGCGCAGCTTGTGGAATTCCTCCCGGTCAATCAAGGCCCGTAGGTCGTTACGGAAAACGTATTGGCATGAAACAGCGGGTCCGGCTTGGGCTCGGCCTTGCTCGGCGCCGGCTGGGTAAAGTCCATGGCCGGCAGGAGTACCCGCTGGCTCGCCGGGTCGAACGCCATGTTGTAGGCCATCGGCAAGGTGCTGACGCTGGCGCGTACGGCGTAGTGGTCGGCATCCGTTTGATCCACCAGCGTCAGGTTGGCATCGACGCCACTGGGGATCAGCAAGCGCCGGTGCTGCTCGTCGTAGGCCAGGGCGTTGACGTCGCGGGTGATCGGCAGCTTCGCCTTTACTTCACCGGTTTTCCGGTCGGCAACGATCAACACCGGCACTTCACCGCGACACGCCACAAACAGTCGCTGGCGCGCCACGTCCTGGGCCAATGCGCTGGGCTTGGGGCAATCGGCAAACTGCCAGGTGTCGAGCAACGCAAAGGTGCTCGCCGAATAACGGGCGACCTTGCCTTCATCGCGCATCGGCAGGAAGAAGCTGCCGTCGCCCTTGATCAGCAGCGGGTCGATTTTCTTCACCGCCAGTTCATGGGCGCCGGTGATTCGTTCCTGTTTCGGGTCGAATTCAAACAGCGTCGAACGATCCGCCCGACGCCCACTGACGATAATCACCTTGCCCGTCGATGGCTCGTACACTGCACTGTTGAGGTTGCTTTGCGCCACCGGGATGCGCTTCAGGAATGTGAGTGTGGATAACTGCACCACACTCAGACTGCCGTCGGTGTTGAGCACGAATACCCGGTCTACCTCAGGCACGAACACCACGCCGTTGGCGCCTTCGGACTGCGCCACCGTCTCGACCAGGCGCTGCTGTTTCACATCAAACACGCTCAGGCCGTTTTCCCGGCGAGCCAGGAACAGATACGGCCGGGTCGGGTCCAGCCCGACAAAACCCCAACTGTGGCCGGAGCCGGGCAATGTCACCCGGTGTTCGCGATGGTAGGTCGAGTCATCAGCCGATGCCGCGCCGCTGATCAGCAGTGCTGCCAGTAACCAGTGTTTCATCAGAACTCCAGGGTGCTGGAGACGGACACCTGACGGGCGTCGCCGATGGAGACAAACTGGGTGTTCACGGCCGAGGTGTAATAGGTACGGTCAAACAGGTTCTTCACGTTGAGCTGGAACTTGACCTTCTGACCGTCGACCTTGGTGTCGTAGGTGGCGAAGGCGTCGGCCACGGTGTAACCCGGCAAGTCGAAACTGTTGGCCGCATCGCCCGAACGCTCGCCGACATACCGTGCACCGGCGCCGACCCGCAGTTGGTCGCCGCCCAAGAGGCTGCCGAAGTCATACACCGCCGACAGCGAGCCAGTGTTCTTCGCAACGTTTTGCAGGCGATTACCTTTGTATTCGGGGTCCTCAGTAACCTCGGCATCGGTGTAGGCATAGCTGCCGATCACGCTCCACTTGTCGGTCAGTTGGCCGCTGGCATCCAGTTCCAGACCACGGGAGCGCACCTTGCCGGCGACGCTGTACACCGAAGTCAGGCCATCGCCCACCTGCACCAGCACGTTGCGTTTTTCGATGTTGAACAGGGCGGCGCTGGCGGTGATGCGGCCCGATATATCCAGTTTGGTCCCCAATTCCCAGGACTTCGATTGCTCCGGCTCAAGGCTGCCATCCAGTCTCGTTTTATTGGCCAGCGGCGCGATCGTGGAGTTGGGTTTGAACGACTCGGTGTAGCTGCCATAGAACGACAGCTCGTCGGTGTAGCGGTACACCAGGCCGACGCGTGGCACCCATTTCTGGCCATTGCCGTCGGTGTTGGCGGTGAACGGGACGCCCTTGCCGGCGTATTGGTCGTACATCTGATAACGCGCGCCGCCTACCAGAATCCACTGGTCGGTGAGGTGGATCGCATCCTGCAGGAACAACGAGTCGCTGCGCAGCAGGTCCATCTGGTTGCTGTCCGGTGCACTGACGGTGGTGCCCGCTACTTCATTGCCATAGACCGGATCGTTGTAGTTGAACGTGCCACGGGGCGACTGGCGGATCAGGTCGGCCCGGTAGATCTTGCGGTACTCGTCATCCAGGCCGAAGGTCAGGTCGTGCTGCATGCCGGCGACGTTGACCTTGCCTTCAAGGCTGGCGGTGGCGAAGCGATCCGTGGTCAATGCGCCCTGGGTGCCGTCCATGCTGCGGGTCAGGGTGCCGTTGGTGTTGACCTTGACCACACGCACCTGGCTGGCGTCGTAGGTCTCGCGGTTCCAGCTGTAGCCGAAGTGGGCTTTCCAGTCGTCATTCAGGTCATGGTCAGCCTCGAAGCGGTACAGATCGGAGCGGCCTTCCATGTTGTTGAAGGGCTCGTCCAGGCGGCGAGTGGACGGAATATCCAGTGGGTGGTTGGTCTTGGGATCAATCGCAGTCCCCCGATCAAACGGCGAGAGAAACTCCCGGTGCTCATAGGCAAACAACAGCTTGGTGTTTTCGCCGTACCAGGCCAGCGACGGTGCGATCAGGCTCTCGCGGTGTGTGCCGTAGTTGCGCCAGTAATCTTCGTCTTCATGATCGACGATCAAGCGATACGCCAACCCGCTGTCACCGATCGGCCCCGTGGTATCCAGGTTGCCGCCGCTACCGTTCTTGCCGTCACCAAAAGTCGAGCCACGCACCGTCAGCGAAGTGGATTGAGTCAGCTCGGGTTTCTTGCTGACGATGTTGACCACTCCACCCGGATCCTGGATGCCATACAGCAACGACGACGGGCCCTTGAGCACTTCGACGCGCTCGGCGGTGGAGTTCATCGCGCGGCCCTGCACCAGCGGCATGCCGTCCTGCATGATCGAACCGTTTCGGTTGTCACCAAAACCACGCAACATCACCGCGTCCTGGGTGCTGCCCAACGTGTTGGCCTGGGTAATACCGCTGACGTTAGCCAGGGCGTCGTCGAGGTTGCGCGGCTGTTGATCGCGAATCACCTGGGCCGGCACGACGTTGACGGTTTGTGGGGTTTCCAGCAGCAGGCCGTGGGAACGCATCACCGAACTGGTAGGCGGCGGCTGATAGCTGGTGGTATCCGAGGCCAGGGCGGCACCGCTGATGGTAGTAGCGCCGAGGTTCAGCGCGCCGTCGGTCGGCAGTGGCTCAAGGGCCAGGGTGCGGGCGTCGATCTGGCGGAAAGTGAAGCCGGAGTTGCCCAGCAGCCGTTGCATGGCCTGGGCCGCGCTCATCTGCCCGGTGATGGCCGGGGCCTTGATGGCGTAGGGCGCTTCGTCGGTGTAGACCACGCTGATGCCGGTCACCCGGGTGAAGTCGCTCAAGGCCTGGGGCAGCGGCTTGGCGGCCAGGGCAAAGTTGAACAGCGTGCTCTGCTGCTGCGCCTCAGCCGCCTGCGCTACGCCCAGGGGCAGCAGCGCCAGCCCCGAAACCGCCAATACCGAGGCTCCCAGCCAATGTTTAACCGAACCCGCCGACGTTGCCCTGGACTTCATGCTTGAGAACCCGTGTGTAAAAACGCTGTTAATGCGAATTAATCGCAGTTTCAAGCATTACACGGATGGCCGACAGGTTTACCTCACACTGATTTGAAAATAATTTCAGTCACGCCGGTTGGATCCGAAATCCGAAGCGCGGAACGTGCACATGCACAGTGCCGGCGCGTTCATCGGTGCGCCGCAGAATCAGCGCTTCGCGGCCGGCAAACAGCAACTCGCCAGCCACCGGATCGGTGCCGTAATCGGTGGCGCTGACGGTCACCTGCTGGCCAGGCTTGAAGCCATTCGGGTCTTCGAAGATTTCTTCCGGCAGGTTGGCGGGCGTGGCATTGCGCGCGACTTCCAGGGCTTGCTCGGCGCTCATCTGGCTCGACGTGCCATGACCGAAACCCAACACCCGGGCCAGCCAGGCGGCCACGGCAGGATAGGTTTCCACCAGCGGCGAGGTCACCGGCGATCCCATGAGGAACCACAACGGGTGCGCCAGGGCGAAGTCGGCAATCGACGGCTCGCCAAACAGGAAGTCGCCCTGCTGGTGCTGCAACTGCTGATTGATACGACCGATGATCACCGGCCATTGATGCTTGGCCTGATCCAGCTGCACACGGGTGGCCGTGCCGCCGCTGAACAATTTGCTGCGGTCGGCCACCAGCACCTGGAGCATTTCCGGCGGTACTTTGGCGAACTTGACCGCCAGGGACTCCGGCTGGAACACCAGGCTCACGGCATGGGAAAACACCGTCGAATCAGCCCAGGCGGCGAAGCTTTGGCTGACCAGTTCCAGGCCTTGGGGAAACAGTGCCGGCGCGGACTTTTCCTGCTCCAGGCGGCGCGCGATCAGCGCGGTGTCGCAGTAGATATCGGCACCCACCTGCAACACCGGGGTCTTGCGATAGCCACCGGTGAGGGCAGTCAAGTCTGGCTTGGGCATCACCGGCGAGATGTGCACCGAACGCCAGGACAGCCCTTTGAAGCCCAGCAACAGGCGGGCTTTTTCGGCAAACGGGGATTGCGGGTAGTGGTGCAGGATCAACTCAGTCATGCCAGGCTCCGCTCTATGAGTGAGCGTCCAGCTTAGCCTGCAAACCCGGCAAAGGCGCGCATGGGAACCTATCAGTCAAATTGATGGGCCAATCGCGGCCAGGCACTCCTTGGCGCTTTTCTTGAGTTTCTTGATCAGCCGTTCCTGGCGCAACGCCTCGGCCTTGCTGATGCATGCCTCGGTGTACACCAGCGCCACGGCAGGGCTTGAGAGAAAGAACCGCGCGCCCTTGCCGCTCTGGTGCATGGCAAAACGGCGCACCGGGTCATTGCTGATGCCGCAGTAGAGCGAGCCATTGGCGGCGCGCACCAGGTAGACAAACCACGGCTTGGCTTCAGAAGGAGTCGTCACGGATCAATTCGGTAAACCAAAGGAGCGCCAATCTTATCAACGACTGGCCTGGAACGCCTTCAACCCTTTCAGGGCCTGGGCCCGCACGGCGTTTTTCACCAGCGGCGTCCAGCCCAGCAACAGCCCTTTGGTGCCCAATGCCTGGCGCGACCAGCGCCACAGGTCGAAGTGGTCGTGGTGCTCGCAGATCTTGCCGTCGCGAAACACAAAGCGCGCCCGGATGTCGTTGACCACAGTGTTGCCCGTGGCGCTGAACAGGTAGGTCGCCACCCAATGGGCGCTGCCGGTGATTTCATCGCTGCGCACACAGTCGAAAGTCAGGGAAAAATCCTTGGCCCGGGTGGTCAGCATGCGCCACATGTCGCCGGCATCACGGCCACGCAGTTCACCGAATGCCGGGTCGCTGAACACCACGTCGTCGGTGTAGCAGGCGCTCATGGCCTCGGCATCCAGGCGCTGGAAGGCGCTGTAGAACTCGGTGATCAGGGCGTTATGGGCGTCGCTCATGGGCAGTTTCCGCAAAAGGGGTTTGGATGGTCGGTACGATAATCCCCAAGGCCCGGGAACACTACTGGCATCAACGCCAGGAATACCTCATCCCATCCCTTCAGGGCACCATTCCGCTGCTGCGAGCATAGGCGAACAAATCCACATCGGTGGAGATACACAGCCGGTTCATGGCGGTGCTTTTCTGTTTGCTGATGGTGGAGATGCTGCGATTGACCCGCGCGGCAATCTGGCTGACGGTCATGCCGCTGGCCAGCATGCGCACTACTTCGCGCTCCTTGCCGGACAGTTGCGGGGGTTGTGATTGATCGCCCGTGCCCGCCTGCACCAACTGGGTCCGCAGGGACTCGCTGACGAAGGTCTTGCCCTCGCAGACCTCCTTGATCGCCGTGGGCAACTCCTTGGCCGATGCACTCTTGGCGACAATGCCTCGGGCGCCCTCGGCGAACGAGGCACGCAGGGTGGCGATATTGGCGAACATCGTCACCAGGATCACCGGCACCCCGGGGTATTGGCGTTGCAACAAGCCCAACAACACATAGCCGTCAGCCTGCTGCCCGCCCGGCATGGCGAAGTCCGTCACCAGCACATCACACGGGGTGCTGCCCAGCACCCGCAGCAGCTCATCCGGGCCATTGGCCTCACCGACCACCTTGCACCTGCCATTGGCCTCGATCACCACCTTCTGCCCGATCCGAACAATGGGATGATCGTCAGCAATAATTACGCGAAGCATAGAAATCCATGAATGATGGCAAATTGATTTGCGCAAAATAACCCTGTCCGACCCCAGCAACAACCGCCCACTCAGGCACGGTTTCCAATGGCGTCCCGTGTTCTTAAGTGGGTGATTTTTTACCTACAACAAAAAAGGAAACACCCTACAAACCATGCCCACAGACAGAGGTAATACCCCCTACAAAAATCGCTGGAAGTGTCATAAATCGGTCAAATAGCGCAGATACATCACCAAGTCCTGGTCAAACTGCTGCAATGCCCGCGAGTTGCACCGAATGCCGTGCTCGCGCACCTGCTCGATCAACTCCCCCGCGCAGCGATCCAGGTCGGTCTCACCAAAAAACGCGAGACTTCCCGCCAGGCGATGCAGGCAGTCGACCAACCCGTGCCGGTCGACGATGCGGCAGGCCTCTACCAGTCCCGCGTAATCAGCCTCAGCCTCCAGCACCAGGGTGCGCAACATCTGGTTCACCACCTGCTCATCACCAAAGGTCTTGACCAGCTCGGCGCGGGTTGGCCAGTTCGCCCTGGGCAAAGCTGTAGCAGGCGGGTACGCATTCGCGCCCGGCGGCTGTGGCAACCACTGCTCAAGCACCGTACGCAATTGTTCCAGGGTCAGCGGCTTGAGCAGCCAGGCATCCATGCCGGCCT
Organism: Pseudomonas sp. TH34; assembly: GCF_016650865.1. Taxonomy (NCBI): domain Bacteria; kingdom Pseudomonadati; phylum Pseudomonadota; class Gammaproteobacteria; order Pseudomonadales; family Pseudomonadaceae; genus Pseudomonas; species Pseudomonas sp. TH34. The sequence continues at coordinate 306,094 of NZ_JAEKFB010000010.1, forward strand.
CAAGGCAGCGGCGGGCATCATCCGGGGAAAGTTTGGCGGTCAAGGCAATGATCGGCACACGCGGGCGGCTGTGTACGGCCTCTCGCCGCCTGATCTCACGAGCCATGCTGTAGCCATCCAGCACCGGCATGCGGCAATCGCTGATCACCAGGTCGAAATGCCGCAGGGCGATGGCCGTCAACGCGGCCTGCCCGTTGCACACCAACTCGTGATCGATTTCGAATTTTTGCAGGAACCAGCCCATCAAGGCGCGATAGGCCTGATGGTCTTCGACGATCAGTACGCTCAGGTGCTTCCAGTGAGCAGGAGGACTGCGCCATGGCACCGTTTGCTGCTTGGGACCGTCGTCAGCAAACACGCTTGGCGTCATGGCCACCTCGATATCGGTGCCGACCTGCCAGGGCCGTCGGGCGGCCCTGGCCTATCGTCAGGTGAGGGTGCGCTCGACGGTGATCCTTAACCCATCCTTCTGGCACCCGTTACCGAATCAAGCTATCCACATGAATACCACTCTTGCGATACAAGAACTACGAAAAGACAGTTTTTCCTACAGCTCCGCCCACCTATTCCGACTTGACGCAGGCGAGCTAGAGCGATAGCGGATTGTCGTAATTCTTGTATTTCCCCCTCCTCCCCCGGCGCTAAATTGCGCCCCACCCCAAGAGGGCAGCCCGCCACTTCACCTGGCGGCCAACTATCCGAACTGACCCGACGCCCAACCGCGCCTCTTTCTGCGCTGCGGTGACGTGTACCCGTCCGTTGACCCAACACTGAGACAACACAACCATGAACAAGCACCTGATCGCCGTCGCCAGCGCCCTGCTGATCACCGGCACCGCCCCCGCCTTCGCCGCCAGCACCGTGGACCTGACCGTCAAGGGCATCATCACCCCGAATGCCTGCACGCCGAGCCTGTCCAGTGGCGGGGTCATCGACCACGGCAAGATGTCGGCCAAGGACTTGAACGCCACCCAGATCACCCCGCTGCCGAAGGTCAATTTGCAAATGACCGTGACCTGCGATGCGCCCGTGGTCTTCGCCCTGAAGGCGACCGATAACCGTGCGGGCTCGGGAAATGCCAGCGGTTTCGGGCTGGGGCGGATCAACGGGACCCAAAAGCTGGGCTCGTACAGCTTGACCATGAGCGCCCCCCTGGCCGACGGCGAAGTCGTGCAAAGCATCGCCTCCTTCGACAACGGCACCACCTGGGAGAAATACAGCTCCTTTGAAAACGGCCTGATGCTCTCCGTGGCCACCCTGGCAGACGTCAGCACGCCTCGCCCGACCCAGGAACTGGTGACGGATATCAGCTACAGCGGCTACATCAACCGCACCGACGGCCTGGACCTGAGCAATGAAGTCAATCTCGACGGCTCGGCCACCATTGAAGTGACGTACCTCTAACCCCTACGCCATCGACCCTGCAACCAAAGGTGCCGCTCGCCCATGAATTCCTCACCCGCTGTCTTTCTCGCCACTTTGCTGCTGGCCCCCACTGTGCTCGCCGCCAGCAGTACCGACTTCGCCGTCACGGGCACCATCACGCCGAATGCCTGTGAACCCATGCTCTCCGGCGGAGGCGTGGTGGATTACGGAAAAATGCCGGCCAAGGAACTCAACACCGACAGCCCGACCTCACTGCTGCCAGAGACCATGCAAATGGAAGTCCTGTGTGAAGCGCCAACGTTTCTCGCGCTGAGCACGATCGATAACCGCGCAGGTACTTCGGCCATTAACGACTACTGGCATGGCCTGGGCCTGACGGACAGTGGCGAAAAACTTGGCGCCACCGCGTTCGCCCTGTTCAACCCGGTCGCGGACGGCGTCACCGTCAAGACCATCAACTCGATCGATGGCGGCGCAACCTGGCATCCGTCGATTTACCTGGGCCACTACACCCAGACCTCTGTTGCCACCAACGGCGGTGCAAATACCCCGATTGCGATACGGCAATTCAGCGCCGACCTGCGCGTGTACACCATGGTCGACGGCACCGACCGCTTGACCGTGCGCGATGAAGTGCCGCTGGACGGCCACGCCACCGTACAACTGAAGTACCTGTAACCCTTTATTCAACTGGCCCCACTCGAAAGGAAACGTGTGCCCCATGAAACTTACGCTCAATGCCCTGGCCACCGCGCTGCTGATCACCACCAGCGCTTCTGCCCTGGCGGCGTCCACCGTCGACCTGACCGTCAAAGGGGTGATTACCCCCAATGCCTGCACCCCTGGCCTGTCCGGCGGAGGGGTGGTGGACTACGGCAAGATCTCCGCCAAAGACCTGAACCTCACGGCCCCCAAACAACTGCCACGCACCACCCTGCAACTGACCATCACCTGCGATGGCGGCACCCTGTTCGCCGTCAAGGGCACCGATAACCGCGCCGGCTCCAACTCCAGCGGCGGCAACTATGGCCTGGGGTTGATCAACGGTACGCAGAAGCTGGGCGCCTACGACCTGATGCTGAATAACGCGGTCGCCGACAGCGCAGCCGTCACCGTACTGGAATCGATGGATAACGGCACGACCTGGACCGACTCGGCGGACGCAATCCTGCCACCCAGCGCATTGGCGGCTTTCGGCAATAAAACCTCGGGAGCCTGGTTGCCGGTGCCGATCCAGCAAGTCATCTCCGATGTGGTGATCTACGGGCAAATCGCCCGGGCCGACAGCCTGGACCTGAGCGATGAGCACCCGATCGACGGCTCGGCCACGCTGGAAGTGAAGTACCTGTAAACCCGCGGCCTCGCCGTTCGCGGCGAGGCGCCTTACTTGCACCGAACACATTGAAGACCGAATGATGAACAGAACCCTACGCCTGTGCGCGGCGCTGTTATTGCTCAACACCGGCTCTAGCGTGTTTGCCAGCACCGCCACCGAGATGACCCTCTCAGGCCTGGTCACTCCCAGTTCCTGCACCATCGCGCTCTCCGGCAGCGGCATCATCGACCACGGCACCATCCCTGCCTATACCCTGAACCAGGACGAACCCACCCCCTTGGACAGCCAATGGCTGGAGGTCGAGATCCACTGCAACGGCCCCTTGTTGTTTGGCCTGATTGGCCTGGACAGCCGCGAAGATTCGTCCGCCGCACCGGACACTACCTACGGCCTGGGGAGAAACCCCAACGCGCCCGCGGAGCAATTGGGTTATGTCGACCTGGCGTTCGAAGCGGCGCAAGGGGACGGCCAGGTCATGCAGTCACTTGTGTCAAATCCCCAGGGCGGTCTCTGGTCCCCCCAACCCGCGATCCACCCCAAGTCCCTGATGGGGTTTGCCCGTCCCGGCCGACCGTTTCCGGAACCCATCGTCACCCTGACCACCCGGATCCGCGCACAGACCACCATCCACCCGGCGAACCGTCTGACCCTCAGGCAAGACGTTCCCCTCGATGGCTCATTGGTTCTGGATCTGCGTTACCTCTAAGCCCTGTGATCATTTTAGGAACTGCGTCATGAAGACCTATCCAACCTTGCTGGCCCTCGGCTGGCTGCTGAGCACCCCGGTGTTCGCCGACGGCATGGTGCCCGACACCTCGGTGGTGATCGTCAATGAAGCCGACGGCGAAGCCTCGGTGTCGGTGACCAATACCGACGGCAAACTGGCCCTGCTGCACGTCACCCTCGAAGACATTCCGGAAGACACCGAATCGTTGCTGTTCGTCACCCCGCCCCTGTCCCGTGTCGAGGCCGACAAAAGCCAGCTGGTGCGCTTTATCCTGCGCAACCCCACGCCCCTGACAACCCAACGCCTGAAACGGGTGATCTTCGAAGGTATGCCCAAGGACCGTGATGCCGCCCAGGCAGGCCATGCGCGGGTGGGCGTGACCGTGCGCCAGAACCTGCCGGTGATCATTCATCCCAAAGGCCTGGCGCCGAATCGCACACCCTGGACCGGGCTGACCTGGTCGCTGAGCGCTGGCCACCTGAACGTCGCCAACCCCACGCCTTACGTGGTGCGCCTGGCCCAGGAGCTGCAACTGCTGCCCGGCAAGCAGAGCCTGGTGCTGCCGCGCACTTATGTGTTGCCCGGCGAAACCCTGCGGCTCAGCACGCCCCACACCGCCACGGCCGTACGCCTGCAACCGGCCACCGTCTACGGCTTTGCCGTCGCCGCCTATGAAGCACCGATAACCGCCGCAAACGCTGAATAACGAAGTGACAGCCCTGTGACTGTCACCGGGGAGCCCGCCAATCGTTGCCGGCTTCCATAACCTGAGTGCCTTTACGTGAACACAGTAACCACTGACCCGGCTGGCGAAGCCGTGCCCGGCTGTCCTTTACGCACCGCCCGGATGCGGGCCGCGCTGCCACTGACCATGGCGTTGCTGTCGGCCGATGCCTGGGCCGATGCCTTCGACGCGCAAACCCTGCACCAGCGCGGTATCGACCCGGAACTGGCCTACCTGTTGCTGGACGCACCGCGCTATACCAGCGGCCGCCACGCCGTGAGCCTGACGGTGAACGGCCAGCGCCGTGGCCGCCTTGATGTGCGGTTCGACAGCCAGGGCGCGCTGTGCTTTGACCGCCCGTTGCTGGATGCCGCCGACCTGGTGATACCGGCGCCGCTGGGCGACAGCACCTGCCATGACTTCCTTGGCGAATACCCGCAAACCGTGGTGGAGCAAGACCCCGCCAGCCTGAGCGTGAGCCTGATGGTGCCCACCGATGCCCTGCGCCCACGCCAACGTGAGCTGTCCGGTTATGAAACCGGAGGATTCGCCGGCTTGCTCAACTACGACCTCACCGGTTTGTACAACCGCTATGGCGACGACGCCAGTCGCTTCGGCTCGGCCAATACCGAAGTGGGGTTCAACGCGGGCGACTGGATCGTGCGCAGCCGCCAGGTACAGACCTGGCAAGACGCCCGGTCCCGCAGTACCCACCTGGAAGCCTATGCCCAGCGCACCTTCGCCGAGCAGCAGGCGGTGTTGCAGGCCGGGCAGATCAACCTCTACAACCCGGTGCTGTCATCCGCACAGATCACCGGCATGCAGCTGTTTACCGAACAAGCCCTGCAGGACCAGGAACAGGGCTCGACCATCAGCGGCATCGCCAACAGCCCGGCCCAGGTGGAGGTGCGCCAGAACGGCGCGCTGATTCACTCCACGGTGGTGCCGGCCGGGCCGTTTTCCCTCACGGATGTACGGCGCCTGAACACGCGCTCAGACGTTGAAGTGACGGTCAAGGAAAGCACCGGCGAAGAACGGCGCTTCACCGTACCGGCGGCGATGCTCGGCATCGGCCTGCCAGCGCCGGGTTACTCGTTGGGGGCGGGCCGGGTGCGCAATATCGGCGATACACGGGGCGACGACCCATGGGTGATCAGCGGCGGCTGGAGCGGCGCCTTGAACCCGCGCCTGAGCCTGGGGGCCGGCGTGCTTGCCGCCGAAGACTACCGTGCCACGGGTGCCAGCCTCGGCCTGTTGCCATGGACAGACGGCCAGGTACAACTGTCGACTCAGATAGCCGATGCCCAACGCTTGGGCGAACGTGGCGTACAGACCGACCTGAACCTGTCCCAGCGCCTGGGCCTGCAATGGTCGATCACCGCCGGCGCCTCCCACCGCACCATGGGCTACCGGGAGCTGGAAGACGCCGCCTACTACGATTCACGGGACGACGAAGGCCGACGCACCCGCTATCGCGACCAGCAGAGCCTGGCCCTGGGCTGGGCCCATCCGTGGCTGGGCGCCTTCAATGCCGGCCTGTCGCGCACCACCACGTTCAACGGCGAAAACAGCAGCCGCGCCCTGGCCTCTTGGGGCACCAGCGTGCGCGGTGTGTCGCTGTCGGCCAGTGCCGAATGGCAGGTCAGCGGCCGGCAGAATAACGAGAACGCGGTGTACCTGAACCTGAGCGTGCCACTGGGCGAGAACCGCCGCGGTCGCTCCTGGGTGCGCAACTCCGGTGGCGAGCACCGCATCGGCCTGGGGGTGAACGAGCAGGTCAACGATCAACTCAGTTATCGAGTCAGCGCCGAGCACGACAGCCGCGACCAACAAGTGGAATCCACCCTCGGCGTGTCCTATCTGCCGCGCTATGCACAACTGGACATGAACTACAGCCGCTCGGACGCCGAACGCTCCAGCTACCAGGGCGGTCTGCGCGGTGCGGTGGTGGCCCACAGCGGTGGCGTGACCTTCTCGCCTTACCCGGTGCGCGACACCTTTGCGCTGGTGTCTGTCGGCGAGATGGTCGGGGTCAAGCTCACCACGCCCAGCGGCCCGGTGTGGACCGACTTCCAGGGCCAGGCGGTGGTACCGCAAGTGTCCGCCTACGGGCGCAGCCCCGTGGAAGTACAAACCCAGTCGCTGCCGCGCAATGCCGATATCAGCAACGGCCTGGCCGTCATCAGCGCCGGACGCGGTGCGGTGGATCGCGTGGAGTTCGGCGTGGCCCTGACCCGTCGCGCCTTGCTCACGGTGACCACCGACCACGGTACGCCACTGCCCCGTGGCGCCACCGTGAGTACCGCCGATGGCGAGTTCGTGACCCTGGTGCAGGAAGGCAGCCAGGTGTTCTTGCCGAACGTGCTGGATCCCCGTCGCCTGTGGGTCAAGGCACCCGGCATGAGCCGCTGTGAACTGCACGTTGAACTCGCGGAAAAATCCGACCCGCAGGTGTATTTCGAAACCGCCCCGGCGCGTTGTGTGACGCCATGAGGAAGAGTGTGATGAAGCGAATGTTACTGCTGGGATTGGCCCTGGGCGCCATCGTCCAGGCCCGGGCGCACGCCGATGAATGCCAACTGACCCTAAGCCAGTCGCGCCTGGATTTCGGCGTGATGAATCGTGCCGTGCAGCGCAACCCCGGCGCAGAAATTGTGCTGGGGGAGCGCCGCCTGAGCCTCAACCTGAACTGCCCGACACCCACCGATATGCACGTGTTCTACCGGGCCCTGGCCGCGACCGCCGAGCGCTACCGCTTTACCGAGCGTGGCAGCTACCGCGTGCACATCAGCGATGCGGTACTCGACGGCCAGGCGGTTGAACTGGGATTGACCGGTGGGCAAGGCCAGGCGCCCAGCGCCAGGGGCAGGACGCTCGACTGGCGACCCGACCAGGCCATCGTGCCGTTGCGCGACGGCGCGCCGACCACCGGCAGCAGCTTTTCGGCGCAACTGCAGGTCAATGCCTGGGCGCAGGCCGACGCCACGCAAGTACGCGACGCGGTGACCTGGGAAGCCACCGGGTTGATCGACGCCGTCGCCACCGGCCGCGCCCGGGAGCTGTCGGTGCAAGCCGGTTTCGCCCCGGCGGCCTGTGAAACCACTCTGTCCAACGGCGGCATCATCGACTTTGGCCGTATGTGGGCCAAGAGCCTGAACGCCGACAAGGAAACCGGCCTGGCCTCCCGCAGCCTGCTGCTGAGTATCGGCTGCGACGGTCCGACTCACTTTGCCTTGCGCATGCACGACAACCGTAAAGGCTCGGCCACCGGCGGCACCGATGAAACTGCCTACGGCCTGGGCGTCGATGACAGCCGCAATAAGATCGGCCGCTACTTTCTCTACTTCGACCCCTTCGACCTGCGCGCCGACGCCCTGCCCCAGGTGTACCGCACCGACTCCACCACCGGTGGCGCGGCCTGGAGCAGCTCCAGCGCCTACCCCATTCCCATCGGCAGCAGCAGTTTGCTCGGCTTTACCGCTATACCCGGCAGCAATGCCGGCCCCACCGCGATCCAGAACCTGAGCGGGCAGGTCAGCGTTCGCGCCGTTCTGTCGCCCATGAACAGCCTGGACCTGCGGACGGAAGTACTGCTCGACGGTTCGGGCACGATTGAAATCATCTACCTCTGATCAAGGAGTATGGTCATGAACCTACGCCAGCTTTCTCTCGCAACACTTGCCCTGCTGACCCTCAGCGCCGGCGCCAAGGCGGCCTCCAGTGTCGAACTCGGCATCACCGGCCTGCTCACCCCCAGCGCCTGCACACCAGCGCTGTCGAGCAACGGGCTGATCGACTACGGCAAGATTTCCCAACAGGAGTTGAACATTGATCGCGGCAAACGCCTGCCGGTGCGCTACCTGAGCGTCACCATCAACTGCGAGGCCGCGACCCGTTATGCCCTGCGCATGAGCGACAACCGCGACGGCACCGCCAACGTCAACAGCGAAATCTATTACGGGCTGGGGCTGGACCCGAGTGGCAACAAGATCGGCTTGTACTCACTAACCTTCGACCCCAAGCAGACCGTGATCGACAGCCTGCCGGAGGTTTACGGCACCGAGTCCACCAGCGGCGGGATCGCCTGGCGCACCGCCAACAGCAACCCGATCGACATCGGTTCGCGCAGCTTTCTCGGCTTTACCGACACCGTCGGCAGCACCAGCGGACCGACGGCCTTCCAGACCCTGAGCAGCCTGGTCAGGGTCGATACGGTGATCGCTGCCAAGAACAATCTCGACCTCAGCAGCGACGTGCATATCGATGGTTCCAGCACTATGGAAGTGCTGTACCTCTAGACCTTCTCGCTGGTCACGGCGACATACCGCGTACGCCCGGCGCCCAACCCCGCGATGATCGCGCCCAGGCCGATCACCGCGAAAATCCAGCCGGTGGCATTCCAGCCGCCGGTCCAGTCATGCACCAGCCCGACCGCGAACGGCCCCATGGACGCCAGGGTGTAGCCGATCCCCTGGGCCATGCTCGACAGGTTGGCGGCTACATGGGCGTCCCGTGAACGCAGCACGATCAAGGTCAGCGCCAGGCTGAAGGTGCCGCCCTGGCCCAGTCCCAGCAGAATCGCCCAGCCCCACAAGCCGTCCAACGGTGCATACAGGCAACCGAACAGGCCGCCCAGGGTCAGCACCATCACCACCACGATGGCCAGCCGCTGGTCCTTGCCGCGGGTGGCCAACCAGGGCGCGGCCAGGGAACTGGCCAACTGCACAATCACCGAACCGGAAAGCACCAGGCCCGCCTGGGTGGCGGTCAGGCCACGGCCGATCAGGATCGACGGCAACCAGCCAAACACAATGTAGGCCAGAGAGGATTGCAGGCCCATGTACAAGGTCACCTGCCAGGCCAGCGGATCACGCAACAGGCCCTTCACGCGATAGGCCACCTGGTGCGCGCCGTGTTTCTGGCCAACTTGTGGCAACCAGAACAACGCCGCAACCAACGCCGGAAGAATCCAGAACCCCAGGCCGATGTTCCAGCTGTCGCCGAAGTAATGACTCAGCGGCACGGTAGAACCCGCCGCCAGCGCTGCACCCAGGCACAGGGCCATGGTGTACACGCCGGTCATGGTGCCGGCCTGTTTGGCGAAATCGCGTTTGACGATACCGGGCAACAGCACCCCGATGATGCCGATACTCGCGCCCGCCAGCAGGCTCCCGGCGAACAGCCCGACCTCACCCAATGAGCTGCGCAGGATGATGCCGCCGGCCAGGGTCAGCAGAATGCCCAGCACCACCCGCTCGGCGCCAAAACGCCGGGCCAGGATCGGAGCCAACGGTGCGAACAGTCCCAGGCACAACACCGGTAGCGTCGTCAGCAACCCGGCCTTGGCGGCCGAAAGCCCCAGGCTATGGGAGACCTCAGCGAGCAGCGGCGCCATGCTCGACAACGCGGGGCGCAGGTTCAGCGCCACCAGGATCAGGCCCAGCAGCAACAGCCACGGACGGCTCACCACCGGCGGGCTGTGCTGGACCTCATCGTCATCGGCTTCGGCGTCGATCAGCAATTCTTCAAGGGCATTTTCTGAACGGGGCATGGTGGTCTCGGGTTCAAGGTTCATTGATCAACTGCCGGGACAGGGCCTTGGCGCGTTCCGGGTCCTGTTGTTCCACGGCATCGAGCAAGGCGCCGTGCAGGTCGAACACCGCTTGCCGGCGCGGCTGGATGTTCAGGGTCTGGCGCAGTTGCGCGCCGACGATGCTGGAGAAGTACTGGTACAGCTCGCTCAAGGCCGGGTTGTGGGCGGCGTCCACCAGGCGTTTGTGGAACACCAGGTCGCAGCTGATGTAGTGCTCAAGATCACCTTGGTAATGGTCGCCGCTGGCTTTGAGCGCCGCACGCAAAGCGACCAGGTCTTCATCAGTGCGGCGCAACGCGGCCAAGCCGACTGCCTCGACTTCAAGAATCTGCCGCGTCTCCTGGGCCTGGGCCAAAGTGCAGTGGGACATGGCTTTCATCGCGCCCAGAGGGTCGGTCATGGAGCGCAGGTAGCTGCCGTCACCCTGGCGGATCTCGATCAATCCGGAAAACGCCAATACGCGCATGGCTTCGCGCACGGTGTTGCGGCTGATCCCCAGCTCGGCAGACAACTCGGGCTCGGTGGGCAGGCGCTCGCCGATGGCCCATACGCCTTGGGTAATGCGCTGGCGCAACTGGTCCAGGGCTTGATCGACGAGGGAGCGTTTGATCAGGGGGGCGATGTCTGTCATGGGTTTCGTCCTTTCATCCAATCATAGGATGAATTTTCCCACAGCCTATTCGGAGTTGCCTACAAAGGCAACGCACTAGGGTTCTTGAGGAGGCAAAGGAGCAGTATTTTCGATTGGTAAAATTACCCTCAGAGGGTAATTATTGGACTCAGGTGTCTTATGGAAAAGTACACACCTCATTACGATCTGGCGGTGATAAAGGCGGATGTCAGGCGGCTTGGAAAGAAAGCATTTACTCAAAGCGCACGCCGTTGCGGCGAGGATCTTGATTTAAGCATCGAACAAATGCAGGCGGTCATTTTCGAGTTGAAAAACACGATGTTGTACAAGTCGATGACCACTCATGACGACCATCGAGTTTGGCAAGATGTGTATCACATCCACTCACATGATCTGGAGATCTACATCAAGGTGACCTACCGCACGGATGGTAAACCTCCGGTGATCTCCTTCAAGGAGAAAAATCCATGAAAACAGAGCAATGCTTCAGCTGCGGCAGGCATGACGGAATGCATCACTTTTCAGGACGTAGCGAAACATCGGAAGTCAAAGGTTTGCATCGCCGTATAGACGATCTGTCTGGATGGGAGTGCCAGGCATGTGGAGAGGTGATCCTGGACCCCGAAGACGCGGAACGCTATTCAGACCACTGCGATGAAATCGTTCACAGTTTCAGGCAGATGGTCGGCACCGAGATAAAGCGCATACGCCGCAAACTGCACCTTTCACAAAAAGAAACGGTACAACTGCTATCGGGTGGCGGCCACAACGCCTTATCTCGTTACGAGCGCGGTGAGGTATTGCCCCCAAATCCCTGGTAGTCCTGATGCGTTTGCTTGAGCGTCACCCCCACTTGCTGGTCGAAGCAAAAATCCTGAGTGAAGGCGCAGATCTTCGCAATTCCGTGCATACGGTACATAAAGAGCACGAGATCCTGACGACAACTTGATTGATGGCAAAAATAAACCCGGCACCAGGCCGGGTTTATTTATTCAAACACCCATCAATGCAGAATCTGGCTCAAGAACAACTTGGTCCGATCATTCTGCGGGTTGTCGAAGAAGTCATTCGGCGCCGCCTGTTCAACGATCTCGCCCTTGTCCATGAAGATCACGCGGTTGGCCACGGTGCGTGCAAAGCCCATTTCGTGGGTGACGCAGAGCATGGTCATGCCGTCTTCCGCCAGGCCGATCATGGTGTCCAGCACCTCTTTCACCATCTCTGGATCGAGCGCCGACGTCGGTTCATCGAACAGCATGATTTTTGGCTTCATGCACAGCGCACGGGCAATCGCCACGCGCTGTTGCTGGCCGCCGGACAACTGCCCCGGAAACTTGTGGGCCTGTTCCGGAATACGCACGCGCTCAAGGTAGTGCATGGCAATTTCTTCAGCCTTGCGCTTGGGCATCTTGCGCACCCACATCGGTGCCAACGTGCAGTTCTGCAGGATGGTCAGGTGCGGGAACAAGTTGAAGTGCTGGAACACCATGCCGACTTCACGACGGATCGCTTCGATCTGCTTGAGGTCGTTGGTCAGTTCCACGCCATCGACCACGATGCGGCCCTGCTGGTGCTCTTCCAGACGGTTGAGGCAGCGGATGGTGGTGGACTTGCCGGAACCCGACGGGCCGCACAGTACGATACGCTCGCCCTGCTTGACGTTCAGGTTGATGTCTTTCAACACGTGGAACTGGCCGTACCACTTGTTGACGCCCTGCATCTGAATAATGCCTTCAGGGCTCACAGGCTGTTTGATCGCTTCACTCATCACAACACTCCTAACGCTTGTGGCCTGTGTCCAGCTTGTGTTCCAAATGAATGGAATAGCGGGACATACCAAAACAGAAAATCCAGAACACCAGGGCGGCGAATACGTAGCCTTCAGTGGCCATGCCCAACCATTTCGGATCGGCGGCGGCTTGCTTGACGCTGTTGAGCAGGTCGAACAGGCCGATGATGATCACAAGGCTGGTGTCCTTGAACAACGCGATAAACGTGTTGACGATGCCCGGGATCACCATCTTCAGCGCCTGGGGCAAAATCACCAGGCCCATGCTGCGCCAGTAACCCAGGCCCATCGCGGCCGCGGCCTCGTATTGGCCCTTGGGAATCGCCTGCAAGCCACCGCGCACCACTTCGGCCACGTAGGCCGACTGGAACAGGATCACGCCGATCAACGCCCGCAGCAATTTGTCGATGCCCATGCCTTCCGGCAGGAACAGCGGCAACATTACCGACGACATGAACAGCACCGTGATCAACGGCACGCCGCGCCAGAACTCGATGAAGGTCACGCAGACCACACGAATCGCCGGCATGTTCGAACGCCGACCCAGCGCCAGCACGATGCCCAGGGGCAAGGCCCCGGCAATGCCGACGGTGGCGATCACCAGGGTCAGCATCAAGCCGCCCCATTGGCTGGTGGCCACGTTGGTCATGCCGAAGATCCCGCCGTGCAGCAGGAAGTAGGCAACGATCGGGTACACCACCAAAAAGCTCAGGCCGTAGACCGCCTTGCGCGTGAAGCGCGAGATGAACAACGGCGCCACGCCCACGATGGCCAGCCACACGGTCAGGTCGACGCGCCAGCGCAGGTCGCCGGGATAGTAGCCGTACATGAACTGCCCGAAGCGCTGTTGGATAAACACCCAGCAAGCGCCCTCCTTGGTGCAGTCGGCGCGGGTGGTACCCACCCAGTTTGCATCGAGGATCGCCCAGTGCAGGATCGGCGGCACAACCAGGTAGATCAGGTAGAACGCCAGCAATGTCAGCAGGGTGTTGAGCCAGCTGGAAAACAGGTTGGCGCGCATCCATGCCATCGGCCCGAACACTTTGTTCGGTGGCGGCATATCAGGTTTGAAAGTATGCGTACTCATGCAGGTTTCCTCACCGCTCGATCAGCGCAATGCGCTTGTTGTACCAGTTCATCAGCAGGGAAATGCTGATGCTGATCGCCAGGTACACGCTCATGGTGATGGCAATAACCTCGATGGCCTGGCCGGTCTGGTTGAGCACCGTGCCGGCAAACAGCGAAACCATTTCCGGGTAACCGATACCGGCGGCCAGTGACGAGTTTTTCGCCAGGTTCAGGTATTGGCTGGTCAGTGGAGGAATGATCACGCGCAGGGCTTGCGGGATGATCACTTTGCGCAGGGTCGGACCGTTGCGCAGCCCGAGGGAACGCGCCGCTTCGGTCTGGCCATGGCTGACGGACTTGATGCCTGAACGCACGATCTCGGCGATAAACGCCGCGGTATACACGGTCAGGGCCAGGGTCAGCGCCAGCAACTCGGGAATCAGCACCCAGCCGCCGACGAAGTTGAAGCCTTGCAGCTTGGGCATTTCCCAGTGCAGCGGCGCGCCGAAAACCAGTGCGCACAGCGTAGGGATCACCACCAACAGGGCCAGGCCGGCCCAGAACTTGTGGAACGGAACACCGGTGGCTTCAAAGCGTTTGTTGGCCCAACGGGCCATCAACACAATGGCGATGATCGCCACCACCACGCTGATCACAAACGGCCAGAAACCGTCCGCCACCAACGCGGCGGGCATGTTCAGGCCACGGCTGCTGACAAAGAAGGTGTCGCCAAAGTTGTGGCTGTTACGCGGCCCCGGCATCGTCAGGAATACCGCGAAGTACCAGAACAGGATTTGCAGCAGCGGCGGAATGTTGCGGAATACCTCCACATACACGGTCGCCAGCTTGTTGATCATCCAGTTGGGCGACAAGCGCGCCACACCGATGATGAACCCGAGGATGGTCGCCAGGACCACACCGATCACGGTCACCAGCAGGGTGTTGAGCAGACCGATCACAAAGACCCGGGCATAGCTGTCCGATTCGGTGTAGTCGATCAGGTGCTGAGCGATGCCGAAGCCGGCACTGCGCTCAAGAAAGTCGAAACCCGAGGTAATGCCCCGGTGTTGAAGGTTGGTTTGCGTGTTGTTGAACAGGTACCAGCCCAACGAGACCACCGCCACAATCGTGATGATCTGGAATAGCCACGCACGCACTTTTGGATCACTGAAGCTGAGCTTCTGTTTTGGTGCGCCGATTTGATTTTGCATTAAGTGCCCCAGAAATAATGGAACAGAACATCACCCGGCGGTTGGCCCACCGGGTGATAGAACCATCAGCGATCAGCGCACAGGTGGTGCGTATTGAATGCCACCGTTGGTCCACAGTGCGTTCAGGCCACGATCGATTTCCAGAGGAGTGCTCTTGCCGAGGTTTTTCTCGAACACTTCGCCGTAGTTACCGACCTGCTTGACGATCTGTACGACCCAGTCTTTCTTCACTTTCAGGTCTTTGCCGTATTCGCCGTCAGCACCCAGCAGACGGGCAACGTCCGGGTTCTTGGTGGACTTGGCTTCAGCTTCGACGTTTTTGGAGGTGATACCGGCTTCTTCAGCGTTGAGCATGGCGTAGCCAACCCAGCGCACGATGGCCAGCCACTCGTCGTCGCCGTTACGCACGACAGGGCCCAGTGGTTCTTTGGAAATGGTTTCCGGCAGAACCACGTAGTCTTTCGGCGAAGCCAGCTTGCTGCGCTGTGCGTAGAGCTGGGACTTGTCGGAGGTCAGTACGTCGCAACGACCGGATTCCAGCGACTTGGCGCTTTCATCGGAGGTGTCGAACGTGATCGGGGTGTACTTCAGGTTGTTGGCGCGGAAGTAGTCGGAAACGTTCAGCTCAGTGGTGGTACCGGCCTGGATGCAGATGGTTGCACCGTCCAGTTCCTTGGCACTTTTCACGCCCAGCTTGTTGTTCACCAGGAAACCAACACCGTCGTAGTAGGTGATGAAGCCCGGGAATTTCAGGCCCATGCCGGCATCGCGGGAGCTGGTCATGGTGGTGTTGCGCGACAGGATGTCGACTTCGCCAGACTGAAGCGCGGTGAAACGCTCCTTGGCATTCAACTGGCTGAATTTGACCTTGGTTGCGTCGCCGAATACGGCAGCGGCAACAGCACGGCATACGTCAGCGTCGATCCCGAGGATCTTGCCGCTGGCGTCCGGCACCGAGAAGCCTGGCAGACCGTCGCTCACGCCACACTGCACAAAGCCTTTCTTCTGCACGGCATCCAGCGTGGCGCCAGCCTGGGCGAAACCACTGACACCCAATACGGCAGCCGCGGTCACGATGGCCAGGGTGGATTTCAATACCTTCATTCAAACCTCCAGTTTTGCTCTTGTTGTGTCGGAGCTAGAACCCCACCGCACCCTTATGAGGCGACATCGACCCGTGTTGGCTTTTTTTGGGGTCAAACAGCATGAGGTTTTTGCTTTAAGTCCAGTTGCTATCCCCCGGGCGTCAGTCACTGATAGTGTTACCGCCTGGGGTGAGCCTTGACATCGGGTTTCACATAGCAAGCCCCGTACCAGACTGGTGGCTGAGTGGTTTCGGCCCATGGTCAAGAGCAAAAGATTCAACCTTGCGACATTCTCTTAACAGATCAACCCGTCGCGCACCGTTCCGACGCACTCAATCGGAGCGCACGCACACATATGGAGCAGACATGACCGAACCCTTGATTCTTCAGCCCGCCAAGCCCGCAGACGCCTGCGTAATCTGGTTGCATGGCCTGGGTGCCGATCGCTACGACTTCCTGCCGGTGGCTGAAGCCCTGCAGGAAAAACTCCTGTCGACGCGCTTTGTCCTGCCCCAGGCGCCGACACGTCCGGTGACCATCAATGGCGGCTACGAGATGCCGAGCTGGTACGACATCAAGGCCATGAGCCCGGCACGCTCGATCAGCGTTGAGGAACTGGAAGCCTCGGCAAAAATGGTCACTGACCTGATCAAGGAACAAAAAAGCAGCGGGATAGACGCCTCGCGGATTTTCCTCGCCGGTTTTTCCCAGGGTGGCGCCGTGGTGTTCCACACCGCCTTCCTGAAATGGCAGGGCGCATTGGGTGGCGTAATTGCCCTCTCCACCTACGCTCCCACCTTTGGCGACGAACTTGAATTGTCGGCCAGCCAGCAACGGATTCCGGTGCTGTGCCTGCACGGCCAATACGATGACGTGGTGCAGAACGCCATGGGTCGCAGCGCCTATGAGCATTTGAAGTCGCGCGGTGTCACCGCCACATGGCAGGAATACCCAATGGGCCACGAAGTGTTACCCCAGGAGATACAGGATATCGGTGATTGGTTGGCCGCCCGTCTGGGCTGAAAACCACCCATTGTGTAGCCGCATGACCAACGCACTACGCCGCGCCCGATTCTTGCATTACACTGGCCGGCGTACATTCCTTAACCAATTGATGAGATGACCGTGCTCAAAGCACTCAAGAAGATGTTCGGTAAAAGCGAGGCTGAGCAGCTCGCGCCAGGTTCCAGTGCCCCCGCCCATGTTCAAGGCAGCCGCAATGACGGCCAGCAGCCTGGCCGGACCGCACCTGTAGCCTCGCCAAAAAAAGAGCCGGTGACCACACCCGCCACGGTTAACGTCGCTGAAGAACCACTCGCCGACAAACCACGCCAGGAGCCACGCCAGGAAAAGCCGCGCCGTGAACGCGCGCCCAAACCTGTGGTTATTCCCTGGAAACTGGAAGACTTCGCTGTCGAACCCCAGGAAGGCAAAACCCGCTTTCATGATTTCAAGCTCGCCCCGGAACTGATGCACGCCATCCAGGACCTGGGTTTCCCGTATTGCACGCCGATCCAGGCGCAAGTGCTGGGCTTCACCCTCGCCGGCAAAGACGCCATCGGTCGCGCCCAGACCGGTACCGGCAAGACCGCCGCCTTCCTGATCTCGATCATCACCCAGTTGCTGCAAACCCCGCCGCCGAAAGAGCGCTATATGGGTGAGCCCCGCGCCCTGATCATCGCCCCGACCCGGGAGCTGGTGGTACAGATCGCCAAGGACGCCGCCGACCTGACCAAATACACCGGCCTCAACGTGATGACGTTTGTCGGTGGCATGGACTTCGACAAGCAGCTCAAGCACCTGGAAGCGCGCCACTGCGACATCCTGGTGGCCACACCGGGCCGCTTGCTGGACTTCAACCAGCGGGGTGACGTGCACCTGGACATGGTCGAAGTGATGGTGCTGGACGAAGCCGACCGCATGCTCGATATGGGTTTCATCCCACAAGTGCGTCAGATCATTCGCCAGACCCCGCCGAAAAACGAACGCCAGACCCTGCTGTTCTCCGCGACCTTCACCGAAGACGTGATGAACCTCGCCAAGCAGTGGACCACCGACCCGTCCATCGTCGAGATCGAGGCACTCAACGTTGCCAGCGAGAACGTCGAACAGCACATCTATGCCGTGGCCGGTGCCGACAAATACAAGCTGCTCTACAACCTGGTCAACGACAACGGTTGGGAGCGGGTCATGGTGTTTGCCAACCGCAAGGACGAAGTGCGGCGCATCGAAGAACGCCTGGTACGCGATGGCGTGAATGCCGCGCAACTGTCCGGCGACGTGCCGCAGCACAAGCGCATCAAGACCCTGGAAGGTTTCCGCGAAGGCAAGATTCGCGTGCTGGTGGCCACCGACGTGGCCGGGCGCGGGATTCACATCGACGGCATCAGCCACGTGATCAACTTCACCCTGCCGGAAGTGCCGGATGACTACGTGCACCGGATTGGCCGTACCGGCCGTGCCGGTGCTGCGGGGGTGTCCATCAGCTTTGCCGGTGAAGACGATTCGTATCAGTTGCCGTCGATCGAAACCTTGCTGGGCCGCAAGATCAGCTGCGAAACGCCGCCGACGCATTTGTTGCGCCCTGTAGAGCGCAAACGCCCTTAAGCCGGAATGCGCTAAAAAATGTGGGAGCGAGCCTGTGTGGGTGCTGGCTTGCCTGCGATAGCATCACCTCGGTGTAACTGACATACCGAGGTGCCTGCATCGCGGGCAAGCCCGGCTCCCACACAAGCCCGCTCCCACATTTGGTTTCTGCGCTTTCAAATTCCAGGAGGAACACATGAACCAGGCCGACTACCTCATCATCGGCGGTGGCATCGCTGGCGCATCCGCCGGCTACTGGCTGTCACACCATGCCCGCGTCATCGTGCTGGAACGCGAGTCGATGCCGGGTTACCACTCCACCGGCCGCTCCGCCGCCCTGTACATCGCCGCCTATGGCACGCCCCAGGTTCGCGCACTGACGCTGGGCAGCCGCGCCTTCTTCGATAACCCGCCAGCAGGCTTTGCCGAACACCCGCTGCTCACCCCTCGCGGTGAATTGCTGGTGGACTTGATCGGCGATCCCGATGAGCTGCAGCGCCACTACCTGAGCGCCAAAGCCCTGGTGCCGGAAACGCGACTGCTCGACGTCGAGGAGTCGATGGCCATGATGCCGATCCTGCGCCGGGAAAAAGTCCATGGCGGGATCTACGACCCGACCGTCTGCGACATCGATACCGATGCGCTCTATCAGGGCTACTTACGTGGAATTCGGCGCAATGGCGGTGAGATCCACACCGACAGCGACGTGCAGAAACTGACCCGTGACGCTCAAGGACTGTGGCAGGTGCGCACCGCACAACAGCACTTCAGCGCCCCGGTGCTCATCAACGCTGCCGGTGCCTGGGCCGATCATATCGGCGAGTTAGCCGGCGCTCAGAAAATCGGCCTGCAACCCAAACGCCGCAGCGCGTTCGTCTTCGCCCCGCCTGCCGAGCTGAACATCCATGCATGGCCGGAGCTGGCCGCCCTCGACGGCTCGTTCTATATGAAACCCGACGCCGGCATGTTCCTCGGCTCACCGGCCAATGCCGACCCGGTAGAGCCCCACGATGTGCAACCGGAAGAGCTGGACATTGCCACGGGCATCTATCACATCGAAGAAGCCACCACCCTGAGCATCCGCCGGCCTGCACGGACCTGGGCCGGGTTGCGCAGTTTCGTCAGCGATGGTGATCTGGTCTGCGGGTTCGATCCACAAGTGGAGGGCCTGTTCTGGATTGCGGCTCAGGGCGGCTACGGGATCCAGACGTCTCCGGCGATGGGCCAAGCCAGTGCGGCGCTGGTGCGCGGGAAGCCGTTGCCGGATGCATTGGCGGCGTTCGGGTTGAGCGAAGCGATGCTGTCGCCCCACCGGCTGCAAGCCTCGACCTAACCCCTGTGGCGAGGGAGCTTGCTCCCTCGCCACAGCAAGCTCCCTCACCACACGTGTCGTTATTTCCAGCGATCAGCGGCAGTGTGATCGCTGTCGCGCCCTTCCACCCAGCGCGGCCCTTCACTGGTGTTCTCCTTCTTCCAGAACGGCGCCCGCGTCTTCAGGTAGTCCATCACGAACGCGCAGGCATCGAACGCCGCCTGACGATGGGCACTGGCCGCCGCCACGAACACGATCGGTTCACCCGGCTCCAGGGCGCCGATGCGATGCAGCACTTCCAGCTTGAGCAGCGGCCAGCGTTGCTCGGCCTCCACGGCGATTTTGCCGAGGGCTTTTTCAGTCATGCCCGGGTAGTGTTCGAGGAACATCCCCGCCACATCCAGGCCATCATTGAAGTCACGCACATAGCCGACAAAACTCACCACCGCCCCCACGCCCGCATTGGCCGCATGCATCGCATTGACCTCGGCACCGGGATCAAACGCCTCGGCCTGCACCCGAATCGCCATGGTCAGCCTCCGGTCACTGGCGGGAAGAATGCCACTTCGTCGCCATCAACGAGCGGCTCATCCAGCGAACACAGCTCTTCGTTACGGGCGCACATCAAGCCGGTTTCGTTGAGCACTTCAAAGCCGGGGTCGCCGGCCAAGGCCTGGCGCACGGAGTCGATCGTGGCGAATTCGCCTTCAACCTCCAGCGAGTCCAGGTCCACGGCTTCACGGTAGCGCGCAAAAAACAGTACGTTGATGCTCATGCCTGGTCCGCCTTGAAATGCCCGCTCTTGCCGCCGAGTTTTTCCAGCAGACGAATGGTTTCGATGGTCATGCCACGGTCCACGGCCTTGCACATGTCGTAGATCGTCAGGGCGGCGACGCTGGCCGCGGTCAACGCTTCCATCTCCACGCCGGTCTGGCCGGAGAGTTTGCAGCGGGCGATGATGTGCACCGCGTCCAGGCCATCGGCGCTGAGTTCAACCTTGACCCCGGTGAGCATCAGCGGGTGGCACAAGGGAATCAGGTCACTGGTTTTTTTCGCGGCCTGGATCCCGGCGATGCGGGCCACGGCGAACACGTCGCCCTTGGGGTGGGCGCCGTCGACAATCATTTTCAGGGTCTCGGGCAGCATGCGCACCCGCGCTTCGGCCACGGCTTCACGGAACGTCACGGCTTTTTCAGTGACGTCGACCATGTGGGCGCGACCTTGGGAATCGAGATGAGTCAGCACAGGGATACTCCTGATCAGGAGCGGCAATTGTAAACCTGTGAGTCAATTTTGCGCAGGGCTGTTTATCCCATGAATAAAGGGGCGCACTGATCCCTCAGTGCGCCCCCTCACAGGCAACGACGCGGAGTCAGAAGCGGAAGGTAAATCCGGCATTGATCCCGTTGTTATTGCCCCGGTTGGACAGCAGACCGCTGTAGCTCAAGGACACCAGCGTGTCCTTGGTCAAGGCCATCTCCGCACTGGCCTTGATGACGGCCCCATCACGGGCCACCGGCACGCTGTTGACGGCAAACGCAGTGTCGCTGCCGGCAAACTTCAGCGAGGCCTCACGGTCGGTATCGCCCAGCTGATGCTCCCAGCCCAGTTCACCGCGCAACGTCACGGCCGAGGTCGAGCTGACCGGCAATTGGGTATGCGCACGCAGACCCAACGTCGAGAGCGTGGCGTCCTGGCTTTGCTTGCTGGCATGCAAGGCCGCGGCGCCGCCTTTCTCTTTGAACGAATTGCTTTGGTAGTTCAGGTAAGTCAGGTTGGCAAAGGGCTCGACAAACGCCCATTGGGTGTAGCCGATTTCGCCGAACACCTGATCGGTGCGAGCACTGTAGTCGGCCTTGTCGTAGTCCGACTGGTTGGCGTAAGCCACTCGCCGCGAGCTGTCTATACGGTGCCAGGTGGTGGCGCCGCCCAAGCGCAGAGCGACGGCCTCGAAGCGTTTACCGCCGTAGACCGACAGGTGATAGTTATCGCTGTCTGCCGATGCCGAGGCGTCGCCATTGAGGTGACTCTGGGTGTAGCCGGTCGCTGCGCCCAAACGCCAGCCGTCGCCGACCTCGGTGTCCAGGCCGAGCAGTACACCGCTGGTGGACGAGGAGTAGCCACTGGCGTTGTTGTCACCGCTGACGTTATCGCGACCGCCCAGCAGTTGCACCCAGCCGCCGTTGTCGCTGGCCTGGATCTGTGCACTGGAATCCAGTGCCTGAGCCTGTTGCAGACGGCCGTTGACGGCTTCGCGAATGTAACGACTGTCGGCCATTTGCGCCGCCGCCACATCCGAGTGCAGTTGCCCCGAGAGTTGCTTGAACGCGTCCCGCGCCTGGGCCGCCGAATCTGACGCCAGCAGGCTTTCATACACGGGGCTGCCGTTGCCCAAGGTCTCTACTGCCGTGGCCACGGCGCGTTCGTTGCGGGTTTGCGCGACGCTGGCAAAGGTTGTCTGGTTGCGCTCCACCGCAAGGCTCAGCAGGTTCGGCTGATAATTCAGCTGGGTGCCAATAAACAGGTAATTGGGCGAGATCGCCGCAAATTGGCCATTGATGCCTTGGCTGGCGCTGAGGATGCTGTACTGCTGGCCCAGCAGGCTGCGGGCTTCGGTGGCGGACAGCAGATTGGCGCTGTTCTCCAGAGAAACGGTGACCACACCGCCATTGAGGGTGGCGGCGCCGCTGCTCTGAATCTGATCGCTTCGCCCGTTCGGGCCCACTTCTACGGCGTACACCGAGCCCGAGTTGAAGGTCACGTCGCCCGTGTGCAGCGTGCCGATCGAATGCCCCGGCGCCACGCGGCCACCGTTGTTGACGATCAAAGCGCCCACCGTGCCGTTGCCGGCCAGCGTGCCGCCCTGGGTGGTGGTCACACCGTTATCTGCGTTCACCGTGCCCACCGCGCTGCCATCCACCGTCACAGCCGAGGTCAACGCGCCGTCCACCGACAGCTTGCCGCCGCGTACCCAGGTGCTGCCCCAATAGGTGTTCTGGCCTTCCAGCACCAGTTCACCGTCTCCGGACTTGGCCAGGCTGCCGACGTAGGTGCTGCCGGTGAGCAGGTCCTTGCCGCGTGCCAATGTCGCCTGCTCCCGCGCGCTGCCGATTTCGTATTGAAACTGATCGTCCGCCGATGCATTAGCGGGCAAGCCGTTGAGCCAACCTTTTTGCTGTTTGGTGGTGGTCCAGGTCGCCTGTTCGGTGGCATCTTCCAAGCGACGGGCGCGGATTGCCTCGTCGGAAATCGGGTTAGCCCAGATATCCCGAGTACCGGTGGGCAATGCCACCGCCACCGAGCCGAGGAACTGCCCCGGCCCCTGCATGGCTTTTTGCAGGTTGGGCAAACCCCAGCCGCTGACCACGCCGGGCACTTGCGGCGTACCCGGCGCAGCATCGTGCACCGGTTGCAGGTTGTCGTAGGTGCGGCCACCGGTCTGGTCCCCCACTGGCGTGTCCGGACCGTCCGGCGCCTGCAAGCTGGAGGTGGTGAGCAACACATCGCGGGCCTGGCTGGCGGTCATGTAGGGGAAGCGTTGGATCACCAGAGCCAGGGCACCGGAAACGCTCGGCGCGGCGGCGGATGTGCCGTTGGCATTGGGGATAATTTCACCTTCGGGCCCAGTGGATGGAATCCCCGAAACGCCCATCACGCACCACCACTTCGAGGTGCCGCAGCGGTTGTACACCTGGGCACTGGTCTCGTCGTAACCGGTGATCGAAAGGAATTTGGCTTCGATGTCGGGCTTGAAAAACGGCAGGTTGGCGTTGGTGTCCGGGTTGGCCCCGTGGCTGTCGTTACCTGCCGAGATGATCTGGATAAAGGTGTTTTGCCGCGCTGCGTCGGCCATCGCGTCCATCCAGGTTTTCTGCCCGGCGTGGGCCTTGTCCCAAAACGGGCGATAAGCGGCGGTCATGTCGCGCAAGTTGTCCGCCGCACTGTCGCCGACATTGCCGAAGTGGTTCTCTACGTCGTTGCGAGAGTTTTGTCCCCAGCTCTGGTTGACGATCGACACATTCTTTGCAGCCAGGGCGTTGTAGCTGGCCATGAAGGCGTTGTAGTCGAGGTCATTGGAACCCTGGAAACGGTTGTCATCGGTGCCGCCGGTATTGGCCACAAAGATGTTCGCGTCAAAGGCAATGCCATGCATGCCCGTGCCGTTGCGACTGGCGCCCAATACTCCGGACATTTCCGTGCCGTGACCGTCGTTGATGGTCGGGTCGTACTCGCCGGAAATACTGAAGTGCTCGCCCTTTTGAAACTCGCCATCCGGGGTGTCGTGGAGATAGCGCGGATGGGTGGCGTAGTACTCACCGGTGGACGTCACCGCCTGCACCCGATCCTGGCCCTGGGCGTTCTTGCCCTGGAACTCGAAATGCTCGGTGAGGATGCCCGAGTCCAGCACACCGACATTCACGCCCTTGCCGGTCATGCCCAAGGCATAGGCGTAATACGCATTGGTGCGGTCCAGGCCGGAGTTGACCTGGGCTTCCGGGGTCTTCCAGGTTTGCGCGTTGGCGCTCCAGTCACGTGTAGCGCCCGCCCAGGATTGAACGGCATTCAGTTGCCCGTTGAGGTTGCTGCTGACGCCCGGTTCTACATAGACATAGGGCTTGGCGGCGGGCAGATGGGCGATGATGGCCTTGGAAAAATCCAGGATATCGGTGGTGTAACGGCCGCTGTTGCTGAACAACCGGCTGCGGTAATAGTCCAGGCGCGAGGCATAGTCCAGCGGCCGTTTGGTGTCGCCGAGCATCGCACCAATCGTCAGGTTTTCCGGCTGCAGTTCGTAGTATTGCTTGAGGGCCGAATCGAACTTGTCGGACTGCGCGGCAAAGTCCTTGGCCGCGAGGTCAACGATGTCCCCGTAGGCAAACCGCAGGTTCTTGTAGACATCGGTGTTGGGGCCAAACGAAGCAACCGCGTTCCTGAAGGCCGACTCCAGCACCTGAGCCGTGTAAGGGTTGCTGTCATCCGCCCGGGCCATTGAACCCTGGCCCAGCCATAGCGCCAATCCGAGTGCGATGGGTGTGAGGGGTATCGATTTGAAACCTGCAGTGCCTTTGCGCTGAGGCAAAGTAGAGCCATTACCTGCTACGTCCATGTTCCTTTCCCTTTAGATAAGTGCGTCGTCAATGAGCGATGTATCGGGCTTTTTGTAATAGGCAGGGTCACGCTGAAACCAGTAAGAGGGTCTCAAATGCGTCGTCGAATTGATGAGACGGTTGTCCGACGGAGCCGAGCGTCGTTTTTATTCTGTTTTTTGTGCCGGCCAAAAAATGTAACAAAATAATTACAATCGCCACAAGCACCTAAAGGCAGGTCAAGGAAAACAAATTTCATGCACAGCAAAAACCCCGGACTTCGTGAGAAATCCGGGGTGGTTCGTGGCATTTAGCCACTATTTAAGACATTTGTGTTTACAGATGCGACTCTGCGTATTCAGCCAGAATCGAGCGAGGGACACCTTGCAGGGCGATATGCACGCCGTTCGGGAAGTCCTTGAAGCGTTCCGTCAAGTAGGTCAGCCCGGAGCTGGTCGCGGACAGGTAAGGGGTGTCGATCTGTGCCAGGTTACCCAGGCACACCACTTTGGAACCGGCGCCGGCACGGGTGATGATGGTTTTCATCTGGTGCGGCGTAAGGTTCTGGCATTCATCGATCAAAATCAGGCTTTGCTGGAAGCTGCGACCTCGAATGTAGTTGAGGGATTTGAACTGCAACGGCACTTTGCTGAGGATGTAGTCGACGCTGCCATGGGTGTTTTCATCATCCATGTGCAAGGCTTCGAGGTTGTCGGTGATCGCCCCCAGCCACGGCTCCATTTTTTCCGCTTCGGTGCCGGGCAGGAAACCGATTTCCTGGTCCAGGCCCTGCACGCTGCGGGTGGCGATGATGCGGCGATAACGCTTGGTCACCATGGTCTGTTCGATGGCGGCAGCCAGGGCGAGGATGGTTTTCCCCGAACCTGCGGCGCCGGTCAGGTTGACCAGGTGGATGTCCGGATCAAGCAAGGCATACAGCGCCAGGCTCTGATAGATATCACGCGGTTTCAGGCCCCAGGCTTCCTGGTGCAACAGGGGTTCCTGATGCAGGTCGAGGATCAGCAGCTTGTCGACCTGGATCTCTTTGATCCAGCCCACAAAGCCCTGTTCGTCGATGATGAATTCGTTGATGTGCACAGCCGGCAGGTTGTCGATCAGCTGTACCTGGTGCCAGGTGCGGCCATGGTCCTGACGGGTTTCGACCTTGCTGACGCGGTCCCAGAACGAGCCGGTCATGGTGTGATAACCACGGGACAGCATCGACACGTCATCGACCAGTTGGTCGGTGCTGTAGTCCTCGGCAGCGATCCCACACGCTCGTGCCTTGAGGCGCATATTGATGTCTTTGGTCACCAGCACCAGGCGCAGGTCCTTGTCGCGTGCGTGCAGGTCGATCAATTGGTTGATGATTTTGTTGTCGTTCAGATTTTCCGGCAGCAGGCTGTTGGGCTCGCTGCGCTTGCTCATCAGAATCGACAGCAAGCCCTTGGGCCCGCTTTTGCCACGCTGGATCGGTACGCCCACCTCGACATCGTCGGGGGAGGCTTCGCCGAGGGTCTTGTCGATCAGGCGGATGGCCTGGCGGCATTCGGCGGCAACGCTGTGGTGCCCGCTTTTGAGTTTGTCGAGCTCCTCAAGCACGATCATCGGGATGGCGACGTGGTGTTCTTCGAAGTTAAGCAGTGCGTTTGGATCGTGAATCAGTACGTTGGTATCAAGCACATAAAGGATTGGCTGGTCGGAAGAAGGGTTACGTCCATGATCATCCATACTCGGTCACCTTTGTGGGAGCCAGTCGACGCAATACCGCGACAGTGCTGCGCCTCGATTCGACCGTCGAACGCACTTGAGGGGCGTCAAGTGCGGTGCACACAAGAGGTGTCTTGGAAGACGCCACCTGTGTTGCAGGTTTCGGCTGTCTGTCTTCGTAATACCGCAAAACACATGACAGGAAAAAGCACTTTGACGCTTTTTTGAAGTTTATTTTTCAGGATGACGAATAGCACTAGGCGAGCCGGCATTGCACCGTTAAAGTCGGAAGTCCGCCTGTATCGAAATATCTCCCAAATTCCCCCCTAAAAAACCTCAGCCCCAACAGGGCCGGGCTCTTTGTGCTTTTTCAGCGAAACGCTTCCCGGCAATCCTGCCAGCCGAGTCCACTTTCTGCCGTGGCGTGTAAAAGCCACGGTAATGCGATGCGCGCCTTGTCCTGGGTGTCGTGGAATACGATCACTCCGCGCCGCCACAACAGCATCAGCGTGAGCACCCGGTTGGCCGATTCGTCGGCCTTTAGCTTGCCGGGTTCGTCTTCCGAGTCGATGTCCCACAAGGCCACTTGCAGCCCCTGTGACTGGAAGAAGCCCTGGCTGTCGGACCGGCGCTGACCGTAGGGTGGCCGGAACAGCGGCAGGTAGTTTTCCGGCATCAGGTTCTGGGCCAAAGAGGCGCTGCGGGTGATGGACGACTGCCAGTCGACCCAGTGGCTATGGGAGCGGTATTGCCAGCCCTGGGTACCAACGCACTGGCCTTGGTACAGCGCCTGCACGTCGGCGGCCGAGCTTTTCTCGACGCGGGTTTGCAGGCTGTTGCCTAGCACGAAGAAGAGGCTGTGCATTTTCTGTTTGCGCAGGTAGTCGGTGAGCCAGTCGGTATTGCCGCTGACCGGGGACGGGCCGCTGTCGAAGGTCAGCAGGAACATCCGGTCGTTGAGCTCGTCGCCATTGCGTTCGTGGTCGCCGAAGCGGGCGATTTCGCTACTGATCTGGGGGAACAGGGCGGCCTTGCGCAACTGTTCATCCAGGTAGCGTTCGTGGAATGCACGGCTGGGGCCGGCCCAGCCTATATAGAAGGAGTTGTCGCTCACTTCGAATTTGGCGGCTTGTTCGCGCAGGTCGTCCATGTTTTCCACCAGGTAGCAGAAGGAAGCGTCCTGTTCGCAGCTTTGTTGGGCGAAGGTGTAGTTTTCCAATAGCCGTTGCCACAGTTGGCGGCGCAGGTCGTCGATGGAGGCCAGGTTGATGATCTTCAGGCCCAGGCGCTGCTTGAGGGCGGGCTCGTCGAGGGCTTCGCTGGCCAGCAGGGTGTGGGCGAACATCAGGATTTCTGCGCGTGAGGCGACGTCGAACAGGGCGGGATTGCTGAGGCGTTCGGGCCAGGTGCCGCGGTCCAGGGTCGCGACGTCCACAGGGGCGGCTTGGGCGCCCAGGCAGATGAGCCAGGCTGACAGTAAAAGCGCAATTCGCACGAAGGGTCTCCCTTTCCAGAGTCGTCGGGCACTATAACCGATCACATTGGATTGGTTGGTGTGCATATCCGTTGCTGCGGTAACGGCCGCTTATGGTTCCGCTCTTACAGCGGCTCACTTTTGAAAAGCGCAAAAGTAAGCAAAACGCTCTTGCCCCACCACTCGGCACCTCGCCTAGGCTCGGTGTGCCCTCACTCCGGCTTTGGACCGTGGGCCGCCGCGATGGGCCATCCATGGCCCAGCGCGGCTAACCCGGCGTCCTGCCGGGTTACCCACGCTCCAAAGCCTGCGTTCGGCCAGCGTGGTTTAACGGGGCGCCTAAGATCAAGATCAAAAGCAAGAGCACAGCGGCCTACCGGCCGGCTTGAGTGTGGTGAAGCAACAGCAAAATCAAAAGCTAAAGCGGGCACGGTCCAAATGTGGGAGCTGGCTTGCCTGCGATGGCATCAACTGGGTGTACCTGATGTACCGAGTTGTCTGCATCGCAGGCAAGCCAGCTCCCACAGAAAAGCAAAGCTGCATCAGCTTCAGATTTGGCTTTCGCTCTGGATCTTGCCTTTGCTTTTAACACTCAAGCCGGCCGGTAGGCCGCTGTGCTCTGCTTTTGATCTGCTTTTGATTTTGATCTGACTGCCCCAATAAGCCCGAGGCCGAACGCAGGTATTGCGGAGCGGGTAAACCGGCAGGACGCCGGTTTAGCCGCGCCGGGCCATGGATGGCCCGTCGCGGCGGCCCGCGGAGCAATGCCGGAGTGAGGGAACGCCGAGCCACAGCGAGGCGCCGACAGGCGGGGCAGAGCCCTTTGCTTACTTTGGGGCTTTTCCAAAGTGAGCCGCTGTAAGAGCGGAACCATAAGTGGCCGTTACCGAAGAAACGGATATGTACACAAAACCCAAAGACACCTATCACCATCATAGGTGGAGTCAAACCGCCCTACCCCCTAGAATCCCCCCACGATTAAAGGAGACGACTTCATGCTGACGGTGATTTCCCCCGCCAAAACCCTCGATTTCGAGTCAAAGCCGGTCACCCCGCGCTTCACCCAACCGCAATACCTCGACCACTCTCAGGAGCTGATCGAACAACTGCGCGAACTGAGCCCGGCGCAAATCAGCGAGTTGATGCACGTCTCCGACAAAATCGGCGGCCTCAACGCCGCACGCTTCGGCAGCTGGACCCCAGCCTTCACCCCCGCCAACGCCAAGCAAGCCCTGCTGGCATTCAAGGGCGACGTCTACACCGGCCTCAACGCCGAAACCTTCAAGGACGCCGACTTCACCTACGCCCAGGATCACCTGCGCATGCTCTCCGGCCTGTACGGCTTGCTGCGCCCACTGGACCTGATGATGCCGTATCGCCTCGAGATGGGCACCAAGCTGCCCAACGCCCGTGGCAAGGACCTGTACGCTTTCTGGGGCACCCGCATCAGCGAGTGGCTCAACGAAGCCCTGGCCGAACAAGGCGATGACGTGCTGCTCAACCTGGCCTCCAACGAGTATTTTTCGGCAGTCAAACGCCCGGCACTGAACGCGCGGATCATCAACACCGAGTTCAAGGACCTGAAAAACGGCCAGTACAAGATCATCAGCTTCTACGCCAAAAAGGCCCGGGGCATGATGAGCCGCTTTGTGATTGAAGAACGCATCAACGACCCGGCCAGGCTCAAGGAGTTTGACGTGCAGGGTTATCGCTTCAATGCGGAGCAGTCGAAGCCGGATAACCTGGTGTTCCTGCGGGATCACGCACCGGAATAACCTGACAACGAAGACTCAAATGTGGGAGCGGGCTTGCTCGCGAAAGCGGTGGTTCAGTCGATGCCTTTGTTGCCTGACACGCCGCTTTCGCGAACAAGCCTGCTCCCACATTTTGTTTGCATTCCAACCTCGGATTCGTCATTTATTTGGCGTCAAAAATATTTCTTCAGATTTACTAACATTTATTTCACTCGACATTCGTCAATTTTTTTCGTAGTGGCACGACTCTTTTCAAAGAGTAGTGGCACAAAACCATTTAACCCTCGTAACTCCCCGCAACTACTGGCCCAAATAGCAAGTGCTATCACAATAGTACTAGTGCCATCTTTCCTAATATTTCAAGAAATTTCCGAAAACAGGATGAGTGGACAGGAACTATGTCCTAAAGCACCGCTCATACCACCGGTAACGATTATCTCTGCAGATGTAAGAGATGACTTACGCGGCGACCAACGGAAGTAGCAAAGTTGTCATACAGCTTTGACTCAATGGTCAAATCATCAACTGATTAGTTGAAGGCGGACGAAAAAGTTTCACTACTTTCTCCGACAAGGCCAAGGCTGAGCTCACCTGTATGGGTCAGTGAGACAACCCAAGCCGTTGATATATAAGGGCTCAAAGTCCCTGTCAACGCCTTGCGGCACTGGCGCCAGCCCCTTCCCCAGGAAGGCTGGCTGCATTTCAGGGCAAGCCCCAACAATAAGGCCAAGTTGCGCACAACTTGAGTGCATTAGTTAGTCACTCGACTTTTAGTATGCCTGCACTGGATATACCGACGTTTATTCGTCGCACTTTCCAGCGCCTGAGTGACGCTTTAAAACATGAACTCCGGCCATCTAGTGGCACGATTAACAATGAGGTAAATGCGATGCGCATCAGCATATTTGGTTTGGGTTACGTCGGCGCGGTATGTGCCGGTTGCCTGTCTGCACGGGGCCATGAGGTCGTTGGCGTAGACATCTCCAAGGAAAAGATCGACCTGATCAACGCGGGTAAATCCCCCATCGTTGAACCGGGTCTGGGCGAACTGTTGAGCCAAGGCATTCAAACCGGCCGACTGCGCGGCACCACCGATTTCGCCGAGGCAATCCGCGATACCGACCTGTCGATGATTTGCGTCGGCACGCCGAGCAAGAAAAACGGCGACCTGGAACTCAACTACATCGAATCGGTGTGCCGCGAGATCGGTTTTGTCCTGCGTGACAAAACCACCCGCCACACCATCGTGGTCCGCAGCACCGTGCTGCCAGGCACCGTCGCCAATGTGGTGATCCCGATTCTCGAAGACTGCTCGGGCAAGAAAGCCGGCGTCGACTTCGGCGTCGCGGTCAACCCTGAGTTCCTGCGTGAAAGCACCGCCATCGCCGACTACGATCTGCCACCGATGACCGTCATCGGTGAATTCGACACCGCTTCCGGCGATGTCCTGCAGTCGCTCTACGAAGAACTCGACGCCCCGATCATCCGCAAGGACATCGCCGTCGCCGAGATGATCAAGTACACCTGCAACGTCTGGCATGCGACCAAAGTGACCTTCGCCAACGAGATCGGCAACATCGCCAAGGCGGTAGGTGTCGACGGTCGCGAAGTGATGGAAGTGGTCTGCCAGGACAAGACCCTCAACCTGTCCCAGTACTACATGCGCCCGGGCTTTGCCTTCGGCGGTTCCTGCCTGCCCAAGGACGTGCGCGCCCTGACGTACCGCGCCGGCTCCCTCGACGTGGATGCGCCGCTGCTCAACTCGCTGATGCGCAGCAACGAGTCCCAGGTGCAGAACGCTTTCGACATCGTTTCCAGCCACGACAAACGCAAAGTCGCCCTGCTGGGCCTGAGCTTCAAGGCCGGCACCGATGACCTGCGCGAAAGCCCGCTGGTGGAGCTGGCAGAGATGCTGATCGGCAAGGGTTTCGACCTGAGCATCTACGACAGCAACGTCGAATACGCTCGCGTGCACGGCGCCAACAAGGACTACATCGAAGGCAAGATCCCTCACGTGTCGTCCTTGCTCAACTCGGACTTCGACGAAGTGATCAACAACTCCGACGTGATCATCCTGGGCAACCGCGATGAGAAGTTCCGCGCCCTGGCGCATAACGCACCCCACGGTAAGCAAGTGGTCGACCTGGTGGGCTTCATGTCCAAGGCCACCAGCGTGAGCGGTCGTACCGAAGGCATTTGCTGGTAACAGCAACGGCAAGTTTCAAGCGACAAGCGTCCTGATCCCCGGCGCTTGTCGCTTGAAGCCTCCTTCACTTGCGGATGACGCCTATGTCCAAGTTAAAACACGTACTCCTCCAATCCGCCGGCTGGCTGTTTTTCCTGAGCCTGCTGATGGGTCTCGCCCTGCTGTTGCCGGCGAGTACGTTCGACTCAGAGTCGAAGAATTTTATTTTCCTGATTGGCGCCGTCGGTATCTGGCGCTACTCGATGGGTGCTACGCATTTCTTTCGCGGCATGCTGTTCCTGTACGTGGTCTACCCGCACCTGCGGCGCAAAGTGCGCAAGCTGGGCAAAGCGGCAGACCCGTCCCACGTATTCCTGATGGTCACCAGCTTCAGGATCGACGCGCTGACCACTGCCCAGGTCTACAGCTCGGTGATCCGCGAGGCCATCGAATGTGGCTTCCCCACCACCGTGGTCTGCTCCCTGGTGGAAATGTCCGATGAGCTGCTGGTCAAGAGCCTGTGGGCCAGAATGAACCCTCCCGACCACGTCAAGCTGGACTTCGTGCGTATCGCCGGTACCGGCAAGCGCGACGGCCTGGCCTTCGGTTTTCGCGCCATCTCCCGCCACCTGCCGGACGACCGCGCCGTAGTGGCCGTGATCGATGGCGATACCGTGCTCGCCGAGGGCGTCGTGCGCAAGACCGTGCCGTGGTTCCAGCTGTTCGGCAATGTCGGCGGCCTGACCACCAACGAGTTCTGCGAAGTGCGCGGCGGCTACATCATGAGCGAGTGGCACAAGCTGCGCTTCGCCCAGCGCCACATCAACATGTGCTCCATGGCCCTGTCCAAACGCGTGCTGACCATGACCGGTCGCATGTCGGTGTTCCGCGCCAACGTGGTCACCGACCCCGGCTTTATCGCCGACGTGGAAAGCGACTCGCTGCAACACTGGCGCCTGGGCCGCTTCAAGTTTTTGACCGGTGACGACAAGTCCAGCTGGTTCAGCCTGATGCGCCTGGGCTACGACACCTTCTACGTGCCGGATGCCGCGATCCACACCGTGGAACACCCGCCGGAAAAGAGCTTTATCAAGGCCAGCCGCAAACTGATGTTCCGCTGGTACGGCAACAACCTGCGCCAGAACTCACGTGCCTTGGGCCTGGGGATGCGTCGCCTCGGCCTGTTCACCAGCATTGTGCTGTTCGACCAGCGCGTGTCGATGTGGACCTCCCTGCTGGGGTTGACCGTGGCAATCATCGCCACCTTCAAATACGGCGGCGCGTTCATCCTCGCCTATCTGCTGTGGATCGGCATCACCCGCCTGATTCTGACCCTGCTGCTGTCGTGCTCCGGCCACAAGATCGGCCCGGCTTACCCGGTGATTCTCTATTACAACCAGATCATGGGCGCGCTGGTGAAGATCTACGTGTTCTTCCGCCTTGATCAACAGTCCTGGACCCGCCAGGACACCAAACTGACCCGCGATTTGGCCAGCTTTCAACGTTGGTTCAACACCTGGTCGTCTCGGACCATGACCTTCTCCGCCGGCAGCATTTTCGTCGCCGTGTTGCTGATGATGGTTTGACCCTGCCAAGCCTGAATTAACTAGGAACTAAACACCATGAATAGCCAAGTAAACGCCAACGTTGTCCACGAATCCGAAGCCCAGCGCCAACACGCCCGGGTCAAAATCCCGGCCAAGCTGCGCTTCTTCGGCGCCGACCAAACACCGATGGAAGTGCGGGTCATCGACCTGTCCGCCGGCGGCCTGGCATTCAACGCCCCGCAGCAGCCACTGAAAGTCGGCGATGTGCACAAGGGGCGCTTGCAGTTCGTGATCGATAACCTGGGCCTGGCGATGGACGTCGAGCTGCAGATTCGCTCCTACGACCGCCAGACCGGCCGCACCGGTTGCCAGTTCCAGAACCTCGACGCACAGGACATCTCCACCCTGCGCCACCTGATCACCTCGCACCTGGCCGGCGACATCGTGACCATGGGCGACGTGCTGGCGACCCTGCAACGGGACAACTTCACCAAGGCGCGCAAGGTCAAGGACGGCGGCAGCAACATGACTGCGGCGGGCCGCCTGCGTGCGGTGACCTTCAGCCTCGGGATCTTTGTGGTGGGGTTGGTTGCCTTCGGGTTTGTCGTCAAATCGGTATACGGCATGTACTTCGTCAGCCACGCCACTTCCGGCCTGGTGAGCGTCCCGGGCATGAACGTGACCATGCCTCGCGACGGCACCGTGCAGAGCCTGATCAAAGGCGATGCGGTCGCCGCCAAAGGCGCGCCATTGGCAACCTTCAGCACCAGCATGCTCGATGTGCTCAAGGGCCATCTGGACGAAGACCAACTGCAACCGGCCAAGGTGGAAGAGCTGTTCGGCAAACAAATGACCGGCACCCTCACCTCCCCGTGCGACTGCGTCGTGGCCCAGCAACTGGTCGCCGACGGTCAGTACGCCAGCAAGGGCGATGTGATCTTCCAACTGGTGCCGCGTGGCAGCCAGGCCAACGTTGATGCACGCTTCTCCTATCGTCAGTTCGCCGACGTTCGCCCGGGTACCCGCGTGAACTTCCAGGTGGCGGATGAAGAGCAGGTGCGTACCGGCACCATCGTCAGCAGCACCAGCCTCAACAGCACCGAAATGTCTTCCGACATCCGCGTGCAGATCAAACCCGATGCCCCGCTGGACAGCACCTACGCCGGCCGCCCGGTTGAAGTGACCAGCGACCGCGGCCCATCCCTGAACTGGCTGATCGACAAAGCCATGGCTCACGGTCTGTAAGCGAGGACATGCCTGTGAACCCTATTCTAAAAACAGCGCTGGCCAATGTGGGAGCCGGGCTTGCCCGCGATGACGGTGGTGAATCCAACATCGGCATCGCAGGCAAGCCAGCTCCCACCCAAAGCAGGTCCCACTCTGCCTTGGCGTATTGTGCCCTGGCCTTGGCCGTGAGCCTCGCCGGTTGCGCCGGCCTGCCCGACCAACGCCTGGCCAATGAAGCCCTCAAGCGTGGCGACACGGTCACCGCGCAGCAGAACTACCAGCAACTGGCAGACCTGGGCTACAGCGAGGCCCAGGTGGGCCTGGCAGATATCCAGGTCGGCACCCGCGACCCCGAGCAAATCAAGCAGGCCGAAGCGACCTATCGCGCGGCCGCCGATACCTCGCCCCGTGCCCAGGCACGCCTGGGTCGCCTGCTGGTGGCCAAGCCGGGCGCCACTGAAGCCGAGCACCATGAAGCCGAAGGCCTGTTGAAAAAAGCCTTTGCCAATGGCGAAGGCAACACGCTGATCCCGCTGGCGATGCTGTACCTGCAATACCCGCACAGTTTCCCGAACATCAACGCCCAGCAGCAAATCAGCAAATGGCGCGCCTCGGGCTACCCGGAAGCCGGCCTGGCCCAGGTGCTGCTGTATCGCACCCAGGACACCTACGACCAACATCTGGATGAAGTGGAAAGCATCTGCAAGGCCGCGCTGAACACCACCGATATCTGCTACGTCGAGTTGGCCACGGTCTACCAGAAAAAAGCCGAGCCGGAAAAACAGGCCGAGCTGCTTAAGCAAATGGAAGCCGGCTACAGCCGTGGCACCGTCACCGCCCAGCGGGTCGACAGCGTCGCTCGCGTACTGGGTGATGCAAGCCTGGGCAAGACCGACGAAAAAACCGCCCAGGCGCTGCTGGAAAAAATCGCCCCGGGCTACCCGGCCTCCTGGGTCAGCCTGGCGCAACTGCTCTACGACTTCCCGGAGCTGGGCGACGTCGACCAGATGATGAAGTACCTCGACAACGGCCGCGCCGCCGACCAGCCCCGCGCCGAACTGTTGCTGGGCAAGCTCTACTACGAAGGCAAGTGGGTCCCGGCTGACGCCAAGGCCGCCGAAGAACACTTCCAGAAAGCCGTCGGCCGCGAAGTGGCTGCCGATTACTACCTCGGCCAGATCTACCGCCGTGGCTACCTGGGCAAGGTCTATTCGCAAAAGGCCCTGGACCACTTGCTGACGGCTGCGCGCAACGGCCAGAACAGCGCCGACTTCGCGATCGCCCAACTGTTTTCCCAAGGCAAGGGCACCAAGCCCGACCCGCTTAACGCCTATGTCTTCAGCCAGTTGGCCAAGGCCCAGGACACGCCGGAAGCCAACGACCTGGCGACCCAGCTCGAAGCCCCGCTGACCCCGGAACAACGCGCCGAAGGCCAACGCCTGGTGCAACAGGAACTGGCCGTGCGCGGCACCCTGGCCCAAAGCACGCTGCAATTGCACGCCCTGCAAGAAGAAGACGGCGAGGAATCCCTATGAAGCTCAACCCATTCGTCAAGGCCGGCATCGGCCTGACCTGCGCCCTGCTGTGGTCGTGCCCGACCCTGGCCGCGCTGACTGAAGCCAAGAACTTCGGCCTGGAAGTCAAAGTCACCGGCCAGTCCGAAGATGACCGCGACCTGGGCACCCAGAAAGGCGGCGACGTCAACGGCATCGGCCTTGACCTGCGCCCATGGATCTACGGTGAAAGCGGCAACTGGAGCGCCTACGCCATGGGCCAGGCCGTGACCTCCAGCGACATCATTGAGACCGACACCCTGCAACAGTCCTCGGATGACGCCACCCAACAGACCAGCAATGACGACCGCAAGAGCAAGAAAAACTACCTGGCGATGCGCGAGTTCTGGGTCGCCTACGGCGGCTTCACGCCCTACCCCGGCGAGATCCTCAAGCTCGGTCGCCAACGCCTGCGCAATGACGACGGCCAATGGCGCGACACCAATATCGAAGCGCTGAACTGGACCTTCGACACCACCTTGCTCAAGGCCAATGTCGGCGTCGCCGAGCGTTTCAGCGAATACCGCACCGACCTCAAGGAACTGTCGCCCAAGGACAAGGACCGTCAGCACCTGTACGCCGACGCCGCCTATCAATGGACGCCAGGCCAGTGGATCGGGCTGCGCGCTCACCACACCCATGACGACGGCAAGCTGGACTACCCGGAACCGGGCGTGGCCACCGACTCGCTGGACAAGCGAGAGAACGGCGACCTGACCTGGCTCGGCATCGAAGCCAACAGCGACGCCTACAACTGGCGCAACACCAACACCGTCAACTATTGGGCGAGCGTCACCGGCATGCAGGGCGACCGCGACACGGTCAACGCCTTGAACGCCGACGGCACCCGCCCGGCCAATGCCAAGCGCAGCGATGACGTGAATGGCTGGGCCACCGATTTGGGTGTGCGCCTGCGCCTCGACCCGCAGTGGCAAGTAGGCGCCGCCTACTCCCGCGCCAGTGCCGAATACGAGCAGAACGGCCTGCAAAGCAACCGTTCGAACTGGACCGGTACCCAGTCCCGCGTCCACCGTTTCGGCGAAGCGTTTCGCGGCGAGATGAACAACATGCAGTCCATGAGCCTGTTCGGTTCGTGGCAGTTGCGTGAGGACTATGACGCCAGCCTGGTGTACCACAAGTTCTGGCGCGTCGACGGCAACAAGCCGGTGGGCAGCAACGGCATCGATGCCGTGCAGAACAACACCGATGACGTGACCGGCGCGATCCTGTCCAGCACGTCCCTGCCGCTTGAAGACGGCAAGAAAGACCTGGGCCAGGAGATGGACCTGGTGGTCACCAAGTACTTCAAGAAAGGCCTGCTGCCGGCCGGGCTCAGCCAGTCGATCGACGAACCGTCGGCCCTGGTGCGCTTCCGTGCAGGCGTGTTCAAACCGGGCGACGCCTACGGCAGCCAAGTCGACTCGTACATGCATCGCGCCTTTGTCGACGTGATCTGGAAGTTCTGATGGGAGCCTGCGCAATGAACCCTCAAGCCCTCAAAGGCTCGGTCAGCCTGCTGGTCGCAGCCATGCTGCTGGCCAGCACTTCGGCCTTCGCCGATGTCGCGCAGCAGGTCAAGGCGCCGACCATCGCCAAAGAGCTGCAACAGGCCAAGACCTACACCATCTCCAGCCCGCCGACCGAACCGCTGGAGTTAGCCAAGCCTGCGCTGCCGGACGTGTCCGGCTACACCGCGGCGAATATCGCGAAAAAAATCGTGCGCAGTAAACCCGGCAAAATCAGCATCCGCCGGATGATGCAGGAAGACGCCCTGAAGGACTTCATCGGCGGTGACAACAAGATGGCCGAATGGGTGGTGCGCCAGCACGGCATTCCCCAGGCGATCTTCGTCGACGACGGCTACATGAACCTCAAGGACCTGCTGAACAAAGTGCCCAAGCAGTACTTCAGCGAAACCTCGCCGGGGGTGTTCCTGGCCAAGTTGCCGATCGTGGTAGGCCGTAAGGGCATCCTCGAAATCGACAAGCAGACCCAGGAGCTGCGCCTCTCCCAGGAAGCCGGTTCGTTCCTGATCAACGATGGCCAACTGTTTGTGCGCGACACCAAAATCACCGGTTGGAAGGAAAAGACCAACGGCCCGGCGACCTTCCAGTCGCCCAAGGAATTCCGTCCGTTCCTGCTGGCCTGGGGCGGCACCGAGACCTACATCGCCAACAGCAAGATGGCCAGCTTCGGCTACGCCAACAGTAAGTCGTATGGCGTGAGTATTTCCCAGTACACGCCGAACATGGCCAAGGTGCTCAAGCGCCCTGAGCCGACGGGCTGGATCGTCGACTCCGAGTTCTCGGACATGTGGTACGGCTTCTACTGCTACGAAACCACCGGCTTTGTGCTCAAGGGCAATACCTACAAAGACAACATCGTCTACGGCATTGACCCCCACGACCGTTCACACGGTTTGATCATCACCGACAACACCGTCTACGGCACGAAGAAGAAGCACGGGATCATCATTTCCCGGGAAGTGAACGACAGCTTCATCTTCAACAACCGCAGCTTCGACAACAAGCTCTCGGGCCTGGTGATCGACCGTAACAGCGTCAACAACCTGATCGCCGACAACGAGATCTACCGCAACCACACCGACGGCATCACCCTCTATGAGAGCGGCGACAACCTGCTGTGGGGCAACAAGGTGATCAGCAACCGTCGCCACGGCATCCGCATCCGTAACAGCGTGAACATTCGCCTGTACGAGAACGTGGCCATGGCCAACGGGCTGACCGGCGTGTACGGCCACATCAAGGATCTGACCGATACCGACCGCGACATC
The DNA here is from genome assembly GCF_016650865.1 of Pseudomonas sp. TH34. Taxonomy (NCBI): domain Bacteria; kingdom Pseudomonadati; phylum Pseudomonadota; class Gammaproteobacteria; order Pseudomonadales; family Pseudomonadaceae; genus Pseudomonas; species Pseudomonas sp. TH34. Next base: position 344,873 of record NZ_JAEKFB010000010.1, read on the forward strand.
GCCCTCGACCCGTTCGACACCAAGGTCTCGCTGATTGTGGTCGGCGGTGAACTGGCCGCCAACGGCAGCGGGCCGCTGTCCATCGACTCGCCGTTGAGCGTCGAGCTGTACCGCGTGTCGATGCTTGCGCCGACCAAATCCAGTGGCATCAGCTTCTCGGGCGTTCTCGGCGATCGCCAGGAAGAGATTCTCGACTTGCTGGTACGCCAGAAGAAAGCCGTGCTGATCGACCCTGTCGAACGCCAGACCGAAATGCAGGACTGAGGATGACCTTTATGCACCCACACATGATCAAACTGCTCAGCCTTTCGGGTTTGACCCTCGGCCTGCTCGCGGCCAGCCAGGGCGTGCGCGCCGACGAAGTAAAGGCCCCGACATTCAGCGCCGAACCGTGCTGCAGCCTGTGCCCGGCCGCCCACGATGCGAAGAACTACACCACGCGCTACCAGCAGAACTTCACCACCCTGGTGCAAGCCCAAGGCGACTGGTTGTTCCGTACTCAGGAAGACCTGCGCACCGAATTCGACACCAGCCCCGCCGGCTACAAACGCATGCAGCAGCTGCACGATGCGTTCAAGAGCAAGGGCGTGGAACTGGTGGTGGTCTACCAGCCAACCCGTGGCCTGGTGAACCGCAACAAGCTCAACCCTGAAGAGAAAGCCAAGTTCGATTTCGACAAGGCCCTGGGCAACTACAAGACCATGCTCGGCCGTTTCGCCAAGATGGGCTACGTCGTGCCGGACCTGTCGCCGTTGACCAATGAGCAGCTGCCGGACGAGTTGCCGGCCCACGATTTCTACTTCCGCGGTGACCAACACTGGACGCCATACGGCGCCCAGCGCACCGCCAAAATCGTCGGTGCCAAAGTGCGGGCGATGCCTGAATTTGCCGGCATCCCGCAACGTGAATTCGAGACCAAGCGCTCCGGGCGCATGGGCAAGACCGGCACCCTACACAACATGGCCGGGCAACTGTGTGGCACCAGCTACGCGATCCAGTACATGGACCAGTTCACCACCGAGCCCAAGGGCGAAGCGGCGGACGGCGACCTGTTCGGTGATTCCGGCAACCCGCAGATCACCCTCGTGGGCACCAGCCACAGCGGCAAGAACTACAACTTCGCCGGCTTCCTGGAACAGGAAATCGGTGCCGACATCCTCAACGTCGCCTTCCCCGGTGGTGGCCTGGAAGGCTCGATGATCCAGTACCTGGGCAGCGAAGAATTCCAGAAGACCCCGCCGAAGATTCTGATCTGGGAATTCTCGCCGCTGTATCGCCTGGACCAGGAGACCATCTACCGCCAGATGATGTCGCTGCTGGACAACGGCTGTGAAGGCAAGACCGCACAGATGAGCGCCAGCACCACGCTGAAACCCGGCAAGAACGAATTGCTGGTTAACAGTTCGAACAAAGACCTGCGCAATGCCAGCCATCAGGTCGACATCCGCTTCGCCGACCCGTCGGTGAAAACCCTGCAAGCCACCCTCTGGTACATGAACGGGCGCCACGAGGACATCAAGATCGAAAAACCCGAAACATCCGATACAGACGGGCGTTTCGCCTTTGAACTGCGCACCGATGAAGACTGGGCCACGCAAAACCTGCTGGCCGTGGAAGTGCAGGGCCCTGAAGCGGGCCAGGCCGCGCAGAAAGTCGAAGCGAAAATTTGCACACGCAACGTATTCCCCGCCAGTGGTCAACAGACCGCTTCGGCCGGGCAATGAGGTTACCTATGCAGAAGTTATTGATTCCATCGTTGCTGGGGCTGGCGATCTTCGCCGGCTCCGTCAATGCCGCCGCGCCACTGCGTCCGCCGCAAGGCTATTTTGCGCCGATCGAGGCGTTCAAGACCGGCGACTTCAAGAATGACTGCGACGCCATGCCGGCGCCGTACACCGGCTCGCTGCAATTTCGTAGCAAGTACGAAGGTTCGGACAAGGCTCGCTCGACCCTGAATGTGCAGTCCGAAAAAGCCTTTCGCGACAGCACCGCCGACATCACCAAGCTGGAAAAAGACACCAGTAAACGCGTGATGCAATTCATGCGTGACGGTCGTCCGGAGCAGCTGGAATGCACACTCAACTGGCTAACCAGCTGGGCCAAGGCCGATGCATTGATGTCCAAGGACTTCAACCACACCGGCAAGTCCATGCGCAAATGGGCACTGGGCAGCATGGCGTCGGCCTATGTGCGCCTGAAGTTCTCCGACTCCCACCCGCTGGCCAACCACCAGCAGGAGTCGCAGTTGATCGAAGCCTGGTTCAGCAAAATGGCCGATCAGGTGGTGAGCGACTGGGACAACCTGCCGCTGGATAAAACCAACAACCACTCCTACTGGGCTGCCTGGTCGGTGATGGCGACCTCCATCGCCACCAACCGTCGCGACCTGTTTGACTGGGCCGTGAAGGAATACAAGGTCGGCGCCAATCAGGTGGATGCCCAAGGCTTCCTGCCCAACGAATTGAAGCGTCAGCAACGGGCTTTGTCGTACCACAACTACGCCCTGCCGCCGCTGGCGATGATTGCCAGTTTTGCCCTGGTCAACGGTGTGGACCTGCGCCAGGAAAACAACGGCGCCTTGAAACGCCTGGGCGACAACGTGCTGGCCGGGGTGAAAGACCCGGAGATCTTCGAGAAGAAGAACGGCAAGGAACAAGACATGAAGGACCTCAAGGAAGACATGAAATTTGCCTGGCTTGAGCCCTTCTGCACCCTCTACACCTGCGCGCCGGATGTGATCGAGCGCAAGCACGGGATGCAGCCGTTCAAGACATTCCGCCTCGGAGGTGACCTGACCAAGGTCTACGACCCGGCGCATGAGAAAGGCAACAAAGGCAGCTGACGAAACGCACTTCAAATGTGGGAGCGGGCTTGCTCGCGAAGGCGGTGTATCAGTCGCCCTCTGTGTTGAATGACACACCGCATTCGCGAGCAAGCCCGCTCCCACATTTTGAGCCGGTTTCGTCAGTGGGAATGTAATACCGCCCCTCTCCGTTTTCGGTGGGGGGTTTGGGGGGGCCGTTGGCCCTTGACTGTTGGTTAAACATGGAGAGATCGGGATGGTTTTCTCGTCCAATGTGTTCCTGTTTCTGTTCTTGCCGATCTTCCTCGGCTTGTACTATTTGAGCGGGCAACGCTATCGCAATCTGCTGCTGCTGGTTGCCAGTTATGTGTTCTACGCCTGGTGGCGAGTGGACTTCCTGGCGCTGTTCGCCGCCGTGACGCTGTGGAACTACTGGATCGGCCTCAAGGTCGGTGCGGCAGGCGTGCGCACCAAGCCGGCCCAGCGCTGGCTGCTGTTGGGCGTGGCGGTCGACCTGTGCATCCTCGGCTACTTCAAGTACGCCAACTTCGGCGTCGACAGCATCAACCTGATGATGAAGTCGGCCGGCCTGGAACCCTTCATCCTGACCCACGTGCTGTTGCCGATCGGTATCTCGTTCTACATCTTCGAGTCCATCAGCTACATCATCGACGTGTACCGCGGCGATACCCCGGCCACTCGCAACCTGATCGACTTTGCGGCGTTCGTGGCGATCTTCCCGCACCTGATTGCCGGCCCCGTGTTGCGCTTTCGCGACCTGGCCGACCAGTTCAACAACCGCACCCACACCCTCGATAAATTCTCCGAGGGCTGCACGCGGTTCATGCAGGGTTTCATCAAAAAGGTGTTCATCGCCGACACCCTGGCGGTGGTCGCCGACCATTGTTTCGCCCTGCAAAACCCTACAACGGGTGACGCCTGGCTCGGCGCGCTGGCGTACACCGCGCAGCTGTACTTCGACTTCTCCGGCTACAGCGACATGGCCATCGGCCTGGGCTTGATGATGGGTTTCCGCTTCATGGAAAACTTCAAGCAGCCGTACATCAGCCAGTCGATCACCGAGTTCTGGCGGCGCTGGCACATCAGCCTGTCCACCTGGCTGCGTGACTACCTCTACATCACCCTGGGCGGCAACCGTAAAGGCACGCTGACCACCTACCGCAACCTGTTCCTGACCATGCTGCTCGGTGGCCTGTGGCACGGTGCGAACATCACCTACATCGTGTGGGGTGCCTGGCACGGCATGTGGCTGGCGATTGAAAAAGCCATCGGCCTCAACACCGCACCGCGCAGTTTCAACGTCGTGCGCTGGGCCTTCACCTTCCTGCTGGTGGTGATGGGCTGGGTGATCTTCCGCTCGGAAAACCTGCACGTCGCCGGCCGCATGTACGGCGCGATGTTCAGCTTCGGCGAGTGGTCACTCTCGGAACTCAACCGCGCCAGCCTCACCGGCCTGCAAGTGGCAACCCTGGTGGTGGCATACGCAACCCTGGCGTTCTTCGGCCTGCGGGACTTCTACACCAACCGCCCACCGGAAAAAACCAAGCCTGTGGTCAACACCCAGGCCGATGGCCCGGCCACTGCCCAACCCGGCTTGATCAAGGCCGTGCCGGGCGATAACCCAGGCAGCATCCACGAGCCCGGTTACACCGTGGGCACCGAGGCCACCGTGCAACCGGCCTACTGGAGCGCCACCTGGCCACGCTACGCCATGCGCGCCGCCGTGCTGCTGCTGTTCGTGGCGTCGATTCTCAAACTTTCGGCGCAGAGCTTCTCGCCGTTCCTTTACTTCCAGTTCTGAGGGAGCCGACCATGACCCGTTCATTACGCGTCCTCTACATCGCTTTGTTCCTCGCCGTGCTGCTGGCGTTGGGCGCTTGGTCGATGCGCAGTTTCTTCGGCTTCAGCACCAACGCCGACGCCACCGTGCTCAACGGTCGCTGGACCAAGGCCGTCGAGACCCATTACGACGACCAGTTCCCGATCAAGCGCCTGGGCACCAACCTCTGGGCCGCCCTGGACTACAAGCTGTTCAATGAAGGCCGCCCTGGCGTGGTGATCGGCCGCGATCACTGGCTCTACAGCGACGAGGAATTCAACCCCATCGTCAACGAAGACCAGAACCTGCAAGGCAACTACGCCCTGGTGGAAGGCGTGCGCCAGAAGCTCAAGGCCCAAGGCATCCAGCTGGTGATGGCGATCGTGCCGGCCAAGGTGCGCCTGTACCCGGAACACCTGGGTGAAGTGCAGCCGGCGAGCATCCACGCAGGTCTGTACCAGGACTTCCATGCCCGCATGGCCGCCGACAAGATCGTCGCTCCCGACCTGATGGGCCCGCTGCAACAGGCCAAGCTGCACGGCCAGCAAGTGTTCCTGCGCACCGACACCCACTGGACCCCGGACGGCGCTGAAGTGGCGGCCAAAGAATTGGCCAAGACAATTGCCAACAAAACGCCCCTGAGCGGCGAGCCTCAACGCTTTGTCACCGAAGCCGAGAAGACCGAGCCACACAAGGGCGACCTGCGCCTGTTCCTGCCCCTGGACCCGCTGTTCGAAAACCTGATGCCACCCAAGGAGCCGCTGCAAAAACGCGTGACTCACCTGGCTGAAACCAAAGGCGACGACGCCCTGTTCGCCGACAGCGAAACCCCGGTGGCCCTGGTGGGCACCAGCTACAGCGCCAACCCGAACTGGAACTTTGTCGGCGCGCTGAAGCAAGCCCTGGGCAGCGACGTCATCAACTACTCCGAAGACGGCCACGGCCCGATCCTGCCGATGCTCAGCTACCTGAAAAGCGATGACTTCAAGAACAGCCCGCCACAGGTGCTGATCTGGGAGTTTCCCGAACGTTATCTGCCTGTGGACAACGAAATCGGCGATGCCGACCCGCAGTGGGTTGCGCAGCTCAAACAAGCCGGTATGCGCCAACAGAACATGGCTATCAACACTCCCGCCGTTAAAAACATGAACTCCGAGACGCCCAACCGGGCGCAAAACTGAAAGAGAGGTAACTCACATGACTTTCACTACTACTCCGCGTCGTCTCGCAAAAACCTTTGCCCTCGTTGCAGGCATGAGCGTGATTTCGATGTCCGCCTTCGCCGGTGGCGACGCCGCCCTCTACGGCCCCGTCGCGCCAAAAGGCTCGAGCTTTGTGCGGGTGTACAACGCCAGCAACCAGGAGGTCAGCGCCACCGTCGGCAGCACCAACCTCAACGAGGTTGCCCCGTTGGCCAGCAGTGACTTCAGCTTCATGCCGGGCGGTGACTACAGCGCCAAGGTCGGCAGCCAGACCCTGCCGGTCAAGCTCGCCGCCGACCACTACTACACCCTGGTCAGCAGCGGCAGCGGCCAGCCGCAACTGATCGAAGAACCGCCGTTCAAGAACAAGCAGAAATCCCTGGTGCGCGTGCAGAACCTCAGTGACAAGTCGCTGACCCTGAAAACCGCCGACGGCAAGACCGACGTGGTCCAGGCCGTGGCCGCCAAGGGCCGTGGCGAGCGCGAGATCAACCCGGTGAAGGTCAGCCTGGCGCTGTATGAGGGCGACAAGAAAGTCGGCGACGTGAAGCCGGTCGCCCTGGAACGTGGTGAAGCCGCAGTGCTGTACGTCACCGGCACCGGCGCCAACCTGTCGCCAGTGTGGGTCAAGCGCCCTGTGTCGACCCGCTGATTAGATTTTCAGATTGACGCTGCCCCCTGTGGGAGCTGGCTTGCCTGCGATGCGGACAACTCGGTGTATCAGGTACACCGAGGTGATGCCATCGCGGGCAAGCCCGGCTCCCACAGGCTCTAACCAAATTTGATTCAAGGAGAAACACCATGATCCCAGTAATCCTTTCCGGTGGTAGCGGCTCACGTCTTTGGCCGCTTTCGCGTAAACAGTTTCCCAAGCAGTTCCTGGCCCTGACCGGCGAGCACACCCTGTTCCAGCAAACCCTGGAGCGCCTGGTGTTCGACGGCATGGACGCACCCATCGTGGTCTGCAACAAGGACCATCGCTTTATCGTCAACGAGCAACTGGCTGCCCGCAAACTGGAAACCCAGCGCATCCTGATGGAACCGTTCGGCCGCAACACCGCGCCGGCTGTGGCCCTGACGGCGATGATGCTGGTCAACGAAGGCCGTGACGAGTTGATGCTCGTGCTGCCGGCCGACCACGTGCTGGACGACCAGAAAGCCCTGCAACGCGCCCTGGCCCTGGCCACTGTGGCAGCCGAGCGTGGCGAAATGGTGCTGTTCGGCGTGCCGGCCACCCGTCCGGAAACCGGCTACGGCTACATCAAGTCGACCAACGATTCGCTGCTGCCCGAAGGCGTCAGCCGCGTGCAACAGTTCGTTGAAAAACCTGATGAAAAACGCGCCACCGAATTCGTCAAAAGCGGTGGTTATTTCTGGAACAGCGGCATGTTCCTGTTCCGCGCCAGCCGCTTCCTGGAAGAGCTGAAAAAGCACGACCCGGACATCTACGACACCTGCGTGCTGACCCTGGAGCGCAGCAACCACACCGCCGACACCATCGACATCGACGAGTCCACCTTCGCTTGCTGCCCGGACAATTCCATCGACTACGCCGTGATGGAAAAAACCCAGTTGGCCTGCGTGGTGCCATTGACCGCCGGCTGGAGCGACGTGGGTTGCTGGGCATCGCTGTGGGACGTGAATGAAAAAGACGCCAACGGCAACGTCAGCAAGGGCGATGTGGTGATCCAGGACAGCAAGAACTGCATGATCCACGGCAACGGCAAGCTGGTGTCGGTGATCGGCCTGGAAAACATTGTGGTGGTGGAAACCAAGGACGCGATGATGATTGCCCACAAGGACAAGGTCCAGGGCGTCAAGCAGATGGTCAACACCCTCAATGAGCAGGGCCGCAGCGAAACCCAGAACCACTGCGAGGTGTACCGTCCGTGGGGCTCGTACGACTCGGTGGACATGGGCGGCCGCTTCCAGGTCAAGCACATCTCGGTCAAGCCGGGCGCCTGCCTGTCGTTGCAGATGCACCACCACCGCGCCGAACACTGGATCGTGGTCAGTGGCACCGCCGAAGTCACCTGTGACGAGAACGTGTTCCTGCTCACCGAAAACCAGTCCACCTACATCCCGATTGCCTCGGTGCACCGCTTGCGCAACCCGGGCAAGATCCCATTGGAGATCATTGAGGTGCAGTCCGGCAGCTACCTGGGTGAAGACGATATCGAGCGTTTTGAAGATATCTACGGTCGGTCTACGCCAATCGAGCGTGGCGTGTCGGTGAAAACCATCGCGCAGTAAACAGAGCGGCACAAGAAGCCCCCGTCACACCGACTGCGTCCCCTATCCGCAACCGGTGGGTCGGGGGCTTTTTTAGATCATTGCCCCAGCGCTTTCAAACGCGCTCAACTGAAATAGTCGGGAAACTGATTCGGCCCCAAATACAGAAAGTTCGACTCAGTCAGCTTGATTTCCTTGTTCATCTTCAACTCAACGAACTGGCTACCCGACGTGATGGAACCTAGGTCCTGCGGAACCTGGTCGCTGCTGAATACCACCATATAATCGCCCCTGCCCACATAACGTTCGTTACCTAGAAACAACAGGTTTTCCACGTTTTCGCCATTAAGTTGCTGGCCGGGGGGATTAACGTACACACCGCCCTTTGAACCCGCCCGCGTTTCCCCACGCATCAGATCATTAATGCTGTGCCCCCGAGCGATCGCTTCGGCGCCTTCCTTGCTGGTGTAGTGGATATAAACGGGTTGCCCGTTGTGCAGGCCCGAATCCACTATCGACCGCCAATCCGGATGATTGACCAATGGCTTGTTCGTTGCAGCGAGTGGGGCAGAGCTGCCTGGCCGACCAAGCGCCTTTTGTGCCTGGGGCTGGCTAGCCTTCTTTGAGCCTGGGGTTCCTGACTTGATCCCGCCCGGCATACGATTCAATCGCCATTCGCCCTCGCCCGCCGGCTGCAGGAATGCCACGGTTTTTTTGGTTTGCGCGTCAATGACCCGTACAGGTCCCCCCTCGACCTTGTACACCGGGCTGATTTCATAGGGTTTACTGACGCCGGTACCGTCGGTGTAACGCACATAGAACTGCTCGCCGACTTGATAGGTGCCGTCGCCCCTCATCGTGCGGCCACTGAGCAGGCTGTCAGCCACGGAATGGGCACTGATGTCTGGCAATGCGCGGGCTGAGGCCTCCTCCGCCGATGCCTGGCGTACCGCCATTGGATTCAACAACGGCGCGACGACTCTACTGATCGGCGGTGGCTGCAGGACCGGGCGCATAATTGGGCTGGCCTTGCTACCTGCCGCCATGCCGCTGCCGTCGCCATACCGGGCGTAGATCATGGCAAGGCGGTTGGGTTTGTTGAGCAGGTTGACGATGGATTGTCCCGGTGCCCGGATGACACGCAGCCCCGCCTTGGTCAGCCGGGCCGCGGTCGAAACGCCCTTTCCGACAATGGGCAGCAAGTCCATGAACATCGTGGCGACCTCGATGCCGAACAGGCTCTTGTTGTATCTCGATTCTTTGGCTACTTCATCTGAGCTGACAGATCCGACGTCCGCCTTATCGATCAATATTTCCGTCAGTTGTTTGTACAGCGTGTCCTGGAAATTGCCCTGGATAGGTGTGAGGTAGGCGTTGCTGCCCAACTCATTTATCCGTCCCAGCCGCTCTACGTTTTCAACCATGCTCCCCTCGATGATTGCCCCTACACCGTCCGGATCGAGCGGCGACGTTTTGCTAATTGCGTAGGTTCGCCATCCCGGTTCTTTGAAAAGCGCACTGAGGGCCGCCTGATTGGCGACTTCCCGAAAGGAGATCCCGTCAGGCGCATCAGGGCTATACAGCACAAGCGGCCCGTCCTGCCCGTTGCCGATAGCGATCACACCCTGAAGCGCCTGACCGTAGTGGCTGACGGTGTTGGCGACAACGGTCTTTCCATCCACTTGGGGCCGCGTGGAGGCGTCCGGAAAATCGAGCACGGCCCGGACCCATTCAGGTCCCGAGGAGCCTTGTGGATAAGCCTGCGGGTTCAACTGCCCCAGAAACGCCTGTTTCTGCATGACATCCGACAGGTTGGCTTTCCACGCCGCGCGCAGTTTTCCCGGCTTTCCCGTCTGGGCGTCCGGTGCCATCCGTTCCTTGAGTAGCGCGATGTAGTTGCCGCCCACATCGAGCTCATTCACCAGCGCCTTGAGGTCCTCGGTTCCCAACACCAGGGGTTTTCCATCTGCCCCGATTACCGGTTTGCCTGAAGTATCGGTCAGCTTCGCGGCGAACTTCACCTCAGTATCCTGGTGGCTTTCTGCTGCGGGCCATGCCGTAGGGTTTCTCAGGGCCAGGTCAATCAATGAGCTGTGCTGCCTGCCGACATCGCGCGGGACGTAAGCACCTGACCGACCGGTATGAATTCTGGATTGCGTGGTGGTGGTCACCACGATCTTGTCCGGGTCGAGATTCACCGTAGGGTATTTTTTCCTGAGTGCAGCCTTTAATTGCTGACTGGCAAAGTCCTGCAGTGAAGGGATCTCTTCCAGCAACGGCACCAGCGTCTGGAGGGATTGCTGCTCGCGTGCATCCAGGTCTTTGTATTGCCCCTCGCTCATGCGCGACAGGTTTTTCAGCCACGGTGGCTGCTGTTTTTCTTCAAGCCTTTCTCCCCGGGCGAGCATTGCATTGCTGCCGTCCAGTTGAGAAGACCAATTGGCGGCGTTGTTCATGGCCTGGGAGATTTGTGGGCCGTTCATGTCGCTGGTGTCTGAGTGCGTCAGGGCATTCAGTTCGGCTTTTTGTCGCTCCAGAAGCCGAGGAATCGCTTCAGCAATCACGTCCCCTGAAGTCGGGACGAAACTCAGCGTCAGGTCCTCCCCGCGTAACGGTTTGCGCAGGTTTTCCGCCGACAAGGGCAAGCTCTGCGACAGCAGTTCTGCGGGAACGCCTCCTTTGTCAATTCGTTGCATCAGTGCCGCCTGCAATTGTGCAGGGGTCGCGAATTCTTCAAAGCCCTCACCTGGGGTGTAGAGCACCACAGGTCCATGGTCCTGGCTGGCAGGCAAGTTTTTGTTGCCGTTGGGCCAGTGCGGTTGCGTTTGCCCGGAGCCATCGGTGGTGGTGATCATGAAGGCCCCGGCCAAGCACGCGCCGTTCGGCGTATTGTCATCCACCGTGATCGGATACACACCGGGCCGCGCACCGTTGGGGAAGGCGTTTTCCCGGGCCGCGAGGGTCGGATAGCGGAACGCCTTGTCGATCAGGGCTTTGCTCGCCAGGCTCAGGGTGCCGTCCTCCACCCGCAGCGCCGCCTGGGTGGAGAGCATTTGCCGGTGCAGGTTGATCAGTTGGTCTTGAGGCGGGCTCGGGTCTGTTTCGGTGGGGCGGGCAGACGTCCAGAACCGAGTGACAGCGTTGGCAAACAGATCCCCGACTTCCCCCACGGCGCCAGGCGTCGTGGCAACGTACTCCTGATATTCCTGCACAAACTGTTCGTAGGTGGGCTGCTGGCTGATCAACCGGTTGATTTTAATGTTGAGTGCATCGTGCTGAGTGAGAAACCCTTGTTGGGCAGAAGCGGGTCTGCCAAAAACATACTCGGCGACAACGGCCGGACGAATACCCCGAACGACCGGTAGAACGGGGGTACCGGTGACGGCGTGGCCAGAAAGTGGTGCCTGATCCCCGAGTGGAGGCGCTGGCCTTTCTGAAGGTTGAGGGCGGGTTGAGTCTGAGGAAGGGGGAAGATCAGGCTGATAGTGGGTATGAGGTTTAACAATCATTAAATGGACCCTGTGATTAAGGGGGCCAGTCCATTGTTACCCTTGTAAAAGAGATATCACTCCAGTGATAAATCAGTCAGTGGTGTAAGAGGCTCAGCGGGTTCCGATGGGAAAATAGCAGTGCATTTCGGCAAGTGAATAGGCTTAGCCTCCGGGCTCAGCTACGATGAAAGCTCATGGCAAGCGAGGGCTTTATCGTGTTCATCGGTGTTCTGCTGATCATTACTTGGCTGGTCCTCCTGCTGCGCTACCCCGCCAAGGCGTTGCCGGTTTCCCTCGCGGCCGCCGTCGGCCTGGGCCTGGTGGCGGTATGGGTGGTGTGGCTGGACAACCGCGAGGCCCAGCAATTGGCGCGTCTGGAACTGCGTACCGTCTACGCCCCGAAAGAATGCCCGGCGGACCGCCCGCTCAAGCTCACCTTGAACAACGGCAACAACGTACCGCTGACCGAACTGCGTTGGCGCATCGCCGCTTATGCGCCGGGCGATACGGTCAACCTGGCGGACAACGTGTACGCTGCCCCGCGCTATCGCGGCCCCGGTGAGTTGCAGGCTGGCGCTACCTGGGAAGACTGCCTGCCAGTGCCGCCGCTGCGCCCCGGCTATCGCCCGCAAACCCTGGAATTTCGTGCCGAGCATCTGCAAGGCAGCTTCTCTGACTAATAACGACGAAGGACTGATCCATGCCCAATGTGCTCATCACCGGCTGTTCCAGTGGTATCGGCCGTGCCCTGGCGGACGCCTTCAAGCAAGCCGGTTTTGACGTGTGGGCCAGCGCCCGGCGCAGCGAGGATGTGGCGGCACTCGGCAGCGCCGGCTTTAACGCGGTGCAACTCGACGTCAACGACAGCGCCGCGCTGGCGCAACTGGCGGGGCAGATCGGCGAGCTGGACGTACTGATCAACAACGCTGGCTACGGCGCCATGGGCCCGTTGCTCGACGGCGGCACCCAGGCGATGCAGCAGCAATTCGAGACCAACGTATTTTCCGTGGTTGGGGTGACCCAGGCGCTGTTCCCTGCCCTGCGTCGCCGTAAAGGGTTGGTGGTGAATATCGGCAGCGTGTCCGGCGTGTTGGTCACACCGTTTGCCGGTGCGTACTGCGCCTCCAAAGCGGCGGTGCATGCCTTGAGTGATGCGTTGCGCATGGAGCTCGCGCCCTTCGGCGTGCGGGTGATGGAAGTGCAGCCGGGGGCCATCGATACAAGTTTTGCGAAAAACGCCGGCACCCAGGCCGAGCTGTTGATCAATGAAAAGTCGCCCTGGTGGCCATTACGCGAAAGCATCCGCGCCCGGGCCAAGGCCTCCCAGGATCGGCCTACGCCCGCTCGCGTTTTTGCCGCGGATGTATTGAAGGCCGTGCAACAGACAACACCGCCGCGTCTGTTGCGCTCGGGTAATGGCTGCCGGGCATTGCCATTGATGGCGGCGTTGCTGCCCAAGGGTTTGCTGGAGACTGTCTTGAAAAAACGATTTGGCCTGAGCGGCCAGCTGTAAGAGCCCCCCGCCACACGGTTTCTCGACTGATCAGCCTTTCATGAAATCAATGAAGGCCCGCACTTTCAGCGGCAAATGCCGAGTATCCGGGTACAGCGCATACACCCCCTGTGGCGCAAATCGATGACCCGGCAGCAGACGCACCAAACGCCCGGCATCCAGGTCTTCCTGCACCAGCCACTGGGGCAGGATCGCCACGCCATGCCCGCGCACGGCAAAGGCCTGGAGAATGGCGGCGCTGTCCGCAACCAATGAAGCCTTGCCGGGCCCCGGGCGATACAGGTGCTCGACGCCAGCCGGATCAACCACCGCCAACTCCGTCAGCCGCCCGTGACCCAGCTTGGGCAATTGCTCCAGCTCATCCAGCGTGGCGACCCCGGCAAACGCCGGCGCGGCCACGGCAAAAATCTCGTAGCTCGACAGCTGCACCGCCCGATGATTGGAGTCGAGCATCCGCCCCAATCGAATAGCCACATCAAACCGTTCCGAGATCAGGTCAGCGTGGCTGGAGGATGTGGATAACTGGATGTTCAATTCCGGGTGCAGGCCGCGAAAAGTTTCCAGCGCCGGCACCACCACAGCTAATCCGTATTCGACGGTGGTGGTGATGCGCAACGTGCCTTTGAGTTGGCTGTGTTCCGAACGGGCTTCCTCAACCGCCAGGCGCGCCTCCTCCAGCATCCGCGTGCAGCGCAGGTAAAAGCGCTCACCCGCATCGGTCAGTGCCAGTTGCCGAGTACTGCGGGTCAGCAGGGTGACACCCAGTTCGGCCTCCAGGCGCTTGAGGTTGAAGCTCACCACTGCTCGCGTCTGCCCGAGAAAATCAGCGGCCGCGGTCAACGAACCGGCCTCGACCACGGCTTTGAAGGTGTCGAATCGATCCAGGCTGACCATTAAGCGCGCACTCCTTTGTCAAAATATTTTTGACAAACTAACAGTCAAACCGCTGTTTCCCAAGTGCCCGCACCCGCCTACCCTGCCGCCATCCACTGCAGGAAGCGCGCAATGACCTACCGCTCGAAAGTCACCTGGATCTTTCTACTGGGCTTCGCCCTCGACCTGGTGAACATGTTTGTCGCCACCATCGCCTACCCGGATATAGCCCGGGAGTTGCACGCTTCGGTCACGCAACTGGCGTGGATCGGCAACGCCTATATGCTCGGCCTGACCGTGGTGATTCCCCTGAGCGTGTGGCTGGCGGCGCTGTTGGGCGAACGACGCCTGGTTGCCGTAAGCCTGCTGCTGTTCGGTGCGGCCTCGGTGCTGGTGGGCCAGGCCGCGTCGATTGAAGCGCTGATCGGCTGGCGCCTGCTGCAAGGCCTCGGCGGTGGCTTGTTGATTCCTGTGGGACAAGCCTTGGCGTATCGGCATTTTGCGCCGGCAGAACGCAGCCAACTGACGGCCAAAGTCATGCTGGTGGCGCTGCTGATACCGGCGCTGTCGCCGGCGTTGGGTGGCTTGGTGGTGGACAGTGTGTCGTGGCGCTGGATCTTTTTCGCCAACCTGCCCCTGGCGCTGATCACCCTGGTGTTGACCTTGTGCTGGCTGGAGGCGGACACGCCCGCCTCCACACGCCCAGCGCTGGAACTCGGCAAAATAGTGCGCCAGGTTCGGCGCCCGATGCTGCGGGTCGCGATGCTGGTGTACCTGTTCATTCCGGGCGTGTTTATCGGCACCAGCCTGGTGGCGATTCTTTATCTGCACGGCCTCGGGTTTACTGCCAGCCACATCGGCGCGCTGATGCTGCCGTGGGCGCTGGCCTCAGGGTTGGCGATTGCCTTGAGCAAAAAACTGTTCAATCGCTGCGGGCCTCGGCCTCTGCTGTTGGCGGGCATGCTGCTGCAATCCATCGGCATCCTGTTGCTGATCGAGCCACACCCGACAGTCATCGTGCTCGCCTACCTCCTGATGGGTCTGGGCGGCAGCCTGTGCAGCAGCACCGCGCAAACCCTGGCCTTTCTCGACATTCCGGCCGAGCGCATGGGGCATGCCAGCGCCTTATGGAACATCAATCGGCAATTGAGTTTTTGCCTCGGCGCCGCCGTGCTCAGTGGGGTACTGGCCGCGCTGGACTCCTTCGCCGCGACCTTCGCGATTGCCGCAGCGTTGACCCTCTTTCCATTATTTGCCGTACTGTGCCTGGATGCGTCCAAGGTACGGACACTGCTTCACCCTGCGAGCGAGCCCACACGATGATTGATTACCGCGACTTTTTTGATGAAGTGATCCAGGCCCATGTCGAGATCGAGCAATGGTTTGCCGGGACAGCACCGGAGGGAACGCTGCAGATTTTGCTCGGCCGTTTCTCGCCGGACTTTTCCATGATCACTCCGGCTGGCAAACAACTGGATTTTGCGCTGCTCAACCAGCTGTTCAGCCAGGCCGGCGGCAAGCGCCCCGGGTTCAAGATCAGCCTCAGCGAGTTTGCCGGGATTGATCGACATGCCCGTGGCGCGACGGTGAGTTATCGCGAGCAGCAGGTGGATGACAGCGGCGCCCAAACCGATCGGCGATCGACCGTGGTGTTTGAAAAGCAGGCCAGCGGCGCCCTGCTGTGGCGCCACTTGCATGAGACTTTTCTACAGGCCTGACACAGTCAAAATGTGGGAGCGGGCTTGCTCGCGAATACGGAGTGTCAGCCACTGAATAGAGTGCCTGATCCACCGCTTTCGCGAGCAAGCCCGCTCCCACATTCAGTTCTGTGTTTGGTTGACGATCACGGTGCAGGTGATCCCCGCCGCCAACAGCACACCCTCCGGCACTTCATCGATGTGAATCCGCACCGGCACCCGCTGGGCCAGGCGCACCCAGTTGAAGGTCGGGTTCACATCGGCGATCAGCTCGCGGCTCTCCGGATTGTCCCGGTCATAGATCCCGCGCGAGATGCTTTCCACGTGGCCCTTGAGGGTTTCGCCGCTCATCAACTGCATGTCGGCTTTATCCCCGACTTTGACGTGGGGCAGCTTGGTTTCTTCGAAGAAGCCGTACACCCAGAACGAGTTCATATCCACCACCGCCATCTTCGCCTCGCCAATACGCGCGTAGTCGCCACGGTGCACGTTGAGGTTGGTGACGTAGCCATCCACCGCCGCCACAACCTGGGTGCGCTTGAGGTTCAGCTCGGCCGCTTCCAGTTGCGCCAATGCGTGCTGGTAATCCGCCAGGGCCGAGTCGGCGATGTTGCTGGCGTCGTCGCGGTTCTCCTTGGAGATCACCAGGGCATCGAGGTCGGCGCGGCGGTGGGCGTTGACCTTGCGCATCTCCCAGGTGGCCTTGCGTGAAGCTACCAGGGATTGCGCCTGCTTGACGGCGATCTGGTAGTGCTCGGGGTCGATCTGCATCAGCAGGTCGCCCTTTTTCACCAGTTGGTTGTCACGCACCGGGACATTGACTACCTCGCCGGTGACATCGGCGGCAACGTTGATGATGTCGGCGCGCACGCGCCCATCGCGGGTCCAGGGGGTTTCCATGTACTGCACCCAAAGCGTACGACCCATCCAGATCGCCAGGGCCAGTACCAGCAAGGTCGCGAACAGGCTGAAAAACTTTTTCATCGGGGCATTCTCAACGGTAGACGGTCAGCGCCAGGGCGCTGAACAAGCAAGCGAACAGGCTCAGGCGCAGCAGCGCCGGGTGCCAGAAAAAACGGTACAGGTCAAAGCCGGCCAGGAATCGGTCGAGGGCCCAGGCCAGGCCCGCCGCGATCAAAAACATCAGGGTCATGGTGGGCATGTAGACGCCGTGGAAGGCGATTTCACGAGGCATGGGCGGGTCCTTCGGACTTGAGGGCAGCCAGGGGTGATTGCGGGTCCAGCAATGAGGTGCGGATAAAGTGCAGGTAGCTTTTCACTCGGCGTAGGGCCGAGGTGTCGAAGTGCGGGGCGAAGGGTTCGTCGGTGGCCTGCACCCGGCTGATGGCATGGTCCACGGCGATCAGGCTGCGCTCCAGGTTGCTGGCGCTGGGTTGCAGGAACAGCCGCACCAACGAGCGGCCCATCACCCGGATCGCCTGGCGCCACGGCTGGGATTCGGCATACGCCGGGTGCACCGGCAAGATCGCCTGTTCCTTGCGCAACTCGATAATCGCGTGGCCGACTTCCAGCACCACGAACATCCAGCGCAGCAGGTTGCGTTGCACCTGGGGTTGCCCGGCGGCGAAACCATAGGCCTGGTGCAGCAGGTCGCGGGTGCGGCTTTCGAAACCTGACGCCAGGCCCTTGAGCTTGCCGCTGATGGCGAACACCACTTGCTCGCGCAAGTCCTGCTCCAGCCGGCGCCACAACCAGCGACTGTTGGGCGGCAGGATGATCGCACCCGCCGCCGCACACACCAGCATGCCGATGACCATGGCGATGTAGTCGTTGATGAAGGTGTAGGGGTTGTAGATCGTGAGGTTGTCCGGCACCGAGCCGGTGCTGAAGAAAATCAGCAACCCCACGCCAACGCCGGCGTACTGCGGGCGCGAAGCCAGGAACGAACCGAAGATGATCACCGGGGCGAGCATTACGCACAGCAGCGGGAAACCATCGATCCAGGGGAACACGAAGAACATTTCAACAAAGCCCACCAGCGCCCCGATCAAGGTGCCGCAGGCCATTTGAAACGCCATGCGCTTGGGGTTGGGCGTGGCGGCGGACAGGCCCACCGTCGCGGCGGCGATCAGGGTCATGGTGGCGCCGCTGGGCCAGGCCGTGGCCACCCAGTAACTGCCGAGGACGATCAGGATAAACGAGGCGCGAATCCCGGAAGCAGCGCAGGCCAGCCAGTTGGTTTTCGGGGTGTAGGGCTCGTCCCAGTGTTCGCGCTCGTGGCTGTGGTCCGCCAGGGACGCGTGGGTCTGGGCGTAGTTGTGCAGATCGTCGACGAAGCGGTACAGCAGCTCGTAGGCGGTGTGAAAATCCAACTGCTCGGCGTCGCTGGGCTGACTTTCCTGGAAGCTCGTGCGCAGGCTGCGCACCTTGGCGGGCAGGCCTTCCTTATAGGTATTCAACTGATTGGCCAGGCGCGCCGCGTCGGGGCTGGTGAGGGCACGGCCGGAGAAACCGTCGAGCAATTCCGCGAGGTCTTGCAGGCCGGGTTTGATGGCGGCCACCACGTGATCGGCCTCTTGGCTGCGCAGGCGTTCGAGCAATTGGTGCAAGGCATTGAAGCGAGTAGTGATGCTCATGAACTCGCTGTTCAAGCGCGTCAGCCGACCATTGCGCCGACGCATGTGCGGGTCTTCGAACACCGTGATGCTGCGCAGCCCTTCCAGGCCCACGGCTTCGGCGATAAAGCGTACGTTGCTGCGTTCAAACCCTTCACGCTCACTGCGACCGCGCAGGCCGTCGGTGACGAACAGCGCAAACACCCCGAAGCGCTGGTACAAAGCGTTGCGCATCGCAGCGCTGGCGGTTTGCGGCAGGATCGCGGCGCTGATCAACGTGGAGCAGACAATCCCCAACGAGATCTCCAGGACCCGCCACACGGCCGCCATGAAGGCGCCATCGGGATGGGCCAGGGCCGGCAACCCAACCATCGCCGCGGTGTAGCCCGCCAGCACAAAACCGTAGGCGCGAAAGTTGCGATTGCGGGTCGCGCCAGCAGTACAGATGCCGACCCAGATCGCCAGCGAGCCGAGGAACAGCTCCGTGTTCTGGGCGAACAAGGCGATCAGAAAAACCATCACCGCCGAGCCCGCCAGGGTGCCAAGGAAGCGGTAGAAACTCTTGGCGAATACCTGGCCGCTCTGCGGCTGCATCACGATAAATACCGTGATCATTGCGGTGCGCGGCTGCGGCAGTTCCAGGCGCATGGCCAGCCACAAGGTCAGGAACGCCGCGATCAGCACCTTGAAGATATAGACCCAGGTCACGCCGTCACTGCGTGCCCAATCGAAGAAACCACGGCGCCATTCAAGGGAGTGCAACCAGCGCAGCGGTGCAGGCAAGGGAGTCATTGCATCCTACTCAGTGATCAAACACGGCGAGGGCCGCCGGGGTCTTGCTCGGAAGCGTCTTGCTGTCTTGCGGCACGTCGCTGCCAGCGCCGAGGCCGCCGCCCAATGCGGTCACCAGTTCGGCGTGGGCACTCAGGCGTGCGGCCTGAACCTGCTGCTGCACCTGCTGCTGGCGGAACAACAGGCTTTGGGCATTCAGCACATTGAGGTAGTCGGTGAGGCCGCGCTGGTAGGCGATCATCGCGATGTCATAGGTTTTCTGCGCCGAGGCCACGGATTCGGCGGCGAAGGCTTGCTGCTTGTCCATCGACTCGCGGCGGATCAACTGGTCGCTGATGCCCTTGAGCGCATTGACCAGGGTCTGGTTGTAATGCGCGACGGCGATGTCATAGCCGGCGCTGGCTTCACCCAACTGCGAGCGCAGGCGCCCGCCATCGAAGATCGGCAGGCTGATGGCAGGGCCCGCGGTGTAGTTGAGCTTTTTACCCGTGAGGAAACTGAGCATCCCGCCGCCGGTGGCGACGTAGCCGAGGCTGCCCACCAGGTCGACGTTGGGGTAGAAACCGGCGTGGGCCACGTCAATGCCACGGGCCTGGGCCGCCACTTGCCAGCGACTGGCGACCACGTCCGGGCGCTGGCCGAGCAGTTCGGCGGGCAAGGTCGACGGTAGCTTCAACGGTGCACCGAGGGACAAGGTGGGCCGCTGCAACTGCGCGCCCTCCCCCGGCCCTTTGCCCGCCAGCGCAGCCAGCTGGTTGCGGCTCAGGGCGATGGCTTCATCCAGAGCGTCCAGTTGCCGATGGGTTTCCGGCAGCGGCGTCTCGGCCTGGCTGACTTCGAAGTGGGTGCCGATCCCGCCATTCAAGCGCTTTTGCGCCAGGTCGAGGATCTGTTGTTGCTGGGCCAGGGTGGCGGCCACGATATCGCGCTGGGCGAAATGCAACGACAGTTGGATATAGGCGCGCACCACGTTGTTCTGCAATTCGAGCTGGGCCTGGCGCGCTTCGGCGGCGCTCATGTGGGCCATGTCCACGGCACGCTCGGTGGCATTGCTTTCGCGGCCCCAGAGGTCGAGGGCATAGCTCAAGCCCAAGGACGCGTTGTTGTCCCAGGTGGTGGAATTGTCCAGCGCGCCCGGGCCGTAGAACTGGTCGCTCGGCCAATTGTGGCGCTTGAGCGTGGCGTCGCCATTGACCTGCAACGACTCAGCCGACTCGGCGATCCCGGCCATGGCCCGGGCTTCACGCACACGAGCAGCGGCCATGGCCATGCTCGGGCTGCCTTGCACGGCGAGGTCGATCCAGTGGTTGAGTTGCGGGTCGCCGTAGGCTTGCCACCATTGCGCGGTGGGCCAGTGGGCGTCCTGGGCGGCGGTTTTGATCGCTTCGTCGGTGGCCAATGTATTGGCGACGAGTGACTGGCCTTGAGGGGCAATTCCTCCGGTTCCGATGCAGCCGCTGATTGCTAACGATAAGGCCCAAACACTGAGAGTCTTCAGCTCTCTGCTGATGCGACGCGGCACTGCTGCGAATTCCTGAGAGGGTGTTGCGGGGAAGGTGGCGCAATTCTAAGGGGCGGGCCGGATGGCGATAAGGTGGGATTCTTGTGAATCTTTGTTACCGTTCAGGCGATAATCCGTTCGTAGGGATCACTGGATCCTGCAACTTCGTGTCACAATTTGCCATCTCCCCTGAGAGCACCTTAATGGACACCTTGCAAAACATGCGCGCCTTCAGTTGTGTGGCCGAAGCCGGCAGCTTCACCGCCGCCGCCGTGCAACTGGATACCACCACGGCCAACGTCTCGCGCGCGGTCTCCAACCTTGAGGCCCATCTGCAAACCCGTTTGCTCAACCGCACCACCCGCCGCATCGCCTTGACCGAGGCCGGCAAGCGCTATTTGCTGCGTTGCGAGCAGATCCTGGCGTACGTCGAGGAAGCCGAGGCCGAAGCCAGCGACGCTCACGCACGCCCCGCCGGGCAGTTGAAAGTGCACACCATGACCGGCATCGGCCAGCACTTCGTGATCGATGCGATTGCCCGCTACCGCCGCACCCACCCGGACGTGACCTTTGACCTGACCATGGCCAACCGCGTGCCCGACCTGCTGGACGAGGGCTATGACGTGTCCATCGTGCTCGCCAGCGAACTGCCGGATTCGGGATTTGTCTCGCAGCGCCTGGGGATAACTTACAGCATCGCCTGTGCGTCACCGGCTTACGTCAAGGCCAATGGCTGCGCGCAACGCCCGAGTGACCTGCTCAACCACGCGTGCCTGCGCCTGGTCAGCCCGGTGATTCAGCTGGATAAATGGTCGTTCAACGGCCCGGAAGGCCAGGAAAGTGTGGCGATCAACAGCTCGCCCTTCCTGGTGAACTCGGCAGATGCGATGAAGACCGCAATCACCAGCGGCATGGGCGTTGGCCTGTTGCCGGTGTATGCGGCGATTGAAGGCCTGCGCAACGGCACCCTGGTGCGGGTAATGCCAAACTACCGTTCCCAGGAACTCAACCTGTACGCCATCTACCCGTCGCGCCAGTACCTGGATGCGAAGATCAAGACGTGGGTGGAATACCTGCGCAGCTCCCTGCCGGAAATCATGGCCGCGCATCAGGCGGAACTGGCGGCCTATGAGCTGAGTGGCAGTTTGGGCGGGGTACGACTGAGTAACTGAGGGGGGGCAGCCGCTACACCGGCAGCGTAATGCCAAAGGTGTTGCCGCCGCCCTCGCTGCGCACAAACACATCCCCGCCGTGCATCAGCGCGATCGCCTTGACGATCGCCAACCCCAAGCCGTGATTCGCCCCGCTATTGCTGCGGGACGCGTCCACCCGATAGAACCGTTCGAACAACCGGGGCAAATGCTCGCTGGCAATCTCATCGCCGGGGTTGGTCACCCCGATCGCCACGTGATCTTCCAATACTTCGATCTTTACCTCGATCACCTGGCCAGGCGCCGTATGCTGAACCGCATTGCTCAACAGATTGATCAACGCCCGGCGCAAGTGCGCCTTCTCGATCTGCACCTGGGCATCGCCGCTCACGCGTACCTGCACCTGGGCGTCTTCGAGGATGAAGTCCAGGTAGTCCAGGGTGGTCGCCACTTCGTCCGCCAATGAACTGCTGATCAACTTGGTGGCCTTGCTGCCCTGGTCGGCGCTGGCCAGGAACAGCATGTCATTGATGATCGAGCGCAGCCGTTCCAGCTCTTCGAGGTTCGATTGGAGCACCTCGAAATAATGCTCGGCCGAACGCCCACGGGTCAGCGCCACCTGGGTCTGGCCAATCAGGTTGGTCAGCGGTGAGCGCAATTCATGGGCCACGTCGGCGTTGAATGACTCCAGGCGCGAATAGGCTTGCTCCACCCGGTCGAGGGTCGAGTTGAAGGAATTGACGAACTGCTTCAGCTCCGGCGGCAACGGCGACAATTGCAGGCGCCCGGAGAGTTTCGGCGGCGCGAGTTTCTGCGCCTCATCCGACAGTTTGATCAGCGGCTTGAGGCCGATACGTGCGACCCAGAACCCCAGCAGCGACGCCAACACCACGCCAACAAACGCCAGGCCGATCAGCGCCATCAGCAGTTGATGCTGGGTGGCGCGGAAGTTCTCGGTGTCGACAGCAATCATGAAGCGCAACGGCGGACGCTGGTCCTTGGCCGGGAACTGGCTGACCAGCACTTTGAACGGATGATGATGGCCCGGCAGGTGCAAATCGCGCTTGCCGGTCGGGCCTTCGGCGAAGGCGCGAATCTGCGCGTCCGGGTTGCCGTATTCGTAGGTCGGATCGCTGCTCACCACCCAGAAGCGGATGCGCTTGTCTTCCTCCCCCAACAGCTTGAGCTTGGCGGTGATCTTCGCCCAGTGATCCGGCGTACCAAAGCGGTTCACCGAAGACTCCAGCACGCTGTAACGCGCATCCAGCTCGGCCCCGGGCAACAAACCCAGGCCTTTGTCCACCTGCTGATACAGCGCGCCGCCGATCAACAGAAAGATCAGCAGCGCCACCAACGTGAACATGCCACTCAGGCGCAGGGCGATGGAGTTAGCCGACACTGCGGCTCTCCAGCACATAACCCATGCCGCGGATGGTGTGCAGCAGTTTCTGTTCGAACGGCCCGTCGAGCTTGGCCCGCAGGCGCTTGATCGCCACTTCCACCACGTTGGCGTCGCTGTCGAAATTGATGTCCCAGACCATTTCCGCAATCGAGGTCTTGGACAGGATTTCACCCTGGCGCCGCGCCAATACGCTGAGCAGCGAGAACTCCTTGGCGGTCAGGTCCAGGCGAACGCCATTGCGACTGGCCTTGCGGCTGATCAGGTCAATCCACAGGTCGGCGATGGTCACCTGCACCGGCTCATGCCCGCCGCTGCGACGGGTCAGGGCTTGCAGGCGCGCCACCAGCTCCAGGAAGGAGAATGGCTTGCCGAGGTAATCGTCCGCCCCTTCACGCAGGCCGCGAATGCGGTCTTCCACGCGCTCGCGGGCGGTGAGCATGATCACCGGCGTCTGCTTGCGCGCCCGCAGCGCGCGCAACACGCCAAAGCCATCCAGGCCGGGCAGCATCACGTCGAGCACGATCACCGCGTAATCGTTCTCCAGGGCCAGGTGCAGACCTTCGACACCTTCACGGGCGACGTCGACGGTATAGCCTTGCTCCGTCAGGCCGCGGTGCAGGTAGTCGGCGGTTTTTTCTTCGTCTTCAACAATCAGTACACGCATGAGCCTTTTGTTCCAGGACGGGGCCTCAGCCTCAGTGTGTGGTTGCCAGCTGGGGAGCCGGTTTGGGTCTGTGGAAAAACTTCTCGAGGTACAAGTATATGACCGGTGTGGTGAACAGCGTCAGCGCCTGGCTCACCAGCAACCCGCCCACCACCGCGATACCCAGCGGCTGGCGCATTTCCGCGCCGGGGCCGGAGCCGAGCATCAGCGGCACCGCACCCAGCAGCGCGGCCAGGGTGGTCATGATGATCGGCCGGAACCGCGTGACACAGGCTTCATAAATCGCTTCTTCAGGCGGCAAGCCGCGTACGCGTTGGGCGTCCAGAGCGAAGTCGATCATCAGGATACCGTTCTTCTTCACAATACCGATCAGCAGCACCAGCCCGATCAGGGCCATGATCGAAAAGTCCTGGCCCATCAGTGACAGCATGATCAGCGCCCCCAACCCCGCCGACGGCAAGGTGGAGATGATCGTCAGCGGGTGCACGAAGCTCTCGTACAGCACACCCAGGATAATGTAGACCGCCACCAGTGCCGCGAGGATCAGCCAGGGCTGGCTGGCCAACGAACTCTGGAACGCCTGGGCCGCGCCTTGGAAGTTGCCGATGATGGTAGTCGGCATGCCGATTTCGTTCTTGGCCTGGTTGAGCATGATCACCGCATCCCCCAACGCGACGCCCGGCGCCAGGTTGAACGACAGGTTGGCCGCCGGGAACATGCCATCATGGCTGATGGACAAGGGCCCTATGGTAGGCGGGTCGACCTTGGCCACCGCCGACAGCGGCACCATCTCGTTGGTCAGCGGCGAGCGCAGGTAGAAGTAGTTCAGGCTTTCGGCCTTGCCGCGTTGCTGGGTGTCCAGCTCCAGCACCACTTGGTACTGGTTGATCTCGGTCTGGAACTCGTTGATCTGGCGCTGGCCGAAGGCGTCGTACAGCGCCTGGTCCACATCGGTGGCGGTGAGGCCAAAACGCGCGGCGGCCTGACGGTCGATGCTGATATGGGTAATGCTGCCACCCAACTGCAGGTCGTTGGACAGGTCGCGGAACGCCGGGTTGGCCCGCAGTTTTTCGGTGAGGCGCTGGGTCCAGGTATTCAGGGTCGGGCCGTCATTGCTCTTGAGCACGTACTGGTACTGGGCGCGGCTGGGGCCGGAGCTTAAGTTGATGTCCTGGCCGGCACGCAGGTACAGCACGATGCCCGGCACTTTCGCCAGTTTCGGCCGGATCCGGTCGATAAACTGGCTGGCCGACACGTCGCGGTCCCCGCGATCTTTCAAGGCGATCCAGAACCGTCCGTTGGCGATGGTCTGGTTGCTGCCGGTCACGCCCACCGAATGGGAAAACGCTTCCACCGCCGGGTCATCCTTGACGATCTCGGCGATCGCCTTGTGCTTGGCGACCATGTCCGGGAAGGATACGTCGGCCGCCGCTTCGCTGGTGCCGAGGACGAAGCCCGTGTCTTGTACCGGGAAGAAACCCTTGGGGATAAACACATAGCCGACCACCGCCAGGGCCAGGGTCACGATAAAGATCGCGGCCATGGTGCGTTGGTGGGCCAGGGCGCGGCGCAGATTGCGCGCATAGCCGGCGAGGAGGCGTTCGCTGAAGCCGGGTTTGTCGTGGGCGTGATGGGTCGGGGCGCGCATGAACAGCGCAGCCAGGGTGGGCGCCAGTGTCAGTGAAACCACCACCGAAATCAGGATGGTCGAGGTGGCTGTCAGCGCAAACTCTTTGAACAACCGCCCGACCACACCGCCCATGAACAGCAGCGGAATAAACGCCGCCACCAGCGAGAAGCTGATGGACACCACGGTAAAGCCGATTTCCCCCGCGCCCTTGATCGCCGCTTCGCGCTTGTCGAGGCCGGCTTCCAAGTGGCGGTGAATGTTCTCCACCACCACGATGGCATCGTCCACCACAAACCCCACGGCGATCACGATCGCCACCAGGGTCAGGTTGTTCAGGCTGAAGCCCATCAGGTACATCAGCGCAAAACTGGCGACCAGCGACACCCCGAGCACGCTGGACACGATCAAGGTGGCGGACAACTGGCGCAGGAACAGCGCCATCACCGCCACCACCAACAGGATCGCGATCAGCAGGGTCACTTCCACTTCATGCAGGGACGCACGGATGGTCTTGGTGCGGTCGGTCAATACGCTGACCTGCACCGAGGCCGGCAACATGGCTTGCAGGCGTGGCAGCTCGGCTTGAATGCGGTCCACGGTCTCGACGATATTCGCGCCGGGCTGGCGGGAGATCACCAGGTTGACGCCGGGCGTGTCGCCGGACCAGGCCTGCACGTAGGCGTTTTCCGAGCCGTTGATGACTTTGGCGATATCCCGCAGTTGTACCGGTGCACCATCCTTGTAGGACACGATCAGTTGGGCGTAATCCTCGGGGTGGAACAACTGGTCGTTGGTCGACAGGGTCGACACGCTGTTCTCGCCGTAGATCGCGCCCTTGGCCAGGTTCAGGCTGGATTGCTGGATCGCCAGGCGCACGTCTGCCAGGGTCAGGCCGATGGCCGCGAGTTTATCGGCCGACGCCTGCACCCGGATGGCCGGGCGTTGCTGGCCGGTGATGTTGATCTGGCCGACGCCGTCGATCTGACTGATCTGACGGGCCAGCAGGGTTTCCACGTAGTCGCTCAGCTCGGTGCTGGGCATGCTGTCGGAGCTGACGCTGAGGATCAGCACCGGGCTGTCCGCCGGGTTGACCTTTTTCCAGGTCGGCAGGCTCGGCATGTCGCTGGGCAGTTTGCCGGACGCGGTGTTGATCGCCGCCTGCACTTCTTGCGCGGCGGTATCGATGCTCTTGGTGAGGGTGAACTGCAGGGTCAGGAGGCTGGAGCCCAAGGCACTGCTGGAGGTCATCTGGGTCATGCCGGGGATGGCGCTGAATTGCACCTCCAGCGGTGTGGCCACGGAGGACGCCATGGTGTCCGGGCTGGCGCCGGGCAGCGTGGCGCTGACCTGAATCGTCGGAAACTCGGCTTCCGGCAGCGGGGCGATGGCCAGCCGTGGGAAGGCAATCATCCCGAGCAGTACCAGGGCGAAGGTCAGCAGCAAGGTGGCGACCGGATGGTCAACACACCAGGCCGACGGCGAACGACTGCCGCTCATGGCTGCACCTTGGCATCAACGGTCTGGATCACCTGCGGCGGTTCCTTGAGTACGTCGACCTGAGCGCCTGCCTTGAGCCGTGACTGGCCGTCGCTGACCAGCACGTCACCGGCCTGCACACCCTGGAGGATGTTCATGTCGCTGTTCTGGTACAGCACCTGCACCGGCACGATGTCGACCTTGTCACCGTTGACCCGGTACACGAAGTGCGAATCCAGGCCGCGCTGTACCACAGTGGGTGGCACAACCAGGGCGTTCTTGTGCAGGGCGGTCTGGATGCGGATTGTCACCAGTTGCCCCGGCCAGAGTTTTTGCGCGCCGTTGCTGAACTCGGCCTTGGCGCGGATGGTGCCGGTGGTGCCGCTGATCTGGTTGTCGATCAGGCTCAGGCGACCTTCGCCCAGCAGGTCGCCGGTCTGGCCGTCGGTGTCGGCGCCCATGTAGGCGTTGACGTCAGCGGGCAGTTGCGCGGCGATCAGGCGTTGCAGGGTCGGCAGCATTTGTTGCGGCAGGGAGAACTCGACGGCAATCGGGTCGATCTGGGTCACGGAGAACAAGCCCTGGGTGTCGCTCATGCGCAGGAAGTTGCCTTCATCCACCGTACGAATCCCGACGCGCCCGGTGACCGGAGAGCGAATCTGGGTGTATGAAAGCTGCACCTGGGCCGAATCGATGGCAGCCTGGTTGCCTTGGGCCGTGGCCTTGAGCTGGTTGACCAGGGCTTGTTGCTGGTCATAGGTCTGCTTGGACACGCCGTCGTCGATGCTCAGTTCCTTGTAGCGCTTGAGGTTGACCAGCGCGACTTGCAGTTGCGCCTGGCTTTCCCCGAGTTGCGCCTTGGCCTGGTCCAGGCTGGCGCGGATCGAGCGGTCATCAATGGTCGCCAGCAGGTCACCGGCCTTCACCAGTTGACCTTCCTTGACCAGCAATTTGGTGAGGATGCCGTCGATCTGCGGGCGAATCACCACGCTGTGCAACGACAGCACCGAACCGATGCCGCTGACAAAACCCGGGATGTCCTGCTGTTTGACGCTGATCACACGCACCGGAATCGCTGCCGACGCAGTCAGTTTGGTCTTGGCCGGACGGGTCACCACCCAGGCAACCACAGCCAGTACCACAAGGACGCCCACGATCAAGGCAGGTTTTCGTTGAATGTGCATGGGGTGAGGCGCCAGGGCAAAGGATCGGAAGAATGAAGGTTCTTTATAGCCCGCCAACCCGGTCAGCAAAGTGACTGCTAACTGACAGCGCCGTCAGTAAAGTCCGACCATTCGTACGAGCAGTGGTTAAAGATCCGAGGCGCGCAGGTATACTGCGCGACGGTGTGGCCTGCAAGTCGGGCCCGCGTCATTTTCAGTACTCCCCCGGAGCTTCCATGAATTCCCCGACACAACCCGCTGTTGAAGCGGTCGACATCGACCAACAGGCCAATCCTGACAGCGTCGAAGGCGAAACCAAGGCCGAGATCCCGGCATTCAAGTTTCCGTTCAAGCCGGGCGAACTGGCCGGTGCGAAAAACGCCAGCCAGCCGTGGTACAAAAATGGCGCGAAGAACGGCCATACCAAGAGTCCGGGCATGGCACCACCCGGCACCCGTCGCTCGATGGGCAAGCGCTGACCGGTAATAAATCCTTCGCAATGACGATTTATGCCTACAACAGTTACTGACGTTTCGCCTTGTAGGCCTGCGGCCAATTCTTGAAAGCTTGCACGACACTCACCTGCCCCGACGCTTTCGCTCGGGGCCAGGCGTGGTAAAGCTGGTTTTCCGGAAAAGGACGTCCCCGTGGTTCCTATACGCACCTGTGTCGTGCTGTTGTCGCTGATGGTCAGCGTTTTCTCCTCGACTGCGGCCAGTGATCAACCACGGCGCGAAATTCGTTTCGCCGTCGCTGCACAATTCCCTCCTTTCCAAAGCCGCAATCAACAAGGCCAACTGGTGGGGCTGAACATCGAATTGGGCAACGCCCTGTGCATACAGCTCAATGTGCGATGTACCTGGGTCGACCAGATCCTGGTGGAAAATTACCCTGCCCTTGAAGCCAGGCAATTCGACGCAATCATGGGCATGGCCTCGACGTCGAGGCGGCACCAGCGGGTAAGTTTCACCGATGACCTTTATCCGATCACCACGCGTCTGGTGGCCCGCAGGAAGTCAGGTTTGAAACCAACGCCACAGTCGTTGAAGGGCAAGCGCGTCGGGGTGCTGGTGGGCAGTAACCGCGAAGCCTTTGCCCTGTCGAAGTGGGCGCCAAAAGGCGTCATCATCAAGGGTTTCTGGCGCAACGACGAACTGATCCGCAGCCTGTTGGCGGGGGACATCGATGCCACCTTGCAAGGCATGGTGGAAATCCGTGAGGCGCTGCTCGACACCCCCGAGGGCCAGAATTTCGACTTCCTCGGCCCCGCCCTCTCTGCCGAACTGTTGGGTAACGGCGTAGGGATTGCATTGCGCAAGCCAGATACGGCATTGCGCAGCACCCTCAATTGCGCCCTTGAGCAACTGAAACAAAGCGGCGAGTACCAGCGCATCATCGCGCCCTACCGGCTTGATGCACCGCCCGCCAGGCCGTAATGGCCAATTAATTGCACCGAACATGAGCTGGATCAGTATTTGGCCAACCCGTGCGCTTAGAGTCGACGCCCTGCCGACTCCTCCAACAATCACGAGCGCGCGTTTCCATGAAGATCAATTTGCCGGTCACCGGTCGAAATGTGGACTTTGCCCCCGACGCCAATATCCTCTCGACCACCGACCTGACTAGCACAATTACCTACGCCAACCAGGACTTCATCGATATCAGCGGCTACACCCGCGAGGAGTTGTTGGGTACGCCGCACAACCTGCTGCGTCACCCGGACATGCCACCCGCTGCCTTTGCGCACATGTGGCAGGTGTTGAAGAGCGGCCGCTCGTGGATGGGCATGGTGAAAAACCGCTGCAAGAACGGCGATCACTACTGGGTCAGTGCCTACGCCACGCCGGTCACCCGGGACGGTGTGACGGTGGAGTATCAGTCGGTGCGCACCAAGCCCGATGCGCGGCGGGTGCAACTGGCCGAGCGGGCCTATGCCCGGCTGCGTGCCGGTACTCGGCGAGCACGGCCCGTGGTGGGCATGACCCTCAAGCTGTCGGCCTGGGTCTTGGGGGCCTGCGCCGCAACTTGGGCCTTGGGCCTTGGACTGGCCACTTATCCACTGACCTGGCAACTGCTGGCGGTCACCGCGACCTGTGCCATAGGGGTGATGGGCGTGCATGGTTTGTTGCGGCCCCTCGCACAGTTGAACCAGCGAGCCCGGTTGATTGCCGACAACCCGCTGAGCCAGGCGATCTACACCGGACGCGGGGATGAGTTCGGGCGCATCGAGTTCGCCATGCAGATGCTGGAAGCCCAGGTGGGCGCGGTGGTGGGCCGGATTGGCGATGCCTCGCAACGCCTGTCCGGGCACGCCGCCGCGCTGGTGCAACAACTGGACAGCAGCCACACCAGCAGTCTCGGCCAACAGTCCCAGACAGATCAGGTCGCCGCCGCGATCAATCAAATGGCCGCCAGCGTGGCGCAAGTTGCCGAGCATGCGCTGCAAGCCTCCAAGGCCGCTGACCAGGCCGGCAGCGAGACCCGGGAAGGTCATCAACGGGTGGATGAAAGCCGCGACGCGGTGCTGCGGTTATCCCAGGAGCTGGCGCGCGCCACCGACGTGATCCATCAACTTGAAAGCCACAGCGGCGATATTTCCGGGGTGCTGGAAGTGATCCGGGCGATTGCCGAGCAGACCAACCTCCTGGCGCTCAATGCCGCCATTGAAGCCGCACGGGCCGGAGAACAGGGACGCGGGTTTGCCGTGGTCGCTGATGAAGTGCGCGGGCTGGCCCAGCGTACGCAGCAGTCGACCAATGAAATTCAGCGCATGATCAGCACCCTGCAAGGCGGCGCCCGAGATGCGGTACAGGCGATGGCGCAAAGCAGCCAGCATGTCGAGGCCAGCGTCGACCAGGCCCAACGCGCTGCCGCCGCGTTGGACGGGATCAGCCAGCGGGTGACCCAGATTACCGCCATGAGCCAGCAGATTGCGGCGGCGGTGGAAGAGCAAAGCGCGGTCAGCGAGGACATCAACCGCAACATCATCGGCATTCGCAATGCCGGGGAAGTGACGGTCAACGCGGGTCAGCAGAGCCAGCTCAGCTCAGGGGATGTGGCGGGGCTGGCGGATGACTTGCGGCGGCTGGCGGAGGAGTTCTGGAGTAAGCGGCGGCAGTAGCGGCATGAGCTGTTTTGGGGCGAGGGGGCTTGTCCCCCTCGCCACAGGTGTACATTCACTCAAGCCGCCCGTAACGAAATGAACGCATAGTTGGCCGGCACCTCGGTGGCAATCCGGGCGCCGGCATCCAGCAACTGCTCGGCAATGTCCATCCCGGACACATGAAACACCCACTCATTGGCCGGCACCGCCTCTTGGGTCGCCAATTCGATCGCCTGGGCAAACAGGCCCATGTCCGGCAAGTACGCGGTAAATCCATCGCCCTTGAGCGCCGTGGTATGGATGCCCAGCAACCCACACACCGCTTCCTTGGCCTGGATATCGTCGCGATCAGCCTGGCGTGACCGGCTGATCAGCTCGGCCAGTTCCTTGTCCATCAACTCGCCACCCACGATCAGCGCCGGCCCCTGCTCCCAGGATTCCGGCGGGCAGTCCTTGGCGCCCGGGTTCAGCGGGATGTGCGGGTTGATCTCCATCGGGTAGATGCGGCACACCAACGGCCGCCGCTCGTAAATGCGGCAACGGTTGTCCTCGTCAAGATTCCGGCAGCGCCCGGCGTTATAGGCGGCAAAGGTGATTGCCACATACGCTTCGGTATTGCCGCTGGGCACGATGGCGGAACGGCGTTGTGCGTGCTCACGCTGCAACTCGGGCAGGCCAAGGCCCGTGCCCAGGAAACCCTCCACCAGCACGATGACATTGCCGCCGTCAGCCGCCCAACTGCGGGCTTCTTCGAGGGTCAGGGGCACATGGTGGTCAGTGCAGCATTTGCCGCAACCGACGCAGGAAAAGTGGGTATTCATGGAGGATCTGTCACCAGGCAAGGTCAGAAGGCACTCGTGAACGGTGGCGGGTTTTTGCCTCTGTTCACCGTTCTGTCTCTGTGCAAAGCAAGTTATGCGCCAGCGTCCTCAGTCTTCGGGGGCAAGGTCCCGAAGCACAAACACCATGCCGGCATTTTCATACAGGCGGCGGGCCCGCAGGTTGGATTCCAGCACCTTGAGGTCGACAAACGCCTCGCCGCGCTGCTTGAACACCTGGAAGGTGTGCAGCAATAACGCCCGGCCCAACCCCATGCCCTGGGCACAGGGGTGAATGGCCAGGTTCTTGATGTAGGCGCTGGTCCAGCATTGGGACACACCCAGGATGCCGCTGGCGTTACTCGCCACCAGGCACAGTTTTGGATCGAACTCGGCATCGGTAACGAACTGCTGACGCCAATGTTCAAGGGAACCGACACGTCCGCCGCCTTGTTCCTGGGCCAGGCTCAATACCTCGTGAATCGCCGGAGCCATGGCTTCGTGGTAATGATCCAGCTGGATGTCCGCCGGCCATTGTGCCGCGGGCAGGCTACCGGTGAGGTCGCGACGCAGCAGCTGGAAATACTCTCCCACCGGTCAGAGGCCCTGCTGTGCAACGGTCTGGGCGGCGACCACCAGGCACTTGGTCAGCTCGGGGGAGGAGAACTTGGTGAGCACCGCATTGGCGCCGGCCAGGCGGGCTTTTTCGCTGTTCATTGCACTGTCCAGAGAGGTGTGCAGCAGCACATAGAGGTCCTGGAAGTCCGGGGTTTCCCGCAGGGTACGGGTGAAGGCGTAGCCGTCCATTTCGGACATTTCGATGTCCGAGACCACCACGTTGATTTGCTCGACAGTACCTTGCAGCTCCAGCAAGCGGTCGATCGCTTCCTTGGCGCTGCGGGCGGTGTGACAGGTGAGGCCGAGGTTGCGCAGGGTGTGCACCGATTGCTGCAGGGCCACCTGGCTGTCGTCCACCACCAGGATTCGGGCATTGCCCAGCACTTCGGCTTCTTCCATGGTCAGGTCGGTGGGCGCCGCTTCGATCTGCGCCGGGGCGATGCCGTGGATGACTTTTTCGATGTCCAGCACCTGCACCAGGGCGCCTTCGACCTGGGTCACACCGGTGATAAACGAACGCGTGCCGCCCGAGCCAAACGGCGGCGGGCGAATGTCGGTGGTCAGGCAGTGCACGATCTTGCTTACCGCCTGCACATGCAGACCCTGCTTGGAACGGCTGACATCGGTGACGATCAGGCAGCCGCCATCGGGGTCTTGCAGGGGCATTTCCCCCAGCGCCCGACTCAGGTCGATCACCGACAAGGCGGCGCCGCGCAAGGTGGCGATGCCTTTGACGTGGGGGTGCGACTCCGGCAGCTTGGTCAGCGGCGGGCAGGGAATGATTTCACTGACTTTCAACAGGTTGATCGCCATCAGCTTGCCGCTGCGCAAGGTAAAGAGCAGAAGCGAGAGTGAGTCTGCGCGGGCTTTGGTGGTGGACATAAAAACCTTCTGTGGATCAGGGATGACGATCTATAGACCGTTATCGACTTGCACGCGAAAAACTGTAGGAGCGAGCTTGCTCGCGAAGAACCTGAGGGCGCTGTGTTTATCCAGGCTGCCCGCTTTCTCGTTGACGCTTTTCGCGAGCAAGCTCGCTCCTACAACAAGCAGTCGTCAGCCCTTCCACACCTGCGGGTTCACCAAATCCTGCGGACGCTGGCCCAACAGCGCACTGCGCAGGTTTTCCAGGGCACGGTTGGCCATGGCTTCGCGGGTCTCGTTGGTGGCCGAGCCGATGTGCGGCAGGGTCACGGCATTGCTCAGCTGGAACAGCGGCGACTCGGACAGCGGCTCCTGCTCATACACATCCAGGCCGGCGCCACGGATGGCCTGGTTTTGCAGGGCCTCGATCAGCGCCGGCTCATCCACCACCGGGCCACGGGAAATGTTCACCAGGATCGCACTGGACTTCATCAACCCCAGCTCGCGATGGCTGATCAGGTGGCGGGTTTTCTCACTCAGCGGCACCACCAGGCAGACGAAGTCGGCTTCGGCCAGCAACTGGTCGAGGCTGCGAAATTGCGCGCCGAGTTCCTGTTCCAGTTCGGTCTTGCGGCTGTTGCCGCTGTACAGAATCGGCATATTGAAACCCAGGCGACCCCGACGGGCGATGGCCGCGCCGATGTTGCCCATGCCGACAATGCCCAGGGT
Source organism: Pseudomonas sp. TH34 (assembly GCF_016650865.1). Lineage (NCBI taxonomy): Bacteria > Pseudomonadati > Pseudomonadota > Gammaproteobacteria > Pseudomonadales > Pseudomonadaceae > Pseudomonas > Pseudomonas sp. TH34. Next base: position 379,011 of record NZ_JAEKFB010000010.1, read on the forward strand.
CTTGCCGTGTACATCACAGCCAAACAACGGCGCTCCGACGCTGGCTTTCCACTGCCCGGCCTTGGTCCAGGCGTCCAGTTCGGCGACGCGGCGGGCGCTGCTCATCAGCAGGGCAAACGCCAGGTCGGCGGTGCTTTCGGTGAGCACGTCCGGAGTGTTGGTAAGCATGATCCCGCGCTCATTGAAGTACGCCAGGTCGTAGTTGTCGTAGCCCACCGACACGCTGGAAACCACTTCCAGTTTGCTCGCGCCTTCCAGTTGCGCACGGCCCAGCTTGCGGCCTACGCCGATCAGCCCGTGGGCGTGCGGCAAAGCCTCGTTGAACTGGGCATTGATGTCGCCCAGCTTTGGGTTAGGCGCGATGACATCGAAATCCTGTTGCAGGCGTTCGATCATTTCCGGGGTGACGCGGCTGAAGGCGAGGACAGTCTTTTTCATGGAAGGCGGGCTCATCGACTACGTGGGAATGGCAAGCACGCTAACATTCTTGGGTAGGGGTTGTCAGGACGCCCCACACCCGCAAAGCCAGACTGTTGCGATTTGGGCAACAGTCATTATCTTGTTACACTCTGTATCGCATCGCTCACCTGCGCTAATTTGTCGCATCGATGAGCGCAGCGGTTAAGACCGACCCGCTCTCCCCCGATTTCCCTCGACTTATTTCCAGGGCTCTACACTGGGAATCTGTCTTAAAGCCGCTGAGTTCAGCGGCTTTTTTTTGCGCTGAAAAAAGGCCAGGAACCCCAACAACACTGGCCGGTTTCGATTGACCCAAAGGAGCTCCACCGGTGAAAACCTCGCTGACGTTCACCCCGTTATTCCTCGCGATTGCTGCAACGATCGTTCCCCTTGCCCACGCGGCAGACACCCCGACCACCGACGGATTCGTCGAAGGTTCCAGCTTCAAGATCAACACCCGCAACTACTACATGAACCGCGACCGTCGCGACATTCACATCGATGACAGCAAGGAATGGGGCCAGGGCATCATCGGCATTTTCGAATCCGGCTACACCCCAGGCACCGTCGGCTTTGGCCTGGACGCCAACGCCATGCTCGGTCTCAAGCTCGACGGCGGTGGCGGCACCGACGGTTCCAGCATCCTGCCGGTGAGCTCCGGCAACGGTAAAGCGCCTGGCTCGTTCTCCACCGCTGGCGCGACCCTGAAAATGCGTGCCTTCGACACCGAGCTGAAAGCCGGCGACCTGTTCCTCAACAACCCGGTAATTGCCGGCGGCATGACCCGCATGCTGCCCCAGACCTTCCGCGGCGTGAGCCTGACCAACCACAGCCTGGACGGCTGGATGTTCGAAGGCGGCCAGGCCAGCTTCACCAAGCTCTACAACCAGAGTGGCCACCGGCGCATCGGCACCAGCTACGGCGCCTTGCCCAACGGTGAAGACAGCCAGCACCTGGACTGGGCCGGTGTGTCCTTCAGCGGCCTGCCGGGGCTGACCAGCAACCTGTACGCGTCCGAACTCAAGGACATCTGGAACCAGTACTACTACGACCTGGACTACACCTGGCAACTGAACGAACTGGTCAGTTTGAACCCGGGTCTGCACTACTATCACACCCAGGACACCGGCAAAGCCCTGCTGGGTAACATCGACAACAACACCTACAGCCTGCATTTCACCGTCGGCGTAGGCAATCACAGCGTCACCGCCGCCTACCAGCGGGTCAACGGCAACACACCGTTCGACTACATCAGCCAGGGTGACAGCATCTACCTGGATAACTCCCAGCAATACTCGGACTTCAACGGCCCCAACGAACGCTCGTGGAAGCTCAAGTACGCCTATGACTTCATCGGGCTGGGCCTGCCTGGCCTGACCTCGGCGGTGTCGTACATCAGCGGCAAGACCGACCTGACCACCGTCGACCCGGACAGCCGTGGCTACTCATCCTGGTACAGCGCCGACGGCAAGAACGCCAAGCACTGGGAACGGGACATCGACCTCAAGTACGTGGTGCAAGGCGGCAAGGCCAAGGACCTGGCCGTACGCCTGCAGTGGGCAACCAATCGCGGCGGCAATGGCTACGCGGCAGTGGACCGGGACGTGGATGAATACCGGGTGATCGTCGACTACCCGATCGACGTTTTTTAACCTTCAGGCATTCTTTTAGCGGCGACGACTTATTTTTCACAACATGGAACTAAACTGCCAGTATCTCGAGTGCCGAAGTCAGTCCCATGAGTCAACGCCGCACCTTCACCCCGCCTGCACGCCCGGAGCTTCTGCTGATTCTGGGCAGCGGCCTTACCGTCATCCTGATCGTGATCATCGTTGCCGTACTGCTGACTCGCGAACACAACAGCGCCCTGCTGACGGCCCAGCGCTCCACCACCAATATCACCCAGTTAATCAACGCCGATGTGTTACGCAACGTCGAACTCTACGACCTGGCCCTGAACGGCCTGATTGTCGCGACCACCCGCCACGACTTACCCCAGGTCTCGGCCGACATCCTGCATATGGTGCAGTTCGACCAGTCCACGGCCGCCCCTTTCAAAGGCGAGGTCCTGCTGCTGGACAAGGCCGGCGCGGTCACCGCCGACTCCTCCACGCTGACGCCCACGTCACGCAATTTCGCCAATCGCGACTATTTCCAGATCCACCAGCAGAACCCCAACGCGGGCTTGTTCATCAGCCGGCCCTTCAAGATTCGTTGCGAGTGCGATCAGGTCTGGCGTATTGCGTTCAGCCGTCGGGTGCCCGGGCCCAATGGCGAGTTTGCCGGTGTGGCGGTGGCGACCATGCGCCTGGCGTATTTCGACCAGCTGTTCAATAGCCTGACCATCGGCAGCGGCAGCAGCATCAACCTGCTGAACAACGACGGCATTCTGCTGGCCCAGCAGCCTCTGCTCGAAAGCGACATGATCAACAAAGACCTGAGCATGCGGCCAAACTTCAAAAGAATGCTGCGCGAAGGCAGCGGCAGTTTCAGCGGTCTCTCCTCCATCAGTGGCAAGCAACGGCTGTACACCTTCACCAGCGTCGGTGCGCTGCCGCTGATTGTGGTGGTGGCGCTGTCCAACGATGACGTGTTTGCCGCCTGGAGACGTGCCACCGTGCTGATCAGTGGCGCCACCGGTGTGCTGTGTATAGGCCTGCTGTGGCTGACCTGGATGCTGCGCCGGGAACTGCGCCGCCGCTATCGCGCCGAGAAGGTGTTGTCGGAACTGGCGGCCACCGACGCCCTCACCGGCTTGGCCAACCGCCGCACCCTCGACCAGCGCCTGCGCCTGGAATGGGAGCGCGCACAACGCTCGGGCGAGCCGCTGGCCTTGCTGATGATCGACGTCGACCACTTCAAGGCCTTCAACGACCGCCACGGCCACCAAGGCGGTGATGAGGCGCTGCGCAACGTCGCCCGGGTCATCGGCAGCAATATTCGTCGCCCCGCCGACCTGGCGGCCCGTTACGGCGGCGAAGAGTTCGCGGTGATCCTGCCGGATACCGACATCGACGGTGCGAGCATCATCGCCGAGCATATCCGCAGCGCGGTGGAGCACTTGCCACCAGCGGACGGAGACGCGTTGTCGATCACTGTCAGCATCGGCCTCAGTACCTGGGACAAACGCCGCCGTGGTTCACTGGAAGAGCTGCTGCTGAGTGCCGACCGGGCGCTGTATGACGCCAAGCACTCCGGGCGCAACCGCACGGTTCACAGCCAGACCACATGAGCCGTTATCAGCAACTACGCTAAGGGCATCCTCGAAGCAGAAGTACGCCCGATGAGCCCAAGCACCACCCGCCCGCCCCGCCCGACCCACCGTCCGGAGCTGCTGCTGATCATCGGCAGTTGCGTCACGGTGCTGCTGATCATGTTGGTAGTCGCGGTGTTGCTGACCCGCGAGCACGCCAACACCTTGCAGGCGGCCCAGCGCACGGCCAATAACATCACCCAACTGATCGATGCCGACGTGCTGCGCAACGTCGAGCTGTACGACTTGTCGATCAAAGGCCTGATCGCGGCCACCGAACGCAGTGATTTGGCCGGAGTATCGGCCAGCATCCGCCACCTGGTGCTGTTTGATCGATCGGAAGCGGCGCCGTACAAGGGTGACATCCTGCTGCTGGACAAGAACGGCGAGGTGATTGCCGACTCCTCGCTGCTGACGCCCAAGGCTGCCAACTTCGCCGACCGTGATTACTTTCAGGCCCACCGGCAGAATCCCGACCTGGGCCTGTTCATCAGCCGGCCCTTCATGGCGCGCTGCGTGTGTGACGACCAATGGCGCATCGCATTCAGCCGCAGGGTCTCCGGACCCGACGGGCGATTCCTCGGGGTGGCCGTGGCCTCCATGCGCCTGTCGTATTTCCAGCAACTGTTCCGCAGCCTGAATATCGGCAACGACAGCACCATCAACCTGATCAACCAGCAAGGCATCCTGCTGGCCCAACAGCCGTTGCTGGAACGGGACATGATCGACAAGGACCTCAGCCAACGCCCCAACGTCGCGCGCATACTGAAAGAGCGCGATGGCAACTTTCGTGGCACGTCCAGTGTGGATGAGGAGAACCGCCTCTATACCTTCTCCACGGTGGGGAATTTACCGCTGATCGTCGTGGTGGGCCTGTCCACGGATGACATATTCGCACCCTGGCAGCGTGCGGCGCTATTGATCAGCGGGGCCACCGGGGTTTTGTGCATTGGCCTGCTGTGGCTGACCGGGATGCTTTGCATGGAACTGCGCAGGCGCCACCGCGCCGAGCAGGTGCTGTCAGAACTGGCAGCCACCGATGCGCTCACCGGCCTGGCCAACCGCCGCACCCTGGACCAGCGCCTGCGCCTGGAATGGGACCGTGCCCAGCGTTCAGCCGAACCGTTGACGGTGCTGATGATTGATGTGGACCACTTCAAGGCGTTCAACGACCGACATGGCCATCAAGGTGGCGACGAGGCATTGCGTACGGTGGCGCAGGTGATCGAGGGCAATATCCGCCGCCCTGCCGATCTCGCGGCCCGATATGGCGGCGAGGAATTTGCGGTGGTGCTGCCACATACCGACAGCCAGGGGGCGCTGGTGATTGCTGAACATATCCGCAGCAGTGTCGAACACCTGCCGCGGGTGGGCGGGGATACGGTGCCGATTACCGTCAGCATTGGCCTCAGTACCTGGACCAAAAACAGCCGCACCACGCTGGAGGAATTACTGCTCAACGCCGACCAGGCGCTGTATGAGGCCAAGCATACCGGGCGTAATCGCGTTGTTGATGCCTGCGCGTTAAAGCCGTGACGCGGAGCGTCACAGGAGGCGTTCCCACGCAGAACGTAGGGAACGATCAGGCATAAAAAAAGGCCACCCGAAGGCAGCCTTTAAAAACAAAAGGAAAGAGAGTTGTTACTTACACCGCCGCGACGGGACGCATGTAAGAGATCGGTGCGGTGCTGGCATCTTCGAAGGTCACGACTTCCCAAGCATCTGTCTGCTCAATCAACTTGCGCAGCAGCTGGTTGTTAAGGGCGTGGCCCGACTTGAAGCCTTTGAACTCGCCTATCAGGCTATTGCCCAGCAGGTAGAGGTCACCGATTGCATCGAGGATCTTGTGCTTCACAAATTCGTCTTCATAGCGAAGGCCGTCTTCGTTCAGTACACCATCCGCGTCGACCACAATGGCGTTTTCAACGCTGCCGCCGAGTGCGAGGTTGTGCTTGCGCAGGTACTCGATGTCACTCATGAAACCAAAGGTACGGGCGCGGCTGACTTCTTTTACGAACGAAGTGCTGGAAAAATCCACGCTTGCACTTTGTGTGCGGTCACGGAATACCGGGTGATCGAAATCGATCTCAAAGCTCACTTTAAAGCCTTCGAACGGGACGAAGGTGGCGCGCTTGTCGCCGTCTTCTACTGTCACTTCCCGCAGAATGCGAATGAACTTCTTGGCTGCGTCCTGTTCTTCCAGGCCGGCAGATTGAATCAAGAATACGAAGGGTCCGGCGCTGCCATCCATGATTGGGACTTCGGACGCGGAGAGCTCGACGTAGGCGTTATCGATGCCCAGACCGGCCATGGCCGAGAGCAAGTGCTCCACCGTGTCCACTTTGACGTCACCGTTGACCAACGTGGTCGACATCGTGGTTTCGCCAACATTTTCCGCGCGAGCAGGAATCTGCACCACAGGGTCCAGGTCGGCACGAACAAACACGATGCCGGTGTCGACAGGTGCGGGCTTGAGGGTCAGGTATACCTTCTCCCCGGAGTGCAGACCTACACCTGTGGCACGGATAATATTCTTCAGGGTGCGTTGTTTAATCATGGCTTGGACCGCTTCAGCGCAAATTGCGAACTGGTATCAACAAAGGCTGGCGATAATAGCAGACCAGACCTTTGCTGAACACCAATCACCTTCATAGCCCTGATACATTCCATTAATCGGCCTGACGACGCAGGAAAGCCGGGATGTCCAGGTAGTCCAGGTCATCTTGCGGATTCGGGCTACGGGATGCAGCAGCACCGGCCTGAGCCTGGTTGCGCATCACGGTCGGACGATCCAGGTCACGATAGTTCACAGACGGCAGTTCCTGGCGCGCAGGCGCTGGAGCGGCAGCTTGCTGGCTGGCGTGGCTGGTATGGACGGTATTGTCGATGACCTTTACAGGCTTCTCGATTTTTGCACCCAGGCCGGTAGCAACAACGGTCACGTGCAGTTCGTCGCGCATGTCCGGATCGATAACCGTACCGACCTTGACCATGGCGTGCTCGGAAGCGAAGGCTTCGATGATGCTACCCACGTCGGAGTACTCACCCAGGGACAGGTCAGGACCGGCGGTGATGTTCACCAGGATGCCGCGTGCACCTTGCAGGTTCACATCTTCCAGCAACGGGTTGCGGATAGCCGCTTCGGTAGCTTCGCGTGCACGGTTCGGACCGCTGGCGCAGCCAGTGCCCATCATCGCCATGCCCATTTCGCTCATCACGGTACGTACGTCGGCAAAGTCGACGTTGATCATGCCCGGACGCTTGATGATGTCGGAGATACCGCGAACGGCACCGGCCAGTACATCGTCAGCCTTGGCGAAAGCCGACAGCAGGCTGGCGTCCTTACCGAGGATGGTCAGCAGCTTCTCGTTGGGAATGGTGATCAACGAGTCGACGCTTTCGGACAGCAGACGGATGCCTTCATCGGCGATCTGCATGCGCTTGCGACCTTCGAACGGGAACGGACGGGTCACGACGGCAACCGTCAGGATCCCCATTTCCTTGGCCACTTCGGCAATGATCGGCGCAGCACCGGTACCGGTACCACCGCCCATGCCTGTGGTGATGAACACCATGTTGGTGCCTTGCAGCACTTCAGCAATGCGCTCGCGGTCTTCCAGAGCGGCTTGACGGCCGACTTCCGGGTTCGCGCCGGCACCCAGGCCCTTGGTCACGGCTGTGCCCAATTGCAGGATGGTGCGTGCACCGATGCTTTTGAGGGCCTGGGCGTCAGTGTTGGCGCAGATGAATTCAACGCCTTCAATGTTGCTCTTGACCATGTGGTTGACAGCGTTGCCGCCGCCACCGCCGACGCCGATCACTTTGATGACCGGGCTTGCGGGGATGTTGTCTACGAGTTCGAACATTTTCCCTCTCCTTTCATTTCTCTAGTTTTTTCGCCTACTACTTGAAACGGTGTTGCGGTAAATCTTTAGAAATTGCCTTTCACCCAAGCCTGCAACCGCTCGAACAACGGTGCTTTCGCTTCGTCGTCGCTTCTGTAGCTGTCGCGGTTGCTCGGGCCCGACAGGGAAATGCCGTCGGTCTGCTTTTGCAGCCCGTACAACAGCAAGCCCACACCGGTGGAATAAATCGGGTTGCGCACCACGTCGCCCAGGCCTTTCACGCCATGAGGCACGCCCAGGCGGACCGGCATGTGGAAGATTTCCTCGGCCAGTTCGACCGCGCCTTCCATCTTCGAGGTACCACCGGTCAGCACGATGCCGGCCGGGATCAAATCTTCGTAGCCGCTGCGGCGCAGTTCAGCCTGGATCAGGGTGAACAGTTCGTCGTAGCGCGGTTCAACCACTTCGGCCAACGCCTGGCGCGACAGTTCGCGCGGTGGACGGTCGCCCACGCTCGGCACCTTGATGGTTTCACCTGCACCGGCCAGCTTGGCCAGGGCGCAGGCGTAACGGATCTTGATTTCTTCGGCGTACTGGGTCGGGGTGCGCAACGCCATGGCGATGTCGTTGGTCACCTGGTCACCGGCAATCGGGATCACGGCGGTGTGACGGATCGCACCCTCGGTGAAGATCGCGATGTCCGTGGTGCCGCCGCCGATGTCCACCAGGCACACGCCCAGTTCTTTTTCGTCGTCGGTCAGTACCGAGTAAGCCGAAGCCAACTGCTCGAGAATGATGTCGTCGATTTCCAGGCCGCAGCGGCGCACGCATTTTTCAATGTTCTGTGCAGCGTTGACGGCGCAGGTCACGACGTGAACCTTGGCTTCCAGACGGACGCCCGACATGCCCAAAGGCTCGCGAACACCTTCCTGGTTGTCGATCACGTAGTCCTGCGGCAGCGTGTGCAGCACGCGCTGGTCAGCCGGGATCGCCACGGCTTGCGCTGCGTCGAGTACCCGCTCCAGGTCAGCCGAGCTGACTTCGCGGTCGCGGATCGCCACGATGCCGTGGGAGTTCAGGCTGCGGATGTGGTTGCCGGCAACACCGACGAATGCCGAGTGAATCCGGCAACCGGCCATCAGCTGCGCTTCTTCGATGGCGCGCTGGATCGATTGCACGGTGGATTCAATATTCACCACCACGCCCTTCTTCAGGCCCCGGGACGGATGCGTGCCGATTCCGACGATTTCCAGCGTGCCGTCGTCCGCGACCTCGCCTACCAGCGCCACCACTTTGGAGGTGCCGATATCCAGACCGACGATCATTTTGCCGCTTTGCACGTTTGCCATGGGTCCTGCCTCTTCTTAATTCTTCGCGACAGCAGGTTGCGCTGCCGTGGGCGCCGCAGGGGCCCGCCAGCCGACGGCAAGGCCGTTGGCGTAACGCAGGTCGATGCTCGCAATGTTCGTAATCTGTTCTTTCAAGGTCTTTTCATAGATGGCGATAAAACGGCGCATCTTTTCCACCAGGTTGCCGCGTCCCAGCAACAACTCGATGCCCGGGCCGGAACTGCCTGCACCCGTGGTCAAAAACCAGCTCCCCCGCTCACGCAATTCCAGTCGCGCAATCGAGAAGCCCAACGGCCGCAGCATCTGGCTCAACGCCTGGTACTGCTGCATCACTTGCTGCTGCGCCCGCTGCGGCCCGAACAACTGCGGCAGGTGCTCGTAATTCGCCACTTCGCGAGGTGCAAACGCCTGGCCCTGGTTGTTCAACAACTGTCCATCGCCCCAACGGGCCACAGGCAGTTGTTCTTCCAGGCGGATCGTTACCTGATCCGGCCACACGCGACGAACTTCGGCGTGGGCAATCCATGGCATCTGTTCCAGCTCGGAACGCATGCCTGCCAGGTCGATGGTGAAGAAGCTCGACGCCACAAACGGGGCGATTCGCTGCTGCACGGCTTGCTGGCTGATGTAGCTCAAATCGCCCTGCACACTGATCTTGGTGATCGGCCGGTCGGCATACGGCAACAGACGCTGGGCGCCTTCGTACGTACCAAACCCCAACGCCACCAGGATCACCGGCCAGAACAAAGCCTTCAGAAAACCAAAGTTGGCTTTCGGCATGCGCGCCGACATCGGCTCTTTAGCCACCATTCGGCTGGCACCACGCGGCACCGGCTTGCGGCCGGGAGCGGGTTGCTGATGACGAAGCGATGCGCCGTTCATGGTCTTAGCCTCGAGGCTCAATGCTTGCTGCCAGGATCGCCAGCACCAACTGCTGGAAATCCAAACCGGCTGCACGAGCGGCCATAGGTACCAGGCTGTGATCGGTCATCCCGGGTGCGGTGTTGACTTCAAGGAACCAGAAATTCCCTTGGTCATCCTGCATCACGTCTGCCCGCGCCCAACCGGCGATACCCAGCGCCTCACAGGCTTTCGCCGTGAGGTCCATCAATTCCTGTTCCTTGGTTGCGTCGAGGCCACACGGGATCCGGTACTGAGTATCGGAAGCCACGTACTTGGCGTCGTAGTCATAAAAGGTGTGGGGCGTGCCCAATGCGATAGGCGGCAATACCTGGCCACGCAGCGTAGCGATGGTGAACTCGGGACCTTGAATCCACTGTTCCACCAACACTTGCGAATCGTAGGTACTGGCCGCTTTCCATGCGTCAATCAATTCGGCGGCTGAGTTCACTTTAGCCATGCCGATACTGGAGCCTTCATGGGCTGGTTTGACGATCAAAGGCAGGCCCAGTTCCTTGGCTGCAGAAATACAATCGTCTTCGCTGCACAGCACGCTGTGACGCGGGGTCGGAATACCCAGGCTGTGCCACACCTGCTTGGTGCGCAACTTGTCCATGGCCAGTGCCGAAGCGAGGATCCCGCTGCCGGTGTACGGAATGCCCAGGCACTCCAGCAGGCCCTGCATGCTGCCGTCTTCACCGCCACGGCCGTGAAGAATGACGAAGGCGCGGTCGATCTTTTCGGCCTGCAGGCGCGACAGGAAGTCATCGCCCACGTCGATGCCGAACGCGTTCACACCGGCGCTTTGCAGCGCTTCCAGTACGGCGTTGCCGGACTTCAGCGACACTTCACGCTCAGCACTTTTGCCACCGAACAGCACCGCGACGCGGCCGAAGTCGGCAGGTTGGATGGTGGAGAACAGCGAGCCGTAGTCAGTGGTCATTTCGACTTCCCCTGTGCAGCGGCAAACAGCGGGCTTGCCAGCAATTTAGGGGCGAGGCCGCCGATGTCACCGGCACCCTGGCACAGCAGGATGTCGCCGGCACGCAGCAGCGGCTTGACGATTGGCGCGAGGTCCACACCGCGTTCGATGTAGATCGGGTCCAGCTGGCCGCGTTGACGGATGCTGTTGCACAGCTTGCGGCTGTCGGCGCCCGGGATCGGCTCTTCACCGGCCGGGTAGACTTCCATCAGCAGCAACACGTTGGCATCCGCCAGTACATTGACGAAGTCGTCGTACAGGTCGCGGGTACGGCTGTAGCGGTGCGGCTGGTACACCATCACCAGACGGCGTTCCGGCCAGCCACCGCGTACGGCCTTGATCACCGCCGCGACTTCGGTCGGGTGGTGACCGTAGTCGTCCACCAGCATCACGTTGCCGCCGTCCACCGGCAGTTCGCCGTACACCTGGAAGCGACGACCTACGCCGGCAAAACCCGACAGGCCTTCGACGATGGCTTCATCGCTGACGCCTTCGTCAGAGGCGATGCAGATGGTCGCCAGGGAGTTGAGTACGTTGTGGTTGCCCGGCATGTTCACCGAGACATCCAGCGGCTCGCGGTCAGGACGCAGCACGGTGAAGAAGGTCTGCATGCCCTGCTGGCGCACATTGATTGCACGCACGTCGCAGTCTTCGCTGAAGCCGTAGGTCACGGTCGGACGCTTCACCAGCGGCAGGATTTCACGCACCACCGGATCGTCCAGGCACACCACGGCCAGACCGTAGAACGGCAGGTTGTGCAGGAACTCGACGAAGGTTTTCTTCAGTTTGTTGAAGTCACCGTCGTAGGTCGCCATGTGGTCGGCGTCGATGTTGGTCACCACGGCCACCAGCGGTTGCAGGTGCAGGAAGCTGGCGTCGCTTTCATCGGCTTCGGCGATCAGGTAGCGGCTGGTACCGAGCTGTGCATTGGTGCCGGCTGCATTCAGGCGGCCACCGATCACGAACGTCGGGTCCAGGCCACCGGCGGCGAACACCGAGGCGATCAGGCTGGTGGTGGTGGTCTTGCCATGGGTACCGGCGACGGCAATGCCGTGGCGGTAGCGCATCAGTTCGGCCAGCATCTCGGCGCGCGGCACCACGGGAATGCGGCGCTCAAGGGCTGTGGCCACTTCCGGGTTGGAGGTGTTCACGGCACTGGAGACCACCAGCACATCGGCTTCGGCGGCGTTCTCAGCGCGGTGGCCGATAAAGATTTTCGCGCCAAACGATTCCAGGCGCTCGGTGACTGGCGACATTTTCAGGTCGGAGCCGGACACCTGATAACCCAGGTTCAGCAACACTTCGGCGATCCCGCACATGCCCACGCCACCGATACCGACGAAGTGGATGCGACGGATGCGGCGCATTTCCGGTTGTGGCATGGCTTTCTGATTCTCAACCATGGGCCACCTCCAGGCAGATATCGACCACGGTGCGGGTTGCGTCAGGTTTGGCCAGGCGGCTTGCGGTGCTCGCCATGCTGTTCAGTCGTTCCGGTTGCATCAAAACCTCGGTCAGGCGTGCGGCCAAATCGGCGGCGCCAGTCGTTCTTTGCGGCAGCAGGAAGGCAGCGCCCTCCCCGGCCAAATATTCGGCGTTGCGGGTCTGGTGATCGTCGATCGCGTGGGGCAAAGGCACCAGCAACGACGGCAGACCGGCGGCAGCCAGTTCACTGACGGTCAACGCACCTGCGCGACAGACCACCAGGTCGGCCCAGCCATAGGCTTGGGCCATGTCTTTGATGAAGGGCTGCACATTCGCCTCCACACCCGCTTCGCGGTAGCGCGTAGCGGTCACTTCATCGTGGTTCTTGCCGGCCTGATGGAAGATCTCCGGGCGCAGTTCCTCAGGGAGTTGCGACACCGCTTCAGGCAGCAATTTGTTCAAGGGTTCGGCGCCCAGGCTTCCGCCCAGTATCAACAGGTGCGCCTTGCGACCGGCCAACGGCTGGCGGGCAATGTCCATGAACAGCTCGGTACGCACCGGGTTGCCGGTGGTGCGCAGTTTGTCCGCGGCACCAAAGGTCTTCGGGAAGGCCTCGCACACCCGGGCGGCCAAAGGCACCAACAGGCGATTGGCGGTGCCGGCCACGGCGTTCTGCTCATGGACGATCACCGGCACACCGGCGAGTTTTGCCGCGACACCGCCAGGGCCGGTCACGTAACCGCCAAAGCCCAGCACGCATACCGGCTTCACTTCACGGATAACCTTGCGCGCCTGCCACACCGCCTTGAGCAACACGAACGGCGCCTTGAGCAGGGACAATTTGCCCTTGCCACGCAGGCCGGTGACGTTGATCAAATGCAGTGGCAAGCCGGCATTCGGTACCAGATCATTTTCGATGCCGCGCGGCGTGCCGAGCCAATGCACGCTGTAGCCGCGGTTCTGGAACTCGCGGGCACAGGCCAGCGCCGGGAACACGTGGCCACCGGTGCCGCCTGCCATGATCAGCACGTTAGCGCCCATGGTTCGGCTCCTCGGCGAAGTCGCTTTCGCTGAACTCCATCTCTTCGCTGCCCAGGTGGGTTCGACTCTCCCACTCGATGCGCAGCAATAAGCCGAGACAGGCGCAGCAAATCACCAACGAACTGCCGCCGTAACTGAGGAACGGCAAGGTCAGGCCCTTGGTCGGCAGCAAGCCGACGTTCACCCCGATATTGATCAGAAACTGGCCGATCCACAGGAACGACAAGCCGTACGCCACGTAAGCGGCGAAATACTGTTTGGCTTTCTCGGCCCACAGGCCGATGTACATGCCGCGTACACACACGAATACGAACAGCGCGACGGTGCACAACGAACCGACGACGCCCAGCTCTTCGGCGAGTACCGAGAACACGAAGTCGGTGTGGGCTTCCGGCAGGTAGAACTGCTTCTGCACGCTGTTGCCCAGGCCCACGCCCAGCCACTCGCCGCGACCGAAGGCGATCAACGCCTGGGTCAGCTGGTAGCCGGAACCGAATTGATCGGACCATGGGTCGGTAAAGGTAATCAGACGCGCCATCCGGTAGGGTTGCGCCTGCACCAGAATCGTCACAGCGGCCACCGCCAGCACCACCATCAAGGTGAAGCGGAACAGGCCCACGCCACCGAGGAACAGCATCGCCGCCGCCGCCCCCATCATTACGACGGTGGCACCGAAGTCCGGCTCCATCAGCAACAGGCCGGCCATCGGCAACAGCACGATGAACGGCTTGAAGAAGCCCATCCAGCTTTCGCGTACTTCTTTCTGGCGCCGCACCAGGTAACCGGCGAGGTAGATCACCACGAACACCTTGGCGATTTCCGACGGCTGCACGTTGAACGCACCGAAGCCGATCCAGCGCATCGAACCGTTCACCTCACGCCCGATGCCGGGCAGGATCACCATGATCAACAGGCCGAACGCGCCCACCAGCATCAGCCAACCCAGGCGCTGCCAAGTGGCAATCGGGATCATCATGGTGACGATGCACGCACCGAGACCGATCACCAGGTACACCAGGTGACGGATCATCATGTACAGGGTGTTGCCAGACTGCACGGCGGCCACTTCCGAGGACGCCGAGGTAATCATTACCAGGCCAAGACCCAGCAGCGCGAGGCAACCGGCAAGCATCGGGAAATCCAGGTCGATACCGCGCCCGGTAATGATCGGCGACGGGTACGGCTTGATGATGTTGCGGAAATTGATACTCATGCCAAGGCCTCCACGGCGCGGGCGAACAGCTGGCCGCGCTCTTCGTAGTTCTTGAACATGTCGAAACTCGCGCAGGCAGGCGACAGCAGCACCACATCGCCCGGCTGAGCCAAGGCTTTGGATTGGGCGATGGCATCGTCCAGGGACTGCGCGCGCACCTGCGGTACGGCGTCGCCCAGGGCATCGGCGATCAAGCCGGAATCGCGGCCCATCAACACCACGGCGCGGCAGTGGGCAGCGACCGGGCCTTTAAGGTCCTTGAAGTCGGCACCCTTGCCGTCGCCACCGGCGATCAGCACGACCTTGCCTTGAATGTCGGCCCCCAAACCTTCGATGGCAGCCAGTGCCGCACCGACGTTGGTGGCCTTGGAATCGTTGTAATAGCCGACGCCGTCGAGGTCGCGAACCCACTGGCAGCGATGCTCAAGCCCGGCGAATGTGCGCAGGGCCGAGAGCATTGCGTCGAATGGCAAGCCCACCGCGTGACCGAGTGCCAGCGCCGCCAGGGCATTCGCCTGGTTGTGCGCACCACGGATTTTCAGTTCACGCACCGGCATCAGGTTCTGGAATTCGAAGGCCAGGTATTTCTCGCCGTTCTCTTCCCGAAGACCGAACGCCTTGAAGTCGGGTTTGTTCAGGCCGAAGGTCCAGCACGGCAGACCTTCGCCGATCAGCGGACGGCTCAGGGCATCCTGACGGTTCACCACCACTTGCCGCGCACCACGGAAGATCCGGTGCTTGGCCAGGTGATAGGCCGGCAGGCCACTGTAGCGGTCCATGTGGTCTTCGCTGACGTTGAGCACGGTGGCCACTTCGGCGTTGAGCTGGTCGGTGGTTTCCAGCTGGAAGCTCGACAGCTCCATCACGTACAGCTCGACGTCGTCGCTGAGCAGGTCCAGCGCCGGCGTGCCGAGGTTGCCGCCTACGGCCACACGCTTGCCAGCCGCAGCTGCCATCTCGCCCACCAGGGTGGTGACGGTGCTTTTGGCGTTGGAACCGCTGATGGCCACGATCGGCGCCTTCGCGTTACGCGCGAACAGCTCGATATCGCCGGACAACTTCACACCACGGGCCGCCGCCGCTTGCAGGGCCGGGGTCGCCAGGGCCAGACCGGGGCTCACGTAGAGCTCATCGGCACGGCACAGAAACTCGACATCCAGCTCGCCACAACGCACTTCCACGTGCGGGTAGTCACGGCGCAGCGTGACCAGCTCCGGTGGATTTTCCCGCGTATCGGCCACGGCAAACGACGTGCCCCGGTTCGCCAGGAAGCGAACCAGGGACATGCCGCTCTTGCCGAGGCCGACAACGATACGGAAGTGGTCTGAAGCGATCAGGGACACTCGTTTCTACCTCAGTTTCAGGGTGGCAAGGCCGAACAGAACCAGAATCACGGTGATAATCCAGAAACGGACAATCACCCGCGGCTCAGGCCAGCCCTTGAGTTCAAAGTGGTGGTGTATCGGCGCCATGCGGAACACGCGGCGCCCGGTCAATTTGAAGGAGGCAACCTGGATCACCACCGACAGGGTTTCCATCACGAACACACCGCCCATGATGAACAGGACGATTTCCTGGCGGACGATCACCGCGATGGTGCCCAGGGCCGCGCCCAGCGCCAGTGCGCCGACGTCGCCCATGAAGACTTGTGCCGGGTAGGTGTTGAACCACAGGAAGCCCAGGCCGGCACCGATCAATGCGCCGCAGAACACGATCAGTTCGCCCGCGCCCGGTACATACGGGATCAGCAGGTATTCAGCGAATTTCACGTTACCCGACAGGTAGCAGAAGATGCCGAGCGCGCCGCCCACCATCACCGTCGGCATGATCGCCAGGCCGTCGAGGCCGTCAGTCAGGTTGACCGCGTTGCTCGAGCCGACGATCACGAAGTAAGTCAGTACCACGAAGCCAACACCCAGCGGGATGCTGGCGTCCTTGAGCATCGGGATGATCAGGGTGGTCTCGACCGCGCTTGGCGCAGTCGTATAAAGGAAGATTGCCGCCGCCAGGCCGAACACCGACTGCCAGAAATACTTCCAGCGGCTTGGCAGCCCCTTGGAGTTCTTCTCGATCACCTTGCGGTAGTCATCCACCCAACCGATGGCGCCGAACAGCAGGGTCACCAACAGCACGGTCCAGACATAGCGGTTATGCAGGTCAGCCCACAGCAGCGTACTGATGCCTATGGACGACAGGATCAACGCACCGCCCATGGTCGGGGTGCCGGACTTGGACAGGTGCGACTGCGGGCCGTCGTTGCGCACAGACTGGCCGATCTGCAGGTTTTGCAGGGTACGGATCATCCATGGCCCGAGGAACAGCGACAACGACAGCGCGGTCAGCACACCCAGAATCCCGCGCAGGGTCAGGTACTGAAAGACCGCGAAGCCTTTGTGGAACTGTTGCAGATACTCAGCCAGCAGCAGCAGCATTAATGTTTCTCCGTACTTGAGCCACACAAGGCCACGACGACGTTTTCCATCACCGCGCTGCGCGATCCCTTGATCAAAATAGTGGTGTGTTTGTCTTGTTCAGCTGCGCTCAGCGCCTGGATCAGCTCGGCCTGGCTGGCGAAATGCCTGGCGCCCGGCCCGAAGGTGTCCACGGCGTCAAGCATGTTCGGCCCAACGGCGTACAGGGCATCGACCTTGCCGGCCGCGTACGCGCCGACTTCACGGTGAGACTGTTCGGCCCACTCGCCCAGTTCGGCGATGTCCCCCAGCACCAGCACCTTGCGACCGGCGAAACCGGTCAGCAGGTCGATAGCAGCGCAAATCGAAGATTGGTTGGCGTTGTAGGTGTCATCAATCACGCGCATGCCGTTGCTGGCCAGTTGCGCGACGGTGCGGCCCTTGACCGGTTGCACCGCGCCAAGGCCGGTGGCGATACCAAACAACGACACGCCCAGCACATGGGCAGCGGCGGCGGCCGCCAGGGCATTGGCGACGTTATGGTTGCCCAGCAGGTTCAGCTGTACGTGCTCGTCACCTTGCGGGGTATGCAGGGTGAAGGACGGGCAACCACGGGCGTCGGCCTTGATATTCGAGGCATGGAAATCGGCAGCGGCGTTGTGCACCGCGAAGCTCAAGACCTTGCGACCGGCGGCACGTACACGCCAGGTTTCGAAGGCCTTGTCGTCGAGGTTCAGCACGGCAGTGCCGGATGCGTCGAGGCCTTCGATGATTTCGCCCTTGGCTTCAACGATCTTTTCAGGGCCGCCAAACTCGCCGACATGGGCGGTGCCGGCGTTGCTGATCACCGCGACATGAGGCTTGGTCATGGCCACGGTGTAGGCGATTTCGCCGATGCGCGAAGCACCCAGCTCAATCACCGCCGCCGTGTGTTCCGGGGCCAGTTCGAGCAGGGTCAGCGGAGCGCCGAAGTCATTGTTCAGGTTGCCACGGGTCGCCAGGACCGGACCGCGCGTGCGCAGGATGCCGGCCAGCAGTTCCTTGACCGTGGTTTTGCCGCTGGAGCCGGTGATTGCCGCAACAGGATTGGTGAAAGCGGCACGGTTCAGCGCCCCCAGTTGGCCGAGGGCCAGGCGGGTGTCAGCGACCAGCAATTGCGGCAGTGTCGAGTCAGTAACTTCGCGCTGCACCAGAGCGCCGACAGCGCCTTTGGCAGCGACGTCATTCAGGTAGTCATGGCCATCAAAACTTGGGCCGGCCAAGGCGACAAACAGTTGTCCGGGCTTAATGGTACGGCTGTCGATGCTGACGCCATCAAAGCTGCAATCAGCCGACAGCACGCGGGCCGACAAGGCCTGGGTCAGTTCGCTGAATGTGAGCGCCTTAAGCATGGGCCACCTCCCATGCGGTCAAGGCGTGATCAGCCTCGACCAGATCCGAGAAAGGATGGCGTTCGCCGTTGATTTCCTGATAATCCTCGTGACCTTTACCGGCCAGCACCACCACGTCGTCAGCACTTGCGCTGGCGATCAATTGGGCGATGGCTGCACCGCGACCGGCAACGAACGTCGCCTTGGATGCCTCTTTAAAGCCGACACGAATGTCATCGAAAATCTGGCTTGGGTCTTCGCTGCGCGGGTTGTCGTCAGTGACCAGGACACCATCAGCCAGGCGCTCGACGATTTCAGCCATCAGCGGGCGTTTGCCGCGATCGCGGTCACCGCCACAGCCGAACAGGCACAGCAACTTGCCCTTGGCGTGGGGACGCAGGGCTTGCAGGATTTTTTCCAGGGCGTCTGGGGTGTGGGCGTAATCGACCACTACCAGCGGCTGGGTGCCTCCGCCGAGGCGCTGCATACGACCGGCCGGGCCTTCCAGCTTCGGCAGCACGCGCAGGATTTCGTCGAGGGCGTAATCCAGGCCGAGCAAGGCACCAACAGCGGCCAATACGTTGCTCAGGTTGAAACGCCCGAGCAAGGTGCTGCGCAAATGGTGCTCGCCCTGCGGCGTCACCAGGGTGGCGCGCACGCCTTCGTCATCAAAGCTGGCTTCACGGCAATACAGGTAGGCGCTGGAATCTTCCAGGCTGTAGCTGATCAGGCGACCGTCGCCTTGGGCGGCGGCCAGCTGACGACCGAATTCGTCGTCCAGGTTGACCACCCGGCACTTCAGGTCATTCCAGGCAAACAGCCGGGCCTTGGTGGCGGCGTATGCCTCCATGGTCCCGTGGTAATCCAGGTGATCCCGGGACAGGTTGGTCATCACCGCCACGTCGAACGCCAGGGCAGTCACGCGGCCCTGGTCCAGACCGTGGGACGAGACTTCCATGGCAACCGCCTTGGCACCGGCCTTTTTCAGGTCGGCCAGGGTCGCCTGTACGGCAATCGGGTTAGGCGTGGTGTGCAGGCCGCTTTGCAGCGCGCCGTAGAAACCGGTGCCCAGGGTGCCGACGATGCCGCAATGTTGGCCCAGCAGGTCAAGCGCCTGGGCAACCAATTGGGTCACGCTGGTCTTGCCGTTGGTGCCGGTCACGCCCACCAGGTTCAGGGTACGGCTCGGGTCGCCATAAAAGCGCCCGGCGATGTCCGACAGCTGCGCCGCCAGGCCCTTGACCGGAATCAATGGCACGTCGGTGATCGGCAGCACAGTGGCGCCTTCCACTTCATAGGCCACCGCTGCCGCACCGCGTTTCAGCGCGTCGGCGATATGGTCACGGCCATCGAACTTGCCACCCGGCACGGCCAGGAACAGGTCACCGGCGCGCACATTACGGCTGTCCAGGGTCAACTCGCGAATCAGCAGATCGCGGCCAGCGTGGGCAAAAATCTTGTTCAGGCTAAGGGACATCAGCCGCGCCCTCCATTGGCTTTTACAGCAGCGGCCGGCGGTCCGGCGTTCGCTTGTTGGGTCGCCGGCAGGTTGTCCGGCGTGATGTTCATCAGGCGCAGCGTCCCGGACATCACCTTGCTGAACACCGGCGCCGATACCAGGCCACCGAAGTAACCGGCTTTGCTCGGCTCATCGATCACCACAACAATGGCGTAACGCGGATCGCTCATCGGGCCGAAGCCTGCGAACAGCGAGCGGTAGGAGTTCTCGGCGTAGCCCTTGGTGCCTACGGCGGTTTTACGCGCGGTACCGGACTTGCCTGCCACGTGATACGCCGGCACCTGGGCACGGAACACGCCACGCGGTGCTTCGATCACTTGTTGCAGCATGCCTTGCATGGTCTTGGCGACGTTTTCCGGGATCACCTGGGTCGCAGGCGGCGCCTCGTCCAGGTGGATCAGGCTCAGCGGCACCATGCGGCCGTTGTTGGCCAATACCGAGAAGGCGTGGGCCAACTGGATGGCCGTCACCGACAGGCCGTAGCCATAGGAAAGCGTGGCAGTCTCGGCCTTTTTCCAGTCGCGGTAGTTCGGCAGGTTGCCCACACGCTCGCCCGGGAAATCCAGGCCAGTGGGTTGGCCCAGGCCGATTTTTTGCGCGAGGTGATAGATGGCTTCGCCGCCGATATCGAAGGCGACTTTACTCATGCCCACGTTACTGGAGTTGATCAGGATACCTGTCAGATCCAGCACCGGACCTTCGGTGCGCGATACGTCACGAATGGTGTATTTGCCCAACTGCAGGGTGCCCGGGTAGACCTCGACCTTGTCGGAGGGCTTCCAGCGCCCGGTTTCCAGGGCGGCACTCATGGAGATGGCTTTCATGGTCGAACCGGGCTCGAACACGTCGATCATGGCGCGGTTGCGCATCATCGCCGGTTGCAGATTGCGACGGTTATTCGGGTTGTAGGTCGGCTGGTTGACCATGGCGAGAATCTCGCCGGTCTTCACGTCCATGATCACCAGGCTGCCGGCTTTCGCACCGTTCTCGATGATCGCGTTACGCAGCTCGCGGTTGGCGAGGTATTGCAGGCGCAGGTCAATCGACAACGCCAAGGGCTTACCGGCCTTGGCGTTTTTGGTGACCTGGACATCCTTGATCAGTCTGCCGCGCCGATCCTTGATGACCTGCCGTTTGCCGGGGACCCCGGCCAGCCATTCGTCGTAGGCAAGTTCTACGCCTTCGCGACCGTGATCATCAATGTCGGTGAAGCCCACCATATGGGCAGTGGTTTCGCCGGCCGGGTAGAAACGCCGAAACTCCTCGATGCCGTAGACACCGGGGACTTTAAGGTCGAGCACTTGCTGGCCTTGTTCGGGGGTGAGGCCGCGAACCAGGTAGATGAATTCTTTGTTGGCCTGGGCGTCGAGACGCTCGCTCAGGGCTTTAGGGTCCTGGCCCAGGGCGGCAGCCAGTTCCGGCCACTTGTCCTTGGCGGTCTGCATTTCCTTGGCGTTGGCCCACAGGGTGGTCACCGGAGTACTCACGGCCAGGGGCTCGCCGTTACGGTCGGTGATCAGGCCGCGGTGCGCAGGAATCGGGATATGCCGCAGGCTGCGGGCGTCGCCCTGGCCGATCAGGAAGTCACGGTCCACCACTTGCAGGTCGATAATCCGCCAGGCAATCGCGCCAACCATCAGTGCCAGCAACCCCAGCACTACGCGGAAACGCCATGGGTAGAGTGCGCCCTCGAGTTTCATCATGGCGCCACCATACGTACTTCTGCAGCGCCCGGAATGTGCATCTTCAGCTGTTCAGTGGCCAGCACTTCGATACGACTGTGGGCCGTCCAGGTGCTTTGCTCGAGGATCAACCGGCCCCACTCCGCCTGCGCCTTGTCGCGCACGCTCAGCTCCCCGTACAGGGTATTGAGCAACTGACGGTTGTAGTGGGCGCTGTAGGACACCGCAATCGCGGACACCAGCACGCCAACAAACAACAGCAACATAAAGAAGCTGCCGCCCGGGAGGGGCTTGGCGAAAAGCTTGCTCACCGCAACTTCTCCGCAACGCGCATGACAGCGCTACGGGCACGTGGGTTGGCCTTGAGTTCGGCTTCGGAAGCGAACTGCGCTTTGCCATGGATTTTGATTTTCGGCACAAAGGCTTCGTAACGTACCGGCAGGTTGCGCGGCAGGTTGTCGGATTCGCCCTTGACCAGACGACGCATGAACAATTTGACGATGCGGTCTTCCAGGGAGTGGAAGCTGATCACCACCAGGCGACCACCCACTTCCAAGGCTTCCAGAGCGGCTTCGAGGCCGGCTTCCAGATCGCCCAATTCGTTGTTGACGTGAATGCGCAGGCCCTGGAACGCACGGGTTGCCGGGTTCTTGCCCTTTTCCCACGCAGGGTTGGCGACTTTCAGCACTTCAGCCAGGTCGGCGGTGCGTTCGAACGGCTGGATTTCCCGGCGTTCGACCACGGCACGCGCCATGCGACCAGCGAAGCGCTCTTCGCCGTATTCCTTGAACACACGGGTGATTTCTTCGTGGGGCGCGGTGGCGATGAACTGCGCGGCGCTGATGCCACGGCTTGGGTCCATGCGCATGTCGAGCGGGCCGTCGTTCATGAAACTGAAGCCACGCTCAGGGTCGTCCAGCTGTGGCGAAGACACGCCCAGGTCCAGCAGAACCCCGGCCACCTTGCCCGCCATGCCGCGCTCGGCGACTTCTGCGCCAAGTTCGGCAAAGCTACGCTGCACAACGACAAAGCGGCCGTCTTCGGCCGCTAGCGCTTGCCCGGTGGCAATCGCTTGAGGGTCTTTGTCGAACCCGAGGAGCTTACCGTCCGGACCAAGCTGGCTGAGAATCAGCCGACTGTGCCCGCCCCTGCCGAAGGTGCCATCCAAATAGCAGCCATCCGCGCGTACGGCGAGAGCCTCAACGGCTTCGTCAAGCAGTACGGTGATGTGGTTAAAGCCGCTATCAATAGTCACAGGATCAAATCACGCAGTTCATCAGGCATGGCGCCCGGTTGTTGAATAGCAGCCAGGTCAGCTGCAGAAACAGCATCCCAGGCATCTTCGTCCCACAATTGGAACTTGTTCAGTTGGCCTACCAGCATCGCGCGCTTGTCCAACTTGGCGTATTCGCGCAAACGCGGTGGAACCAGGAAACGACCACTGCCATCGAGCTCGAGGTCGACGGCATTACCAATCAGCAAGCGTTGCAGGCGGCGGTTCTCTTCACGCAGTGAAGGCAGTGCACGCAACTTGGTTTCAATCAGTTCCCACTCGTCGAGCGGGTACACGCACAAACAAGGATCAACGGCATCAATGGTGATGATTAATTGTCCGGAACTTCGCGAAATGAGCTCGTCACGATACCGGCTCGGCATGGCGAGACGGCCTTTTGCATCGAGACTGATAGCGTTAGCTCCGCGAAACACAGATGCGTTTCTCCAAATTTTAGCGTTTTACGTTCAAAAAACCCACTTTGTGCCACTTTCCGCCACTTGCGCACACTATAGGAATGCGCCCACCACACCGTCAAGGCGCGGATTCAAGGAAAAGCCTTACAGAACGGAGATTTAGGAAGGTAAAAGGAGGAGAAACGAGAGTTTGACGGCGATTTTGACTCAGCAACGCCAAATAGCTCAAAGAGCTAGGGCTTAAAGTTAAAGTAATTTATTAAGAGTAAGATTTTTTCGGTATTACGAAGACGCATCTGCTGATGATTCAGCAGGGAGGGATTCTCGCGTTACTACCAGATTCCTGCCCGAGATTCGGACAGAAGGAAAAAAGGTGGAGAGTCGATCTATAAGCCGGGTTCTGTCTTGAACAGTCATTCGTCTACGATGGCCATCACTGGACATCTTTAGCAACCTACCCGGTCCCAGCGCGGGCCACGCCTTGGGACCCTATTTGGTCTTGCTCCAAGTGGGGTTTACCTAGCCACGAACTGTTGCCAGTCGTGCGGTGCGCTCTTACCGCACCTTTTCACCCTTACCGGTACCGAAGTACTTAGGCGGTTATTTTCTGTGGCACTTTCCGTAGGCTCACGCCTCCCAGGCATTACCTGGCACTTCGCCCTATGGAGCCCGGACTTTCCTCCCCCCTCTAATTTTCATAGAAGGCAGCGACTGTCCAATCGACTCTCCGCCGCGAAGGTTAACGGCACGACGGCGTTAGAACAAGTATTAAAAGACACTAATGCCATCATGTTCAGACGGAGTGCAGGCTGGAACCCGGAACTATTCGCCCTTTTGTTTATCCAGCGCGACCTGATACAGCACGTTCTTGCGCACACCGGTAATTTCCGCAGCCAGGGCCGCCGCGCGCTTCAATGGCATTTCCTTAAGCAGCAGATCCAGAATGCGCATCGCCTCACTGCCGACCGCATCTTCACTTTCCGGCGCCGACCAGCCCGCTACCAGTACCACGCATTCCCCGCGCTGCTGATTGCTGTCGCCCTCAACAAACGCACGCAGCTCTTCCAGCGGTAGACCTTTGAGGGTTTCGAAGGTCTTGGTGATTTCCCGCGCCAGCAAGGCCAGGCGATCGCCGCCGAACACCAGCTCCATGTCTTGCAGGCACTCAAGAATGCGGTGCGGGGCTTCGTAGAAGATCAGCGTGCGTGGTTCTTCCTTCACCAACTCCAGGCGCGCCCGGCGACCAACAGCCTTGGCCGGCAGGAAGCCTTCAAAGATAAAACGATCCGACGGCAAGCCGGCTGCAGACAATGCAGCAATCAGCGCGCACGCTCCCGGAACAGGCACTACATTGATACCAGCCGCCCGTGCCTGGCGAACCAGGTGATAGCCAGGGTCGGAAATCAGCGGCGTACCCGCATCCGAGATCAACGCCACGTCATCACCCGCCAACAAACGGGTGATAAAACGACTGCCTTCTTCACGTTCGTTGTGTTCGTGACACGCGGCCAGGGGGGTCGGAATGCCAAAATGTTGCATCAACCGCTGGGAGTGCCGAGTGTCTTCGGCAGCGATCAGCTTTACGTCACGCAGCACTTTCAGTGCCCGCGCACTGATGTCGTCCAGGTTGCCAATGGGCGTCGCCACGACAAAAAGCGAGCCAGCAGTGGAATTCAAAGGACCTGGAGCAGTCAAAGCGCACACCTCGATGATTGGCAAAAGCCGCATTGTAGCGCGTAGACGCCTTGAATATATGCCCTCGGGGCAGGCTCCATTTCAGCCATCTGCAGGGTCTTGCAACATTTACACGACCTAAATAGACGGTTTCACGCCAGTAACATCGCGCCCCGGCCAGTGCTTGGGTACAATTCCACGCTAATTTGATCGGTATCAGGAACACTTACATGATCGCTTGCCTGCGGCTGTTCTCTGCCCTCTGCCTCGCTGCCCTGTTGGCGGCTTGCGCCAGCTCGCCGTCGTCCAGCCTTGGCGACCTACCCCGGACCCCGAATGCCAGCATCGAGCAACTGCTCGAACAGGCGGCTTCGGCCAATACTCCGGAAAAAGCCGCGCTGCTGCGCTTGAGTGCGGCAGACCTGGCGTTCCACCAAAACAATCCGGGACGCTCGGCGCAGATTCTTGCCCAAGTGCCACTGGACGCCCTGAAGCCGGCCGCGCAGGTATTTGCCAGCACCCTGTCGGCCGAACTGGCGATGGCCCGCAACCAGCCCAAGGCCGCGTTGACGGCGTTGAACCACCCGAGCCTGCAAAGCCTGAAGGAGCTGCCGCCTGAACAGCAGATCCGTACCGGCACCGTGCATGCCCGTGCCTATGAGGCCGACGGCCAGACCCTGGCCGCCGCTCGTGAGCGTGTCGCCATGGCCCCGCTGCTGACAGGCGACGCCTACAACAGCAACCACGAAGCCATCTGGGCGCTGATTGCCGCCTTGCCTGCCGATCAGTTGCAAGCCAGCGGCAACCCGACGCTGGACGGCTGGATCAGCCTAGCCCAAGCGGTCAAGGGCGCCGGCACTCTGGAGCAACAGCAGGCAGCCATCGACACCTGGCGCGCCCAGAACCCGGGCCATCCGGCAGCCTCGCAATTACCGCAGCCATTGACCAAGCTCAAGGAACTGGCCAGCCAGCCGCTGAACAAGATCGCCCTGCTGCTCCCGCAGGAAGGTCCGCTGGCCGGCGTCGCCAAAGCGCTGCGCGAAGGCTTCATGGCCGCGCACTACCAGGCTGAACAAGCCGGGCAGAAGCCACCGGTGATCGAGTTCTACGACAGCTCGCGCCTGACCTCCATCGACGACTTCTACGCCAAGGCCCAGGCCGCCGGCGTGCAACTGGTGGTCGGCCCGCTGGAGAAACCGCTGGTCAAGCAACTCAGCGCACGCCCGCAATTGCCCATCACCACCCTGGCCCTGAACTACAGCGAAGCCGAGCAGAACCCGGCGCAACTGTTCCAGTTTGGCCTGGCCGCTGAAGACGAGGCCCGTGAAGTGTCCCGTCGTGCTCGCGCCGATGGCCTGCACCGCGCCGCTGCCATGGTGCCGAAAGGCGAATGGGGCGAACGTGTCTACAAAGCCTTCCGCCAGGATTGGGAAGCCAATGGCGGCACCGTGGTGGGCGTCGAGTACGTTGACCAGCCGGTAGCCCTGGCCCAACAGATCGCCGACCTGTTCCAGCTGCGCAAAAGCGAAGGCCGTGCGAAGAGCCTGCAAAGCACTGTCGGTTCGGATGTTTCCGCCCAGCCGTCGCGCCGCCAGGACATCGAGTTCATCTTCCTCGCCGTGACCCCACAACTGGCGCAGCAGATCAAGCCAACCCTGAACTTCCAATACGCTGGCGACGTACCGGTGTATGCGACATCCCATGTGTTCAGCGCCAGTGGCGACAAGAACCAGTACCTGGACATGACCAACGTGATGTTCTGCGAAACCCCTTGGCTCCTGAACACCACCGACCCGCTGCGCAACCAGGTTGCCGCCCAATGGCCACAAGCCAACGGCAGCCTCGGTCGTCTGTACGCGATGGGTGTGGATGCCTACCGCCTGGCGCCGCGCCTGGGGCAACTCAAGGCACTGCCGGATACTCGTGTTGACGGCCTATCGGGTAACCTGGGCGTCAGCGCCAACCAGCGTGTCGACCGCCAGATGCCATGGGCCAAGTTCGTGGGTGGCGAGATCCAGCGCCTGCCTGATACCCCGCGCTGATGCCCGAGCGGTCAAGCGCACAAAGCGGCAAGGACGCCGAACTTCTAGCTCTCGAGTACCTGCAACAACAGGGTCTGCGCGTGCTGGCGCAGAACTGGTTATGCAAGCGCGGCGAGCTTGATCTGGTCATGCTTGACGGCGATACAGTAGTATTTGTCGAAGTCCGCTACAGAAAACACGCACAATGGGGTGGCGCGCTCGCCAGTATCGACGGGCGCAAGCGCCAGAAGCTGATACTCGCCGCGCAGTTTTTCCTGCTCAAAGAGCGTCGCTGGGCCGATCACCCCTGCCGTTTCGATGTGGTTGCCATAGAAAGCACTCCCCGGGGAACAGCCGATCTGAACTGGCTGCAAGATGCCTTTGATAGCTGATTCGCCGGACATCTACACCGCACACTTTTGCTCTTTGCTTTGCGGGCTGCACATTCCTGTGCCAAACAGCCGCGCTACTTAAGGTCACACAGATGGACATGCAATCCCGAATTCGCCAGCTTTTCCAGGCCAGTATCGATACCAAGCAACAGGCGATGGACGTACTTGCACCGCACATCGAGCAAGCCAGTCAGGTCATGGTCAACGCCTTGCTCAACGAAGGCAAAATGCTTTCGTGCGGCAACGGCGGTTCGGCCGGCGATGCCCAGCATTTCTCCTCCGAGCTGCTCAACCGCTTTGAGCGTGAGCGCCCGAGCCTGCCGGCCATCGCATTGACCACCGACACCTCGACGATCACCTCGATCGCCAACGACTACAGCTACAACGAAATCTTCTCGAAACAGATTCGCGCCCTTGGCCAGCCGGGGGACGTACTGCTGGCGATCTCCACCAGCGGTAATTCGGCGAACATTATTCAAGCGATCCAGGCCGCACATGATCGTGAAATGATTGTCGTAGCATTGACCGGACGCGACGGCGGCGGCATGGCCTCGCTGCTGCTGCCCGAAGACGTGGAAATTCGCGTCCCGGCCAATGTCACCGCACGTATCCAGGAAGTCCACCTGCTGGCGATCCACTGCCTGTGCGATCTGATCGACAGCCAACTGTTCGGGAGTGAAGAATGACCGTTAAACGCCTTAGCCTATTGGCAATCACGCTGTGCCTAGGCATCAGCGGCTGCAGCTCGGTAATCGAAGCGAGCCGCGACACGCCTATCCAGGACGATAAAGGCACCCGCACTTTCGGCAGCAAAATCGATGACTCGCTGATCGAAACCAAGGTTTCCGTCAACGTATCCAAGGCCGCTCCGGACTTGGGCAACGGCGCCTCACGCGTTGTGGTCGTCAGCTTCAACGGCGTGGTGCTGCTCACCGGCCAAACCCCGCGCGCTGACTTGAAGGCCCAGGCTGAACAAGCCGCCGCCACGGTTCAACGGGTCAAGAAGGTCCACAACGAATTGCAGGTGATGGACCCGATCACCCTGCTGGCCATCAGCAACGACGCCCTGCTGACCACCAAGATCAAGACGCAGATGCTGACCGACAGTGCAATCCCCGGCTCTCGGATCAAGATCGTCACCGATAACGGCATCGTCTACATGATGGGCCTGTTGACCCAGGCAGAAGCCACCCGCGCCGCCAACCTGGTACAGGGCGTGTCCGGCGTACAGAAGATTGTGAAGCTGTTCGAATACATCGACTGAGTCATCGGCAGCCACAAAAAAGGGCGCCGTGCATTGACTGCACGGCGCCCTTTTTATTGGCTGGCGGTTACTGGTACTGCTGGTACGGGTTGCCCTGGAACTGGTTGTTCTGCTGTGGCGCCTGTTGCTGCTGGGCACCTGGCTGACCGTACTGCTGGCCAGGGATCGGGCCCAGGTTGACCTCTACGCGACGGTTCTGGGCACGGCCATTGACGTCGGCGTTGCTGGCGATCGGGTTATCCGGGCCGGCACCGCGAGCACTCAGGTTGGTCGGGCTGACACCTTGGGAGGTCAGGTAATTAGCCACGCTCTGCGCACGGCGCTGGGACAGGTCCATGTTGAGCTGACGGCTGCCCGTGCTGTCGGTGTAGCCAACGATCTGAATGGTGTTCTGGTTGAACTGCTTGAGGGAGTTCGCCAGGTTGTTCAGCGGCGTGTAGAAGCTGCTGGAGATCGCGTCCGAGTTAGTGGCGAAGGTGATGTTACCCGGCATGATCAGTTTGATCTGGTCGCCCTGGCGCTGCACCTCAACACCAGTGTTGGCCATGCTGGCGCGCAGTTTCTTTTCCTGCTGGTCGGCGTAGTAGCCGTAACCCGCACCACCGATACCGGCGACGGCAGCGCCGATCAGCGCACCTTTGCCGCGGTTGTTGTGGTCGATGGCGGCACCTGCCAGTGCACCCGCCAGGGCACCCAGGCCACCGTACTTGGCGGTGTTGCTCACACCAGAAGAGCCACCGCCCTGTGCCTGGCTGCCGTCATAAGGATTAGGAGAAGCGCAGCCCGACAACAGGGCTACGGCGGTAGCGACAACAAGCAGACGACGAGAAGTGAACATGAAGGAAGCTCCTACTTTTGCATTCTGTGATGCAGAGGACATTGGCAATGGACCTGTGCCGAGGTTGGAACACGACAAACGGTAAAAATTCCATCTCCACACAAGCCCGGCCGCACTCAAACCCTAGCAGAGACTTGCTGAACGGTAATTGTCATTTTTTCTATAAGGTTCGTCCGATAGTCGCCATTTGGTATCCGAAAAACTACCCCAGTTTCCCTTCACGCCCGCACGAATGGATTTTCACGCATTTCATCTCCCAGGCGTGTATCCGGACCATGCCCCGCCACCACAACCGCCGCCTCATCCAGGGTGTAGAGCCGTTGCTTGATCGAACGCACGATGGTGGCTTGGTCACCGCCCCATAGATCGGTACGCCCTACCCCACGTCGAAACAGGGTGTCACCGGCAATCAACAACTTCGCATCGGCAAACCAGAAACTCATCGAGCCCGGTGTGTGTCCAGGTGTGTGCAAGGCCACCCCGCAACCACAGGCCAGCTCTTCTTCATCCTCCAGCCAACGATCCGGCGACGGCACTGGCGTATAAGGCACGCGGAACATCTGGCACTGCATTTCCAGGTTGTCCCACAGAAACTGGTCTTCCTTGTGCAAGTGCAACGTGGCACCGGTCTTCTCCTTCAACTGCCCGGAAGCCAGAAAGTGATCGAGATGGGCGTGAGTGTGAATGATGCTGACGACTTTCAGGCCCAGCGCATCGAGTCGCGCTAGGATCAACTCGTGGTTGCCACCCGGGTCTACGACGATGGCTTTTTTGGTGACGGGGTCGCCGATGATCGTGCAATTGCACTGCAACGGACCGACCGGAAAGGTTTCGCGGATCAGCGCGGGAGACTGAATATTCATGGGCATTCCTGCAAATTCAAAGGCACACTCTTTTGTACTGCATTCTGGCGCACAGTATGTTCGAGCGTGCACCCGATCCGAAAGCGCTCGCGAGCGCACGGCTGTCAAACCCGGCAACTGCTAAGCTACTCTGGCGCCAGTCATACAACGCGTAACGTATAGCGCATGGAGTGGGACTTATGGCGACCCTCAGCCCATTGATCATCTGCGAACACTGCGATTGCGTGTATGAAAAAGTCACGCTCGCCAAACATCAGAAGACCCTCTGCACCCGCTGCGCAGGCGTACTCCAGCGCTATAACGGGCTGTCGGTGGAACAACGCCTGGCCCTGACCCTGACCGCCACCGTGCTGTGGATTTTCGCCAACTTCTACCCGGTGATGAGCATCAGCCTCCAGGGCCTGAAAAGCAGCGCCACCTTGTGGGACTCAGTAGTGGCGCTGGCTCAGGGGCCGATTACTTTTATCGCGCTGGTGGCGGCCATTTCCATCATCATCGCGCCGGTCTTCCAACTGCTGCTACTGATGTGGGTGCTGGGCTTTGCGATGCAGGGCAGGCGCTCACCGGCGTTCAAGCTGTGCATGCGCTGGCTCGAAGCGCTTCGGCCCTGGAGCATGCTCGAAGTCTGCCTGCTGGGTGCCATGGTGGCGGTGTTCAAACTCGCCGGCATGCTGGATGTATTGCCCGGCACCGGCCTGTTTGCCCTGGCCGCCCTCAGCCTGTTGCTGATCCGCATTGCCGGGCGTGATATTCGCGACCTGTGGGACATTTTATGAGCCGTCCACCAACCGCCAGCGAGCTGAACCTGTGCCTGTGCCACAGCTGCGGCCAGGCCTGCGACGTCAGCGCCAACCCCGACGAATGCGAGCGTTGCAGCGCGCCCCTGCACCGGCGCAAGGTCCACTCGTTGACCCGTACCTGGGCCTACATGCTGACGGCGCTGGCGTTTTATGTGCCCGCCAATCTACTGCCGGTGATGAATACCTCGATGCTCGGCTCCGGCGCCGACAGTACCATCATGAGCGGCGTGCTGGAGTTCTGGCAGCACGGCGCCTGGGACATTGCCCTGATCATTTTCATCGCCAGCATCGCGGTGCCGGGCATCAAGTTCGTCGCGCTGACGTTGCTGCTGGTTACCGTGCAACGCAATAACCAGTGGGCACGCAAGGAGCGCTCGAAGCTGTTTCGCTTCGTCGAAGTGATCGGCTACTGGTCGATGCTGGATGTGATCGTGGTGGCGCTGGTAGCCGCCTTGGTGCGGTTCCAGGCCCTGGGCACCATCGAGCCGCGCCTGGGCATTCTGTTCTTTGGCCTGGTGGTGGTGTTCACCATGCTCTCGGCCATGAGTTTCGACCCCCGCCTGATCTGGGAAAACCCACACAACGAGGAGATGCCGGATGGCGTCGCAAACCCCTGACAAACCGCTGCCGCCGGGCTCGCCGGCGATCAAGACGCGGCGCTTCAGCGTCTCGCTGGTGTGGATCGTGCCGATTGTCGCGGTGCTGGTGGGCATTTCGCTGGTGGTGCACAGCATCCTTCAGCAAGGGCCGAGCATTACCATTACCTTCAAGACCGGCAGCGGCCTGACCGCCAACAAGACCGACGTCAAATACCGCAACGTGGTGATCGGTCAGGTGACTGACGTGGAGTTGAGCGACGACCAGAAAAGCGTCAACGCCACGATCAAACTGTCCAAGCAGGCTGAAAGCTTCACCCGGGAAGACTCGCAATTCTGGGTGGTGCGCCCGCGTATTGGCGCGGGCGGCGTTTCCGGCATCGACACGCTGCTCTCCGGGGATTACATCGGCGCCGATATCGGCCAGTCCGATACCCGCGCCAACCGGTTCACCGGCCTGGAAAACCCGCCGCCCATCACCTATGGCGAGCCTGGTAAACGCTTCACCTTGCACACCCAGGATTTGGGTTCGCTGGACATCGGTTCCCCCGTCTATTACCGCAAAATCCCCGTCGGCCAAGTGGTCGCCTATGCCTTGGACGCCGATGGAAAAGGCGTGAACATCGACGTGTTCGTGCATGCACCGAATGATGCCTACGTCACCGAGAACACCCGATTCTGGAACGCCAGCGGGATTGATGTGAGTGTCGGCGCCAACGGGTTTGCGCTGAAGACCGAATCCTTGTCGTCCATGCTGGTGGGCGGCATCGCTTTCCTGGCTCCGCCCTACAGCCCCGACGACAAGCCGGCCAGTGAGGAGCATTCCTATGAACTGTTCGCCGACCAGCAAACCGCGCTGGCGCCGCCCAATGGCAAGGGGCAATACCTGACCTTGCGTTTCGATCAAGCCTTGCGCGGGCTCACCGTCGGTGCGCCGGTGGAATTCCTGGGTATCGAGTTTGGCAAAGTGGTATCGATCAACCTGGATTTCGACGAGAAGAAACGTAGTTTCCCGGTGAACGTCGGCATCGTGATTTACCCGCAACGCCTCGGCGAAGCCAACACCAAAATGCTCACGGTCCTGAAGCATGACCCTAACGATGAGGCCGGCGGTGTACGCCTGATAGGCAGCTTCATTGAACACGGCCTGCGGGCCCAGGCTCGCAGCGGCAACCTGCTCACCGGCCAGCTGTACATCGCCCTGGACTTCTTCCCCAAGGCCGACAAAGTCGTGTTCGACCCGAACCTGCGCCCCGTCAGCATTCCGACCATTCCCGGCAACCTGGAACAACTGCAGGAAAAACTCGAAGGCATCGTCAACAAGATCAACCAGCTGCCGATCGAGCGGATTGCCGGCAACCTGGACGGCAGCCTGGTGGAACTGCGCAAAGGTCTCGGCCAGTTCAACGCCAAGACATTGCCGGGCGTGCAGAACACCCTGGCCGACGTGAGTAAAACCTTGCAGTCAGCCAGTTCGACCCTGGCCGAAGATTCGCCACAGCGGGAACAGTTGACCCAGACCCTGGACGAACTAAGCCGCATGTCGCGCTCCCTGCGAGAGCTCTCAGACTACCTGGCACGCCATCCCGAATCACTGATTCGCGGTCGCCCCGACAACGCTGCGCCATCAGACCTGCAAGGGCCACCGCGCAAATGACCACTGGAGCAACCACCATGGCTTTCCCACTGAAGATCACATTGCTCGCCGGGTTGCTGCTGCTGGCGGCGTGCCGCAGTGAGCCGATTCAATTTCATACCCTGACGCCGGTGCAGCGCAGCACTGCGTCATTGGCCGCGGGGGGCGAGATCCGGATTGAAAGCATCACGGTCCCGCCACAGGTCGACCGGCCACAGATTGTCATCCGCCAGGGTGACAGCGGCGTGGCCATTCTCGAGACGCAATGGTGGGCTGCCAGCCTGGTGGATGAGTTGCGCAGCGCGCTGGTGGATCAACTCGCCAGCAGCCGGAAAAACCTGGCGGTGCGCATTGAGGTCCAGCGCTTTGACTCGATCCCCGGGCAGTACGCCCTGCTCGACGTCAAATGGCGGCTTCGCCAGACAGGCACGGACGAACGCACGCCGCTGACGTGTCGCACGGTGGTGCAGTCGCCTTCCGGCCCGACCATTGACGACCTGGTGATCGCGCAGCAAAACAACGTCAAGCGGTTTGCCGCGCTGCTCAGCCAGGCCGCCGACAAGTCATCGAGTGAGTGCCCCGCCGTGCGGTAAACATTGATCCAGGGGATCGAGCCATGCGCACATTCTGGAAGTGGTATCAGCAACTGCTGGAGAATGACTTCAGCACCCAGGTCTTCGACAATGTGAAGAACCTGCTGGTATGCGCGCTGTTGTTTGCTGCGGGTACCAATGCACTGGCCGGGAAACATGAGCTGTTCCTCGGCATCCTGGCGTCAAGCGTGGCCGGGTGGGGCTTGATCGTCGTTTCAAGCTTGCTGATGGTGCTGAATGTGAGCGATGGCATCCGCCGGCTCGCCAAGCTGCGTTATCACCTGGTCCTTCAACTGCTGCTTATCCTGATCTATGTGCTGGTGGCAGCGCGCGTGGTGGAAATCGTCTGGGGCTTTCGATCCCATTGATCCAGGTTTCTACCCCAGCAATCCCATCTCCTGCGCCCGCGCCACCGCTTGTGTGCGCCGCTCCACCCCGAGCTTGCTGTTGATATGGCTGGCGTGGGTTTTCACGGTGTGCAGGGAGATAAACAGCTGATTGCTGATCTCCTGGTTTGAACAACCCTGTGCGATCAGGTGCAGCACCGCCAGTTCACGGGTGCTCAGGGTCTCCAGTGTGTGTGGGGTTTCAACTACTGCAACATCCGGCAAGAGTGCCAGCAGGCCCTGATTCAACAGTCCATGGGGATCCCGGGAAAGCTGCTCCCGCGTCCACTCGGGATAGCGTTCCAACAGGCGCTGGAAAGGTTGCATCGCGCCACCGGCAGCCGCTTCAAGCGCGCGGGCAAACACCGGGCGGGCCTGGGCTTCCTGGCCACCGTCCAGCAGTAACAGTGCCTGCTGGGTCAGCGCCATCAGGCTGATCATCTGCCGGCCGCTGTTATGGGCCTGGCGTGCCAGTTCGTCGAGCCGTTGCAGTGAAGCCGCCGGCTGATGACGGATGGCGTCGAGTGCCGCCTGTTGCAACTCGATATGTTGCGGCAGGTGCGGGTGGAACTCCGGTGCGGCAGCGGCCTGTTCACCGTTGTAGGTTTGCCCCAGCCGCGTCAGCCAGGCATCGGCCAGGTCGGTGCGGCCCTGAGCCAGCCATAGCTCGCATTTGACCAGGGTGATCATCGCCAGATAGAAAATCGGCGGCACGTCCCAGATATGCATCAAGCGCTCGGCCTCGGCCAATTCGGCAAAGGCCACGGAGAAGTCGCCACGGCGACCTTCGAAGCTGGCGATCACACAGTGGCCGATCAACACGCTGATATCCCGACAGGCTCGCGCCTCCGTCAATCCGGCACGCAGCCGAGCGAGCCCGGCTTCAGGCTGGCAGCGCATCAGCAGCAAATAGCCTTCGTACAACGCCAGGCGCGCGCGCACTGCGTACAGCCGTTGCGGCGCCAGGCCTTGCAAACGTTGCAGGCCCTGGCGCACTTCATCCAGCGACCGCAGGATCTCGCCACGGGCCTGCAGTACACGCGCTCGGTCGTAATGGGCCAGCGCTTCAAACAATGGATTGCCGACCCGCTGCGCCAACTCCAGGGATTCGCGGTTCAGGCCGCGGGCGCGCCACAGGTCGGCGTCGACAATGGCCAGGTTGGACAGGGTCGACAGGCACATCAACCGCTGGCCATAGCGTTTGTGCGGCAGGCTTTCCAGGGCCTCGCTGCAATACGACCGGGTCAGCTCACGATCACCACGGCCCCGGGCAATAATCCCGCTGAGGGCCAGCCATTGCGCCAGCATCGACTTTTGCGCGGTGGCCGACGGGGCCGGTAAAAAACGGCTGAGGTGGCTGGCCAGTTCCTGCGCCGCATCCAGTTGGCAGGCCAACCCCAATGCCCAGCTGTAGAGCACGATCAGACGTGGCGTGCTCATCAACAGACTGTCGGGCAAGTCCATTTTCCAGCGCAGCAGCATGCCGACGTTTTGCTCCGCCAGCAGTTGCTCTTCGGAGAGGTTCTGCACCAGGTTCGCCGCCACGTCCAGGTGGCCGGCACGCAGCGCCTGCTCCACCGCCTCATCGATCAAGCCCTGAGCATTGAACCAGCGACAGGCCCGCAGGTGCAGGCTCGCAGCCGGCAACACGGCATTACTCGCGCGCCGGGTACGCAGCAGGTCGGAAAACAGGTGGTGATAACGGTACCAGTGGCCCTGTTCGTCCAGCGGCACAAGGAAAACCTGGTGAGCTTGCAGGTAGCGCAGGATTTCGCTGCTGTCGTGGGCTTCGCGCACGGCGTCGCACAGTTCGCTGCAAAAGCGCTCCTGGGACGCAGTGTCGTAGAGAAACGCCTGGACTTCAGATGGCAGGCAGTCGATGACTTCTTCAAGCAGGTAATCGCGAATCAGCCCTTCCCCGCCGTGCAGGCCTTGGGGCAAGGCGCCTTCGCTGCCGGCTTCGGAGGCCGCCAGCAGCCAGAAACGCAGGCCGGCCACCCAGCCTTCACTGCGTCGGATCAGGTTATCCAGGGCTTCGCCGCGCAATGAACTGCTGTGGCGATCCAGCAGGGCCAGGGATTCGGCGTGAGTCAGGCGCAGGTCCTGCTCGTGCAGTTCCAGCAAATGCCGGGACAGGCGCAGGCGCGCCAGGTGCCAGTCGGGGCGTTGGCGGCTGGTGACCAGTACCAACAGGCCGTCGGGCAGATGATTGAGGAAAAATTGCAGGCAGCGGTCGAGTACCGGGCCCTGGGCCAGATGGTAGTCATCCAGCACCAGCAACAGCGGCGCCTGGATCGACAGGTGCACCGTCAGTTCATCCAGCAGCCCGTCGAGCCACTCTTCAAACGCAAAGGGTTGATGGCGCTGGCGCATTTTCAGCAAGCCCAGGGACTGGGCGCCCAACTGCGGGAAGTATTGCTGCAGGCCGTCGAGCAGGCGTTCAAGGAAACGTCCCGGGTCGTTGTCCCGGGGGCTGAGCCCCAACCACAGGCTTTGCCAGTGGCCCGGCAAGCTCTGGCAGAACTCCACCGCCAGCGAACTTTTGCCGAACCCGGCCGGCGCACTGACCAGCAATAAGCGCCCGGCCAATCCCTCACTCAGCCGTTCGCACAGGCGCGGTCGCAACACGTAGCCGTCAGGCAGTGGGGGTCGATAGAAGCGCCCTTCCAGGGTCGGAATCACCGCGCTGGCAGGCCCTTGAATTCGGGACAGATCAGTCATCGCCGGGCTCTTGTAGAAGGCTGTTGTCGGCATTGCAGATGTCCGCAGACTAGCGGTAAAAGCGGCAGCTTTGTAGATCTTTGCAACAATTGTCTGAAAAAGACTACAACAAAAAATATCCGGCGGTCCTGGCTCAAATATTCCAAACACCCCAAATAAAATGTGGGAGCCGGGCTTGTGTGGGAGCGGGCTTGCTCGCGAAGACGGTGGGTCAGTCACACATGTATCGACTGACACTCTGCTTTCGCGAGCAAGCCCGCTCCCACACAAGCCCGGCTCCCACCTTCGAGGATGCGGCCTCGTTTACAACGGGTTAGCGAACACCATCCTGGCGCAGGGCCGCCGGGGTGAAGTCGCTGGTGGTGGCAGTGAAGCCGAAGTCATAGGCCTGTTTCTCTTCGTTCTTCATGCCCAGTGCCAGGTAGCGGCCGGACTGCAGGTCGTAGAGGGTTTCGAGGGCGTACCACGGCACTTGCTTGTCGTAGTAGTTCTCGGCGTGGGCTTCAGCCACGCGCCACAGTTGGCCACGACCGTCGTAGTGGTCGATGACCGCAGCTTGCCAGGTGTCTTCGTCGATGAAGAAGTCACGCTTGGCGTAGATGTGGCGCTGGCCTTCCTTCAGGGTTGCAACCACATGCCACACACGGCGCAGCTCGTAGCGAGCCAGGTCCTGGTTGATGTGGCCGGCCTTGATGATGTCGACATACTTGAGCTTCGGATCGTCGAGTTTGTAGCTGTTTTCGGCGATGTACAGTTCCTTCTTGCCTTCCAGTTTCCAGTCGTAGCGGTCCGGTGCACCGTTGAACATGTCGAGGTTGTCGGAAGTCCGCAGGCCGTCTGCGGCGGTACCCGGGCCGTCATAGGACACTTGCGGCGCCCGGCGCACACGACGCTGGCCGGCGTTGTAGACCCATGCCGAACGCGGCTCTTTCACCTGGTCGAGGGTTTCGTGCACCAGCAGCACACCACCGGCCAGACGTGCCGGCGCGGTCACTTGCTGCTTGAAGTAGAACAGGATGTTGCCCGGGTTTTTCGGGTCGTAGTCCTTCATCTTGTCGCGGAACACGAACTGGTCGCGGAAGTACACCAGGCTGAAGGAGCCGTTGGTTTGCGGCGTGGCCTGGGTCACCAGGCGGGTCACGCTGCCGCCGCGATAGCGAGTGATGTGGTTCCAGATCACTTCAACACCGCTTTTCGGAATCGGGAACGGTACGGCGGTTTCGAAGTTTTCCAGGCCGTTGCCGCCGGACACCAGGTTGGTGCTGGTGGCGTTTTTCTTGATGGCGGCGAACACATCAGCCGGCACCGTGGCGCCGCGATGGGTCGGGTAGACCGGCATCTTGAAGGTGTCCGGGTAGCGCTTGAACATCGCGTACTGCCCCGGCGCCAGCTTGTCCTTGTACTGCTCGACGTTCTGCGCGGTGATGGTGAATTGCGGTTGTTCGTTGGCGTACGGGTTGGCCAGGAAGCCACGGGCATCCACGGCGCCGGCGTTGGTGGGCAGTGGCGACCATTTAGGGATGGTGCCGGCCGCGTTGCCGGCCATTTCAGCGCCCATCGGGGTCAGGGTCGTACCGAGCTTGGCGGCTTCATCGGCCGAGACTGCCGCCATGACGCTACCCGCCATGATCGACAGCCCCAGCACACCCACCTGCAACAGATTTTTAGTTATTTTCATGTTCTGGTTCTTCCTTAAAACATACTGCTTAAAGAGAGTGTGCTTAGAAGTTCACGCCGACGCTCAAGGCGACAAAGTCGCGGTCGTCCACGGTGCTGTAGTCGCCACCAAAGAAGTTGGTGTAGGCCAGGCTCGCGGTGTAAGTGTTCTGGTACTCGGCGTCCAGCCCGAGGCTGATCGCCTTGCGGCCTTCCTCGAAGTTACCGCCAGGGCCAGGCGAGTAACCCTTAACGTCATGGGACCAGGCCACGTTGGGTTTGAGGTTGACGCCGGCAAACACATCCGGGTATTCCCAGATCGCACGGCCACGGTAGCCCCACGAAGTTGCAGTAGTGAAGCCGTCGTTGTTGCAACTGGTGTTCAGGCCGTTAGCATTGGGAAGGCCAGCACCTTGGGCGGTAGAGTTGTTCAAAGCCGCACACGCGCCGTTAGGCAGGGTACCCGGGCCAAACACCGGATCACGGCCATAGCGAACCTTGGACTTGCTCTCCAACCCACCGACATAGGTCATACCGACCTCACCCACCAGCGTCAGGCGGCTGGCGCCCATGACCTGGTCAAAGAAGTGGGTGAACGTGGTTTGGAGTTGAGTGATTTCCTTACGGCGATAACCATGCAAATCCTGGCCTGGTACACCGCTTAACAACGAAGCATCCTTGAGCACCGGGAAGCCCAGAGGGCGAACGCCGGCAAACAGGATGTCGGTGGAGTTCAACTGCACAGGCGCGTTGGGCCGGTAGCTCAACTCGCCGCTCCATGCCGTGCCGGTAGGCAACGTGGTGGAGAAACTCAAGCCAAAGAGGTGGATGTCTTCCGGATACTCAACGAAGTATTGCGAGTTGCCCGCCACCACCAGTGCAGCTGCCTGACCCAAAGGCCTGGCTCTGTCGTAGACCGACTGAGGCGCGCCGGTTGCACTGAAAATCGGCGCACGGCTGTGGTAGTTCATGTAGTAGGCGCCGAACTCGGTGTCCAGCGGCTCAAAGTTGTAGTGCATTGCGACGCCGTATTGGCCGCCGTCACGTGCGTTACGGTTCGGACCGCGGCGCACCAGGACGCCCTCGTCATTAACGTCGACGCCCAAGGCGGCCAAGCTCGGCAAAGCGGCCGGGTTGATCGTGGAACGCTTGTTCAACACCCGCAAATTATCGTTACAGCCGGTGGTAATGATGTCGGGCTGCGAGAAAAACGTGCCGCAGTTATCGGTCACGGTCTTGTCCCAACCGATCTGATAGAAGCCTTCAGCCGACAGGTTGTCGGTCAGCGTTTGCGACAGGTAGAACATGTTGACCGGAATCAGGCCCTCCTTGATCTCGGCCCCCGGACGACGGAATGCAGCCACGTCGATCGGGTTGATGGCGTTGATACCGCCACCAATGAACGTGCTCTCACCCCAGCTCACTACCTGCTTGCCCAACCGTACGGAACCCGGTTCATCACCAATCGAGTAGTTGTGGTAGACGAAGGCGTCGAGAATCTGCCCGCCGGAAGATCGGGCGCCTGTTGGGCGGTTGTTGTCGCTGATGTTCTTGAAATCGAGGTCGTCGTCTTTAAGCTTGAAGTCATACCAGTACTTACCCCGGACAAACACGCCGGTGTCGCCGTATTTCAACTCAAGGTCATGGATACCCTTGAAGATCTTCGAGAAGGAATCACCTTTGTCGAAGTTCAGGTGACCGTCATCCGAGGTTTGCGACAACCCTCTGCCGCCGTTGTTGGCACCGAT
This sequence comes from Pseudomonas sp. TH34, assembly GCF_016650865.1. Lineage (NCBI taxonomy): Bacteria > Pseudomonadati > Pseudomonadota > Gammaproteobacteria > Pseudomonadales > Pseudomonadaceae > Pseudomonas > Pseudomonas sp. TH34. Next base: position 419,337 of record NZ_JAEKFB010000010.1, read on the forward strand.
CAGGTCCTTGTTGCGACCCGCAGTCGACCAACTCGCCCCTACCGACAGGGACGAGTCGAAGCTGCCTTCGATTTCACCGATGTTGAAACTGACGCCGAATGCGGGCCCGGCGAGCGTAGAGGCGAGGCTGACGGCCAAAGGCAGTTTCGCCCGGCGCCAGAACTGGTGTGCTGAGATCATCGACGCTACTCCATGTGCATTATTGTTATGGCAGTGAGTCGTTTCTAAGGGCTTGTAACGGCCGGAATACAACGATTCCAATGCCGGGCGAACAGATGAACCCGCCAGGTTCACAGCACCGCACCTTGAAAAACTCTGGAATGAACTATAGCCAGCAGGGGGTAGCGCTTGATCCCTCTAAAGTGTGATTTGCATCACCAACCCGTCTGCCACAACCCTTTCGCCATGCTGGCGAAGACCAGCGCGGCAAGGATGGCTGAAAATTGGCAAATCACAAGTGAAGGGTTGGGCTAGAGCGCTGCCGTGCCCATGAGGACACGGCAACCAGCGTCAGAGGGTCGAGAGGAAGGTGCTGTTGTTGGCCTGCCATTCGATGATGTCGATACGGATACGTTTTTTGTCGAGCTTGCCTACGCTGGTCTTGGGAATTTCCGTAACAACGGCGATCTGGCTTGGAATCGCCCACTTGCTCAAGTGACCCAACTCCACGAATGGCTTGAGATGTTCCTTGAGCTCCTTGGCCCCTATCACATGGCCATCACGCACCACCAGCAACGCAAACGGGCGTTCGCCCCACTGCGGGTCGGCAATCCCCACCACCGCTACTTCGCGTACCGCCGGGTGACGGCTGACCAGGTCTTCCAGCGCCAGGGAGGAGATCCATTCGCCGCCGGTCTTGATCACGTCCTTGATGCGGTCGCGAATATCGATCACGCCGAAGGCGTCGAGGGTGGCCACGTCGCCGGTGTGCATCCAGCCGCCGGCCCACAGCTCGGCGCCCTTCTCCGGCTCGTTGAAATAGCCTTCGCTGAGCCATGGCGCGCGCAGCACCAGCTCGCCCTGGGATTCGCCGTCGGCAGGCAGGAAGTTGCCGTCACCGTCGATGATCGCAGCCTCCACCAGCGGCCCGGGCACGCCGGCCTTGATGCGATAGGTGGTGCGCTCGTCTTCGGTACCCGCCATCAGTTCTTCATTGAGGTGGGCGCAGGACACTAGCGGCCCGGTCTCGGACATGCCGTACGCCGCCGTCAGCTGAATCCCGCGAGCCTTCGACGCTTCATACAGAGAACGGTTGAGCGCGCTGCCGCCGATGACGATTTTCCAGCCGCCGAAATCCACGCCCTGGCCAGCCTTGGCGTTGAGCACCATTTGCAGGATGGTCGGTACGCAATGGGAGAACGTGACCTTCTCTTTGCGCCACAGCTCCACCAGGTATTCGGGGTCGTAGCGGCCGGGATAAACCTGCTTCAGGCCGAGCATGGTCGCCACATAGGGCAAGCCCCAGGCGTGCACATGGAACATCGGGGTGATCGGCATGTAGACGTCGTTGGTGCCCAACAGGCGCACGCTGTCGACGCTGCCCATGATGGTCGCCACGCCCATGGTGTGCAGCACCAATTGGCGGTGGGTGAAATACACGCCTTTGGGATTGCCGGTGGTGCCGGTGGTGTAGAAGGTGGTGGCGACGGAGTTTTCGTCGAAATCCTGGAAGTCGTAGCGAGGGCTTGCCGCTGCCAACAACGTTTCGTACTCACCCACGAGGTTGGGCAACTCGGCGGTTTTGTCCGCGCCATCAGTGAGTAGCAGGGTTTTGTCGACGGTGGTGAGGTGGCCGGCGATAGCTTGGTAAAGGCCCACGAACTCACTGTTGACCAACACAAAGCGGTCCTCGGCGTGGTTCATGGTGTAGAGAATCTGCTCCGGCGACAGGCGCACGTTGATGGTGTGGATCACCGCGCCAATCATCGGGATGGCAAACATGCATTCCAGGTAGCGATGGCTGTCCCAGTCCATCACAGCCACCGTGTCACCGGCCTTGACCCCGGCCTCGGTCAGCACATTGGCCAGGCGGGCGACGCGCTCGATCAGGGTCGGATAGGTGTAACGCAACTGGTCGCGGTAGACGATTTCCCGGGTCTTCTCGTAGCGTGTCCCGGACATCAACAGGCGTTTGATCAACAGCGGGTATTGGTAGGCGCCTTCGGCGGGCGGGATAACACGAGTCTGCAACATACGAATCCCTTATCTGACTGCACGGTCTTGGCTGAAACATCTGCACTTTAGAGCGCTTATGTTTCAGCCAAATCAGCCAAAGGAATGATTTGCAGAGCCCAATGAATGCTAGCTTTGCGCCAGCATCCGGCTTATTTCATGCTGGTAAACGCCAGCTTCACACCGATCGCAATCAGCACCGCGCCCATGGTGCGGTCGAACCAGTGGCCCATGCGTGCAAAACCGGCACGCACGCGTTGCTGGCTGAACAGCATGGCAACCAGGCAAAACCAGATCGCGGTCGCCACGGCCAGGTACAGTCCGTAACCGGCCTGGATCGCCAGCGGCGTGTGGGGATTGATCACCACGGTGAACAGCGACAGGAAGAACAGCGTGGCCTTGGGGTTCAAGCCGTTGGTGACGAAACCGGAGGTGAACGCGCCACGGGCGGTACGCTCGCCCACTTCCAGGTGCAGGTCTTCTTCACTGGCAGGCTTGGCCGGCTGGGCGCGCAGGGCCTTGAAGCCGATGTACAGCAGGTAGGCCGCCGCCGCCCATTTCAATGCGTTGAACAGCACGATGGACTGGGACACGATCAAGCCGATGCCCAGCAGCGAATACCCCACGTGGAGGAAAATCGCCGAACCGACGCCCAATGCCGTCCAGGTGCCGGCGCGCCGGCCATGGGTCACGCTTTCACGCACCACCACGGCGAAATCCGGGCCAGGGCTGGCCACCGCCAACAGGTGAATCAGTGCCACGGTCAAGAACTCGGTGAGGTACATGCACACTCCTGGAAGTAACTGATTATTTCATCTGATAGGCTCGGCAGATTACGCCTTCGAACCTCGCCGCAAAAGGTACAGTTGATAATGAACAATCGCCGCGCCGTCTTCCTTGATCACCCTTCCCTGGACCTCGGGGACCTGGACCTCAGCGGGTTGCGGGCACTCTTCAGCGAGCTGAGCCTGCACCAGCAGACCACACCCGAAAACATTATCGAACGCCTGCAAGGCGCGCAGGTGGCGATCAGCAACAAGATCGCGCTGAATGCCGAGACCCTGGCGGCCTGCCCCGAGCTGAAGCTGATCCTGGTGACCGCCACCGGCACCAACAACGTCGACATCGCTGCGGCCCGCGCCCACGGCGTTACCGTGAGCAATTGCCAGGGTTACGGCACGCCATCGGTGGCGCAGCATACGATCATGTTGCTGCTCAATCTGGCGACACGCCTGAGCGACTATCAGCGAGATGTGCAGGCGGGGCTCTGGCAACAAGCCAAGCAGTTCTGCCTGCTGGACTATCCGATCGTTGAGCTGGAAGGCAAAACCCTCGGGCTGCTGGGCCATGGCGAATTGGGCGGTGCCGTTGCGCGCCTGGCTGAAGCCTTTGGCATGCGCGTGATCCTGGGTGCGATTCCTGGCCGCCCGGCTCGTGCCGATCGCGTGCCGCTGGACGAGTTGCTGGCGCAGGTCGACGCGCTGACCCTGCACTGCCCGCTCAACGAACACACCCGCGACTTTATCGGTGCCCGTGAACTGGCGCTGCTCAAGCCCGGTGCGTTTATCGTCAACACGGCCCGCGGTGGCTTGATCAACGAACAAGCGCTGGCGGATGCCTTGCGCAGCGGTCATTTGGGCGGCGCGGCAACCGATGTATTGAGCGTGGAACCCCCGGTCAACGGCAACCCGTTGCTGGCCGGCGACATCCCGCGCTTGATCGTCACCCCCCACAACGCCTGGGGCAGCCGCGAAGCCCGGCAGCGGATCGTCGGCCAATTGATCGAAAACGCTCAGGGCTTTTTCAGCGGCGCCCCGCTGCGGGCCGTCAGTTGATAAACTGCGCCCCTTTTCAAGGAGCAGACCATGGATCCGCGCAGTGAAGTACTGCTTCGCCAGGCCGAACTTTTTCAAGGCGACGTGCTGCTGGTGGGCTTGCCCGCCGACGACCTGCTGGGCCGCCTGCCCAACGCCCATGGCTGGAGCTGGCACGCCGGCGACCAGGCCGCGCTGGACGCGCGTTTTGCCGAGCGCAGCCAGTTCGGCGTGAACGTGCCCGAGCGTTCGTTCGACACGGCGGTGGTGTTCCTGCCCAAGTCCAAGGACCTCACCGACTACCTGCTCAATGCCGTGGCAGCGCGTTTGCCCGGCAAGGAGTTATACCTGGTTGGAGAAAAGAAAGGCGGCATCGAAAGCGCGGCCAAGCAACTGAACCCGTTCGGCAAACCGCGCAAGCTCGACAATGCGCGGCACTGCCAGTTGTGGCTGGTCACGGTGGCCAATGCCCCTGAGCCGGTTGAGCTGGAAAGCCTGGCGCAAGTGTTCGAGGTACCGCTGGCCGAAGGGCCGCTCAAGGTGGTGAGCCTGCCGGGCGTGTTCAGCCATGGTCGTCTGGATCGCGGTACCGCATTGCTGCTGGAGCATCTGGACAAGTTGCCGAGCGGTCACTTGCTGGATTTCGGTTGTGGGGCGGGCGTGCTTGGAGCCGCCGTGAAACGTCGCTATCCGCATAACACGGTGACGATGCTCGACGTGGATGCTTTTGCCGCCGCCAGCAGTCGCCTGACCTTGGCCGCCAACGGTCTGGAAGCCGAGGTGTTGACCGGTGATGGCATCGACGCAGCGCCGATGAATCTGAACACGATTTTGAGCAACCCACCGTTCCATGTCGGAGTGCACACCGATTATTTCGCTACGGAGAACTTGCTGCGAAAAGCGGCCAAACATCTGGCAAATGGCGGCGAACTGCGCTTGGTAGCGAACAGCTTCCTGAAGTATCAGCCGCTGATTGAAGAGCATCTTGGCGTCTGCGCAATCAAGGCAGAAGGCCAGGGTTTCCGCATTTACCGTGCCAAGCGCGGCTGAAATCTTTTTCCGAAAGAAGGCTTGCCGAATGGATTTTGCCTAGGCAGAATCCGCTCCGTCCTAGGGGAGTAGTCTCCCACGAGCGCCACGCTCGTCCGGCATACGTCAACATACTTGGTCAACAGACCATGGCGTATGCGACCCAGGAGTCCGCACAGACGGACCGGGGTTTGACAAGACCTATGACACGAACACCTTACCCGGGGCGGGAAGGCTGTACGTGTCATAGCCGTGTCGACCCGCCCCTGGAACTTACCTGATGCTGGATTCTCTGCTCGTCCCTACCGCAATCGTTGCCTTGGCCGAAATTGGTGACAAGACGCAACTGCTCGCACTCGTTCTCGCTGCACGCTTTCGCAAACCCTGGCCGATCATCGCCGGCATCATTGCCGCGACCCTCGCCAACCATGCGGCCGCCGGCGCCGTGGGGGCCTGGTTCGGGAGTTTCTTCTCGGATGCGGTGTTGCACTGGATCCTCGCGGCGAGTTTCTGTGCCACGGCGCTCTGGACCCTGGTGCCCGACAAACTCGACGATGACGAAACCAGTACTGCACGCAAGTTCGGCCCCTTCCTGACTACCCTGATCGCGTTCTTCCTCGCGGAAATCGGCGACAAGACCCAGATCGCTACCGTGATGCTCGCGGCGCAATACCCGGAACTGTGGCTGGTGATTATCGGCACGACCCTGGGCATGTTGATTGCCAACGTACCGGTGGTGCTGGCGGGGAATTTTGCCGCGGACAAACTGCCGCTGACGCTGATTCGTCGACTGGCGGCTACGGCGTTTTTTATCCTGGCCATTGTTGCGGTGTACAAGGCCATGCAGAGCAGCGGCTGGATCTAAACGCAACCCCATATGGGGGCTGGGCTTGAGTGGGAGCTGGCTTGCCTGCGATAGCATCACCTCGGTGCAACTGACACACCGAGGTGCCTGCATCGCGGGCAACCCCGGCTCCCACACAAGCCGGGCTCCCACATTCAGATTTGCATTTCAGTCTTATAAATCAGGATTTTTTCGCCTGCTGATACAACGGCATCACCTTCGGAATAGCCGCCTGCAAGGAGGCGATCCGGCTGCTGGAAGCCGGGTGAGTACTCATGAATTCAGGTGGCGAGCCTTCCGAAGCCTTGGCCATTTTGTTCCACAGGGTAATCGCCGCGTTCGGGTTGTAGCCGGCACGCGCCGACAACTCCAGGCCGATCAGGTCCGCTTCGTTTTCATTGCTGCGGCTGTTGGGTAAGGTCATGCCGTAGTTGGCCACGGTATCAGCCAGCGCCATGCTGTCCTGACCGAGGCCGAACAACGCACCAGCCCCCTGCTTCGCCATTTCGATACCGTATGCCTTGGACATGGCTTCGCGGCCGTGTTCACGCAAGGCATGGGCAATTTCATGGCCCATCACCGCGGCGAGTTCGTCGTCGGTCAGTTTGAGATTGTCGATCAACGCGCTGTAGACAAAGATCTTGCCGCCTGGCCCGCAGTTGGCGTTCATCTCGTCACTTTTGATCAGGTTCACTTCCCACTTCCACTGCGCTGCATCCGGGCGGAACGTGGGTGCCTGGGCGATCAAGCGGTTGGCAATCGCCTGCACGCGCTTGGCGTTGGCGCTGGTCTTGTCCACCAGGCCTTTGCCGCTGGCTTCACCCAGGGTCTGCTGGTACGACTGCGCATACATCTGGTCGACTTCCTGACTCGACAACATGCTGAACATGTATTGCTTGCGCTCAACGCCCACGGCGCCGCCGCTGGTGGTGTTGACCGACTGGCAACCGGCGAGCAATACCGACACGCCCAATGCACATACCGCTACTGTCTTTTTCATCAACCTTCTCCCTGAAAACATGGCGCGTATCGTAGTCGGCCAATTGTATCGGCGCCAGATACAACAGACGTGTAGCCGCCTGATTTCAGACATATCCCACACTGCCGCAAAAAATTCATAAACCGTTGGCGACCATCCCATTTGCGACATTCGCCAATCCGGCACAGTCATTTTGAGGGGATCGTCCTCATGTCTCCCCCGCTCGTGGCCGATATAAACAAGCAGCCAATCTCCCCTGCGCTCGGAGCCGTCATGAAGTTCAAGTCCATTCAATTTTCTGTCGCAGCCCTGGCCGGGGCCATTGTCCTGAGCGTGGTAGCGGTGTTGGTGCTGTACGCCTTGTTCGCCGGCGCGCGCACCCAAGACATGGTGCAGGAACGCACCCAGGGGCAATTCGAGCAGATCATCGAGCAGCGCCTGACCGCGCTGGCGCAAACCCAGGCGACGCTGATCCAGCGTGAACTGGAAGCGCCACTGGTGACGGCCAAAGGCCTGGCCACCACCAACGCCCTGATGGGCATGAAGGACGCCAGCGGCAACCCGCAACTGGCAGTTTCCCGCGAACAACTGATCAACCTGATCCACGAAACCGTGGTGCGCAACCCGAAGATTCTCGGCGCCTATATTGGTTGGGAAGCCAACGCCATCGACCACAACGACGCCGCCTACGTGAACAGCCCGGTAGTCGGTATCGAAACCAACGGTCGCTTCCTGCCCTGGTGGTTCCGTAATGCCGACGGCAGCCTGGGCCTGGATAAACTGGCTGACGTGGCGGACCAGACCATCCTGTCCACCGGTGTGCGCGCCAGTGAGTACTACCTGTGCTCCAAGGAAAGCAAAAAGCCCTGCGCCATCGACCCGGCCCCCTACAAGGTGGGCAACGCAATGGTGATGCTCGCTTCGTTTATCGAACCGATCATGATCGACGGCACCTTCCAGGGCATCGTCGGTGCCGACCTGTCGGTGAACTTCATCCAGGAAATGCTCACCAAGGCTGATCAGAATTTGTACAACGGCGCCGGTGAACTGGCGCTGATCTCCAGCAACGGCCGCCTGGTGGCCTACACCAAGGACGCCAGCAAGCTGGGGGAAAAAGCCAGCGACCTGCTCGACAGCAACGAGCTGTCCAACCTCGGTCAGTTAAAGATCGGCGAAGTACGTTACGACGTGGATAAGGAACACGGGCATATCGAGTTGTTCCTGCCGTTCAACATCGGCCAGACCGATGCCCGCTGGACCTTGATGCTGCAACTGCCGTTGAGCGCGGTGATGGCGGACTTGCAGGCGATGCAACACGACCTCGACGCCCAGCGCAAAACCGATATTTTCGGTATGGCCGTGGCCGGTCTGCTCATCGCCGGCATTGGCTTGCTGGTGATCTGGCTGGTGGGCCACGGGATTGCCCGGCCGCTCAAGCAAATGGTGGCAATGCTGAATGACATCGCCCAGGGCGAAGGTGACCTGACCCGGCGCCTGACCAGTGATCGCGCCGACGAACTGGGGGCGATTGCCAGCGGCTTCAACACGTTCCTGGCCAAGTTGCAGGGGATGATTACCCAGGTGGTGAGTTCGGTGCAGAAGGTCAGCGACTCGTCGGAGCACACCGCCGACATCGCGATTCGCACCAACCAGGGCGTGCACAAGCAAATGGTCGAGATCGACCAGGTGGCCACCGCCGTGCACGAGATGACCGCGACGGCCCAGGACGTGGCGCGCAACGCCACCCAGGCTGCACAAGCCGCCAGCCACGCTGATCAAGCGGCGAGCCAGGGCATGCAGATTGTGCGCGACACCTCCACCTCCATCGGTGCCCTCGCCGAGGAAATCGGCAAGGCGGTCGGTGTGGTGCAGGCGCTGGCCAAGGACAGCGAAAACATCAACGCCATCCTCACGGCGATTCGCGGGATTGCCGAGCAGACCAACCTGCTGGCGCTCAACGCAGCGATCGAAGCCGCACGGGCCGGAGAACAGGGACGCGGGTTTGCAGTGGTGGCCGACGAGGTGCGCAATCTCGCACAGAAGACTCAGAAAGCCACTGAAGAAATCCAGACCATGATCCAGCAATTGCAGCAAGGCACCCGCGACGTGGTGCGGGTGATGGAAGACAGCCAGAACCGTACCGATGAAAGCGTGCAACATGCGGCCAAGGCGGCTCAGGCGCTGGAGACCATTACCCAGGCGGTGTCGGTGATCAACGACATGAACACCCAGATCGCCAGCGCCGCCGAGGAACAGAGCGCGGTGGCGGAGGACATTAACCGTAACGTGATCAATATCGGGCAGGTGGCCAATGAAGTGGCAGGCGGGGCGGATGAATCGAGCGCGGCCAGTGCTGACCTGACCAAGCTGGCGGAGCAGCAGCGGCGGTTGATCAATCAGTTCAAGGTTTAACCCGGCGGCGCCCTGGAGACCGCTATCGCTGGCAAGCCAGCTCCCACATTTTAATCTGTGAATACATTCAGAATGTGGGAGCTGGCTTGCCTGCGATGAGGCCGGCGCAGACAGCACGAATCCCCAGGATCAACCCGGAGTCAGGCACTCCGGTCCATTCAGCTTCGGATCGTTGACCATATTGGCCAGCACTCGCTCGCGCAACGCGGTGGGCTCACTGGCCAACAAGGCTTGCAAGGTGTGCAACGGCGTCTCGGGGTTCAGCCAGGCCGCCTGCCCCGCCGCATCCAGAATCAACGGCCGGCGCTGGCTCTGCGCCGCCTGGGTCACCACCGCCGTGCTCAGCCACACCTGTTCCTGCACCGGATACGCTTCCCAGATCGCCGCAAAGAACAGCGTGCTGCCCTCTCCCGGCGTCAGCCAGTACGGCCGCTTGCGCTGGGTGCCGCGCCATTCGTAGAACCCATTGGCCGGCAACAGGCAGCGGCGCTGGCGAAAGGCTTCGCGAAACATCGGTTGCTCTGCCAGGGTTTCCGCCCGGGCATGGGCCGGTGTACGAGAGAGATCGGTCAACCAGGGCGGCGTCAGGCCCCAGCGCGCTCGCGCCAGGGTGTGCTGGCCGTCGCTGAGGCGCTGGATCAGCACCGAATCATTGGGGGAGATGTTCCACTGGGCCTGCTGGTCGGCCGGAAAGCCCGGCAAGGCAGCAAACGCAGGGTTCCAGCGAAACAGGGCATAACGTCCACACATGGGGCAACACGACTCTTGGAGAAACTGGCCGACAGCCTAACAGACCAACACGTCGGGGAAGCTGTCGGGTTCATCACCGGGCAGCGGTTGCGCACCGTTGTAGGCAGTGATCAGCTCACGGGCATAAGCGGCCTGGTCGTTCTCCACCGCCAGGGCCAGCAGACCATAAATCGGTAATTCGCCAGTGCCACCGAGCAAATCGCGCCCCACCAGGTGCGCGGTGATGCCCTCGCTTTCGAGCATGCCTTGCAGCAGCTCGCCTTCCATCAGGTTTTCCGGTTCGTAGATTCGCTGCATGGGCGTACCTTTATTCGTTCTCGCTGCGCACGTTGAGCATCCATTCGTCGCCATGAACCTGCAGTTCGAAAACGATGGGCCGGCAGCACACCGGGCAATCTTCTATATATTCCTGATCGCCTGCCGACAGGTCCAGTAACGCCGTGACTACCTCGCCACAATAAGGACATTCGTACGACTCCTCTTCCATCGCGGTCTCCAAGGTGACTTGTGCGTATAATCGCCGGTCTATTTACAGGGCTATTTTTCGTCCCGGCCAATTGCCCGGACCACGCCCTGATATTTATTGTTCCAAACCTTTACTTACCCTAGCCGTTTCTAACAAGAGAGCATGATGGGCGAATTCGATACCATCCGACCTTACAACGACAGCGAAGTCCCGGCAGTGCTGGCCCGACTGTTCAGTGACAAGGCCTTTCTGGACATCCTGACCCACTTTCGCTTCCCGCGCTTTGCCGGCGCCTTCGGCTGGCTGCTCAAGCCGATGATCGCCCATAAACTGCGCCGTGAGTTCGCCGGCGTCACCACCGTGGCCACGCTGCAGGACAAAGTCGAATTTTACGTCGACCACACTATAGAGCGGGCGACCGACGGCGTAACTTATACCGGCGTAGAGCAGTTCAAGTCCGGCAGCGCCTACCTGTTCCTGGCCAACCACCGCGACATCGTGATGGACCCGGCCTTCGTCAACTACGCCGTGTACCACGCCGGCCTGCCCACGCCACGTATCGCCATCGGTGACAACCTGCTGCAAAAGCCGTTTGTCAGCGACCTGATGCGCCTGAACAAGAGTTTCATCGTGCACCGCTCGATTACCGGGCGCAAAGAGAAGATGGCGGCTTATCAGTTGTTGTCGGCGTACATCAACCATTCGATTCGCAACGACTGCCAGTCGATCTGGATCGCCCAGGCCGAAGGCCGCGCCAAGGATGGGGATGATCGCACCGAGTCGGCGATCCTCAAGATGTTCCACATGAGCCGCAAGGACGAGCCGTTCGCCGAGGTCATCCAGTCACTGAACCTGACGCCGGTGTCCATCAGCTACGAATATGACCCGTGCGACGCAGCCAAGGCCCGCGAACTGTACATCCGCGCCACCACCGGCACCTACAGCAAGGCGCCGGGGGAAGATGACGTGAGCATTGCCCTGGGTATCACCGGCTACAAGGGCCGGGTGCACGTCAACTTCGCGCCGCCGATCACCCAGGCTTTCGAGGACACCAAGCTATTGGCGATCGAAATGGACCGGCAGATTCTGGGCGGTTATCGGTTGTTCCCGGTGCATTACCTGGCGTACGCCCAATGGAGCGATGCCGACCCGCAATTGCAGGTACCGACCGCAGCCGAGGTATTCCCGGCGGACGAGCTGGCCAAGGCGAAAGCGGAGTGGGAGCGGCGCTTGAATGCGTGCCCGGCCGAGCATCGGCCGTATCTGGTGCTGCAATACGCGACGCCGGTGAGGAATCAGTATCGGGTCAAGGCCGGGATTGCCCTGTAACCCGCTCCCACATTTGTTTTAGGGTGTTCTTACAATCGGGTACTGAACAAGGACACCAGCAACGCCAGCCCGAGCCAGACAAACCCCAGCCGGTAGAACAGGCGATGGGTACGCTGGGTCAGCACATCAAGAAACAGCATCGGTTGATCAATGGCCCGCAGTTCGCTTTGCGCGGCAAGCCTGGCTATCGCGCGCTGTTCCCGCAGGCGTGTGACAAACAGCAGCCAAGCCGCCGGGCAGGCCAGCAACAGGGCAAGGGAATTGAGCAGTAGTGCGGTCAGCGACATCGCAAACCTCGATGTATCAGTGTCTTGGTATCAATCCAGATACAAACCTGAATGATATGCGCCGCCTGCGCGTCATTACTCCTTCCCCATTGACGGCTAATGTATCCAGTAATTTACAGCGTCACCTGAACGTCACCTTAACAAGCCACTCTGTTGCCCTTCGAAAGCCCGGGAGCTTGTCATGTTGCACGCGCAGAACCAGGATCGGCTGTATCTGATTGCCCCAAGTGATGAGCAAGAGGCGCTGGTAGGCGGCCTCGCGTTCAATGTGCAGGACCGCCACTGGCTGGTGTATTGCGCCCTCGGCGGGCATCAGCATGCCGACCTGCCGGAGCTGGATTTGCTCACTGGAGTGAGTGTGCTGGACTTTTATGTCGAAACGGCTGCATGAAAACTGCAGGCGTAAAAAAACCGGGCTCATCGCTGAGCCCGGTGATCGTTCCCACGCGCCGCAAAGGAATGCCGACTGGGGCGCTCCGCGCCCGCCTGACGGTTACTGCGAGCTGAGTAGCGAACCGATGCTCGGGTCCTTGAACAGGCGCGTCAGGGCATCGCTCAACACGTCGCTGACCAGCTTGGTGTTGGTTTCCTGGTTCGGCGCCATACCGAAGCGCTGGTCCAGGGAAGCGCCGTAACGGCCGCTGTAGCGACGGGTACCGGCAGTCACGTCGGACTTGAAGGTTGCGCCGATGGTGGCTTCAGTCACGTACAGGCCTTCCTTGGGCGACTGATACTTCAGCTCGGCCAGGGTGATGGTCAGTTGTGGAGCACCTGGCGAGTTGGACGGGGTGAAGCCCAACAGGCGCACGGCCGCTTCGGCCTGGGCTTGCAGCTTGGGCAGCACGTCCGCACCGGTCACCGTAATGGCGCTGGTTTCCGGGTACAGGCCGCCACGGGTGCCGAGGGTCGGCGACGGACGCCCATCAACCACACGCACCGACACCGGCTGGCCATGGCCGACAGGCGCCAACTGGGTGGTGATTTTCGGTTGCGGGCTGAGTTGTTGCGGGCTGTGGGCGCAGCCAACCAGGGTCAAACTGGTCACAGTGATCAAACCGAACAACAGGCGTTGCAACATACTCATTTCTCCAGGACTAGATGCAAACAGGGCGCCAGTATAACGGTGAGCGCTCGCCACTCACCAGAATTCCTGAACGGCGCCTGAACTGTCGGCGAAATTACAATTTTCACACAGAACCGTCACCCCACTGTCATGCCAGACTGCCAACCTTCGCAGCATGTAACGAACCGGGTACACAACCATGCGCCTTCTCAAATCTTTGTTCTTTTCCCATGCCAGTCATCGTCACTTTGCACTGCTCGATGCCCATGGCTGCTGCCAGGCTTTCAAACAGTGCAGCCTGCCGCCCGTCGGCGAAGGCTGGGTCGAAGTCGAAGAGACTCGCCTGAGCTGGATGCACCGCCCGCTGCCGGCCAGCGCCCGCATCAACCCACGGGTTTCGCAGCCACAGCAAGGGCATGTGTTGGCCTCCTGACCAGACTGCTAATAAAAGTCATTAAACACGCCCATTTGCGCGCATTTCTTCGCTACAATCTCCCCCCGATTATAAGGACGTCTCCTGATCGGGCCTCGCAGCATCGCTAATGCACTTGTGTTAGCTCCCCGCACCGCCCACAGAGAGCCGCCCACACAGATCGAGTGAAGCTGGCGAGCTTGCTGTTTTCTCTGCAAACCATCGTCTTTACCCGAATCTGCCAGAGCTGCCATGCGCTCGGCCACTTGAGTTGTTTGCCCGTTTTGCCGCTTGCCGGCAGTTATTTCGGGCCAGGTGCCAGGCTGGGGCAGCCCTTTTTTGAGGTTCACGTCTTCAAAAGAGCGTGAAAAAACGGGTTTTCACAACTTCACAAGAGTGTGGCGAGCAAATGAATAGTTTTGCGTTTGTACAAGCACCATCAGCGTCTGGAACAGCCCCACCACACAGGACCGAGCACTCCTCAAAAACCGGAGTTTGAAGCCTGTCCGCTACGGATTTGGTTGCACGATCGGACGAGCTTGACCATAAGTCGAATTGCCACAGGTGCCCTTAAATGCGTTCATACGCAGATCAGGCCCGGTCGGCAGCGTCCGCTTGCGATAAATTGCGAAGAATCGGACATGGCGATCCTGGCCATGGGTAACCTGGGGCATCACGTGAACCGCCCCGTCACTCCTGGCAGCCATGCCGTCAATTTGGTGCTGCAGATTTTGGAGACGCGTTAAATGGCGCATAACGAAGCAGTCGACGTAGTACTGGTAGGTGCGGGCATCATGAGTGCCACCCTCGCCGTACTGCTCAAAGAGCTCGACCCCGGCCTCAAGCTGGAAGTCGTTGAGCTGATGGATTCGGGTGCCGCGGAAAGTTCCAACCCGTGGAACAACGCCGGTACCGGCCACGCCGGGCTGTGTGAGCTGAACTACACACCGCAGGCCGCTGACGGCTCCATCGACATCAAGAAAGCTGTGCACATCAACACCCAATTCGAGGTGTCGAAGCAGTTCTGGGCTTACTTGACCAAGAAAGGCACCTTTGGCTCGTCCAAGTCCTTTATCAGCCCCGTGCCGCACCTGAGTTTCGTGCAGGGCGAGAAAGGCGTGTCGTTCCTCAAGAAGCGTTTTGAAACCCTCAGCCAGCACCACGCGTTCTCGGACATGCACTACACCGAAGACCGCAGCGAAATGGCCGAGTGGATGCCGCTGATGATGCCCGGCCGCCCCCTGGACGAAAAAATCGCTGCCACCCGCGTGATGAACGGCACCGACGTCAACTTCGGCGCCCTGACCAACCAACTGCTCTCGCACCTGACCAGCGCACCGGATGCCCAGGTCAAGTACAGCAAGCGCGTCACCGGCCTCAAGCGCAACGGCGCCGGCTGGACCGTGAGCATCAAGGACGTCAACAGCGGCAACTCCCGTGATGTGGACGCCAAGTTCGTGTTCCTCGGCGCCGGTGGCGCGGCCCTGCCGCTGCTGCAAGCCTCGGGCATCGAAGAAAGCAAAGGCTTCGGCGGTTTCCCCGTAAGCGGCCAGTGGCTGCGTTGCGACAACCCGGAAGTGGTCAAGCACCACCAGGCCAAGGTCTACAGCCAGGCGGCCGTGGGTTCGCCACCCATGTCGGTGCCGCACCTGGACACCCGTGTGGTCGATGGCAAGAAGTCCCTGCTGTTCGGGCCATACGCCGGCTTCACCACCAAGTTCCTCAAACACGGTTCGTTCCTTGACCTGCCCCTGTCGATTCGCGCCGGTAACATCGGCCCGATGCTGGCCGTGGCCCGGGACAACATGGACCTGACCAAGTACCTGGTCAGCGAAGTGCGCCAGTCCATGGAACAGCGCCTGGAATCCCTGCGTCGCTTCTACCCTGAGGCGAAAGCCGAAGACTGGCGCCTGGAAGTGGCCGGCCAACGGGTGCAGATCATCAAGAAAGACCCGAAGAAAGGCGGCGTGCTGCAATTCGGTACCGAACTGGTTGCGGCCAAGGACGGCTCGTTGGCCGCCCTGCTGGGCGCATCTCCGGGCGCTTCGGTGACGGTGTCGATCATGCTGGAACTGATCGAACGCTGCTTCCCGACCAAAGCGGCCGGTGAATGGGCTGCCAAGCTGCACGAGATCTTCCCGGCTCGGGAAAAGGTCCTTGAGACCGATGCCGAGCTGTATCGCAAGATCAACACGCAGAACAACATCAGCCTGGAACTGGTTGAGCAGAGCAGCGAGACCGAAAGCTACGCTTGAGCGTCGTGACGCAGAGCGTCAGTGGATGCATTCCCACGCAGAGCGTGGGAACGAAAAAACGCCCCGAATGGGGCGTTTTTTTCGTCTGTAGCAATCAGCCGCGGGCTTGTTCGATCAGCTCGATGTACTCAGCGGCGTTGCGCTGGTCCTTGATCACTTCAACGAAGGTCTGGCCGTGCTCGTCCTTGCCATCGAGGTCCAGGCCGGCTTCCTTGAAAAACCCCAGGAAGCGTTCAAAGTCGTCGATACGCAGGCCACGGTAAGCCTTGATCAGCTTGTGTAGGGACGGCGAAGTGGCGTCTACCGGCTCGAAATCCAGGAACAGCTTGATTTGCTCGTCGCCGATTTCATCACCAATCACCTGTTTCTTATCTTTACGCATTACCGACTCCAGCCTGCAGACATTTACACGGGAAAAGCAGTTTACCTGCGGCACAGCGGCTTCGAAAGCTACGCGAACCAATGTGGGAGCTGGCTTGCCTGCGATAGCGGTGGGTCCGCTGGCCCATCTGTTACTGATGCATCGCTATCGCAGGCAAGCCAGCTCCCACATTGACTGTATTTACACCGCCGAATCCGCGTCGGCTGGATTATTTGGAGCGAACGGCGCCGGTGTGCAAATCGGCCCAGATATGGCCATTGGCGTAACTGAGGAACTGCACATACACCATGTCGTTGCGCAGCAAATCGACGATCACCCGATACTGGGTCATCGGGTACGACAAGGTCAGGGTTTCGCTTTTATCGTCGAACACCGGCTTTTTCAGGCTTTTGCTTTCGGCATCAAAGTTGAGGATCACCCGGGTGATGGTCGCGCCCTTGTTCAGGGACTTGCCCTTGAGGCGGATCATCAACGGTGAGGTCACCGGAATCGGCTGCTGGGTGGATTGGCGCTGGTTACCCACCACCACCGAATACTCGGTGACTTGCAGCAATTGTTGCTGGTCCGGAGCTTCGGCGCGCAGGGTCAGGTCGTCGGGAGGCAGGAATTGGCTATGCAGCGGCGCCGGAGCGGCCGCCAGGGGCAAACTGAGGGTCAGCGCCAGGGCGGCGCAGGTGCGAATCAACAGGCTCATGAACAGCTCCAGACGCAGAGGCCAAGCACGATAGCATGACAACCCTGCGTCTGAATCCCGCTTACATACCTTTAACGGCGTAGATCCCATTGGCATTACGCCAGTAGCCTTTGTAGTCCATGCCGTAACCGAAGATGTAACGGTCAATGCAAGGCAGGCCCACGTAATCGGCCTTCAGGTCCGGACGGGCCTTGCGGTCGTGGTCCTTGTCGATCAGCACGGCGGTGTGCACTTTACGCGCGCCAGCGTGCTTGCAGAAGTCGATGATCGCGCCCAGGGTGTGCCCTTCGTCGAGGATGTCGTCGATGATCAGCACATCGCGGTCGATGAACGAGACTTCCGGTTTGGCTTTCCAGAACAGGTCGCCGCCGCTGGTTTCGTTGCGATAGCGGGTGGCGTGCAGGTAGGACGCTTCCAGCGGGAATTGCAGATGGGTGAGCAATTTACCGGCGAAAATCAGGCCACCGTTCATCACGCAAAAGACCACCGGGTTGGTGTCGGCCATTTCGCGGGAGATGTGCGCGCCGACCTTGGCGATGGCCTCTTCGACTTGCGCTTCGGTGTACAGGCAGTCAGCCTCGCGCATGATTTGACGGATATGCTCGAGATCAGCGGACATGGCGCTCTCCAAGGGGGTGCTGTGGCAAGAAAAGCGGGCAAAGGTACGCATGTGAGGCGCAACGTTCAAGCCTTAATGGACTAACGTACTAGATGTCTATAGGACAACACCCTCGGATAGATTAATCTAGGCCGGTTTTTTTGCCCGCCGCCGGAGCCTTTCCCCATGCCCATCCGTGAGATCCGCCACCCGCTGATCCGACATAAACTCGGCCTTATGCGCCGCGCCGACATTAGCACGAAGAACTTCCGCGAGCTTGCTCAGGAAGTCGGAGCGCTGCTCACCTACGAGGCGACCAAAGACCTGCCCCTGGAAAACTACGAGATCGCCGGTTGGTGTGGTCCCGTCCAGGTCGAGAAAATCGCCGGCAAGAAGATTACCGTGGTGCCGATCCTGCGTGCCGGTATCGGCATGCTCGAAGGCGTACTCAGCCTGATCCCGGGCGCCAAGGTCAGCGCCGTGGGCGTGGCCCGCAATGAAGAGACACTGCAGGCCCACACCTACCTGGAAAAACTCGTACCGGAAATCGACGAGCGCCTGGCGATGATCATCGACCCGATGCTCGCCACCGGTAGCTCGATGGTTGCCACCATCGATCTGCTGAAAAAAGCCGGTTGCAAGGACATCCGCGCCATGGTGCTGGTGGCCGCTCCCGAAGGCATCGCCGCCGTCGAGAAAGCCCACCCGGACGTGCTGATCTACACCGCCTCGATCGATGAACGCCTGAACGAACACGGCTACATCATCCCGGGCCTGGGCGACGCCGGCGACAAGATCTTCGGTACCAAGCAGAAGGACGCGTGACCATGCAGGATGAATTCAACGACCCGCTTTGGCGCCAGATCCTGTCTGGCGCACAGATGCTCTTCGTAGCATTTGGCGCGCTGGTGTTGATGCCGCTGATCACCGGTCTCGATCCAAACGTCGCCCTGTTTACCGCAGGCTTGGGCACCTTGTTGTTCCAAGTGGTCACCGGGCGCCAAGTCCCGGTGTTCCTGGCGTCGAGCTTTGCGTTTATCACCCCGATCATTCTTGCCAAAGGCCAATTCGGCCTCGCGGCGACCATGGGCGGCGTGATGGCGGCAGGTTTCGTTTACACCTTCCTGGGGCTGGCGGTGAAGATCAAGGGCACCGGTTTCATCGACCGGCTGCTGCCGCCGGTGGTGATCGGGCCGGTGATTATCTCCATCGGCCTGGCCATGGCGCCGATTGCCGCCAACATGGCGATGGGCAAGGCGGGTGACGGTAGCGAGTTGATCCACTACCAGACCGCCATGCTGATCTCGATGCCGGCGCTGCTGACCACATTGATCGTGGCGGTATTCGGCAAAGGCATTTTCCGCCTGGTGCCGATCATCTCCGGCGTGCTGGTGGGTTTCGCCATGTCGTTCTACTTCGGTGTAGTCGACACGGCGAAGATCGCTGCCGCACCGTGGTTCGCCCTGCCCCACTTCACCGCGCCGGAATTCAACTGGCAGGCGATCCTGTTTATCGTCCCGGTAGCCCTGGCCCCGGCCATCGAACACATCGGTGGTGTGATTGCAGTGGGCAGCGTGACCGGTCGCGACTACCTGAAGAAGCCTGGCCTGCACCGCACGCTATTGGGTGATGGTATCGCCACCACCGCTGCCGGCCTCTTCGGCGGCCCGCCCAATACGACCTACGCGGAAGTGACGGGCGCCGTGATGCTGACCAAGAACTACAACCCGAAAATCATGACCTGGGCGGCGGTGTTTGCCATCAGCCTGGCGTTTATCGGCAAGTTCGGCGCGCTGCTGCAAAGCATTCCAGTCCCGGTAATGGGCGGGATTCTATGCCTGCTGTTCGGCTCGATTGCCGCGGTGGGGATGAACACCCTGATCCGCCACAAGATCGACCTCGGCGAAGCACGCAACCTGGTGATTGTGTCGGTAACCCTGGTGTTCGGGATTGGCGGGGTGCTGGTAGGTACCGGCACCGGCCCGGATGACTTTGGCCTGAAGGGCATTGCCCTGTGTGCGGTGGTAGCGATTGCGTTGAATCTGCTGCTGCCGGGCAATGACGGCTGGAAGCACAAGAAGCCGGATGAGCCGTTGCTGTAAGGCTTTAGCTTTTTGGTGTTGCTGATGGCCTCATCGCGGGCAAGCCCGGCTCCCACAGGGGACTGCATTCTTTCTGACAATGCATTCCAATGTGGGAGCCGGGCTTGCCCGCGATGGGGCCTGTTCAGTCAATGAAGATTACAGCTCGCCCAACGCATCGATCAGCGCCTGGTTCTGCTCAGGCGTGCCGATGCTGATCCGCAGGAACTGGGCAATCCGCTCCTGCTTGAAGTGCCGCACGATCACCCCTTGTTCCCGCACCTTGGCTGCCAGCCCGGCAGCGTCGTGCCGTGGGTGACGGGCAAAGATGAAGTTGGCCGCAGACGGCAACACTTCAAACCCCTTGGCCTGCAACTGCGCCACCAGCTTTTCACGGCTGTCGATCACCAACTTGCAGGTGTTCTGGAAGTGCTCACGGTCTTCAAACGCGGCGGCCGCACCGACAATCGCCAGACGGTCCAGCGGGTAGGAGTTGAAGCTGTTCTTGACCCGCTCCAGCGCCTCGATCAGGTCCGGATGGCCCACGGCCAGGCCCACCCGCAAACCGGCCAGTGAGCGCGATTTGGAAAGGGTTTGGGTCACCAGCAGGTTCGGGTAACGGTCCACCAGGCTGATGGCGGTTTCGCCACCGAAGTCGATATAGGCTTCATCCACCACCACCACCGAGTCCGGGCTGGCCTTGAGGATTTGCTCCACTGCGTCCAGCGCCATCACGCAACCGGTCGGCGCGTTCGGGTTCGGGAAGATGATCCCGCCGTTGGGCCTGGCGTAGTCAGACACGCGGATCTGGAACTGCTCATCCAGCGGCACGGCGTCGAAGGCAATGCGGTAAAGCCCGCAGTACACCGGATAGAAGCTGTAGCTGATGTCCGGGAACAGCAACGGCAGGTCGTGCTGGAACAAACCGTGGAAGATGTGCGCCAGGACTTCATCGGAACCGTTGCCGAGGAACACCTTGCCCGCGTCGATCCCGTAATACTTCGCCACCGCCTGCTTGAGCAGGTCGCTGTTGGGGTCCGGGTACAAACGCAGGTTGTCGTTCAACTCGGCCTGCATGGCTGCCAACGCTTTGGGCGATGGGCCGTAGGGGTTTTCATTGGTGTTGAGTTTCACCAGCTTGGTCAGCTTCGGTTGCTCACCGGGCACGTAAGGCACGAGATCCTTGACGAGCGGGCTCCAGAATTTGCTCATGTTTCAGTTCCCCTGCTTATCGTCAACGATGCGGTATTCGGCGCTGCGGGCGTGGGCGGTCAGCGACTCGCCACGGGCCAGCACGGAAGCGGTCTTGCCCAGTTCCGACGCGCCCTGTGGCGAGCAGAAGATGATCGACGAGCGCTTCTGGAAGTCATACACGCCCAAGGGCGAAGAGAACCGCGCGGTGCCCGAGGTCGGCAACACGTGATTGGGGCCGGCGCAGTAGTCGCCCAGAGCTTCGCTGGTGTGGCGGCCCATGAAGATCGCGCCCGCGTGACGAATCAGCGGCAGCCAGGCTTGTGGGTCGGCGACGGACAACTCCAGGTGTTCCGGTGCGATGCGGTTGGCCACTTCGATGGCTTGTTCCATGTCGCGCACCTGGATCAGGGCGCCACGGCCATTGATCGACTTCTCGATGATCTCGGCACGCTCCATAGTCGGCAGCAGCTTGGCGATGCTCGCTGCCACCTTGTCCAGGAATTCGGCATCCGGGCTGACCAGGATCGCCTGGGCGTCTTCGTCGTGCTCGGCCTGGGAGAACAGGTCCATGGCGATCCAGTCCGGGTCGGTCTGGCCGTCACACACCACGAGGATTTCCGAAGGGCCGGCGATCATGTCGATGCCGACCTGGCCAAATACATGGCGCTTGGCCGTGGCTACGTAAATGTTGCCCGGGCCCACCACTTTATCGACCTTCGGCACACTTTCGGTGCCGTAGGCCAGGGCCGCTACCGCTTGGGCGCCGCCGATGGTGAAGACCCGATCAACACCCGCGATGCAGGCCGCTGCCAGCACCAGTTCGTTGATTTCGCCGCGCGGTGTAGGCACCACCATGACCACTTCGGTCACGCCGGCGACCTTGGCCGGAATCGCGTTCATCAGTACCGAGGACGGGTACGAGGCTTTACCGCCCGGCACGTACAGGCCGGCGCGGTCCAGCGGCGTAACCTTCTGGCCCAGCACGGTGCCGTCGGCCTCGGTGTAGCTCCAGGAATCCTGTTTCTGTTTTTCGTGGTAGCTGCGCACCCGCGCGGCCGCCACTTCCAGGGCTTCGCGCTGGGGCGCGGTGATGCGGGTCAAGGCCAGTTCCAGGCGCTCGCGGGGCAGGATCAGGTCGGCCATGGAGGCAACGTCCAAGCCATCGAACTGCCGGGTGAAATCCACCAGCGCCGCGTCACCGCGCTCGCGCACGGCCTTGATGATGTCGAGCACCCGCTGGTTGACCGTATCGTCGGACACGCTTTCCCAGCTCAGCAGATGATCCAGATGATGGGCGAAATCCGGGTCGGCAGCGTTGAGTCGGGCAATTGCAGTGGACGTGGTCATAGCGAGGGCCTCAATAGAATTGGCAAAAACTCAGGCGCCCTAAACTAGCAGTCGTTTCCGCTTGGGCACCTGAGAATTCTGGCTATGAGGCGGATAGACGGGCGCGGCTTAGGGCCGCGCGGGTGAGTCAACCGCGGTGTCGAGACTCCACTGCCTTGCGCAGGGTGTCGATCAACGCCTGGATACGGGCGTGCTGCATTTTCATGGAAGCTTTGTTGACGATCAGGCGGGAGCTGATGTCAGCGATAAAGTCCTGGGGTTCCAGGCCGTTGGCGCGCAGGGTGTTTCCGGTGTCGACCACGTCGATGATCTTGTCGGCCAGGCCGATCAGCGGTGCCAGCTCCATCGAGCCGTAAAGCTTGATGATGTCGACCTGGCGACCTTGCTCGGCGTAGTAGCGCTTGGCAACGTTGACGAACTTGGTCGCCACCCGCAGGCGGCCCTTAGGCTCGACGTCACCGACACGGCCGGCGGTCATCAGCTTGCACAGGGCGATACGCAGGTCCAGCGGCTCGTACAGGCCCTGACCGCCGTATTCCATCAACACGTCTTTGCCCGCGACGCCGAGGTCGGCCGCGCCATGCTCAACGTAAGTTGGCACATCGGTGGCACGCACGATCAGCAGGCGAACGTCGTCCTGGGTCGTGGGGATGATCAGCTTGCGGCTCTTGTCCGGATTCTCGGTTGGCACGATGCCCGCTTCAGCCAGAAGCGGCAAAGTGTCGTCAAGGATGCGGCCCTTGGACAGTGCGATGGTCAACATGGGAAACGTCAGTCCTTCATCAGGCTATTGCTGTCCGGTCGCAATCGGCGCCAGACACAGATCGAGGCCATTACAGCCTCGATTTGAAACAAATCAGTTAACAGCATACATCGTCCTGTGGCGAGGGCGCTTGCTCCCGCTGGGGCGCGAAGCGGCCCTGGTCTTTGTTTAAAAAGACTGGGACTGCTGCGCAGTCCAGCGGGAGCAAGCTCCCTCGCCACAATGACCGTGTTTGCAGTTCCTGGAACTAGCCCGGTACGCGGCGGATTTTCGCGCCGAGCATCTGCAGCTTCTCTTCGATGCACTCGTAACCACGGTCTATGTGGTAAATGCGGTCGATCAGGGTGTCGCCGTCAGCGCACAGCGCCGAGATCACCAGGCTGGCCGACGCACGCAGGTCGGTGGCCATCACTGGCGCGCCCTTGAGCTTCTCGATGCCGGTCACGATGGCGGTGTTGCCTTCGACCTGGATCTTGGCGCCCATGCGGTGCAGTTCATACACGTGCATGAAGCGGTTTTCGAAGATGGTCTCGATCACAGCGCCGGTGCCTTCGGCAATCGCGTTCAGGGAAATGAACTGCGCCTGCATGTCGGTGGGGAACGCCGGGTACGGAGCAGTACGCACGTTGACGGCTTTTGGCCGCTTGCCGTGCATGTTCAGCTCGATCCAGTCTTCGCCGGTGGTAATCTCGGCGCCGGCTTCCTTGAGTTTTTCCAGGACGGCTTCAAGGATGGTCGGATCGGTGTCCTTGACCTTGACGCGGCCACCAGTGACGGCAGCAGCCACCAGGTAGGTACCGGTCTCGATACGGTCCGGCATCACTTTGTAGGTGGCCGAATGCAGGCGTTTCACACCTTCGATGGTGATGGTGTCGGTGCCGGCGCCGGTGATGTTGGCGCCCATGGCGATCAGGAAGTTGGCCAGGTCGACCACTTCAGGCTCGCGCGCGGCGTTTTGCAGGACGCTGCGGCCGTTGGCCAGGGCTGCGGCCATCATGATGTTCTCGGTACCGGTCACACTGACGGTATCAAAGAAGAAGTTCGCGCCACGCAGGCCGCCTTCCGGCGCCTTGGCCTTGATATAGCCGCCTTCGACGTCAATGGTTGCACCCATGGCTTCGAGGCCACGGATGTGCAGGTCCACCGGACGCGAACCGATGGCGCAACCGCCAGGCAGTGCGACTTCGGCTTCGCCGAAACGGGCAACCATCGGGCCCAGTACCAGGATCGAGGCGCGCATGGTTTTCACCAGCTCGTACGGTGCGATCAGGGTCTTGATGGTGCGCGGGTCGATTTCGACGCTGAGTTTCTCGTCGATCACCGGCTCGATGCCCATGCGACCGAACAGCTCGATCATGGTGGTGATGTCGTGCAGGTGCGGCAGGTTGGCCACGGTAACCGGGCCATCGCACAGCAAGGTCGCTGCCAGGATCGGCAGGGCGGAGTTCTTCGCCCCGGAAATACGGATCTCGCCATCAAGACGAGCACCGCCGGTAATAATCAATTTATCCATAAGAATCTCGACGCCTTGGGGGCTCAGGTGCGCTCGGCCCAGGCCGCGCGGCTGAAAAATTTCATAGTGACCGCATGGATGCTGCCATCGGTGATCCACGGGTTCAAATGGGCATAGATCTGCTGCTGACGCTTGACCGGGCTCAATGCCGCCAGTTCATCGCTAATCACGTTCAGCTGGAAGTTGCAGCCTTCGCCCTCAACTTCAACATTAGTTTGGGGCAGCTTTCCTTCAAGGAAGCTTTTAACTTCTAGGGCCTGCATGATCAACCTCTATGGGCGCCCAGTGCGCGCGGGTCGCACATCATACAAAAAAGCCCCGCGCCTGCGAACCCCGCATAGCAGGACTCTGACGGGGGGCTTCTTTAATAATGTGTATTAAGGATGCGCCAACAGCTCGGTCAGACCGGAAACTTCAGCGATTTCACGCATGTCTTCGGGCAACGCACGGATGCTCACCGTTTTTTTGACAGCCTGCGCATCACGCATGAAACACAGCAGCAACGACAAGCCGACACTGCTGGACTTCACCACCGCCGAGCAATCCAGCACCAGCGCGGACGCAGTGCTGGAATTGATCAGCGCTTGGCCCTGCTTGCGCAGGGCTGGCCCGGTGCTGTAATCCAGCACGCCGCTGAGCAGCAGCTCACCGGACTCGCCAAGGCGAATGGCCGACTCGGTCATTGGGCAGACTTCCCGGCAGCTTTGTCGGTTTCTTCCTTGGCCTTGGCCACTTCACCGGCCCAACCATTGATGGTTTTGTCCAGGTCGTTGCCATTGCGCTGCATGGCATCCGCGAACTGGTCACGGAACAGCTTGCCAATGTTGATGCCATTGATCACGACGTTACGCAGTTTCCACTCGCCATTGATCTTCGTCAGGGTATAGGACACCGGATACACCGCGCCATTGGTGCCCTTCACGGTCATGCCAACTTCGGCACGGTCACCCGTTTCGGACTTCGGCGCGTCAACCGTAATGCCCTGGTTGTTGTACTCAAGCAATGCGTTGCCATAGAACTGGAACAGGCCACGCTTGAAATTTTCCTGGAAGCGGGTCATCTGCTCCGGGGTCGCCTTGCGCGAGTACTTGACGGTCATGATGCTTTTGGAAATGCCTTCGGCATCCACCACAGGCCCGACAATCGTGTTCAGCGCGTTATAAAACTGACTCGGGTCTTGCTTGTACTTTTCCTTGTTGGCGCTCAGGTCAGCCAACATCTTGTTGGTGGTGTCCTGCACCAGGTCATGTGCAGAGCCGCCGGCAGCGGCGTTAGCCATCAACGGCAGTGCCGCGAGCAGTACCAACAGGCCACGTCGCAAAGTAGAGATCATCAACACATTCCTCATTTGGCGTCTTTATTGACGGTATTGAGCAGGAATTTACCGATCAAGTCCTCCAGCACCAACGACGACTGTGTGTCATGAATGGTCGAGCCATCCTTGAGCAGAGCTGTTTCCCCGCCCACGCTGATACCGATGTACTTCTCGCCCAGCAAGCCAGCGGTGAGGATAGACGCAGTGGAGTCAGTCGGCAGGTTATCGACCTTCTTGTTCACTTGCATCGTCACCCGGCCGGTGAAGCTGTCGCGGTCCAGATCGATCGCCGTGACCTTGCCGATGGTTACACCCGCCATGGTCACTTTAGCTCTGACAGTCAAACCGGCGATATTGTCGAAGTAGGCGTAAAGTTTATAAGTATCGGCGGTGGGGCTGGCCGATAGGCCGCTGACTCGCAGGGCGAGCAACAGTAAAGCCAGGATGCCAGCCAGCAAGAAAAGGCCGACACCGATTTCCACAGTGCGGTTTTGCATCAGAAATCTCCAAACATCAAGGCGGTCAAAATGAAGTCAAGGCCCAGTACCGCCAACGAGGCGTACACAACGGTCTTGGTGGTGGCGCGACTGATCCCCTCTGAAGTGGGCTCACAGTCGTAGCCTTGGAATACGGCGATCCAGGTCACTACAAAGGCGAAAACGATGCTTTTAATGATGCCATTGAGCACATCACCGCTGAAGGTCACGCTGTTTTGCATATTGCCCCAGTAGGAACCGTCGTAGACCCCCAGCCAGTCAACCGCCACCCATGAACCGCCCCAGATGCCCACCACGCTGAATACCATCGCCAGCAGTGGCAGGGAGATGAAGCCGGCCCACAGGCGCGGGGCAACAATGTACTTGAGCGGGTCGACACCGATCATTTCCAGGCTGGACAGCTGCTCGGTCGCCTTCATGTTGCCGATTTCGGCCGTCAGCGCCGAACCGGCACGCCCGGCAAACAGCAGCGCAGTCACCACCGGGCCCAACTCACGTAACAGCGTCAGCGCAACCATCTGCCCTACCGCCTGTTCGGAGCCGTAGCTGGAAAGGATATTGAAGCCTTGCAGCGCCAGCACCATGCCGATGAATACCCCGGAGACCACAATGATCACCAGGGACATCACACCCACGGAGTGCAGTTGCTTGATCAGTAGACCAAAACCGCCGCCAATACCGCCGCGGCCGAGCAACGCATGAAACAGGAAAATCGTCGAACGGCCCAGCACACCGATGATATCGATGCCGGAGCGTCCGAAAAGGCGAACCTTTTCGAGTAAAGATGTCTTGCGCATCAGCGCTTCCCCAGAAGATCTGAGCGGTAGTCCGCTGCCGGAAAGTGAAAAGGCACCGGGCCATCGGGATCGCCGGTCATGAATTGGCGAATGCGCGGGTTATCAGCGTTCATCAGCTCTTCAGGCGTGCCCTGCCCCAACACCTGGCCATCGCCCACGACATAAAGGTAGTCGGCGATGCTCGCGGTCTCGGCCAGGTCGTGGGAGACCACGATACTGGTGATACCCAGTGCGTCGTTGAGCAGGCGAATCAGGCGCACCAGGACGCCCATGGCGATCGGGTCCTGGCCAACGAAAGGCTCGTCGTACATGAGAATTTGCGGGTCGAGGGCGATCGCACGCGCCAGGGCGACACGACGCTTCATTCCACCGGACAGCTCGTCGGGCATCAAATCGATGGCACCGCGCAGCCCTACGGCCTGCAATTTCAGCAACACAATGTCACGAATCATCTCATCGGACAGCTGTGTGTGCACCCGCAGCGGGAACGCCACGTTTTCGAATACGTCGAGATCGGTAAACAACGCACCGCTCTGGAACAGCACTCCCATGTGCTTGCGCGCATCGAACAGGTCGCTGCGCGAGAGGGTCGGCAGGTTCTGGCCATTGACCCAGACTTCACCGGCGGAGGGGCGCAATTGCATGCCCATCAGGCGCAACAGCGTCGTCTTGCCGCAACCGGAAGGCCCCATAATGCCCGTGACTTTGCCGCGGGGAATGCGAATATCCACATTATTGAAGATGCTGCGCGTACCGCGCTTGAAGGACAGACCCTTCAGCTCGACCGCGTAGGCGTTATCGGCACTCATCTAAACTCCTTGGGATGCAGCCTTTCACTCAGACACCTTGTTTTCGACAAATGCTTGCGCCGAATAGACAAAAAGGCTGCGCGGACCGAACTGGCGGCGAACTATATCACTGCTGGTGCAGCGCCCCCAAGGCCGGAACAGAGCTTGTTCAGAAACAGGACAGGTAATAAATCGCAATATTAAGGGTTGCTCAGAAGCTTGACTAAATAAAGGCTGACGAACTTACGTGAGCGATTCGATCATTACCGCTATAATCGCCGACTTTTCGTCAGGCTATACGATTTCAGACATGAGCCAATCCAGCGACCTTATTCAATCCGCACAACGCACCATCCGCCTCGAGCTTGAAGCCGTAGAAGGTTTGCTGGCCCATATCGACGCGGATTTCGTACGCGCATGCGAGATGATTCTGGCCAGCAAGGGCCGCGTTGTCGTGGTCGGCATGGGCAAATCAGGGCATGTTGGCAACAAGATCGCCGCCACCCTGGCGAGCACCGGGACCACCGCGTTCTTCGTGCATCCGGCCGAAGCCAGCCACGGCGACATGGGCATGATCACCCGGGACGACATCATCCTGGCACTGTCCAACTCTGGCACCACCAACGAAATCGTGACCCTGCTGCCGCTGATCAAGCGCCTGGGCATCCAGTTGATCAGCGTGACCGGCAACCCGGACTCGACGCTGGCAAAAGCCGCTGAAGTGAACTTGAACGTGCACGTTGCCCACGAAGCCTGCCCGCTGAACCTGGCACCGACCTCCTCCACCACCGCCGCCCTGGTCATGGGCGATGCGCTGGCCGTGGCCCTGCTGGAAGCCCGCGGGTTTACCGCCGAAGACTTCGCGTTTTCCCACCCGGGCGGCGCCTTGGGCCGTCGTCTGCTGCTTAAAGTGGAAAATGTGATGCACGCCGGCGACGAGTTGCCGCAAGTGGCGCGGGGCACCCTGCTTAAAGACGCCTTGATGGAAATGACCCTCAAGCGCCTGGGCATGACCGTGATCCTGGAAGACGACGGGCGCCTGGCCGGGGTTTTCACCGACGGTGACCTGCGTCGCACTCTGGACCGCAACCTCGACATCCAGACCGCCACCATCGACGAAGTCATGACGCCCCACGGCAAGACCGCCCGCCCTGACATGCTTGCAGCCGAAGCGCTGAAGATCATGGAAGACCATAAAATCCTGGCGCTGGTGGTGGTCGACAGTGACGACCGCCCGGTTGGCGCCCTGAACATGCACGATTTGCTGCGTGCGGGAGTGATGTAAATGACCACCGACCTGTTGCAACGGGGCAAAAACATCAAGCTGGCGATTTTCGACGTCGACGGCGTGCTGACGGATGGCCGCCTGTACTTCCTGGAAGACGGCAGCGAATTCAAGACCTTCAACACCCTCGACGGCCAAGGCATCAAGATGCTGATGGCGGCGGGCGTGCAAACCGGCATCATCAGCGGTCGCAAGACCCCGGTTGTGGAACGCCGCGCACAAAACCTGGGGATTCCTCACCTGTATCAGGGCCGCGAGGATAAACTGGTGGTTCTGGACGAGCTTCTTGGCCAACTCAACCTAAGCTATGAGCAGGTTGCGTACCTGGGTGACGATTTACCCGACCTGCCGGTGATTCGCCGGGTCGGCCTGGGCATGGCCGTGGCCAATGCTGCGGCGTTCGTTCGCGAACACGCCCATGGTGTAACCACCGCCCGTGGCGGCGAAGGCGCCGCCCGTGAGTTCTGCGAACTGATTCTGCGCGCCCAAGGCAGCCTTGAAGCGGCCCACGCCGCCTACCTATAGAGCGTTTTATGCTGAGTAAAAAGATTCGCAATTTCCTGATACTTGCAGTCATCGCCGCGGTTTTTCTCGCGGTCGGTTATTGGAATATCAGCCCGGAGCGCTTCCTCGACAAGCCTGTTGCCCAGGTTGACGAGAGCGCTATCGACTATTACGCCATCAACGCCCACAGCATTCAGTACCTGCCGGATGGCAAGGTTCAGTATGAAATGACCTCTGACAAGGTCGAACACTTGAAGGCATCCGAGGTCACCTTATTGACCAAGCCGGACATGAACCTGTATCGCGGTGCCGAATTTCCGTGGCACGTCACCAGCGAGCGTGGCGAAGTCAACCCGGACGGCACCCAAGTGGAATTGATTGACTCGGTTCGCGTAGCCCGTACCGACGCCAAGGACCGCGAGACCATTATTACCAGCAGTCGCATGACCGTATTCCCACAGAAGCAATATGCGCAGACCGAGCAAGACGTTAGAATTGACGGCGCTGGCGGTGTATCGACTGGCAAGGGAATGAAAGCGTATTTGAAAGAAAGCAGGATACACCTGCTATCGAACGTAAGAGGACAGTATGAGGCTCGTTAAAACCCTCCCTATTTTGCTCGGCCTGGGCGCAGCACTGGGAAGCGTGAGCGCCTGGGCTCTGCCGAACGATAGCCAGCAACCGATCCACATTCAGGCTGACGATGCGCAGCTGGATGACAAGCAAGGTATCGCGACCTACACCGGCAGCGTGATCATCACCCAAGGCTCGATGAAAGTGACGGGTAATACCGTGACACTGACTCGCACCCCGGCAGGCGATATCGACGTGGTCACTTCGGTGGGCAACCTGGCGTATTTCGAACAGCTGCAGAAAGTGGGCGATCCTACGCCGGTCAAAGGCTATGGCAAGACGATCCAGTACCACGCCCAGCAAAACCGTATCGTGCTGATCGACCAGGCCCGCGTCATCAATGACGGCAACACCACCGACGGCGAAAAAATCGTCTACGACACGGTGAAGCAGATTGCCCAGGCCGGTCGCGCCACCGGTTCGAAAATCAGCACGCCGAAGCCGCGTATCGACATGGTTATCCAGCCGAAGCAGAAACCGGGCGCAGCCCAGCCGGCGCCGAAACCCGACGCGAAGAAGGCGAATTAATGGCAACCCTGAAAGCCCAGCATCTGGCCAAGGCCTATAAAAGCCGTCAGGTCGTGCGCGATGTCAGCCTGTCGATCGACAGCGGGCAGATCGTCGGCTTGCTCGGCCCCAACGGTGCCGGCAAGACCACCTGTTTCTACATGATCGTCGGCCTGGTACAGGCCGATCAAGGTCGCGTCCTGATCGACGACCTGGACGTGAGCCACCAGCCTATGCACGGTCGTGCGCAGGCGGGTATCGGCTATCTTCCCCAGGAAGCATCGATCTTCCGCAAACTGTCGGTTTCCGACAACATCATGGCCATCCTCGAGACCCGCAAGGAACTCGACCGCGCCGGGCGCAAGAAAGAGCTGGAAAGCCTGCTGCAGGAATTCCATATCAACCACATTCGCGACAACCTCGGCATGAGCCTTTCCGGCGGCGAGCGGCGTCGTGTGGAAATCGCCCGAGCCCTGGCCACTGCGCCGAAGTTCATCCTGCTGGACGAACCCTTCGCCGGTGTCGACCCGATCTCCGTCGGCGACATCAAGCAGATCATCCATCATCTCAAGGCCAAGGGCATCGGTGTGTTGATCACCGACCACAACGTCCGCGAGACCCTCGATATCTGCGAAACCGCTTATATCGTCAACGATGGACAGCTGATTGCCGAAGGTGACTCCGCCACTATCCTGGCCAACGAACTGGTCAAGGAAGTGTATCTGGGTCACGAGTTCCGCCTGTAAACACGGTGGTATCAGGCCATTCGCCATGGAGCGCGGTAGTCAATAAAAACCTCATTATTTTTATTGTTACCGTGCTCTAGGCAAAGCCCCCGATATCAGGCATATAATTTGCTTATGTTTGGCGCTCACGCGCCCTGTCGTGGATGGCGCATTGCGCCGGCGAATAAGGTGTTAAGCCCCTGCCATGAAACCATCGCTAGTCCTGAGAATGGGCCAGCAGCTGACGATGACGCCGCAGCTGCAACAGGCCATCCGCCTGCTCCAATTGTCGACCCTGGACCTGCAACAGGAAATCCAGGAGGCCCTGGAGTCCAATCCGATGCTCGAACGCCAGGAAGAAGGCGACGACTTCGATAATGCAGACCCGCTGGCCGACAACATCGAGCAAAAGCCCAACCCCGACGTACAGGAACCCTCCTACCAGGAAACCGCCCCCACGGTGGACAACCTTGAGGAAGGCGAATGGAACGAACGCATTCCCAACGAGCTTCCCGTCGACACCGCCTGGGAAGACGTCTACCAGACCAGCGCCAGCAGCCTGCCCAGCAATGATGATGACGAGTGGGATTTCACCACCCGCACGTCCGCCGGCGAGAGCCTGCAGAGCCATTTGCTCTGGCAACTGAACCTGGCCCCGATGTCCGATACCGATCGCCTGATCGCTGTGACCCTGATCGATTGCATCAACAATCAGGGCTACCTGGACGAGACCCTTGAGGAGATCCTCGAGGCCTTCGACCCGGAACTGGACATCGAACTGGACGAAATTGAAGCCGTCCTGCACCGCATCCAGCAATTCGAGCCAGCCGGCATCGGCGCCCGCACCCTCAGCGAGTGCCTGCTGCTGCAATTGCGCCAATTGCCGGCCAAGACTCCATGGCTGGCCGAAGCGCAGCGCCTGGTCACCGACTATATCGACCTGCTGGGCAGCCGCGACTACAGCCAACTGATGCGCCGCATGAAGCTCAAGGAAGATGACCTGCGCCAGATCATCGAGCTGGTACAGAGCCTCAACCCGCGCCCTGGATCGCAGATCGAGTCCAGTGAAGCCGAATATGTCGTGCCCGATGTCATCGTGCGCAAGGACAACGAGCGCTGGCTGGTGGAGCTGAACCAGGAATCGGTACCGCGCCTGCGGGTCAATCCGCAATACGCAGGTTTTGTACGCCGCGCCGACACCAGCGCCGACAACACCTTCATGCGCAACCAGTTGCAGGAAGCCCGCTGGTTCATCAAGAGCCTGCAAAGCCGCAACGAAACCCTGATGAAAGTCGCCACCCAGATCGTCGAGCACCAGCGCGGCTTCCTGGAATACGGCGATGAAGCAATGAAGCCGTTGGTTCTGCATGACATCGCCGAGGCGGTAGGCATGCACGAATCAACGATTTCCCGGGTGACCACACAAAAATTCATGCATACCCCACGGGGTATTTATGAGCTGAAATACTTTTTCTCCAGCCACGTCAGCACCTCCGAAGGCGGCGAATGCTCGTCCACGGCGATCCGCGCGATCATCAAAAAACTGGTTGCCGCGGAAAATCAGAAAAAGCCGTTGAGTGACAGCAAGATCGCTGGTTTACTGGAGGCACAAGGCATTCAGGTCGCCCGTCGAACCGTCGCCAAGTACCGCGAGTCCCTTGGGATCGCGCCTTCCAGCGAGCGTAAACGTTTGATGTGACGGGCGGGCCATAGCGTTCCAGTGACGGGTATTCCTACCCGTCGCTTTATGCACTGGCAACGAAGGAGAAGCTGTATGCAAGTCAACATCAGTGGACACCATGTAGAAGTCACCCCTCCATTGCGCGAATACGTCGAGCTGAAGCTGAGGAAGCTTGAGGGCCATTTCGACAAGATCACCAACGTGCAGGTCATCATGAAGGTCGACAAGCTTCAGCAGAAAATTGAAGCGACACTTCAGATACCTGGTGGCGAAGTGGTCGCCAATGCCGAACATGAAGACATGTATGCATCAATCGACTTGCTCACAGACAAGCTTGACCGCCAACTTAAAAAGCATAAGGAAAAGCAGCAGAGCCTTCTTCAAGGCACTGGCCGCTAACACTCCCCACCCATGATCCGACTTGAAACCATCCTGACCCCCGGCCGTTCCCTCGTGAACGTGCCGGGCGGCAGTAAAAAGCGTGCCCTCGAACAAATTGCCAACCTGATCGGCCGCGAAGTGCCCGAAATGGATACGCAAGCTGTGTACGAGGCCCTGATTGCCCGTGAAAAGCTCGGCTCGACCGGCTTTGGCAACGGCATCGCCATTCCTCACTGCCGCCTGCAAGGCTGCGAGTCTCCAGTCAGCGCCCTGCTGCACCTGGACGCCCCTATCGACTTCGACGCCATCGACGGCGCCCCGGTTGACCTGCTGTTTGTACTGTTGGTCCCGCAAGCCGCCACCGATGCGCACCTGGAACTGCTTCGACAAATCGCCAGCATGCTCGACCGCAAAGAAGTACGCGACAAACTGCGCAGCGCCCCCAGCAATGAGGCGCTCTATCAGGTTGTCCTGGATGAACAAAACGGGCATTAATCATGCGTTTGATCATCGTCAGCGGCCGTTCCGGCTCAGGTAAAAGCACGGCCCTCAATGTTCTTGAGGACAACGGCTTCTATTGCATCGACAACCTGCCCGCTGGCCTGCTGCCGGAACTGGCGGAACGCGCCCTGATTCACACTGAGCTCGCGCAACCGCTGGTCGCCGTATCGATCGACGCGCGCAACCTGCCCAGCCACCTCACACGTTTCCCGGAACTGCTCGAAGAAGTACGGGCCAAGCACATCCACTGCGATGTGCTGTACCTGGACGCCGATGAAGAGACGCTGCTCAAGCGCTTCTCCGAAACCCGTCGTCGCCACCCGTTGAGCAGTCCCCATCGTTCCTTGGCCGAAGCCATCGAGGACGAAACCAAACTGCTGGGACCGATCATTGACCTGGCCGACCTCAAGATCAACACCACCAGCCTGAACCTGTATCAACTGCGGGATGCGATCAAGCTGCGCCTGCTGAATCAGCCGGAGCCGGGCACTGCTTTTCTAGTGGAGTCGTTTGGCTTCAAGCGCGGCATGCCTGTGGATGCCGACCTGGTGTTTGATGTGCGCTGCCTGCCCAACCCGTACTGGAAGCCGGAGCTGCGCGATCAGTCCGGGCTGGACCAACCTGTGGCCGATTACTTGGCGGCGCAACCGGATGTCGAGGAGATGTTCCAGGACATCTCCAGCTACCTGCTCAAGTGGCTGCCGCGTTTTGCGGCCAGCAACCGGGCTTATGTCACCATCGCCATTGGCTGCACCGGCGGCCATCACCGTTCCGTCTACCTGACCGAACGCCTGGGCCAGGTGCTGCAACAAACCCTCAAGAACGTCCAGGTTCGCCACCGCGACCTCAGCTGAAAGGAACACCTCCGCGATGCCCGCTCTGGAAATTGAAATCATCAACAAGCTGGGCCTGCACGCCCGGGCCTCGGCAAAGTTCGTCGGCGTCGCCGGGCAGTTCCCTTGCCAGATTCGCGCCGGGCGCACTCCCGAATCCATGGTCGACGGCAAAAGTATCATGGCCATGATGATGTTGGCTGCGGGCAAGGGCACGAAGATTCATCTGAAGACCGAAGGCGAGCAAGAGCAGGAAGCGATGGATGCGCTGGTGAAGTTGATCAATAACTACTTCGACGAAGGCGAGTAAACCCGCCTTCCTGTGAGCGAGTGAAGCCGGATGCGGCTTCACCCCAATGCTGTATCCATCACCATCATCAAACAGAACCCGATGCACAGCCCCAAGCTGGCAAGCTTGTCATGGCCATTGCGCCGCGACTCGGGAATGACTTCGTGAGTCACCACCAGCAGCATCGCCCCGGCCGCCAGTGCCAGCCCCAACGGCAACAGCACCTCCGCCAGGCTCACCAGCCAGGCGCACAGCACCGCAAACACCGGCTCCACCAGGCCTGACGCCGCGCCGATCAGGAACGCCTTGACCCGCGACATCCCTGCCCCGGCCAGCACCAGCGCAATCACCAATCCCTCCGGCACATCCTGCAAGGCGATGCCCATGGCCAGGCTGTCGGCATCGGGCATGCCGCCGCCTGCCGAGACACCCACGGCCATGCCTTCGGGAATGTTGTGGGCAATGATGGCGAACACAAACAGCCAGATACGCGGCGGTATCACCGGGTGTTCCGGACTGCCCACCAGCATTTCCGGGCTGGCGCCGGAGACCTTGCGATCCACCAGGTACAACCCGAACGCGCCCAGCATGATGCCGAAACTGATCAAGCCACTGGCGGCCCAAGACGCCAGCCCCAGGCTTTGCGCAGCCGCAATACCCGGCACGATCAGCGAAAACGCCGTCGCGGCCAGCATTACCCCGGCACCGAAGCCGAGCAGCGTGTCGCTCACCGCCAACGGCATTCGGCGGATCACCAGTACCGGCACAGCGCCCAAGGCGGTGCCAAGCGCGCAAATGGCACCACCTTGCAAGGCCCGCAGAATGCGGGGTTCCAGGTCAAGCCAGGCCAGCCCTTGGGCCACCAGCAACGCGGTTCCCGCCAATAGCAGCAGCGAGCCAAACGCATAACGAAACATTCGCACGCTGCTGATCGCCAGTGTTTCAGTGCCCATAGTCGGCCTTAGATCTTGTTATAGAGGCGTGTCAGCCCAGCGCCGCCTGGTAGCGTCCGGCAACTTCCGGCCAGTTGATGACGCTGTAGAACGCATTGATGTATTCCGGACGACGGTTTTGGTACAGCAGGTAGTAAGCGTGTTCCCAGACGTCCAGGCCGAGGATTGGCGTATTGCCGCCCATCAGCGGGCTGTCCTGGTTGCCACTGCTTTCCACCACCAGGGTCTTTTGCGGGGTCACGCTCAACCACGCCCAGCCACTGCCAAAACGGGTCAAGGCAGCTTTGGTGAACGCTTCTTTGAACGCATCGAAACCGCCCAACTGTTCGTCGATGGCTTTGCCCAGCGCACCGTCCGGTTTGCCGCCGCCCTTGGGCGACATCACTGCCCAGAACAACGAGTGGTTAGCGTGACCGCCGCCCTGGTTGATCACCGCCGCCCGCAGCTTTTCCGGCAGTTGCTGGACGCTGGACACCAGTTTCTCCACCGGCCAACCGGCAAACTCGGTGCCTTCGACAGCCGCGTTTAGGTTGTTGATGTAGGTCTGGTGATGCTTGGTGTAGTGGATCTCCATGGTTTGCGCATCGATATGCGGTTCAAGGGCATCGTAGGCGTAAGGCAAGGCCGGCAAGGTGTAGGACATATCAATGAGCTCCATAAAAAGGGCTGTTGCGGGTCGACGCATCCGATGGCGCCACATTGCTGCCCAGCAGGCGGTGAGTACGTGGATACTCACCGTGATCGCTGATGAAATTCAGCAGTTCGACGTAGGTCTTGCTGCTCTGGCGCAGGGCCGCTTCACGCAATTGCGGGTTCAGGCGAGTGTCCTGCATGGTCTGCAACAAGCGCTGGTGAATGGCGCATAGGTATTCCGCGCTCTCCTCCGGCTGGTTCAGGCGCAGGTGCAGGTCGGCCAGGTTGTGATGAGAAATGACGCAAGCCGCCACCGCTTCGTCGGCATCCGCCCAGCGCTCAAACAACACTTGAGCCAGCGCCAGGGCTTGCAGATAGGCCTCGCGGGCGTCTACCAGCTCGCCCGCCATAAAGCAGCGATTGGCCCGTTCGATCGTGCGTTTCCAGTGCTCCATGGTGAGCCTCCAAAGCAGGGTCGGTGATTACACGCCGCCGGCCGTGAGCTTTTCCGGATCCAGCAGGATTTCCAGTTGGCTGCGGGGCAAGTCGGTGTGTTCGAGCGCCACGTCAATCACCGGGCGGCCTTGTTGATAGGCCTTCTTGGCGATTTCGGCGGCCTTTTGGTAACCGATGATCGGGTTGAGTGCGGTCACCAGGATCGGGTTGCGCGACAGCGCTTCCTTGAGCTTGGCTTCGTTGACCTTGAAGCTGGCGATGGCCTTGTCCGCCAACAGGCGGCTGGAGTTGGCCAGCAATTCCAGGCTGCTGAGCAGATTCTGGGCAATGATCGGCAGCATCACGTTGAGTTCGAAGTTGCCGGACTGGCCGGCGATGGTGATCACCGTGTCATTGCCGATCACCTGTGCGGCAACCATAGCGGTAGCTTCCGGGATCACCGGGTTGACCTTGCCCGGCATGATCGAGGAGCCCGGTTGCAGGCCTTCCAGTTCGATCTCACCGAGGCCGGCCAACGGGCCGGAGTTCATCCAGCGCAGGTCGTTGGCGATTTTCATCAAGGACACGGCGGTGGTCTTGAGCTGCCCGGAGACCGCGACAGCGGTGTCCTGGGAACCGATCAATGCAAACAGGTTCTTGCCCGGCGTGAACTGAACGTGGGTCAGGCTGCTCAGTTGCTGGCTGAAACGCGCCGCATACTCCGGATGCGCATTGATCCCGGTGCCGACTGCAGTGCCGCCCTGGGCCAGCGCCTGCAAACTTGGCAGCAGGTCTTGCAGATGGCCGATATTCGCCTTGAGCTGTTGAGCCCAACCATTGAGCACCTGGCTCATGCGCACCGGCATCGCGTCCATTAGGTGCGTCCGGCCGGTCTTGACGAAGCGGTGCACCTCTTCGGCCTTGTGTTCGATCACCTGTACCAAGTGCAACAGCGCCGGCAGGGTTTGCTCATGCAACACCAGCGCTGCGCTGACGTGAATGGTGGTCGGGATGATGTCGTTGCT
Organism: Pseudomonas sp. TH34; assembly: GCF_016650865.1. Taxonomy (NCBI): domain Bacteria; kingdom Pseudomonadati; phylum Pseudomonadota; class Gammaproteobacteria; order Pseudomonadales; family Pseudomonadaceae; genus Pseudomonas; species Pseudomonas sp. TH34. The sequence goes on from NZ_JAEKFB010000010.1 coordinate 457,503, forward strand.
GCTTTGGCCGCAGTTGACGTGATCGTTGGGGTTCACCGGCTCGCCCAGCAAACGGCTGGCCAGGGTCGCAATCACTTCGTTGGCATTCATGTTGGAGCTGGTGCCGGAGCCGGTCTGGAAGATATCCACCGGGAAGTGCTGCATGAAGTCGCCTTCCAGCAAGCCTTGGGCCGCATCGACGATGGCCTTGCCTTGGGCTTCGCTCAGTTGTTTCAGCTCGACGTTAGCCTTGGCGGCGGCAGCCTTGGCCAGGATCAGCGCACGAATGAACTGCGCCGGCATGCGCAGGTGGCTGATGGGAAAGTTGTTCACCGCACGCTGGGTTTGCGCGCCATACAAGGCCTCGGCGGGCACTTGCAGTTCGCCCATGCTGTCGCGTTCGATACGGGTGTTACTCATCGGAAGATCCTTGCACCAGGTCAGAAACAGAAATGGACGGCAGCAATTCGCAGGTCGCCAATTGCCAGGCAAAGGTCTGCCAGCGCTTGAGGCGGCAGGCACAGTGGGAAAGTTTTTCCAGGTCGCGCAACGGGCGCCAGGCTTGGTCCAGGCACATGGACCGCCAGTGCCAGGGCAAGGCGATATCGGAGGCGGTGTCGAGCAGCAGGCGGAATGAGGTTTCGCCGATGGTCCACGGGTGGGTCGCGGTGCAACAGGCGAGGTACCGGCCTTCGGCCAGGTAATGTTCGATCAGGCGGGGCTCGTCGGGATCAAGGCCGCAGCGAATCTGACGACTCATCCAACGCCAGCTTTCCAGGTAGGGATCCTCATGCAGGACAGAACTCATGATCCACACTCATTCGGTAATGATATTTATTATTAAATGATATTGAGAATCAAAACAAGAGCCTGAGGAAATCACTCGGAATTCCAGGCACAAAAAAAAGCGCGCTATCCAATGGATGGCGCGCCTTTTTTCAGCGTTTGTCGGCGGGTCAGCTGCCGGCGACGGTCATCTTCTCGATCAACACCGAACCGGTGCGGATGTTACTGCGCAGTTCCAGGTCATTACCCACCGCGACAATCTGCTTGAACATGTCACGCATATTGCCGGCGATGGTCACTTCCTGCACGGCGAACTGGATTTCACCGTTTTCCACCCAGAAACCCGCCGCGCCACGAGAATAATCCCCCGTGACCATATTCAGGCCATGGCCCATCAACTCGGTGACCAGCAAGCCACGCCCCATACGCCGCAACAGCGCCGCCTGGTCTTCATCCCCATGGGTGATGAACAGGTTGTGCACGCCGCCCGAGTTGGCTGTGCTTGGCAGTCCGAGCTTGCGACCGGCATAAGTACCCAGCACGTAGGACACCAACTCACCGTTCTCAACAAACGGCTTGGCATAGGTCGCCAGGCCATCACCGTCAAACGACGAACTGCCCATGGCGCGCATCAGGTGCGGACGCTCATCGATGGTCAGCCATTCCGGGAACAGCTTCTGGCCAATCGCGCCCTCGAGGAACGACGACTTGCGATACAGGTTGCCGCCGGAAATCGCCCCAAGGAAGCTGCCGAACAAACCACCGGCCAGTTCCGCCGAGAACAACACGGGCACTTCGCAAGTCGGCACCGGGCGCGCGCCCAGGCGGCTGGCCGCACGTTGCGCGGCACGCTGGCCGATGAGCACCGGGTCCATCAGCAATTCGCCCTGGCGGTTCACGTCGTACCAGTAATCACGCTGCATCTGGCCGTTGGCTTCGGCGATCATCACGCAGCTCAGGCTGTGACGCGTCGAGGCATAACCGCCGATAAAGCCGTGGCTGTTGCCATACACGCGGCAACCCTGATGAGTGCTCAAGGTGGTGCCATCGGCGTTCTTGATCCGGCTGTCGGCATCAAATGCCGCCGCTTCGCAAGTCAACGCTTGTTCAATAGCCTGCTCCGGGGTGATGTCCCAGGCATGAAACAGGTCAAAATCTTTCAAGTCCCGAGCCATCAGGGCTGCATCAGCCAGGCCCGAGCTTTCATCTTCAGACGTGTGCTTGGCAATCGCCAGTGCGGCGGCGACGGTTTCGCGAATCGCTTCCGGGCCACTGGCGGAGGTGCTGGCCGAGCCTTTGCGCTGGCCCACGTACAAGGTAATGCCAAACCCCTGGTCGCGGTTGAACTCAACCGTTTCCACTTCCCGCTGGCGTACCGATGTCGACAACCCCTGCTCCAGGGACACCGCCACTTCACAGGCACTGGCCCCCTGGCGCTTGGCCTCGGCAATGATCTGCTCGACTTGCTCCTGCAGTGCCGGTAACGCTTGCGGACCGACGCTTTGGGTTGCACTCATGGTTTTCTCCACTCAAATTCTGCTTTCGGTTAAGGCCTTCTAGCGACCGGGCCGGACAAGCGGCCCCCGACTGGTTATCATGGCGGCGTTTCTTTGCGGACTGCCACCATGGTTGATTCTTACGACGACTCCCTCGATGGGGAGAAAAGCAAATCTCAGGTCAAACGCGAGCTGCATGCTCTGGTTGACCTCGGCGAGCGCCTTACAACACTCAAGCCTGACTTGTGTGCAAAACTGCCATTGACCGACGCCCTGCGCCGGGCTCTGAACGATGCGCCCAAGCACACCGCGAATATCGCGCGTAAACGGCACCTCATGTTTATCGGCAAACTGATGCGCGACCAGGACACTGACGCCATTCTGACGTTGCTCGATCAACTCGATGCCTCCACTCGCCAGTACAACGAGCGTTTCCATAACCTGGAACGCTGGCGTGATCGCTTGATCGCCGGCGATGACGCGGTACTGGAGAAGTTCGTCATCGAGTACCCGGATGCCGATCGCCAACAATTGCGCTCCCTGATCCGTCAGGCCCAGCACGAACTGGCGCAAAGCAAGCCACCGGCCTCCAGCCGAAAAATCTTCAAGTACATCCGTGAGCTGGACGATAGTCAACGCGGCCTGCGCTGACCCTCTTCCCCGGGTGGCGACTTTCGCCACCCGAAGCTCCCGTTCTTACGACCCCGTGCCACCCACGGTGATCGCATCAATTTTCAAGGTTGGCTGGCCGACACCCACCGGCACCGACTGACCATCCTTCCCGCATGTCCCCACACCGCTGTCCAGCGACAGGTCGTTACCGACCATCGAGACCTTGCTCATAGCTTCCGGACCGTTGCCAATCAACGTTGCCCCTTTGACCGGCGCAGTAATCTTGCCGTCTTCGATCAAGTACGCCTCGCTGGTGGAGAACACGAACTTGCCGCTGGTGATATCCACCTGCCCACCACCGAGGTTGGCGCAGTAGATACCGCGCTTCACCGAGGCGATGATCTCGGCCGGGTCGCTTTCGCCACCGAGCATGTAAGTGTTGGTCATGCGCGGCATCGGCAGGTGCGCGTAGGACTCGCGACGCCCGTTACCGGTACGGGCTACGCCCATCAGGCGGGCGTTGAGCTTGTCTTGCATGTAGCCCTTGAGCACGCCGTTTTCGATCAGCGTGGTGCACTCGGTCGGGGTGCCTTCGTCATCGACGCTCAATGAGCCGCGACGCCCAGCCAGGGTGCCGTCATCGACGATGGTGCAGAGCTTGGACGCAACCATCTCGCCCATGCGCCCGCTGTAGGCCGAACTGCCCTTGCGGTTGAAGTCACCTTCCAGGCCGTGGCCCACGGCTTCATGCAGCAGCACGCCGGACCAGCCGGACCCCAGCACCACCGGCAACGTGCCGGCTGGTGCTGGAATCGCTTCCAGGTTAACCAGGGCCTGGCGCAGCGCTTCACGGGCATAGCCCATGGCGCGGTCTTCGGTGAGGAAATAACGGTAGTCGGTACGCCCGCCGCCGCCATGGCCACCGCGCTCGCGGCGGCCGTTCTGTTCAACGATCACGCTGACATTGAAACGCACCAGTGGCCGCACATCCGCCGCCAGGCCGCCATCGGTGGAGGCCACGAGGATGCGCTCCCACACACCGGCCATGCTCACGGTGACTTGCTGGATACGCGGGTCCAGGGCGCGGGTCGCCGCGTCCACACGCTTGAGCAGCTCGACCTTTTCAGCGCGGCTGATCACTTCCAGCGGGTTATCCGGGGCATACAACTGGGCCACGTCCTGGGTGCTGAACGCCTGCACCGTCCCGTTTTGACCGGCACGGGAGATCGAACGCGCCGCACGAGCCGCCAGGCCCAGGGCTTCAAGGGTAATGGCATTGCTGTACGCAAAGCCGGTTTTTTCACCGGACTGCGCACGCACGCCCACACCTTGATCAAGGTTGAAGCTGCCTTCCTTGACGATCCCGTCTTCCAGGGCCCAGGACTCGGAAATCTGCCCCTGGAAATACAGGTCGGCAGCGTCGATGCCTGGCCCGGCCAGATCGCCGAGGACCGCTTGCAAGCTTTCGATGGTCACGCCACCAGGCGCCAGGAGGTGTTCACTGACTGAGGACAACAACTCGCTCATAGGTTTGGCCTTAAATTCATCGTTCTGAAGCAGGTCGCTGCGCGCCCTGCGAGAAAAAGCGCCGGTGGCCCGCCACCGGCATGCGCGTCCGTATCGACGCCTGTTCACTGCTATCGCGCTCGGCCAACAACACCGCTTCGTCTTGATCCTGTTGTGCCAACACGCGTCCCCATGGATCGATGATCGCCGCATGCCCGAAGGTTTCCCGGGGCCCCGGATGCACGCCACCCTGGGCGGCCGCCAGCAGATAGCACTGGGTCTCGATGGCCCGGGCACGAATCAGCACATCCCAGTGCGCGGCACCCGTCACCGCCGTAAAGGCGGAGGGTGCGGTAATCAGTTCAGCACCCGCCGCGCGCAATTCGCTGTAAAGCTCCGGAAAGCGCAAGTCGTAACACACTGTCAGCCCCAGGCGGCCGACCGGCGTATCCGCCACCACCACCTGGCTACCATGAGCATAGTCATCGGATTCGCGATAACGACCCCGGGCATCAGCCACGTCGACATCGAACAGGTGCAGCTTGTCGTAACGGGCAACGATTTCGCCCTGATCATCAATCAGCAGCGAGCAGGCATTGGACTTGGCGTTCGGCTGATCCTTTGGAGGCAGCGGCAAAGTGCCGGCCACTATCCATAAGGTGAGGTCGCGGGCGGTCTGTTTCAACCATGGCAGGATCGGTCCTTCGCCCAAGGCCTCGGCGCGACCGATATCGGCCACATCGCGACGGCCCATGGCGGCGAAGTTTTCCGGGAGTACCGCAAGCCTTGCACCACCCGCCGCCGCTCGTTCCAGCAAGCGCCGGGCCTGGGCCAGGTTGGCCAGCACATCGCTTTGGCTGACCATTTGGATTACCGCAAAGGACATGGGCCTACACTCCAGAAAAGGCATGAGGCCATGCTACTCCACAGGTACTCAGTTTGGCTTTTCAAATGGCTTGTCGAAGGTGATTTTCGGGTCCTTCCACGGGCCTTCTACCTTGTACTGCACGCTGGCGAAACGCGAAACACGGTCGCCAATCAGCTTGTCGATCAGGAACAGCGCACCGCCAATGGCCGGCGCGCCGACGATCAGCGCGGCAATCGGCAGGTTGTTGGTGACCGGCAGCGTCACCAGCAGCTTGGCATCGACACGATCAGCCACCAGGTCCAGGGTGCCGTTGATCTCGAGGTTGCTCGACGGGCCGGTCATGGTGATCGGCTCACGGGTCACAAACACGCCATTACTGGCCGCCAGCAAGCCCTTGACTCGGTCATAGCTCAAGCCTTTGCCGAGCAAGTCCGAGAAGTCCAGGCGCAGCCGGCGACCGATGGAGTTGAAGTTCAGCAAGCCAAACACCCGAAGCGCCTGGGCGCCGCCTTCCACTTCAACAAATTGGCCTTTGCGGAAGCTTGCGTCCAGGCTGCCGGAGAAGCGCTTTGGACCGACCCAGGCTGGCGAGCCCGGCCAGCGGCCGTCCACGTCCACATGAAACTCTTCACTGGTCACACTCGGCGCAAACCCCCAGCCCTTGAGCACGTCCCCAATGTTCTTGCCGTCCAGGCGGCCCTTGTACCAACTGCTGCTGGCGCCGGGAGCGCCCTCCCAACCGCCGGCGCCCTGGAGCAGCATGCCCTTGAGCCCCAGGTTGAGGCTGTTGAACGCCATGCCCTTGGCCGTCGGCCGCACTTTCAACGACCATGCACCTATCAGGTCAGGGCCCTGGAACAACTGGGCAATCGCGATATCCAGCGCAGGAATATCCTTGGGATTAACGTCAGCCAGCGGGTCCGGCGCATTTTCATCTGCCTGCACCGTCGGATCCACAGCAGGCAACTTCACGTACTGCAGGTTGACCGCAATCGGCGCGCCCTTGGCATCCGGCAACCCCACGGTACCCTTGGCCTGCTGGCTGTCGAACTGCAAGCCCCAGGCGGCGGGTTTGCGATCCAGTTGCAGGTTGACCTGATCAAACTGGGTGCCGAAGCCCGTCAGCTTTCCAATCTTGAAGTCCGCCCCGCTCAACAGCTGCTTGGCACTGCCTCCCGGATCGTTGCCGGCGTAGCGGTCCACGAGTTTTTTCCAGGGATCGATATCCAGCTCCGACAACACACCGCGGATACGCAAGCCCTTGCCGGCCGGCAACACCGCATCGCCATCCCCCAGGAATAGCTCGCCACGGCCATCGGCAAAACTGTCGGCCGGGGCGGCGAAGGTGAAGCTGCCCAACTCGCCATAATCGAACCAGTAACGGCGCTCCTTACCCTGCAAGGTCATGCGGAACACGCTGTCACGGCCCTGGCTCGCTGGCATGCCGAACGGCGCCGGCAGGTCCACGGCCACACCCTTGAGGTTGGAACTGACCATCAACTGGCTGTCGGCGCCGTCGAGGTTGAGCTGCAATTGGTAGGGGATATCGCCGGACACCGGCAACGGCTGGCTGACCTTCAGCCAGTCAGTCAACCGCTTGACGGTCACCTGCCCTTTCGCGGTGACGCGAGTGTTGAGGTTGCCTTGCTTGCCATCGGCGAAAATCTGCGCGGTGATCGGCCGGTCGAAGGCCTGTGCGCTGATGTTCTGGCCACTCAGGCCCTTGGCGCTGTCGAAGCGGAAATCACCCTTGAGCTGGGTCAGGTCCAGCGCAGGATCGGCCAGTTGCAGGCGCGCCTTGTCGGTCTTGAAGTCCACCACAATCTTGGGATCGGCGTCCTTGGCCAGAGGAATATCCAGGTCCAGCTTGCCTTGCAGGTCACCCTCGCCTTTCCAGCCGGCGAAGGTCGAAGCGGTACCGATCGGCGCGTCCTGAAGGATTTTCAGCCCATCGCCCAGGCCGCCAGCAAAGTTGCCGGTGAGCAGCAGGTGACTGTCCTTGCCTTCAGGCGCATGGGGAATGTTGACGTAGATGTCGTTGACCTTGGTGTCGAGCAACTGGCCCTTGCTGGCCAGGATGCGCACGCCGCTCTCCTCGACAAACACTTCACCCTTGACCTTGCTGACGTGCGGCCAGCCCGGCTGAAACGCCAGCTCGGCATCATGCACCTTGAAGAACAGGCTGATATTGCGTGAGGCGGGCAGCGCATCGTGATTCAGCGAGCCCTGGTACTGGAAGAAGCCTTCGTCCACCGCGCCCTTGAGAATCGCGGTGCGCAACCACTCATCGAGTGCCGGGCTCAACACGGCCGGCAGGTATTTTGGGGTAAAGCGGCCATCGCCATCGACCATACCGACCCGCAGGTCCATATAGTCTTCCTGGCTATGGTCGAAATGCAGGCGAATCAGGAAATCGGCGGCGACCTTGCCCTCCTCACCCAGCACCTTGATATACGGCGCGATCAGGGTGAAGCCTTCCTTGTCCAGCTTCCACGTCAGGCGGGCGTTGGCCTGGATGTACTGCCAAGGCTTGGCGAAGATCGGAAACAGGTGCAAGGAGAAGTCCTTGCTGTCCATGCGCAACTCGCCCTTGCCCAGGTCACCGCTGATGCTGCCGCTGACATTGCGGGCGGCCGGTGCGCCGAAGTAGGCGTCAAAGCCGACGCGGTCGAGGTTGGCCGCAAAGCTCACGCGCTGCTCGGTGGTGTCTTGAGGCCGGTAATCCAGCAATACGTTGCGCAGCGTGCCGGTAGCCTTTAGATGATCCAGGGTTGTGGCCACGGCTTCCGGCAAGGGCGCCAAGGCGTGCAGCAATGGCGTGATCGGCGTCAGGTCCAGGCGATCGGCCTGCAGGTTCCAGACTTCCTGGGCCTTGTCGGTCGCCAGGGTTTGCTGCAGTTGCAGGCGCGATTCCCAGCGGGTGTCGCCCAGGTTCATCGCCAGCGAGTCAAACAGCACCTTAAGGCCGCTGTCACTGCGTTGCAGGTAGGCGGTGAGGGCCAGGTTCTCGATGTGCGCCGGCTTGCGATCGGCATAGCTGCCTTTGAGTTGCGGGGCGTTGAGGCGTACGGCAGCACTTTGCACAGTACCCTTGGCCCAGGTCAGCCAGAATTCGCCGCCGGCCTTGAATTCGGTGAGTTTCCATTGCTGGAGCAGTTTCGCCGGGATCCATTTTGCCCAGTCACTCTGGGGCAAGCTCAGGTAAGCCTGGGCTTCGCCGTCTTTCCACTGGCTGGCACGGATCCGGGTGCTCAGGTTCAACGCCAGGGGCTGGCCGTCGGGCAGAGTCAAGCGCGCGTCCAGGCGCTGGCGGTTGGCCCCGGTCTGCAGGCTCACGCCGACATAGGTCAAGGTCAGCGGCGCCTGGTCGAATGGCTGCAGCGTCACCTGGCTGTCGAGCAATGAAACCTGCCCGACCATTTGCATGCGCGTCAGCAGTTGTTCGGGATCCAGTGGCTGGTCGTCCTGCACCGGCAGGCCTTGCAGCGCCCAATGGCCGTCCTGGTCCTCCTTCACGCTGACCTGCAGGCCGCTGACTTCCAGGTGGGCAATGCGCACTTCGCGCGCCAGCAGGCTGGCCCAGATGTCCGGCACCACTTGTACCTGGTCCAGGCGCAGGGCATTGGTGCCCTCGCCGACCATCACGTCGTGGGCCATCAATACCGGGGCGAAGCCGCTCCAGCGCCCTTCCAGGCTGCCGATACTCAGGGGCATATCCAGCGCCGTGCGAGCCTTGGCTTCGATTTCGCCACGGTATTCCGCCACCAGCGGCGTCAATTCACGGCCAAGGCTCACGTACACCGCTGCCAATACCAGCAGCAAGGCGCACAGGCCGAGGCCCCAGCGGGTCAATGCGGCAAAAAAGCGTATCAGACGCTCCATGTCAGGCGACCCTCAAAGGCAATAGTCGGACGGCAGATCGAGGTCTGTCCGTCTCGTTGACAAAAGCTAACGCGAATCAGAGCAGCACCACGTCATATTGTTCCTGGGAATACATGGTTTCGACCTGGAAGCGAATGGTGCGCCCGATAAAACCCTCCAGCTCGGCCACGTTGCCGGACTCTTCATCCAGCAACCGGTCGACCACCTTCTGGTTAGCCAGGACTCTATAGCCCTCGGCCTGGTAGGCGCGCGCCTCCCGTAGGATTTCACGGAAAATCTCGTAGCAAACCGTTTCCGGAGTTTTCAACTTGCCGCGCCCCTGGCAACTGCTGCACGGCTCGCACAGCACTTGCTCCAGGCTTTCACGGGTGCGCTTGCGGGTCATCTGCACCAGCCCCAACTCGGTAATGCCGATGATGTTGGTCTTGGCGTGATCGCGCTCCAGCTGCTTCTCAAGGGTGCGCAGCACCTGGCGTTGATGCTCTTCGTCTTCCATGTCGATGAAGTCGATGATGATGATTCCGCCCAGGTTGCGCAGGCGCAGCTGGCGGGCAATCGCGGTGGCCGCTTCGAGATTGGTCTTGAAGATGGTTTCTTCGAGGTTGCGATGGCCCACAAAGGCGCCGGTGTTGACGTCGATGGTGCTCATGGCTTCCGCCGGGTCCACCACCAGGTAGCCGCCGGACTTTAGTGGCACTTTGCGCTCAAGGGCTTTCTGGATTTCGTCTTCGACGCCATACAGGTCGAAAATCGGCCGCTCGCCCGGGTAGTGCTCGAGGCGGTCGGCGATTTCCGGCATCAGTTCGGCAACAAATTGCGTGGTGCGCTGAAAGGTTTCCCGCGAGTCGATGCGAATTTTCTCGATCTTCGGGCTGACCAGATCGCGCAAGGTGCGCAGGGCCAGACCGAGGTCTTCGTAGATCACGCTGGGCGCACCGATGGTCTTGATCTGCGCGCCGATCTGATCCCAGAGGCGACGCAGGTAGCGGATGTCCATGAGGATTTCATCGGCACCCGCGCCTTCAGCGGCGGTGCGCAGGATAAAGCCACCGGCCTCCTTGATGCCTTCCAGAGCGACGCAATCGCTGACCACCTTTTTCAGGCGCTCGCGCTCGGCTTCGTCTTCGATTTTCAGGGAAATGCCAACGTGGGCGGTGCGCGGCATGTACACCAGGTACCGCGAAGGGATCGACAGTTGCGTGGTCAGCCGCGCGCCTTTGGAGCCAATCGGGTCCTTGGTGACTTGCACCACCAGGCTCTGCCCTTCGTGCACCAGGGCGCTGATGCTTTCAACCGCCGGGCCTTCGCGCAGGGAGATTTCCGAAGCATGGATAAACGCGGCGCGGTCCAGGCCGATGTCGACGAAAGCCGCCTGCATCCCCGGCAACACACGCACAACCTTGCCTTTATAGATATTGCCGACGATCCCGCGCTTTTGGGTGCGCTCGACGTGCACTTCTTGCAGAACACCGTTCTCTACCACCGCCACGCGCGATTCCATCGGCGTGATATTGATCAGAATCTCTTCACTCATGGCTGGGTCTCGTTCAGGCGTTTTCACAATAGTGACCGATCGCTTAAGGCTTGGCGCTGGAATACGGCGTTTAGCGCACGGTAAGGTTTTGCCAACAGGGTATGCCGAATTGAGCCAGCAGTTCTGCGGTTTCGCAGACAGGCAGGCCAACGACGGCGGAGTAGCTGCCATTGAGTCCGGCGACAAACACCGCCGCCAAGCCTTGAATAGCATAGCCGCCCGCTTTGTCCTCGGGCTCGCCGCTGTGCCAATAAGTGGTGGCTTCATCCGCTGAAATCTTGCGAAACCGCACGCGGCTGCTGACCAGCCGCGTTTCACAACGCTGGCCGTCAATCAGGGCGATGGCAGTCAAAACTTCATGTTCACGATCAGAAAGGGCCAGCAACATGGCCAGGGCATCGGCTTGGTCCAGGGGTTTGCCGAGGATTTGGCCGTCGAGAATTACCGCCGTATCAGCGCCAAGCACGCAGGCCCCAGTGGCTTCGGCCAGAGCCGCGCGACCGGCCGCAGCCTTGCCGCGCGCCAGGCGTTCTACGTAGGAAGCGGGCGTTTCATTTGTAAGGGGAGTTTCATCAATGGCGGCGCTGACGACGGTGAACGGCACGCCGATCTGTGTCAGCAGTTCACGCCGCCTCGGGGAGCCCGAGGCCAGATAAAGCGAATTCATGCAGACTCTCCCTGTAGGGTTCGATAACCAGGCAGAGCCTCGCGATCCATTCAATTGATTTTATAGCGACGACGCAACCCACGAAGGCCAAAACTGACCCAAGGCCACAACAGCGCGCTGACCAGCGCCGGCAACACCAGCGCGAGGGTCGGTTGGCGGTTGCCGGTCAAGGCACTGAGCCACAGCTGTACCAACTGCGCCAGGCCGAAGATCACCAGGATCACCAGGCACTGTTGCCACATGGGGAACATGCGCAGACGCTGCTGCAACGACAGCACCAGGAAGGTGATCAGGGTCAGGATCAGCGCGTTCTGGCCGAGCAAGGTGCCGTAGAGCACATCTTCCATCAGCCCAAGGCACATGGCCGTGACCATCCCGACCTTGTGCGGCAGCGCCAGGGCCCAGAACGCCAGCAACAAGGCGAGCCACAACGGACGTAGGATTTCCATGAATTGCGGCAGCGGCGAAACGCTGAGCAGCAAGCCGATGGCAAAGGTCAGCCAGACAATCCAGCCGTTACGCGAATGAGTACCGGCCATTATTCTTCCCTCTGCCGAGTGGTTGCCGGGGCCGCAGCCGGTGGCTTGGCGGCGGCGGGCGGTTTGGCAGCGGCAGGTGTTGCAGCCGCAGGCTTGGCCGGACGTGCGCTATGGGCTACAGGCTTGACCGGCGTCGCGACCGGCGCGGCTGGCGTTGCAGGAACCGCTGCCGGTGCGGCGGGTGCGGCCGGCTTTGGCACGGTCGCAGGGATAATCGGCGCCGTGCCGTTTTGCTTGTCTTCCGCTTCCTGGGCCTGGGCGGCTTCGTTGGCGCGCTCTTCCGGGGTGCGGTTGTCGCTGAACACCAGCAGCAGGTAACGGCTGCGGTTCAACGCAGCGGTCGGCACGGCGCGCACGATGGCGAATGGCTGGCCGGAATCGTGGATCACTTCCTTGACCGTCGCAACCGGATAACCCGCCGGGAAACGCTGGCCAAGGCCCGAGCTGACCAGCAGGTCGCCTTCCTTGATATCAGCGGTGTCTGCGACGTGACGCAACTCCAGGCGTTCCGGGTTACCGGTACCGCTGGCAATCGCCCGCAGGCCGTTGCGGTTAACTTGCACCGGAATGCTGTGGGTGGTGTCGGTCAGCAACAGCACGCGGGAGGTATAAGGCATCAACTCCACCACCTGGCCCATCAAGCCACGGGCATCGAGCACCGGCTGGCCAAGGACCACACCGTCGCGCTCCCCCTTATTGATGATGATGCGATGGGTGAAGGGGTTCGGGTCCATGCCGATCAACTCGGCCACTTCGACCTTCTCGTTGACCAACGCGGAGGAATTGAGCAACTCGCGCAGCCGAACGTTCTGCTCGGTGAGGGCCGCCAGCTTTTGCATGCGCCCCTGCAGCAGCAGGTTTTCGGTCTTGAGTTTTTCGTTCTCGGCCACCAGCTCGGTGCGGCTGCCAAATTGGCTGGCCACACCCTGATAGAGGCGCTGCGGCAGGTCGGTGATCCAGTACGTCTGCATCAGGACCAGCGACATCTGGCTACGCACTGGCTTGAGCAGTGTGAAGCGGGCATCGACCACCATCAGCGCAACCGATAGCACGACCAGCACCAACAGGCGCACGCCCAATGAGGGGCCTTTGGAAAAAAGCGGTTTAATAAGCCGCTCCTCCCAGGCAAATGTTTTCTTTATTCATACGGCATCAAACCGGCCTGGATGCAGATTGAAGAAGATAAACGCCAACAGGCAGCACTGCAAAGTGCTGCCTGTGAGCGAAACATGGGCAAACCAGCAAACGCTTATTCGCTGGAGAGCAGGTCCATGGTGTGTTTATCCATCATTTCCAGTGCACGGCCACCGCCACGGGCGACGCAGGTCAGCGGGTCTTCAGCGACGATCACTGGCAGACCGGTTTCCTGGGCCAGCAACTTGTCGAGGTCGCGCAGCAAGGCGCCACCACCGGTCAGTACCAGGCCACGCTCGGCGATATCGGAAGCCAGTTCCGGAGGCGATTGCTCCAGGGCGCTCTTCACAGCCTGAACGATGGTAGCCAGGGACTCTTGCAGAGCTTCCAGCACTTCATTGGAGTTCAGAGTGAAGGCCCGTGGAACGCCTTCGGCCAGGTTGCGACCGCGAACATCAACTTCGCGAACTTCGCCGCCCGGGTAAGCGGTACCGATTTCCTGCTTGATGCGCTCGGCAGTGGATTCGCCGATCAGGCTGCCGTAGTTGCGACGCACGTAGGTGATGATCGCTTCGTCGAAGCGGTCGCCGCCAACCCGTACGGATTCGGCATACACCACACCATTGAGGGAAATCAGGGCGATCTCAGTGGTACCACCACCGATATCCACCACCATCGAACCGCGCGCTTCTTCAACCGGCAGGCCGGCACCGATCGCAGCAGCCATCGGCTCTTCGATCAGGAACACTTCACGGGCACCGGCGCCAAGGGCCGATTCACGGATGGCACGACGCTCCACCTGGGTGGACTTGCACGGAACGCAGATCAGCACACGAGGGCTGGGCTGCAAAAAGCTGTTTTCGTGAACCTTGTTGATAAAGTACTGCAGCATCTTTTCGCAGACGCTGAAGTCGGCAATCACGCCATCCTTCATCGGACGAATGGCAGCGATGTTGCCCGGTGTTCGGCCAAGCATGCGCTTGGCCTCGGTGCCAACGGCAACGACACTTTTCTGATTACCATGGGTCCGAATGGCCACAACCGATGGCTCATTCAGGACGATACCGCGCTCGCGCACGTAAATAAGGGTGTTGGCAGTGCCCAGGTCGATGGAAAGATCGCTGGAAAACATGCCACGCAGTTTCTTGAACATGGGAAAGGGACCCTAGGCAACGCGTGGGTAAAAAAGTGCGGCAAACTCTAACAACGACAGGGATTTTGGGCAAGGCGCCAATGTGCTAAATTGGCCGACTTTCTGTGCACCAACCCCCACAATCGCGGCCATATGACCGTAGAAATGCGGTAGTGTTCCTACAATCTAACACACGGATAGCTTCCGTTCTGTTTTCCACTGGAGAATCCCATGGCGCTTGAACGCTCCGACGTGGAAAAAATCGCTCATTTGGCCTGTCTTGGCCTCAATGAAGCCGATCTTCCACAGACCACCGCAGCCCTGAACAGCATTCTCGGGCTGGTCGACCAAATGCAAGCCGTGAACACCGACGGCATCGAGCCCCTGGCTCACCCGCTGGAAGCCAGCCAGCGCCTGCGCGCCGACGTCGTGACCGAGCGCAATAATCGCGAGGCCTACCAGTCCATCGCGCCAGCGGTCGAAAACGGCCTGTACCTGGTTCCGAAAGTCATCGACTAAAGGGAAAGAGCCTGCAATGCATCAATTGACTCTGGCCGAGATCGCCCGCGGTCTCGCCGACAAAAAGTTTTCTTCCGAAGAGCTGACCAAGACCTTGCTGGCGCGTATCGCCGAGCTGAACCCCAAGGTCAACAGCTTCATCAGCATCACCGAAGAGCTGGCCCTGAGCCAGGCCAAGGCTGCCGACGTACGTCGCGCCAACGGTGAGAACGGCGCCCTGTTAGGTGCGCCGATCGCCCACAAAGACCTGTTCTGCACCCAGGGCATTCGCACCAGCTGCGGCTCGAAGATGCTCGACAACTTCAAGGCGCCGTACGATGCCACCGTGGTCGCCAAGCTGGCTGCTGCCGGGGCTGTGACCCTGGGCAAGACCAACATGGACGAATTCGCCATGGGCTCGGCCAACGAGTCGAGCCACTACGGCGCGGTGAAAAACCCGTGGAACCTTGAGCACGTACCAGGCGGTTCGTCCGGTGGTTCGGCTGCAGCAGTTGCCGCTCGTCTGTTACCTGCCGCCACGGCCACCGACACCGGCGGTTCGATCCGCCAACCGGCCGCGTTCACCAACCTCACCGGTTTGAAACCGACCTACGGTCGCGTTTCCCGCTGGGGCATGATTGCCTACGCTTCCAGTCTCGACCAGGGCGGCCCTCTGGCTCGCACCGCTGAAGACTGCGCAATTTTGTTACAAGGCATGGCAGGCTTCGATACGCAGGACTCCACCAGCATCGATGAACCCGTGCCGGACTACAGCGCCAGCCTGAACACCTCGATCAAAGGCCTGCGCATCGGCGTGCCGAAAGAGTATTTCAGCGCCGGCCTCGACCCGCGTATCGCCGAACTGGTGCACAACAGCATCAAGGCGCTGGAAAAGCTTGGTGCCGTGATCAAGGAAATCAGCCTGCCGAACAACCAGCACGCGATTCCTGCCTACTACGTGATCGCCCCGGCAGAAGCGTCCTCCAACCTGTCGCGGTTCGATGGCGTGCGTTTCGGCTACCGCTGCGAAAACCCGAAAGACCTCACCGACCTTTATAAGCGCTCCCGTGGCGAAGGTTTCGGCGCGGAAGTACAACGCCGGATCATGGTCGGTGCCTACGCCCTGTCGGCCGGCTACTACGACGCGTACTACCTCAAGGCGCAAAAGATCCGTCGCCTGATCAAGAACGACTTCATGGCAGCCTTTAATGAAGTCGACGTGATCCTCGGCCCAACCACGCCGAACCCGGCCTGGAAGATCGGCGCCAAGACCGGCGACCCGATCGCCGAGTACCTGGAAGACCTGTACACCATCACCGCCAACCTCGCCGGTCTGCCGGGCTTGTCCATGCCTGCAGGCTTTGTCGACGGCTTGCCGGTGGGCGTGCAACTGCTCGCCCCGTATTTCCAGGAAGGCCGCCTGCTCAATGTGGCGCACCAGTACCAGTTGAACACTGACTGGCACACTCGCACCCCTACCGGCTTCTGAGGAGAACACTATGCAATGGGAAGTCGTGATCGGGCTGGAGATTCATACCCAGCTCGCCACTCAATCGAAGATTTTCTCCGGTAGCGCCACCACGTTCGGCTCCGAGCCCAACACCCAGGCCAGCCTGGTAGACCTGGGCATGCCCGGCGTGCTGCCGGTGCTGAACCAGGAAGCGGTGCGCATGGCGGTGATGTTCGGCCTCGCCATCGATGCCGAGATCGGCCAGCACAACGTGTTTGCCCGCAAGAACTACTTCTACCCGGACCTGCCCAAGGGCTACCAGATCAGCCAGATGGAATTGCCGATCGTTGGCAAGGGCTACCTGGACATCCCGCTGGAAGACGGCACCATCAAACGTGTCGGCGTGACCCGTGCGCACCTGGAAGAAGATGCCGGCAAGAGCCTGCATGAAGAATTCAACGGCGCCACCGGCATCGACCTGAACCGTGCCGGCACCCCGCTGCTGGAAATCGTTTCCGAGCCGGACATGCGCAGCGCCAAGGAAGCCGTGGCCTACGTCAAGACGATCCACGCGCTGGTGCGCTACCTCGGCATCTGCGACGGCAACATGGCCGAAGGCTCGCTGCGTTGCGACTGCAACGTGTCGGTACGGCCAAAAGGCCAGGTCGAGTACGGCACCCGCTGCGAGATCAAGAACGTCAACTCGTTCCGCTTCATCGAGAAGGCGATCAACACCGAAGTGCGTCGCCAGATCGAACTGATCGAAGACGGCGGCAAGGTGATCCAGCAGACCCGCCTGTACGACCCGAACAAAGACGAAACCCGCGCCATGCGCAGCAAGGAGGAAGCCAACGACTACCGTTACTTCCCCGATCCGGACCTGTTGCCGGTCGTCATCGAGGACTCGTTCCTGGCTGACGTACGCGCCACCCTGCCGGAACTGCCGCCGCAAAAACGCGAGCGTTTCCAAGAGCAGTTCGGTCTTTCGGTGTACGACGCAAGCGTGCTGGCGTCGAGCCGCGAGCAAGCCAACTACTTCGAAAAAGTCGTGAGCATCGCCGGCGACGCCAAACTGGCGGCCAACTGGGTAATGGTTGAGCTGGGCAGCCTGTTGAACAAACAGGGCCTGGAAATCGACGAAGCACCGGTATCGGCCGAGCAACTGGGCGGCATGTTGCTGCGGATCAAGGACAACACCATCTCCGGCAAAATCGCCAAGACCGTGTTTGAAGCCATGGCCGCAGGCGAAGGCAATGCTGACGAGATCATCGAGAAGCGTGGCCTGAAGCAAGTCACCGACAGCGGCGCGATTTCGGCCGTGCTCGACGAGATGCTGGCCGCCAACTCGGAGCAGGTTGAACAGTACCGTGCAGCGGATGAAGCCAAGCGCGGCAAGATGTTCGGCTTCTTTGTCGGCCAGGCGATGAAAGCCTCCAAAGGCAAGGCCAACCCGCAACAGGTCAACGAACTGCTGAAAAGCAAACTCGAAGGCTGATCGCGGTCGCCTCACTGCGGGAGCCGGCTTGTGTGGGAGCTGGCTTGCCTGCGATAGCATCACCTCGGTGCACCTGAAAGACCGAGGCGCTTGCATCGCGGGCAAGCCCGGCTCCCACATAAGCCGGTTTCCACATCACTTTCGGGGACACCTTGAATGAAGCGTCTACTCGGCCTGTTGGCCCTGTTCTCTCTGCTCGCCGGCTGCGCCAGCGGCCTCATCGACCCCAACGGCTACGACGAAACCGGCTCCGCCTCTTACTACGGCGCCAAACACCACGGTAATCGCACTGCCAGCGGTGAACCATTCAACCAGAATGCCTTGACCGCCGCCCACCGTCGCCTGCCCTTCGGCACGCAAGTGAAGGTCACCAACCTCGACAACAACAGAAGCGTCGTTGTCCGCATCAACGATCGCGGCCCGCACACCCGTGGGCGCCTGATCGACCTTTCGCGCAAAGCCGCCGCACAGCTGGGTATGATAGGCAGCGGCACCGCGCGTGTTCGCGTGCAAGCCCTCAGCAACTGACCGACGGAGCCCTGGCCATTTCCGCATTAACCGCCCTCTCGCCCTTTAGCGTGATCGAACTCATCAGCGGCCTGCTGCTGTTGATCTTCGGTGCCGAAGTATTGGTGCGCGCCGCCGTGCGCCTGGCGGCCAGCCTCAAGGTGCGCCCGCTGATCATCGGCCTGAGCATCGTCGCTTTTGGCAGCAGTGCGCCGCAGATGGCGATCAGCTTGCAAGCCACCTTGGCGGACAACACCGACATCGCCGTGGGCAGTGTGATCGGCAGCAGTATCTTCAATACCCTCGTGACCCTTGGCCTGGCGGCCCTGATCATTCCGCTGCGGGTTTCGCGGCAGCTGGTGCGCCTGGACATCCCGATGATGATCCTCGCCAGCCTGCTGGTGTTTGTACTCGCCGCCAATGAAGAACTCACGCCGGTCGATGGCCTGTTACTGCTGGTGGCCCTGGTGGCCTACCTCGGCGTGTTGCTCTACCAGACCCGCCACTCCCGTCGGCCCCGCACCCGGGACACCGTGGTGCAAGCGCCGTGGCTGAGCAGCGTGCTGCTGATGATCGGCGGGCTGTTGATCCTGGTACTCGCCGGGCATCTGGTGCTGGGCGCTGCAGTGGATGTGGCCTCTGACCTGGGCCTGTCGGAGCGTATCATCGGCCTGACGCTGATTGGCGTCGGCACTTCCCTGCCCTGCCTGGCCACCTCGTTGATCGCCGCCCTGCGCGGCCAGCGGGAAATTGCGGTGGGCAACGTGATCGGCAGCAACCTGTTCAACCTGCTTGGGGTGCTGGGTTTTACTGCCCTGGTGGCGCCCTCGCCGCTGTCAGTGTCGCCCAACGCCCTGGATTTCGACTTGCCGGTGATGCTCGGCGTGGTCGCCCTGTGCCTGCCGGTGTTTTATTCGGGCTACCGCGTCACTCGGGCCGAAGGCCTGGTGTTCCTGGGCCTGTACCTGGTGTACGGACTGCATGTGGTGTCGTTCACCTTCGGCATGCCGCTGGCCAACAAGCTTGAACAACTGATGCTGTATTACGTCCTGCCAGCGCTGGTGGCTTTCCTGTTGTTCACCTCGCTGCAAGCCTGGCGCCGCCAACACAAGAGGGATTCGCAATGACCGAACAGAAAAAGCCCGGCGTTGATGTGCGCCGCCAGGTGATGGGTGATGTGTTTGTCGATCGGGCGCTGGGCAATGCCACCGAGTTCAGCCAGCCGCTGCAGGACTTCGTCAACGAGCATGCCTGGGGCAGCGTGTGGAACCGCGAAGGGCTGCCGCTGAAAACCCGCAGCCTGATCACACTCGCCGCGCTGACCGCCCTCAAGTGCCCGCAAGAGCTCAAGGGCCACGTGCGCGGCGCGCTGAACAACGGTTGCACCGTGGAGGAGATTCGCGAGGCGCTGCTGCATTGTGCGGTGTATGCCGGCGTGCCGGCGGCGATTGACGCCTTCCGCGCCGCTCAGGATGTGATCGACAGCTACCAGAAAGACGCCTAGATCCAGCCGCCCGCCTGCAACACGAAAATCCCGATATTCGTGGTCACCGCCGCCATCAAGGTGGTGATCACGATAATCGCGGCCGCCAGCTCATGATTGCCCTCCGCCGCCCGCGCCATGACAAAACTGGCCGCTGCTGTGGGCGCACCGAAGTACAGGAACAGAATCCCCAGCTCCGGCCCACGGAACCCCAGCAGCCACGCGCCAAGGGTGGCGAGCACCGGTAGCCAGATCATCTTCATCAGGCTGGCACTCAGTGCCATGTCGCCGCTTTTGCGCAGTGCCGCCAGCGACAACGTGCCGCCGATGCAGATCAATGCCAATGGCAACGTCATGTCCGCCAGGTACTGCCCGGAGGATTCCAGCCAGCC
Source organism: Pseudomonas sp. TH34 (assembly GCF_016650865.1). NCBI lineage: Bacteria > Pseudomonadati > Pseudomonadota > Gammaproteobacteria > Pseudomonadales > Pseudomonadaceae > Pseudomonas > Pseudomonas sp. TH34. Next base: position 477,463 of record NZ_JAEKFB010000010.1, read on the forward strand.
AGGCAAGCCAATCTGGAAGTACGCAAAGGGCGCCGCCGCGATCACACTGATGATCAACGGGTTGGCCAGCACGCTCTTGAAGATGCTCCACGGGTCGGACTTGATCACCGGGCTGTACACCGCCAGCACAATGGTCGACAGGGTGTTGTAGAACAGGATCACCAGCGCCGCGAGCACCGCGCCCAGGGAAATCCCATAGTCGCCGTACATACTGGCCGCCAGGGCCAGGCCGATCACCCCGTTGTTACCACGAAATGCGCCTTGGGCGTAAATGCCACGGTCTTCCCGCGGGCATCGGAAGATCGCCCAGCCCCAGGCCAGGGCGAAGCTCAGCAGCGTGGCAACGGCGAAATAGATCAGCAGGCCGGGCTTGAGGGCTGAATGCAGGTCGGCATGGAGAATCCCGAGGAACAGCAACGCCGGCATGGTGACGTTGAACACCAGGGCCGAGGCGATGTGGATAAAGTTGTCGTTGATCCAGTTGATGCGCTTGAGCAGGACGCCCAGGAACAGCATGGCAAACACCGGCGCGGTGATGTTCAGGGTTTGTAGGAAGATAGCCAGCATGCCGGGGAGAACCTTGGGTGGGCGTCGGTAGGTGGCTAATGATAAGCCAGCATGGCCAGCTTCGTCTGGACTACCGCTTTCGCGAGCAAGCCCGCTCCCACATTTGACCGAGTTCTACCTTTGGAATGCAGTCAAATGTGGGAGCGGGCTTGCTCGCGAAGCAGGCGACTCGGTCTTAAGTAATCGGTGCCGGATTGAACAACGTAATGTCGTTGTGCAGCTTGTGCTGCTCCGCCCACGTCTGCTTCTTGCCGCTGGCCACATCCAGGTAGAAGTGGAACAACTCCCAACCCAACTCCTCGATCGTCGCCCGCCCGGTGGCGATCCGCCCGGCGTCGATATCAATCAGGTCCGGCCAACGCTGCGCCAGCTCCGTCCGGGTCGAGACCTTCACCACCGGCGCCATCGCCAGCCCATAGGGCGTACCACGCCCGGTCGTAAACACATGCAGGTTCATCCCCGCCGCCAACTGCAATGTCCCGCAGACAAAGTCACTGGCCGGCGTGGCGCAAAAGATCAGGCCCTTGCGATTGAACCGCTCCCCCGGGCCGAGCACGCCATTGATCGCACTGCTGCCCGACTTGACGATCGACCCCAGCGACTTCTCGACAATATTCGACAAGCCACCCTTCTTGTTCCCCGGCGTGGTGTTGGCGCTGCGGTCCGCCTCACCCTTGGCCAGGTAGCGGTCGTACCAGTCCATTTCCCGCACCAGCTCCCGGGCTACATCCTGGTTTTCCGCACGGGAAGTCAGCAGGTAGATGGCATCCCGCACTTCCGTCACTTCAGAAAACATCACCGTCGCGCCCGCCCGCAGCAGCAGATCCGAGGCATAACCCAACGCCGGATTGGCGGTGATCCCAGAAAACGCATCACTGCCACCGCACTGCATGCCGAGAATCAACTCCGACGCCGGGACCGTTTCCCGACGACGCAGGTCGAGTTTCTTCAGGCGGGTTTCGGCCAATGCCATGATCTGTTCGATCATTTCGGTAAAGCCGTGGCTGGAGTCCTGCAACCGATACAGCCACGGCTCACTCAGATCCACCGAGCTGTCGTTGTCGTGCATCACCTGCCCGGCCTGCAACTTCTCGCAACCCAGGCTGATCACCAGGGCTTCACCGCCCAGGTTCGGGTTACGCGCCAGATTGCGCACGGTGCGGATCGGGATGTACGCGTCGGTGGCCGTAATCGCCACGCCGCAGCCGTAGCTGTGGGTCAGCGCCACCACGTCATCGACGTTCGGGTACTTGGGCAGCAACTCGTCCTTGATGCGTTTCACCGCGTGGTCCAGCACCCCCGTCACGCACTGCACCGTGGTGGTGATGCCGAGGATATTGCGCGTGCCGACGGTGCCGTCGGCATTGCGATAACCCTCGAAGGTAAAACCCTCCAGCGGCGCCTGGGCCTCGGGCACTTCGGTGGACAGCGGCAAGCTGTCCAGCGGCGGCGCCGTGGGCATGCGCAGTTGATCTTCCTGGACCCAACTGCCGCGCGGAATCGGGCGCAACGCATAACCGATGGTCTGGCCGTAGCGAATGATCCGGCCGCCTTCGGGGATGTCTTCCAGCGTCACCTTGTGGCTTTGGGGAATGAAATCCACCGTCACCAGGCCGTCGGGAAACTCGGTCCCCGCCGGTACGCCCTGGTCGTTGACCACAATCACCACGTTATCCAGCGCGTGCAAACGGATGGAGCGTGGCGAATCGGCATGTTCAATCAACTGCATGACGCGGGCCCCTTCAGGAATGCGCTTGGGAAAGTTTAGTCAGCTCGGGGCCGTTGGCCGGCGGCTCTTTAAGCACCACACGTTTGATCGGACCGACGATCACCAGGTAGCTGAACACCGCCAGCAACGCGTTGGCACCGACGAACACCAGCGCCCACTTGAAGGAGCCAGTGGTGCTGATGATGTAGCCGATCACGATCGGGGTGCTGATGGACGCCAGGTTGCCGAACATGTTGAACAGACCGCCGCTCAAACCTGCGATTTGTTTCGGCGAAGTGTCGGACACCACCGCCCAGCCCAGTGCGCCAACGCCTTTACCGAAGAAGGCCAGGGCCATGAAGCCCACCACCATCCATTCGATGTCCACGTAGTTGCACGCGACGATGCTACTGGAAATCAGCAAGCCACCAATGATCGGCGCCTTGCGGGCGAAGGTCAGCGAATGGCCCTTGCGCAGCAGGTAGTCGGAAATTACTCCGCCCAACACGCCGCCGATAAAGCCGCAGATCGCCGGCAAGGACGCGATGAAGCCGGCCTTGAGGATCGTCATGCCGCGCTCTTGAACCAAGTACACCGGGAACCAGGTCAGGAAGAAATAGGTAATGCCATTGATGCAGTACTGGCCCAGGTACACGCCGAGCATCATGCGGTTGGTCAGCAACTGACGGATGTAATCCCACTTCGGCCCGTCGGTTTTCTTGCCTTTGCCCTTGTCCTGGTCCATGTCGACCATGGCCCCGTTGGCAGCGATGTGTTGGAGCTCAGCCTCGTTGATCATCGGGTGCTGGCGCGGGCTGTGGATAACTTTCAGCCAGATCAGCGAGAAGACGATGCCGATGCCGCCCATCACCACGAATACGTGCTGCCAGCCGAAGGTGTAGACGATCCACCCCATCAGCGGCGCGAACAACACCGTGGCGAAGTACTGCGCCGAGTTGAAGATGGCCGAGGCCGTACCCCGTTCAGCCGTAGGAAACCACGCCGCCACGATGCGGGCATTTCCGGGAAAGGATGGCGCTTCAGCCAGGCCCACCAGGAATCGCAACATGAACAGCGCAACGATGGCCGTGGATACACCGAATTCACCGACATAGCCTTGCAGCACGGTGAACAGTGACCAAGTGAAGATGCTCAGGGCATAGACTTTTTTCGAACCGAATCGGTCCAGCAGCCAGCCACCGGGAATTTGCCCGGCCACGTAGGCCCAACCGAATGCGGAGAAGATATAACCGAGGGTGACCGCGTCGATGCCGAGGTCTTTTTGCAGGCTGGAGCCGGCGATGGCGATGGTGGCCCGGTCGGCATAGTTGATCGTGGTCACCAGAAACAGCATGAGCAGGATCAAATAGCGGACATGGGTCGGCTTGGTCGCTTGCATGAAGATGTACTCCCACTAATTATTTTTTTTGCGGGTAAACAAATTGTAAGCCTGTGGCGGGCACGGACCCGCCACAGGGTGTTGCCGTCAGGAACCGATGTAGCTGGTTTTCACCACGGTGTAGAACTCTTGCGCATAGCGACCCTGCTCACGCGAGCCGTAGGATGAGCCCTTACGGCCACCGAATGGAACGTGGTAATCCACGCCGGCAGTCGGCAGATTGACCATCACCATCCCGGCCTGGGAATGACGCTTGAAGTGGTTGGCATACTTCAGCGACGTGGTAGCGATACCGGCCGAGAGACCGAATTCGGTGTCGTTGGCCATCGCCAGCGCCGCCTCGTAATCCGCCACGCGGACCACGTTGGCCACCGGGCCGAAGATCTCTTCGCGGCTGATGCGCATTGCGGCTTCGCTGTCGGCAAACAGCGTCGGCGCGAGGAAGTAGCCTTCGGTGTCGCACGTCACCAGTTCCCCACCGCTGACCAGCCGGGCACCTTCGCTCTGGCCGATGTCGATGTACTTCAGGTCCTGGTCCAACTGAGCCTGGGAAACCACCGGGCCGATGTCGGTGCCGGTTTTCAGGGCGTGGCCGACCTTGATCGACTTCATCCGCTCAGCCATGGCCGCGACGAACTGGTCGTGAATTCCGGCGGTGACGATAAAGCGGCTGGACGCAGTGCAACGCTGGCCGGTGGAGTAGAACGCGCTCTGTACCGACAACTCGACCGCTTGCTTGAGGTCGGCGTCGTCGAGAATGATCTGCGGGTTCTTGCCGCCCATTTCCAACTGCACCTTGGCCTGGCGCGACACGCAGCTGACGGCGATCTGACGACCCACGCCCACCGAGCCGGTGAAGCTAATGCCGTCGACTTTCGGGCTGTTGACCATGGCATCGCCAACCACACGGCCGCTGCCCATTACCAGGTTGAACACACCGGCAGGGAAACCGGCGCGGGAGATGATTTCGGCCAGGGCCCAGGCGCAGCCCGGAACCAGCTCAGCCGGCTTGAGCACCACGCAGTTGCCGTAGGCCAGGGCCGGTGCGATCTTCCAGGCCGGGATGGCAATCGGGAAGTTCCATGGGGTGATCAGGCCAACGACGCCCAACGCTTCGCGGGTCACTTCGACATTGACGCCCGGACGCACCGACGGCAGGTAGTCGCCGGACAGGCGCAGGCATTCACCGGCGAAAAATTTGAAGATGTTACCGGCGCGGGTCACTTCGCCGATGGCTTCCGGCAGGGTCTTGCCCTCTTCCCTGGCCAGCAGGGTGCCCAGCTCTTCGCGACGGGCGAGGATTTCGGTGCCGACTTTATCCAGGGAGTCATGGCGCGCCTGGATGCCGGAAGTGGACCACGCCGGGAATGCAGCGCGCGCAGCGTCGATGGCCGCGTGGACTTGGGCGAGGTCAGCCTTGGCGTATTCGCCAATGACATCAGACAACTCCGACGGGTTGATGTTGGCCGAGTAGTCGGCGCCGGCAACCCACTGGCCACCGATGTAGTTTTCAAAACGCTTGGCTTGGGACACGAATTCTCTCCTGACGCAAAAAGCCGCTGATTACTCAGCGGCCTTGGTGATGGGTTATTGCGCGCCTTGCTTGTCGATCAGCGCGGCCAGGGCTTCGTATTCTTCCGGCAGCAGATCGGTCAGCGGCGTACGCACGGGGCCGGCGTCATAGCCGACGATTTTCGCCCCGGCCTTGACGATGCTCACGGCATAACCGGCCTTGCGGTTACGGATGTCGAGGTATGGCAGGAAGAAGTCGTCGATGATCTTGCCGACGGTGGCGTGATCTTCCCGGGCAATGGCGTGGTAGAAATCCATCGCGGTTTTTGGAATGAAGTTGAACACCGCCGAGGAGTACACCGGCACGCCCAGGGCCTTGTAGGCAGCGGCGTAAACCTCTGCAGTCGGCAAGCCGCCCAGGTAGCTGAAACGGTCACCGAGACGACGGCGGATCGACACCATCAATTCAATGTCACCCAGGCCGTCCTTGTAGCCGATCAGGTTCGGGCAGCGCTCGGCCAGGCGTTCCAGCAGCGGCGCGGTCAGGCGGCAGACGTTGCGGTTGTAGACCACGACGCCGATCTTGACCGACTTGCACACCGCTTCAACGTGGGCGGCAACCCCGTCCTGGCTGGCTTCGGTCAAGTAGTGCGGCAGCAGCAGCAGGCCTTTGGCACCAAGACGCTCGGCTTCCTGGGCGTACTCGATGGCCTGGCGGGTGGCACCGCCGACACCGGCAAGAATCGGCACGCTGGTGGCGCAGGTATCGACGGCAGTTTTCACCACTTGCGAATATTCGCTGGCCGCCAGGGAGAAAAACTCACCGGTGCCGCCAGCGGCGAACAGGGCAGTAGCGCCGTAAGGGGCCAGCCACTCCAGACGCTTGATGTAGCCCGCCTGGTGGAAATCACCCTGGGCGTTGAAATCGGTCACCGGGAAAGACAGCAGACCGTGAGAGAGGATGGACTTCAGTTCTTGTGGATTCATTATTCGAACACCCTGGGCGAAGACTTTCTGTTGAGAGATTACGGACGGTTATCTTGATGTCGTACGTCATCGTACAACTATAAAAATATTCGTCAACTGCAATTCATCGACCTTCCTACGGGTTGAGGCGTCAACGCGACGTTCTTGACGTAGGAAATTATTCCTCTATGCTCGATCTAGCTGTATATACATACAGTTATTACGGAAGATTCCTACGACATAGCAAGGAGCTAACATGTCAGATCTTGAACTCGCCACACCTGAAAAAAGACCACCCACCCTGCGCTTCGAAGGCGGAGAACACACGGCCATCGGCGACGATACCTTGTTGCGCTTCGTCAAGGACGCCCCGGCCATTCCCGCGCGGCAGGTCGAATTGCACCTGCCCAACGGCCTGGCCCTGAGCTACGGCCAGATCATTGCCCTGGGCGGTGATTTCTATGGCATTCCCGGGCGCCCCATCAACGAGGGCGCATCGCCCGCTGACCGCGTGCAGCGCTTTACCGATGCGTTCAACTCGTTGGCGGTATTGCCCGCATCACGGGAGGAAGCGGGCAAGATCCTCGCAGTGATGCAAAAGGAGATCAACGCGGTCAACCAGGCGATCAAGGATGGCAAGCAACCCCATGAAGCGTATGACGCACTGGGTGACACCTTGTCCGAGGAATGGAACCGCATCACCGGCGGCGGCAGTGCCGTGTCGGCTCTGATTCCACTCGGACGCTACCTGAAACTGGCGGCAGACAATGCCGACCACTTCGGCGAATGGGCGTTGGCAGCGTATCTGGCGGGGCATACGGCAGCCCTGCAACAAGCCGTCGTCGCTCATCAGACCGGCACCGACCAGGCGCTGGAACTGGCTTACGCCATGAACAGCTTTGCTGATCACTTTTTGACCGACCTGTTTTCCGCCGGCCACCTGCGGGTACCGCGCAAGCAACTGGCGGCGGTGGTGACCCCGGGTGAACTGGGCTCGCTGATCAGCCGCTTCATGCACGATGAAGACAGCAAGTTCGGGCTCAATGTGCGCAATGCCTTCGGCGATCAGTGGCACGCCTACGGTGATAAACGCTATTTCGACAGCAGCGACGCGGCCAACCGAGCCATGGTCAAGCGCGCCGTACAGGCATCGGCGGATGAGATCTTCGAAACCTTTATCAGTGGCGTGGCGCCCTCCCCGGCCAACTTCAAGGCGCCGCTGTATGTGCCGGACCTGAACGCCGCGCAAAACCCGGCGAATAACTTCTCACCGCTGTTCAAGGCAGAAGGCGACAAGGTGCTGCGGCGCAAGGACGTCAACAACCTGAATGACAAGCAGTGGACCAATGACTGGTGGGGTTGGAGCACGTATCTGTTGCTCAAGGACTACAAGCCCAACCAACCGGCCAGCTAATAGTCCAGGCAACAAAAATCAAATGTGGGAGCTGTCGAGCCCCGGCGAGGCTGCGATGGGATCGACTCGCTGAACCTGCCAGACCTCAGCGCCGGCATCGCAGCCTCGCTGAAGCTCGACAGCTCCCACATTTAAATAGGCACTAGCCGCGCTGCGCTTCCGCCTCTTCATGGGCATGGCGCAGCCGTTCACGGCTGTTGGTCAGGTGCAACCGCATGGCCGCCCGTGCCGCATCCGAGTCCTGGCGAGCGATCGCCTCATAGATCTGTGGGAGCTGTCGAGCCTTGGCGAGGCTGCGATGGGATCGACTCGCTGAACCTGCCAGACCTCAGCGCCGGCATCGCAGCCTCGCTGAAGCTCGACAGCTCCTACATTTGAATAGGCACTAGCCGCGCTGGGCTTCTGCCTCTTCATGGGCATGGCGCAGCCGCTCACGGCTGTTGGTCAGGTGCAAACGCATGGCCGCCCGTGCCGCATCCGAGTCCTGGCGAGCGATCGCCTCATAGATCTCTTCGTGTTCGCGGCTCAGGCGGCTCATGTAGTGCTGCTGGTCATCATGGGCCAGGCGTGCCGAGTTCAGCCGCGTGCGCGGAATGATGCTGGTGCCCAGGTGGGTCATGATGTCGGTGAAGTAGCGGTTGCCGGTGGACAGGGCAATCTGCAGGTGGAACTGGAAGTCCGACGCCACCGCATCACCGGCGTGGGCCGCACTTTCGTTCAGGGCATCGAGGGCTGCACGCATGCCGGCCAATTGCTCGTCGCTACGACGCTGGGCAGCAAGCCCGGCAGACTCCACTTCCAGGCTGATCCGCAGTTCAAGGATGGCCAGTACATCACGCAGGGTAACGACTGTGGCCGGGTCTATCCGGAAACCGCTGGGGCTTGGCGTATCCAGCACAAAGGTGCCGATGCCATGGCGGGTTTCCACCTGCCCGGCCGCCTGCAATCGCGAGATGGCTTCACGCACCACGGTGCGGCTGACCCCATGGGCGTCCATGATCGCCGACTCAGTGGGCAGTTTGTCGCCACGTTTGAGTTGGCCGTCGCGGATCTGCTCGGACAACACCGTGACCAATTCCTGGGCAAGGCTGCGGCGCTTGCGGGGAAGACGAGGGGCGGCGCTGGAGTTTTCCATGATGAATCATCTGTCTCGGCGATCTGAAGCACGCATGATAGCCCATGGCGGTTGTACGATCACCGTCCTGTCATGACTTTCATCTATAACCGGCGAGGTTTTCCCCAGACAAAAAAATGCCCCGGCATCGCCGAGGCATTTTCAACACTGGCCCGAGGGCCCGCGTCTTGTTACTTCACCACTTTCAGACTCGGCCGACCGGTAGGACGCGGTGGCTCGGAATCCGGCGGCGGCACATCATCTTCGCCTTCGAGCTCGATCGCTTCGTCATCCGCAAGGGACGACTCCAGATCAAACACCATGCCCTGGCCATTTTCCCGGGCGTAAATCCCGAGGATGGCGCCGATGGGCACGAACAGCGTATGCGGCACACCGCCGAAACGCCCTTCGAAGCTGACCGCCTCATTGTCCATGTGCAGGTGTCGCACGGCACTGGGTGAAACGTTCAGGACGATTTGTCCGTCACTGGCAAAACCTTGCGGTACCTGAACCGCGGGAAACTCGGAATTGACCAGCATGTGCGGGGTGCAATCGTTGTCCACTATCCACTCATAGAGCGCGCGGACCAGGTAAGGTCGACTGGAGTTCATCAACGGCTCCTTAAGCCTTAGCGCATATCGCGTTCGACACCAGACAGACTCGCCTGGAAAGCCTCACGCGCAAACTGGCGCTCCATGTAGTCAAGCAGCGGCTTGGCAGGCCGCGGCAATTCAATGCCCAAAATCGGCAAGCGCCAGAGTATGGGTAATAGGCAGCAATCCACCAGACTTTGTTCCTCGCTGAGGAAAAAAGGTTTGTCGGCAAATAACGGCGAAACACCGGTCAGACTCTCGCGCAATTCCTTGCGCGCCTGAACCCGGGCGGCTTCTTTGCTGCGTGAATCCAGAATCAGGTCCACCAGGCCACACCAGTCACGCTGGATCCGATGGATCAGCAGGCGGCTGTTGGCACGCGCCACCGGATACACCGGCAACAACGGCGGATGGGGATAACGCTCATCCAAGTATTCCATCACCACGGTTGACTCCCACAACGCCAGGTCACGATCGACCAGGGTGGGCAAGCTGCCGTAAGGGTTCACTTCGATCAGTTTCGGCGGGTGACGACCAGCCTCCACAGTAATGATCTCTGCGCTGACACCCTTCTCTGCGAGCACGATGCGTACTCGGTGGGAATAGTGGTCGGCGGGGTCGGAGTAACAGGCCAACCGATTGGTCACGCCCATGGCGGTCCTCCTCGCTTGTTGAAATTATCGGAAGCTCAAAAACGAGCGCGCCCAGTGAGCATCTCCGTGACGCCTGGATAAACCAGACTTACCTTCAGAGATGCCGCTGGGCGCGCAAGATTAACAGCAATTACTTACGGTTGGATCAATGCACATCCTTCCAGTATTCGCGTTTCAGCAGATAGGCGAACACGAAGAGGAAGGCCAGGTACAGCAACACATAGGTACCAATGCGCTGATGCTGCAGCTTCACTGGGTTGGCCGAGTAGGCCAGGAAGGTCACCAGATTCTTGACCTTCTCGTCGAACTGCTCTTCGTTCAGCGCGCCGGTCTTCGGCACTATGGTCAGCTGATCGCACGCTTCATGAGTCAAAGGCGTACCGGTGAGCGGATCATACTGCTTCTTGCCGTCTTCGACGATTTGTACTTGCTTGCATCCTACCACTTGGCGGCCTTGCAGGCCGACCAGAACGTTCGGCATACCGACGTTCGGGAAGACTTTGTTGTTCACGCCGTAGGGACGCGACGGGTCTTCATAGAAGGATTTCAGGTAGCCGTAGAGCCAATCGGTGCCCCGTACACGGGCCACCAGGGTCAGGTCGGGCGGCGCAGCCCCGAACCAGGTCTTGGCGTCGGTCGGCTGCATGCCGATGGTCATGTGGTCGCCGATCTTCGCACCGGTGAACACCGAGTGGCTGAGCATCACGTCATGGGGGATGCCCAGGTCGTCGGCCACTCGCTCGTAACGCTGGAACTTGGCGCTGTGGCAGCCCATGCAGTAGTTGGTGAACGTACGCAGCCCGTCCTGCATTGCGGCCTTGTCCGACACGTCGATGTCGACTTTTTCCAGCTCTGGGCCGTGTTCAGCGGCGAAAGACAGCAGCGGCAGGGCCGCAAGAATGAATGCAACGAATAATTTTTTCATCAGCCAGTCACCCTTTCCGGTACCGGTTTGGTCTTCTCGAGCCGGGTGTAGAACGGCATCAGAATGAAGTAGGCGAAGTACAGGAAGGTGCAGACCTGCGACAGCAACGTACGCTCCGGGGTCGGCGCCAGTACGCCCAGCACACCCAGGATCACGAACGCGATGCAGAACACCCACAGCCAGATCTTGCTCAGCCAGCCCTTGTAGCGCATGGACTTGACCGGGCTACGGTCGAGCCAAGGCAGCACGAACAGCACCGCGATCGCCGCGCCCATGGCCATGACGCCCATGAGTTTGTCGGGAATCGCCCGCAAGATCGCGTAGAACGGGGTGAAGTACCAGACCGGCGCAATGTGTTCCGGAGTCTTGAAGGCGTTCGCCTGTTCGAAGTTCGGTTTCTCGAGGAAATAACCGCCCATCTCCGGGAAAAAGAACACGATCGAGCAGAAGATGAACAGGAACACCACCACGCCGACGATATCTTTCACGGTGTAGTACGGGTGGAACGGAATGCCGTCCAGCGGTACGCCGTTTTCGTCCTTGTGCTTCTTGATGTCCACGCCGTCGGGGTTGTTCGAACCCACTTCGTGCAACGCCAGAATGTGCAGCACCACCAGGCCGAGAATCACGATCGGCAAGGCCACCACGTGCAAGGCGAAGAAGCGGTTCAGGGTGATCCCGGAAATCAGGTAGTCACCACGAATCCACTGGGTCAGGTCGTTGCCGATGACCGGGATCGCACCAAACAGCGAGATGATCACCTGGGCACCCCAGTAGGACATCTGGCCCCACGGCAGCAGGTAGCCCATGAAGGCCTCGGCCATCAGCGCCAGGTAGATCAGCATGCCGAACACCCACACCAGCTCGCGGGGCTTCTGGTACGACCCGTAGAGCAAACCACGGAACATGTGCATGTAGACGACGATGAAGAACGCAGAGGCGCCGGTGGAGTGCAGCAGACGCAGGATCGAGCCGTACTCGACGTCGCGCATGATGTATTCGACGGAGGCGAAGGCTTCTTCGGCCGACGGGGTGTAGCTCATCGTCAGCCAGACACCGGTAACGATCTGGTTGACCAGTACCAAAAGTGCCAGGGAGCCAAAGAAATAGAAGAAGTTGAAATTCTTCGGTGCGTAGTACTTGCTGAGATGGTCTTCCCACATTTTGGTCGCGGGGAAGCGCGCATCCACCCAATCCATGAACTTGCTCATCAGGCTTTCTCCCCCTCGTCGACGCCAATGACAATGACACTGTCAGTCTCGTAGTGATGTGGCGGAACTGGCAGGTTCAGTGGTGCGGGTTGTGACTTGTAGACGCGGCCAGCGAGGTCGTAGTGAGAACCATGGCACGGGCAGAAATAGCCCCCGACCCAGTCCTTGCCCAGGTCCGCAGGCGCTACTTCCGGGCGGAAGGTGGGAGAGCAACCCAAGTGGGTGCAGATACCGATCAGCAGCAGAATCTCCGGCTTGATCGAGCGAATTTCCTTATCGACGTAAGCGGGTTGGTCGGAATTCTTCGAGTCGGGGTCGGACAGCTGGCCCTCGATCTTCTTCAGATTTCCCAGGATTTCCTCGGTACGACGAACGATGAACACTGGCTGACCGCGCCATTCAGCAATCATTTGCTGGCCTGGGTCGATCTTGCTGATATTCACCTTCACCGGTGCACCTGCGGCTTTCGCCTTGGCACTGGGAAACCATGACCCCACGAACGGGACCGCAGCCCCCACCGCTCCTGCAGCACCCACCACGGATGTGGCTGCTACCAAGAAGCGACGCCGGCCTGCATTCACGCCGTCATTGCTCATTCAGTCCTCTCCCATCAGCTTTGTGGCCTGTTAAATCAGGCGTCTACTAAGTGTTAAATCTGAACTTATAAAAATTTTGCCGAATGGTAATGAAAAGCCCCACGCCTGACAAGGTAATTACCCCCGGCACTGGCTCCAAGCCTTTGAGTATAGGGGCTCTACGGATGTGGCAAGTTGTCACAGAGATTTTTTACATAAATAGCAGGCAATAAAAAACGCCCAGCTCCGTGAGGAGGCTGGGCGTTTTCTGGAACGTAAAAGCGAATTAACGCTTCGAGTACTGCGGACGCTTACGCGCTTTACGCAGACCAACTTTCTTACGTTCAACTTCACGAGCATCGCGAGTCACGAAGCCAGCTTTGCGCAGAGCGCCACGCAGGGTTTCGTCGTACTGCATCAGAGCGCGAGTGATACCGTGGCGGATTGCGCCAGCTTGACCACTTACACCGCCACCGATAACGGTGACGTAGATGTCGAACTTTTCAACGGTCTCGGTCAATTCCAGCGGCTGACGAACTACCATGCGGGCAGTTTCGCGACCGAAGAAGTTTTCCAGAGTGCGGTTGTTGATCGAGATGTTACCAGTACCCGGACGCAGGAAAACGCGAGCGGTAGCGGTTTTGCGACGGCCAGTGCCGTAATTTTGAGTCGCCGACATAATGAACTATTCCGTTAAAACTTCAGTTCTTGGGGCTGCTGAGCAGCATGAGGGTGAGCAGCGCCCGCATAGACTTTCAGCTTGCGATACATGTCGCGACCCAGTGGGCCCTTCGGCAGCATACCTTTGACCGCGATTTCAATCGGGGCTTCAGGCTTTTTGGAGATCAGGCCTTCGAAGTTCGAAGACTTGATACCGCCTGGGAAACCGGAGTGACGGTAGTACATTTTGTCTTGCGCTTTGTTGCCGGTAACACGTACCTGCTCAGCGTTGATGATGACAATGTAGTCACCGGTATCAACGTGAGGGGTGTACTCAGGCTTGTGCTTGCCACGCAGACGGCTGGCGACTTCAGTGGCCAGACGACCCAGGGTCTGACCAGCGGCGTCGACGACAAACCAGTCGCGCTGAACTGTTTCTGGTTTTGCAGTAAAAGTTGTCATTCTTTAATAGCCTCAGGGGCCGCCCTGTAAATTAGACGGCGGATCTTACTGAATAGTGCGTACTTTGACAAGTCAAAGGCAGCCGGATACAGACGCTATCGGGGGCTCGGGTCGGCGCGTCCGTTCAACGGCAAGATTCTTCGGCAGGCGGCGCATCACTTCCACTGCAGAAAGAGGTGGGCAATTATGCAGATTGCCAAAAAAATTTCAACCTGCTTTTATGATTGTTTTCCCTGAAGGAGTACCCGATGGACTATCGACAGCTGGGCCGAACCGATCTGAACGTGAGCGCGATAGCCTTGGGCACCATGACCTGGGGCGAGCAGAACAGCGAGGCAGAGGCCTTCGCACAGATCGAACGGGCCAAGGCCGCCGGGATCAACTTCCTCGACACCGCGGAAATGTACCCGGTACCGCCCAAGGCAGATACCTACGCCACCACCGAGCGCTACATCGGTAATTACTTCAAAAGCCACGGCGACCGTGCCGACTGGATCCTCGCCAGCAAGATCGCCGGCCCCGGCAACACCATCGACTACATCCGCGATGGCAGCCTCAAGCACAACCGCAAGCACATCGCCGAAGCCCTGGACGCGAGCCTCAAGCGCTTGCAAACCGACTGGATCGACCTCTACCAGCTGCACTGGCCCGAGCGCAGCACCAACTTTTTCGGACAGCTGGGCTACAAGCACAAGGCCGAAGAAGACCTGACGCCGCTGGAAGAAACCCTTGAAGCGCTGGATGAGCAGGTCAAGGCCGGCAAGATCCGCCACATCGGCCTGTCCAACGAAACCCCGTGGGGCACCATGAAGTTCCTGGCCCTGGCCGAAGCCCGTGGCTGGACCCGCGCCGTGTCGATCCAAAACCCTTACAACCTGCTCAACCGCAGCTTTGAAGTGGGCCTGGCGGAAATCGCCATCCGTGAGCAATGTGGCTTGCTGGCTTATTCACCACTGGCGTTTGGCATGCTCAGCGGCAAATACGAAGGTGGCGCACGCCCGGCCAAGGGTCGCCTGAGTCTCTATAGCCGTTTCAGCCGCTACTTCAACCCGCAGTCGGAAGCTGCGTGCAGCCGTTACGTGGCACTGGCCCGTGAGCACGGCCTGGACCCGGCGCAGATGGCATTGGCGTTTGTGACCCAGCAACCCTTCGTGACCAGCAACATCATTGGCGCCACGACTCTGGAGCAGTTGGACAGCAACATCGCCAGTGCCGATCTGAAACTGTCGGATGAGGTGCTGGCGGGGATCGAGGCGATCCAGAAGGATCATCCGAATCCTGCGCCTTGATTGATTCCTAGACCGCCTTCGCGAGCAAGCCCGCTCCCACATTCGACTGCATTCCAAAGGTGGAACCCGGTCGAATGTGGGAGCGGGCTTGCTCGCGAAGAGGCCCTCAAAAACACCAAGAATTCAAAGCGCCCGCGCAATAATCTCCTTCATGATCTCATTCGTCCCCGCATAAATCCGCTGCACCCGCGCATCTGCCCACGCCCGTGCAATTGGGTATTCCCACATGAAACCGTAACCCCCGTGCAGTTGCACACACTCATCCAGCACCTTGCATTGCAGGTCTGTGGCCCAGTACTTGGCCATCGCGGCCGTCGGCACATCAAGCTTGCCTTCGAGGTGCAGTTCCATGCACTTGTCGACAAATACCCGGCCAATCTGGGTTTCCGTCGCAATCTCCGCCAGTTTGAAGCGGGTGTTCTGGAAGTCGATGATCGCCTTGCCGAACGCCTTGCGGTCGCGGGTGTACTCCAGCGTCCATTGCAACGCCGCCTCAGCTGAGGACAGCGCACCAATCGCCACCGTCAGACGCTCCTGCGGCAACTCCTGCATCAGATAGGCAAAGCCCATTCCCGCCTGCCCCAGCAGATTCTCCTTGGGCACCCGCACATCCTGGAAGAACAGCTCCGACGTATCCTGGGCCTTCATGCCGACCTTCTCCAGGCGCTTGCCCTTGTCGAAGCCCGGCGTATTGGCTTCCACCAGGAACAGGCTCGTACCCTTGGCACCTGCCTTGGGATCAGTCTTGGCGACAACGATCACCAGGTCCGCCAGGAAGCCATTGGTAATGAACGTCTTGGAGCCGTTGATCACGTACTCATCGCCATCCAGCACGGCAGTGGTCTTGACCCCTTGCAGGTCGGACCCGGCACCCGGTTCGGTCATGGCGATGGCCGTGACCATCTCCCCGGAGATCAGCTTGGGCAGGTACTTGTGCTTCAGCGCTTCACTGCCGTAATGCAGGATGTACGGCGCGACGATGTCCGAATGCAGGGAGAAACCAATCCCGGTCAGTCCCAGGCGGCTGATCTCTTCGATCACCACGGCGCTGTAGAGAAAGTCCGCCCCGAGGCCGCCGTACTCTTCCGGCAAATGCGAGCAGAGCATCCCCGCCTCCCCTGCCTTGTTCCACAGGTTACGGTCGATATAGCCCTGCTTTTCCCATTGCCCGTGGAACGGCGCCGCGTCTTTTTCGAGGAAGGTGCGCACGCTCTGGCGGAAGAGTTCGTGCTCCGAGCTGAACAAGGTTCTGGGAATCATGGGTCACCTGCGTGAATTGTCGGACAAGACCGGGATCACAGAGCCTAAGCCGCGAAGGCGTCACAGGACACTGGACACATGCGACAAAAAATAAGACGATCCAGCCGTCTGGTGACCACTTTCCCCTATAAGAATAAATGAAATTATGCCTAACCAAATCTCCACGCCCTTGCGGCGCGTCAGTATTTTGGCCATTGATCGGGTATTCGCTTCAACCCTCATGCAAGCCAAGGATTTCTTCCACCTCGCGAGCCTGCGCTACGGCAAACAGCTGGGCCAGGGCCTTACTCCCGCTTTTGAAACGCGCCTGGTCAGCCCCGATGGGCAACCGGTGCGCAGCTTCAGCGATGTGATCATGCCGGTGGACGGCGGCCTCGAAAACGCCGACATCATCGTGCTCCCGGCCTTCTGGGACGACTTCGACTCACTGTGCCAACGCTATCCACAAGTGCTGCCCTGGCTGCGCGAACAACATGCCCGTGGCGCCGTGCTGTGCGGCGAGGCCACCGGCGTGTTCTGGCTCGCCGAAGCCGGCCTGCTGGACGGCAAGGAAGCGACCACCTACTGGCGCTTCTTCAACGCCTTCAGCGAACGCTTTCCCAAGGTGCAACTGAACCAGGACAAGCACCTGACCGACGCCGACAACCTCTACTGCGCCGGCGGCACCACCTCGGCCTGCGACCTCTACATCTACCTGATCGAACGCTTCTGCGGCGCGAACATCGCTCAGGCCGTGGCCCGCGACATCCTTTACGAAGTGCAGCGCAGCTATGCGCCCGGGCGCATCGGTTTTGGCGGCCAGAAGCTGCACCAGGACGTGATCATCCTGCAGATCCAGCATTGGCTCGAAGAGCACTTCGCCGACAAGTTCCGCTTCGAAGACGTGGCCCGGGAACACGGCATGAGCATCCGCAACTTCATGCGCCGCTTCCAGACCGCCACCGGCGACAAGCCGCTGCATTACCTGCAACGGTTGCGAATCGAGACGGCCAAGGGCTTGCTGTCCGGCAGCCGTAAAAGCATCAAGACCATCAGTTATGAAGTGGGTTACGACGACGCAAGCTTCTTTGCACGGCTGTTCCGGCAGCACACCGAGCTGTCGCCCAACCAGTACCGCCAGCAATTCCAGCAGGCCGCGTAGCCAAAGGATATACACAGTAAAAATGTGGGAGCTGGCTTGCCTGCGATGGCGGCGTGTCAGGCACCAGATGCATAGCTGACAGACCGCTATCGCGGGCAAGCCCGGCTCCCACAGTTGATTTCTGTTGACCTGGAAATTTTGCATAAAAAAGGCCCGCATCGCTGCGGGCCTTTTTATTTCGAACCCATCGCTTAAGGCTTGTGCGCCCGCGACAGGAACTCGTGGGACTGCATTTCCAGCAAGCGGCTCAAGGTCCGTTGGAACTCGAAGTTCAAGCGACCGCCGGTATAGAGGTCCTTGAGCTCGACTTCCGCCGAGATGATCAGCTTGACGTTACGGTCGTAGAATTCGTCGACCATGTTGATAAAGCGCCGCGCGATGTCGTCGGTGGTGACGCTCATCTGCTCGACGCCGCTCAGGATCACCGCGTGGAAGATCTTGCCCAGTTCGATGTAGTCGTTCTGGCTGCGGGGGCCGTCGCACAGTTCGCGGAAGTCGAACCAGGCCACGTCGTCGCAGGTGCGCAGCGCGATGATTTCGCGGTTTTCGATGATCAACTTGTCGTTTTCCACCGCCTGGGTGCATTCCGGCGTCAGGGCACGGAAGCTCTTGCGCAGGCTTTCCTGGGCCACTTCATTGAGCGGGAAGTGGAACAGTTCGGCTTGCTCAAGGTGACGCAGGCGGTAGTCGACGCCGCTGTCGACGTTGACGATGTCGGTGTTCTGCTTGATCAGGGCGATGGCCGGCAGGAAGCGCGCGCGTTGCAGGCCGTCCTTGTACAGGCCGTCAGGCACGATGTTCGAGGTGGCGACCAGGGTCACGCCGTTCTTGAACAGCTCTTCCATCAAGGTGCCGAGGATCATCGCGTCGGTAATGTCGGAGACGAAGAACTCATCGAAACAGATCACCCGGGCTTCTTCCGAGAAACGCTTGGCGATGATGGTGAGCGGGTTCTTCTCGCCCGGCAGGGTCTTCATCTCTTCATGCACGCGCTTCATGAAGCGGTGGAAGTGAGTACGGACCTTTTCCTTGAACGGCAGCGCTTCAAAGAAGGTATCGACCAGGTAAGTCTTGCCCCGGCCAACGCCACCCCAGAAGTACAAGCCCTTGACCGGCGTGTGGTCTTTCTTGCCAAACAACTTGCTGAACATGCCCGGCTTGTTCTGCGAGGCCTGGACCAGATCGTCGTACAGGCGCTGCAAATGACGCACCGCAGTTTCCTGGGCAGCGTCATGGAAGAATTCAGGGCGTTTCAGATCAGCTTGATATCGTTCTAGGGGCGTCATAATTCGTTAGCAAGGCAACAAAAACGGGCCGCCACTGTAACGACGGCCCTGAAGAATGGCAATCAACCCTTGGTCGGGTCAATCCTCGATTGGGGTCAACGCAACGCGCAAGGCTTCGATCGCGGCATCCCGCGAGGCACTGTCGGCGAACGCCGGGCTATCGGCGACAGCAGCACCTTCCAGCCATACGCTGAAGCTCAGGGCCTCGCTGCGTACATCCAGTGCCTGGCCCGATTGCAGCTGCTTGGTTACCGCGCCTGCGGTTTTGCCGTCGGCGAAGTTGCGCGACAGCAGCAGTTGCTCGCCTTCGGCCGCCAGCAAACGGAAGCGGAAGCTGCCGTCGTCTTCGCGGAAGCTGACAAAACGTGCAGCTTTCGCAGCTTTTTTCTTGGTGGTGGCGGCAACGGCGACCGGATTGACGAACGAACGCAGGCCCACCGCTTCACGCAGCTCGGCCAGGAACGGTGCAGCCACGGCGCGGGCTTTACGGGCGCCGATCAGCAGCAGGTCTTCCATGTCCGACGGGCGCGACATCAACTGGTGGTAACGCTCGCGCGCTTCACCCAGTTGGCCGTCCAGCAGTTGGAACAGACGGTTCTTCGCCTCGCCCCAGCCCAGGCCTTGCAGCAGTTCGCCGCGGAACTCTTCTTCCTGAGCCTTGGTGGCAAACGCCTGGTACAGGGTGAACAGGTGCGAGTTGTCCGGATCCTTGGCTTCGCCCGGCGCGCGGGAGTCGGTGACGATCCGCGAGATCGCCTCCTTCATGTCCTTGGCGCTGGTGAACAACGGGATGGTGTTGTCGTAGCTCTTCGACATCTTGCGGCCATCCAGGCCTGGCAAGGTGGCGACGCTTTCTTCGATCAGCGCCTCGGGCATGGTGAAGAATTCTTTACCGTTGCCGAACAGGTGGTTGAAACGCTGGCCGATGTCGCGGGCCATTTCCACGTGCTGGATCTGGTCACGACCGACCGGCACCTTGTGGGCGTTGAACATAAGGATGTCCGCGGCCATCAGCACCGGGTAGCTGTACAGGCCCATGGTGATGCCCGCATCCGGGTCTTCGCCGTTCTCCAGGTTCTTGTCCACCGAGGCCTTGTAGGCGTGCGCACGGTTGAGCAGGCCCTTGGCCGCCACGCAGGTCAGCAGCCAGGTCAGCTCGGGGATTTCCGGGATGTCGGACTGGCGGTAGAAGGTTACCCGGTTCACATCCAGGCCACCGGCCAGCCAGGTCGCGGCGATTTCCATGCGCGAGCGCTGGATGCGCTGCGGGTCATCGCACTTGATCAGGGCGTGGTAGTCGGCCAGGAAGTAGAAGGAGTCGGCGTTGGCGTCCTGGCTGGCAAGGATCGCCGGGCGAATCGCGCCGGCGTAGTTGCCCAGGTGCGGCGTGCCGGTGGTGGTGATGCCGGTAAGGATGCGGGTACGGGTCGTCATGGGTGATCGCTTGTCATCAATTCGAAAGACGTGGCAGCACAAGATCCTTGAGATCGGTCAGCTTGCCATGAAAAAAGTGTCCGCATTCTGCCACTTTCAGCAGCTCATGGGGGCGATTCAGGGCGGCGGACCAGTCGTAGACGAGTTGTGGGTCGACCACTTCGTCGGTTTCCGGCTGGATCACGGTCAATGGGCAGCCTTGTGGCAGCACGTCGTTATCCCGCAGGCGCATCACCGCCGCGGCCACCATAAACAGGTGCGCGAGTTTTTCGCCCTTGGCTTCCAGGCGGCCGCCGAGGGTGGCCGCCACAAACCCGCCGAAGGAAAAACCCAGCAGGGTGATCGGCAGGTCGGGATGTTTTTCACGCAGCCAGGTGGCCGCGGCTTCGGCGTCGTCGACTTCACCGGTGCCCATATCGTGCGTACCGGCGCTGGCGCCGACACCGCGATAATTGAAACGTAACGTGATCAAGCCGGCATCCCGCGCGGTGCGTTGCAGGGTCGATACGACTTTGTTGAGCATGGTACCGCCCTGCACCGGGTTAGGGTGGCAGATCAGCGCCAGGCCACGTGGCTCGGGGTGATCCAGATACAGGGCTTCCAGTTGGCCTACCGGGCCATCGATCAAAACGGGGGTTTCACGCATCAGCAAGGAAGGAACTCCGTGACCTCTCAAAGGGTCGACTCGTCTAGCTAAAAGTCTGTGCATGGCATCATTGCGAGCTTAATCGCGGTATACAGCGCAGGTCCGAGCCGTTAACGTAAAGCAAAGCCGTTTATAGAGGAAGGACTCGTGGAACACTCGCTCTTAGTTTGGTTGTTGCCGACTCTCGCCTTGGTTGCCGGTGTCGCCATTGGATTCCTGGTTGCCCGCCTGCTGCCGAATGCCGCGCCTAACCGCACGCAGCGTCAGTTGGATGACATTCAGGAACGTTTTGACAGTTATCAGAACGAGGTTGTTACCCACTTCAACAGCACCGCGACCCTGGTGAAAAAGCTCACTCAGAGCTATCAGGAAGTACAGGATCATCTCGCCGAGGGTGCCAACCGCCTGGCCCTGGACGACATCACCCGCCAGCGTCTGCTGGCCGCGCTGCATTCCGATGCACCGCAAGCGCCACGGGAACGCCTGACCCCACCCCGGGAAAACCAGGAACCACCACGGGACTACGCGCCAAAAACGCCAAACGCCCCGGGGATGCTGGATGAGCATTACGGCTTGAAGAAGTAATACCTTTTCAAGCGACATGAAAAAGCCCGGCTGATCGATGATCAGCCGGGCTTTTTTGTTGGACGCAGGTCGACCAGACAACACTGATCCAATGTGGGAGCGGGCTTGCTCGCGAAGGCGGTGGGTCAGTTAATACATCGGGTGACTGACACACTGCATTCGCGAGCAAGCCCGCTCCCACATTGACCGCGCCCTGCCTCAGGACACGGGTTGTTCTTGTAGCTGCCCGTCCTGTATCCGCACATGCCGCCCATGGAAACGCTTGAGGCTGCTGCGATGCCCGACGCTGACGATGCTCAAGCCCGGCAACTCATCGATCAACGTCTGATACAGCGCTGCTTCATCTTCCTCATCCATCGCCGACGTGGCCTCGTCCATGTACAGCCATTGCGGTTCAAACAACAACGCCCGGGCAAACGCCAGGCGCTGCTGCTCACCCGGTGACAGCATGCGCTGCCAGTGATTGGCTTCGTCCAGGCGTGGGATCAGGTGCGCCAGGCGGCAGGTTTCCAGGACCTGTGCATAACGTTCCGCCGGATACGCGCCCTCCTCCTGTGGATAACTCAACACACCACGCAGCGTACCGATCGGCAGATACGGCTTCTGCGGCAGGAACAAATAACGCTCGGCCGGCAAACGAATGTTGCCATGGCCGTTTGGCCACAAATTGCCCATGGCCCTCAGCAAGGTTGATTTGCCGCTGCCGGAACGACCGCTGAGCATCAGGCGCTCACCTTCGGCAACCGTCAGGTTGGCGCCTTCGAGCAGATGACGACCATCCGCCAGATCCAGGCTGAGGTTGTTCACCTGCAAACCGCCGCCCTGGCGCTGCAACTCGATGCCCATGTTGCGGCCTTCGTTTTCTTCCATCGCCTCGCCGAAGCTCAGCAGACGATCACAGGTCGCACGCCAGCTGGCCAACACGGTGTACGCGTCGACAAACCAACTGAGGCTGCCCTGCACACTGCCAAACGCCTGGGCGACTTGCATCAGTACGCCCAATTCGATCTTGCCGGAAAAGTAACGCGGCGCTGCCACCACAAACGGGAAGATGATCGCGATCTGCGAGTAACCGCTGGTGAAGAAATTCAGGCGCTTCTTGAGCTGCATGATGCTCCAGAAGTTGCTCCACACCCGCCCGAAACGCGCACTCAGTTGCTGGTGTTCATTGGGCTCGCCATTGAACAGCGCGATGCTTTCCGCGTTCTCGCGTACCCGCACCAGGCTGAAACGCAAGTCAGCCTCGAAGCGTTGTTGACGGTTGCTCAAGCCGATCAGTTTTCGACCAATCAAATGGGTCAACCAACTGCCCAGCACCGCATAGACCAGCGCCGCCCAGAACATGTAGCCGGGAATCGTGATGCCCCACACTTCGATGCTGCCGGACACGCCCCACAGAATCACCGAGAACGACACCAGGCTCACCAGGTTACTGATGAAACCCAGGCCCAGGCTCAGGGTGCTGCTGGTGAAGGCGTTGAGGTCTTCGGAGATACGTTGGTCGGGGTTATCGGTGTAGCCGCCGTATTCCAGGTGGTAGTAGTTCTTCTGGCTCAGCCACTTGGCAAAATAGGTTTCGGTCAGCCAGCGCCGCCAGCGGATGGTGAGCATTTGCTGCAAATAGGAGGTGAACACCCCGGTGACGATCGCCACCACGGCGATCACGCTGAAATACATCAGCAAGTGGGTGAAGGCGTCGTAGTCCTTCTTTTCCAGGGCGTTGTAGAAGTCGCGGTTCCAGCTGTTGAACCACACCGACACCGCCACACTGAACAGTGACAGCCCCAGCACCACCAGCAGCAACAGCCAGGCCTTGCCCTTCTCCTCACTGCGCCAGTAAGGGGTGATCAGCGCCCACACTTTCCTTAAAAATTGCCCACGCACCGCGTCATTGACCGCGGAATACTCAGCGTTCTGATTCATTGTTCAGGCTCGGTAGGAAAAAAATAACAGGCGTTTGAACCGATCATAGACGATCGGTTCAGGGCTCCGTGCGGCCTGACGCAGATTGTTCAGTCGCCGTTCAACGTCGAACCGGGCGTTTCTGCAACTTGCGCTGCAACGTTCGACGGTGCATGCCCAGGGCGCGGGCCGTGGCGGAGATATTGCCTTCGTGCTCGGTCAACACCCGCTGGATGTGTTCCCACTGCAGGCGGTCCACCGACATCGGGTTTTCCGGCACCAGGGTGTCGAGGTCGGCGTGCTCGGAGAGCAAGGCGGCCAGCACGTCGTCGGCGTCTGCCGGCTTGCACAGGTAGTTGCAGGCACCCCGCTTGATCGCCTCGACGGCGGTGGCAATGCTGGAATAGCCGGTGAGGATCACCACGCGCATTTCCGGGTCCAGCTCCAGCAGCTTGGGCAGCAGCACCAGGCCGGAGTCGCCGTCCATTTTCAGGTCCAGGGCCGCGTATTCCGGCAGGTCGGCCGTGGCGATGGCCAGGCCTTCTTCGGCGGAACCGGCGGTGCTCACGCGAAAGCCACGACGGCTCATGGCGCGGGCCATCACGCGGGTAAAGGTGGCGTCGTCATCTACCAGCAGCAGGTGCGGCAGTTCTTCGCCTTCGACTTGGATCTCGTCACTCATCGATGTCTCCTCGTGCGACACGGGGCAGGCGCAGCTCGGTGAGCGTGCCGCCTTCCTCATGACTATAGAGTTTCACTGAGCCGCCCGCGCGAGTCACGCTGGCCTTGCTCAAAAACAGGCCCAGGCCGAAGCCTTTGCCCTTGGTGGTAAAGAAGGGTTTGCCGATCTGCTCGGCAATCGCCAGCGGCACGCCGGCACCGTGGTCGCGAATGCTGATGGTGAAGTCTTCCACGTCCCAGTCCAGGGTCACTTCCAACCCTTCCGGGCAGGCATCGGCGGCGTTGTTCAGCAGGTTCAGCAGCGCCTGGGTCAGGTCCGGCGGCGGCGCCATGCGCGGCACCGTGCCCTGGCCCAGCAGGTGGAAACGGTAGCTGGCTTCGGGACGCATCAGGTGCCAGCGGTTCAGGGCTTCGTCGAGCCACTGGGTGACGTCCTGCATCTCCACTGCCAGGCGGCGATTGGCTTCGGCGGCGCGCACCAGTTGTTGCAACGTCAGCTTGCACTGCTTGACCTGTTCCTGCAGCACACTCAGGTCGTCTTGCAGGGCCGGGTCGTGGTGGTCCTGGGTCATTTCCTTGAGCAGTACGCTCATGGTCGCCAGCGGCGTGCCCAGTTCGTGAGCCGCGCCGGCGGCCTGGGTGGCGACGGCCAGCAACTGCTGGTCCCGCAGGCCTTCTTCACGGCGAATGGCGCGCAACTCTTCCTGGCGGCGCAGCTCTTCCGCCATTCGTGCGGCAAAAAAGGTGATGACCGCCGCCGACAGGGCAAAGCTCAGCCACATGCCGTAGATCTGCAGGTTTTCCCGGGCGATAGGGAAGGTCTGCAACGGGTAGAACTGCGCCAGCAGCAGGGTGTAGAGGGTCAGGGCGATGCCCGACAGCACCACCGAATAACGCCACGGCAAGGTCACCGCCGCGATGGTCAGTGGCACCAGGTAATAAGAAACAAAGGGGTTGGTGGAACCGCCGGAGAAGTACAGCAACACACTGTGGATAAACAGGTCGCAGGCCAATTGCAGGGCGTATTCCAGCTCGGTCACAGGCCACGTGGTGCGCAGCCGGATGACGGTAAATACACACAGCACCGTGGAGAAGCCCAGGGTCACGGCCAACTGCAACCAAGGCAGCGGCAGCAGCTTGAACCAATAGGCGAGCCCCACCGAACCGGCCTGTGCGGCCAGCACCAGGGTGCGGATGAACGTCAGGCGCCAAAGGTTCTGGCGGGTGGCGGAAGTCAGTTTTACGGCGGCGAGCATGAGCTCTCCCGATGAGCGCTGCAGGCGGATCGCACGGAGTATAAACGAAGCGACAGCGCTGGCACGGCGTGTGTGGCTCTTTGACGCAGGGGTCAGGATCATGACCGTTCGTCGGCATCCGCCAACTTGTAGCGAATGTGTAAACCCGAAGAACTGAAACCTTGCGTCTACAGTCTTACCGAACACGAACATCTCAAGGAGCTTACATGTCTCGTTTCATTCGCAGTGCAGCCACCCTCACCCTCGGCGCCGCTACCCTCGCCAGCCTGCCGGCCATGGCCGCTGACGAACTGCATTACAACCAGATTTCCCTGCGTGCCGAAGTCAGCCAGGAAGTGGCGCGCGACCAGATGATCGTCACCCTGTACACCGAGTCGCAGAACACCGACCCGGCCAAGCTGGCCGCCGAAATCACCACCACCATGAACAAGGCGCTGGCCCAGGCCCGCGAAGTCAAAGGCGTAACCTTGCGCCAGGGCAGCCGCAACAGCTACCCGATCTACGACAACAAGAACCAGAAAATCACCGGCTGGCGTGAACGCGCTGAACTGCGCATGGAAAGTGCCGATTTCGCCGCCCTGTCCAAGCTCACCGGCGACATGCTGACCAACCTGAAAATGGACAGCATGGATTTCGCCATTGCCAACCCGACCCGCAAAGCCAGCGAAGATGCCCTGCTTAAAGAGGCGGTAACCGCGTTCAAGGCCCGTGCACAACTGGCCACCGATGCGCTGGGCGGCAAGGGCTACAAGATCGTCAACCTGAACTTCAACACCAACGGTTATCCGCAGCCCTACGCCCGCGGCGGGATGATGATGAAAGCCGCAGCGATGGATTCGGCGCCGACGCCGGAAGTTGAAGCGGGTACCAGCCAGGTCAACATGACCGCGGATGGCGTGATCGAAGTCCAGATGCCCTGATTGAGCGGTACCGGAGTTGCAATGACGCTGCCTACGGGCAGCGTTTTGCGTTCAGGTGAGAACATATCCTGCAACTCACGTCTCAATTCACCACGGAATCGATATTCCGGTTTTCGACACCCATATATACCCCCCACGTTGACAGGGATTGCTCTGCGGGTATGTGTCCAAACCACTATCGAGTATCGCAACCATGTCCCATCGTTTGTCCCCGTCCCTACAGAGCATAAATACCCGATTTCTGCAGCCAGCCGCTTCAATGACGGCGCCCCCCAATCCACACCCCAGCGTTCACAACACGCTCACCTCTACCCCAGCGCAACCGCAAGGTGAAGCCGCAGCTCCCGGGGACCCAGCCCTGGTTCAGGCCTACATCGGGGCGGTACAACGTAAGGTTGAAGGTCACACACCCGGCCTGGTCAAGGTCCCCTCCCAGACGGTGTTGGGCCAGTGGCTTGAGCTGCATCGCTCGCAACTGGAACACCCGGTTATCCAGGGCTGGATGCGCGAGCAGAACATCGCCCCGTCCACCCTGTCGGTCGTGCCCTCCACCGGTGCCATGTCCGCCAACGTCAACGGCGTGAAGAAGGTATTTTCACTGACCGACGGTTCAGGCTGGACACAGGTCTCAGGGCCCCTTCTGGCGTCCGCCCAGGTTATCGCGCCCGGCGCCGGTCAGGCGTTACGCATACGCTCAGACGAGAATACGGTGAATGTCAGCGCGAAAGTGGTCGCAAACTTCTACGGTATACCGCTCCCCGCCAACCTTGCGGAGGCTAGAAAACAGCTAAGGCAACTGGAGCGCAACCACTCTTTCGGCGCCATTGCCACCGATGATCGCCTGCGGCCCGCCAACCTGCGCTCGGCCCAGGTGCTGCAAACCCAGAAGGGCAATACCGAAGCATTTAATAGCGTTGCACCGCAGAAGCTGGCCTATTCAAACTTGGCAAACGGTGTGGCTAACGCCTTTCCCAGTGTGCACAACGAGGCCAAACAGTGGACTAAGGAGCTGATCGAAAAAGCGACCGGACAAACCAACGTCGACCCCGACAGCCTGTATCTCAACCGCTTTCGCCATGGCCAGAGCGCGTCGCCCGGTACCGCGACCGGCGCGATGCACATCAATGAAGAACCGTTCTATTCCAAACGTCTGCCGGATGCACTGCTGGATAACTTTTCCGAACATGACTGGATCCCCGGCCAAATTGACGCTGAAGCAGGTATCTATACGACGGGGCCCGGGGAAAGTACCAAGGGCGGCTATGGTGCCCACAACCAGTTCCCCCTTGCCCCGTCGACGCTGATGCACGAAAGCTGGAAAACCGACTTCCAGGGGCGCATGACCAGCAAAATAAATGACTTCTGGAACACCCATGGGGATGCCTATCGCACCACCCTCAAGGGACAATTCGTCCAACAGGCACGCCAGCAACTGAGCGCCTATGAAGCCAAGCCCCCCGCCGAAAAGAAGCTGATGCCGGCCGAGCATCAGTTCACCCGGGATGACTATCGCCTGGTCATGAAGGCGGCGTCCAACCTTCCCCAGGCCGAAAACGCGCCGCTGACCGTCGACCAACTGAAGGCTGAAGCGCCGGCCAAAGATCAGTTGCGAGCGTACCCTTTCGATATCAACGGCTGGGGTTCCAGCGACATCATCCGGTTCGCCGTCCTTGATGACGGCCAGTACAACTACCAGAACAATCGGCGTGACGGCCTGCAGATTCTCTACATTCCCGGTGCCACACCAGCATTCCTGAGGTTCGCCTCCCTGGACAAAATGGATGAGTGGGTGGTCGAGCAGGCCAAGGATCCGAAAAAGCGCGAGGCCCTCGCTGGCCACTTCTCCAAGCTTGACCGCCAGGACGGCGGCCCGCTGGGCAAATCAGGGGTCGACGCCTCATTGGTGCATTTGGCCAACGGTGATTGGTCGAAGATGGAGGGCAAGACGATTGATCGCAAACCCGTGCGCATCGAAGGCGACGTCTTCAGTCAGATGCGCGTCCAGGCCAAGGCGCGGATGACCAGTGATGCGGACACCTCGATCAAATCCAACAGCGAAGTGACCCGAGATACCTGGCTCAATGACGTCTCCACTGCCCTCAAGATATTCGCACCCATGGCGCCTGGCGGACTCGCCGCTGCCACCACCGTCGGGGTCCTGGGCGTCACGGAGTTCGCGTTAGGCGCGGAAAAAACCGCATCGGGCGACACCCAGGCTGAACGCAGCGATGGCGCCTGGAAAACCTTCGATGGTGCGCTCAACACCTTGTTTTCCGCCGGTGCGAGCGGGAAGGTCGAAGACCCGTTTGCAGCGCCACGTGAAAACGTGACTACGCTGCCCGGCCAGGGCAACACACTCAATACGCTTGATCAAAGCCGTGCAGGCCGTGGTTTGGCTGACCGGTTACAACCTTCGCAGGCGGGCAATATCAGTGGCCATGCGGTCGCGGATGGCGAG
Source organism: Pseudomonas sp. TH34 (assembly GCF_016650865.1). Classification (NCBI taxonomy): domain Bacteria; kingdom Pseudomonadati; phylum Pseudomonadota; class Gammaproteobacteria; order Pseudomonadales; family Pseudomonadaceae; genus Pseudomonas; species Pseudomonas sp. TH34. The sequence goes on from NZ_JAEKFB010000010.1 coordinate 506,080, forward strand.
CGCCTGATTGCAAACCGCACGCCCAACGCCAAGGGCGTCTATCAGGTCAAGGACAGCGACGGTGTTGACCAGTGGCTGATCCGCCACACCGACAGCAGTGGTATGAGCAAGGTTTACGAGATCAGAGGGGATTTCAAACTCAGCGACAACTATGTGCAGATTATTGACCCTGCTACCCGCAAACCGGTGATGACGGTGCAGTCCAACGGTGACGGCGGATGGGTGCGCGATACGCTAAAAGGAGGCTGGCCCTGGTCCCGGTCGACGTCGAATTCCCCCAGCACCCCCACAGCACTTGAACCGAAGGTTTCCCAGCTGTTTGTGGACGAAAAGGGGATTAAAATCAGTGGCGCCGAAAAGTTTGATAGCTACCTGAACCTGGCGCTCGACAAGAATCTCTTGCCGACCGACAGTGTTTATGAAGATGGCTCCACGATGAAAAGGAAGCTCAGCGTTTCCTGGACAGTCGACGACAATGAGTTCGCCGTTACCGCCAATGAAAGGGCAAGGGAATCCCCCTATTCAAACACCCAATATTCCTCCAGCTTTGCGCCTGATCTGAATCGCGAAAACTATACGATTGTGAAAACCGAAGCCGGTGTGGAATCACGTACGGAGTTGAATTTCAGAGCAAAAGATAACGATGAACACGACACCCTCAGGCACCGGTTTGCCACATTTGAGGCGCAGGTGCCTGACCCGGCGCTACGCGCTCGAATTTCCGAGGTGGCCCACCAAGGTTCATCGTTACCGGCATTGCTTGAACTGTCGCAACCGTTGTTGAAGGATGATTACAGCGTCGCCGCAGGCCCGAAGAACTTTACTATCAATTACAACCCGGCAAGCAATGAACATACCGTCATCGCGGAAACGAACTGGATACTTAAATATGCAACGGAAGATGGCATGGTTATCAATCGGGACCTGGATATAAAAAGTACCCGGACATTCACGATACGTGAAAGTAATGAGGTTGATGTGGACGATTACACTATCGACAAGTCGGCGCCGACCAAAATAGAAATCTCCACGCCAACGAACATCTGATGGTGTTCCCTTTGCCCGTCAGGTGATGAGCCCCTACCTGGCAGCACTAAACGGCGGTAACCTCGGTAACCGCCGTTTTGTGCTATCTCTGGGGTCTCCATGGAAAGAATCACCTTAAAACCGCTGCTCCTCGCTGCCGGCCTGCTGGCGTTCATGCCTCTGGCCCAGGCGGCCAGCACCCTGGTCTACTGCTCCGAAGCCAGCCCCGCCGGCTTCGACCCCAGCCAGTACACCAGCGGCACCGATTTCGATGCCTCCGCCGAAACCGTGTTCAACCGGCTGACCCAGTTCAAGCGCGGCGGCACTGAAGTCGAACCTGGCCTTGCAACCAGCTGGGATGTGTCCAAAGACGGCCTGACCTACACCTTCCACCTGCGGGATGGCGTCAAGTTCCACACCACCGACTACTTCACCCCGACCCGTGACTTCAACGCCGACGATGTGCTCTTCACCTTCCAGCGCCTGCTGGATCCCGAGAGTCCGTTCCGTAAAGCCTATCCGTCGGAATCGCCCTACTTCACCGACATGGGCTTGAACACCACCATCAAGAACGTCGAAAAACTCGACGAACACACGGTGCGCTTCAACCTGAATAACGTTGATGCCTCCTTCGTGCAGAACCTGGCCATGAGCTTCGCCTCGGTGCAGTCCGCCGAATATGCCGCGCAGTTGCTCAAGGAAGGCAAGGCCGCCGACATCAACCAGAAGCCGGTGGGCACCGGGCCATTTGTGTTCAAGCGTTACCAGAAGGATTCGCAGATTCGCTACAGCGCCAATAAACAGTATTGGAAGCCCGACGATGTGAAGCTCGACAATCTGGTGTTCTCGATCACTCCGGACGCCGCCGTGCGCCTGCAAAAGCTCAAGGCGGGCGAGTGCCAGGTCAGCGGTTACCCGCGCCCTTCCGACATCGAAGTGATGAAGCAAGACCCCAACCTGCGGGTCCTTCAGCAAGCCGGCTTCAACCTGGGCTTTCTCGCCTACAACGTGACCCATCCGCCCCTGGATCAACTCAAGGTGCGCCAGGCCCTGGACATGGCCATCGACAAGCCCGCAATCATCAAGGCGGTGTACCAGAGTGCCGGACAATTGGCGCAGAACGCCCTGCCTCCGGCCCAGTGGTCTTATGACCCGACGATCAAGGACGCGCCCTACGATCCGGCCAAGGCGCGGGCGCTACTAAAAGAAGCAGGGGTTGCACCAGGTACCACCCTCAACCTGTGGGCGATGACGGTTCAACGTGCATCGAATCCCAACGCCCGGATGTCGGCGCAGATGATCCAGCAGGATTGGGAAAAGATCGGCATCAAGGCCAATATCGTCAGCTATGAGTGGGGCGAATACATCAAACGCGCCAAAGCCGGCGAGCATGACGTGATGATCTACGGCTGGACCGGCGACAACGGTGACCCGGATAACTGGCTCGGCGTGCTCTACAGTTGTGCCGCGGTGAAGGGCAGCAACTATGCGAAGTGGTGTAACCCGGCCTACGACAAACTCGTGCAGCAGGCCAAGGTCAGCAGCGACCGTGAACAGCGCATCAAGTGGTATCAACAGGCACAAAAAATCCTTAAGGAACAAGTACCTATAACGCCTATCGCAAACTCGACGGTTTTCCAGCCCCTTCGAAAGGAAGTACAGGACTTCAAGATCAGTCCATTTGGACTCACACCGTTCTACGGCGTCAGTCTGAATAAGTAACAGCGACGCCCCAACCGAGTGCGCCAGACGCCTCGGTTGGGCATTACTGGTGCAGCCCTCGCACCGAAAAAACCCCTCAAAAGTGCGTAAATGTGTCTGAACTTACACATATGCGACATTCGTGTACGTTCGTACCACTGTTTAGCCGTTGTAGGCTCTCAACATCTTGCATTGGGTATGGGCCCTGCATAAGTATCCGCAGGTCGACTCACGAGGTCGCCCTCACTACCAAAAATGACAACAAATCATGAGGCCAACATGCTTAAACACGCAGTCATTCCGTTATTAGTCAGCGCCGGTTTAATGGCTGCTGCACCTTTCGCCCAAGCGGCGAGCAACCTGGTGTTCTGCTCCGAAGGGAGCCCGGCCGGTTTTGACCCAGGCCAGTACACCACCGGAACAGACTTCGATGCTTCGGCCGAAACCATGTTCAACCGTCTGACCCAGTTCGAGCGCGGCGGCACCGCTGTTGTTCCTGGGCTGGCCACGACCTGGGACGTTTCCCCGGATGGCCTGACGTACACCTTCCACCTGCGTGAAGGCGTCAAGTTCCACACCACCCCGTACTTCAAGCCAACTCGTGAATTCACGGCTGACGACGTACTGTTCACCTTCAACCGGATGATCAATAAAGACGATCCGTTCCGTAAAGCCTACCCAACCGAGTTCCCGTACTTCACGGACATGGGTATGGACACCAACATCAAGAACATCGAGAAAGTCGATGACCACACCGTCAAGTTCACCCTTGGCACCGTGGACGCCGCCTTCATCCAGAACCTGGCAATGAGCTTCGCCTCCATCCAGTCGGCTGAATACGCCGCCCAACTGTTGAAGGAAGGCAAGGCACAGGACATCAACCAGAAGCCAATCGGCACTGGTCCGTTCGTGTTCAAGAGCTACCAGAAAGACTCCAACATCCGTTACACCGGCAACAAGGATTACTGGAAGCCTGAAGACGTGAAGATCGACAACCTGATCTTCGCCATCACCACCGACCCGTCGGTGCGTATCCAGAAGCTGAAGAAAAACGAATGCCAGGTGACCCTGTTCCCACGTCCAGCCGACCTCAAGGCGCTGGGTGAAGACAAGGACCTGAAACTGCCGCACCAGGCCGGTTTCAACCTGGGCTACATCGCCTACAACGTAATGCCGGTCCTCAAGGGCCAGACCGCGCCTAACCCGCTGTCCGACCTGCGCGTGCGTGAGGCCCTGGACATGTCGGTGAACAAGCAGCAGATCATCGACTCGGTTTACCAGGGTGCAGGCCAACTGGCTGTCAACGCCATGCCGCCTACCCAATGGTCCTACGACACCACCATCAAGGATGCGCCGTTTGATGTGACCAAAGCCAAGGCTTTGCTCAAGGAAGCCGGCGTCAAGGAAGGCACCGAGATCACCCTGTGGGCGATGCCGGTCCAGCGTCCGTACAACCCGAACGCCAAGCTGATGGCTGAGATGCTGCAGAACGACTGGAAACAGATCGGCCTGAAAGTGAACATCGTCAGCTACGAGTGGGGCGAGTACATCAAGCGTTCCAAAGGCGGCGAGAACCAGGCCATGATCATTGGCTGGAGCGGCGACAATGGTGACCCGGACAACTGGCTGAACGTGCTGTTCGGCTGCGATTCCCTGGCCGGTAACAACTTCTCCAAGTGGTGCGACAAGAAATTCGACGGCATCGTGAAAGAAGCCAAGGCAACTTCCGACGTAGCCAAACGCACCGAGCTGTACAAGCAGGCGCAACATATCCTCAAAGATGCAGTCCCGATGACACCTATCGCGCACTCGACGGTGTATCAACCCATGCGCAACAACGTGCAGGACTTCAAGATCAGCCCATTTGGCTTGAACTCCTTCTACGGCGTGAGCGTAAGCGGCAAGTAAGGATCGCTGGCGGCGACGTTTCATAACGTCGCCGTTATTGCATCCGCCAAGGCTGTAGGAAACAGACCACCTCCGCACACGCCGCCGTCCTACGGCAGCTAACTGCGAATCGCGGCTCCGTTACCTACAAGGTCTGTCAGATTCGTTGCATTTACTGCCCGGCTCCCGACCCATAACGTCGTGGCACGGCAGAAGCATCGTCTCTGTGGGGCAACTGCCGTTGTGGGATCAGTGTTGTCGCAAGGCCCTGAATGGCCTTGCGATTGCTCACTGACGAAAACAACAAACAAGGATCGGGATTGTCATGCGCCATACCACCGTTCTATCCGCGATATTCGGCACCAGCCTGTTGGCTGTGGCCTCGATGGGCCAGGCTGCCGAGAAAAAGAGCCTGGTGTTTTGCTCCGAAGGCAGCCCGGCTGGCTTCGACACCGCGCAATACACGACGGCCACCGATAACGACGCCGCCGAGCCTATCTACAACCGCTTGGCCGAGTTCGAAAAAGGCGCGACCAATGTCGTACCGGGCCTGGCAACCCGTTGGGATATTTCCGAAGACGGCCTGACCTACACCTTCCACCTGCGCGAAGGGGTGAAATTCCACAGCAACAAGGACTTCAAGCCGACGCGTGATTTCAACGCCGACGATGTGCTGTTCACCTTCAATCGCATGCTTGACCCCGAACACCCGTTCCGCAAGGCCTACCCCACCGAGTTCCCGTACTTCAACGGGATGAGCCTGAACAAGAACATCGCCAAGGTCGAGAAAACCGACCCGCACACCGTGGTGATGACCCTGAACACGGTCGACGCCGCGTTTATCCAGAACATCGCCATGAGCTTCGCCTCGATCCTGTCGGCTGAATACGCCGACCACTTGCTCAAGGTCGGCAAGCCCAGCGACATCAACCAGAAGCCGATCGGCACCGGGCCGTTCGTATTCCAGCGTTACCAGAAAGACTCGCAGATTCGCTATACCGGCAACAAACAGTACTGGGACCCGAGCCGCGTGAAGCTCGACCAGCTGATTTTTGCGATCAACACCGACGCGTCGGTGCGGGTGCAAAAGCTCAAGGCCGGTGAATGCCAGATCACCCTGCACCCGCGCCCGGCCGACGTCGAAGCCCTGAAGGCCGACCCGAAGCTGCAACTGCTGACCAAGCCAGGCTTCAACCTCGGCTACATCGCCTATAACGTGCGGCACAAACCCTTCGACCAGCTCGAAGTGCGCCAGGCCCTGGACATGGCGGTAAACAAGCAGAGCATTCTCAACGCCGTGTACCAGGGCGCGGGGCAACTGGCGGTCAACGCCATGCCACCGACCCAGTGGTCTTACGACGACACCATCAAGGACGCCGCCTACAACCCGGAAAAAGCCAAGGAACTGCTCAAGGCTGCCGGCGTGAAGGAAGGCACCGAGATCACCCTGTGGGCGATGCCGGTGCAACGGCCGTACAACCCCAACGCCAAGCTGATGGCCGAAATGCTGCAAAGCGATTGGGCGAAGATTGGCCTCAAGGTCAAGATCGTCAGCTATGAATGGGGCGAGTACATCAAGCGCACCAAGAATGGCGAGCACGATATCAGCCTGATCGGCTGGACCGGCGACAACGGTGACCCGGACAACTGGCTGGGCACCCTCTACAGCTGCGACGCCATCGGCGGGAACAACTACTCCATGTGGTGTGACCCGGCGTATGACAAGCTGATCAAGCAAGCCAAGGTCGTGACCGACCGCGAACAAAGGACTGTTCTGTACAAACAGGCGCAGCAACTGCTCAAGCAGCAGGTGCCGATCACGCCAGTCGCCCACTCGACGGTCAACCAGCCGTTAAGCGCCAAAGTCGAAGGGTTCAAAGTCAGCCCCTTCGGCCGCAACGTGTTCTCGGGCGTCAGCATCAACCCATAAAAAGATAACCGGATTGCGCAGGGCGAGCACTCGCCTTGCTGCAAACGTGCAGCCTTATTTCGGGTTTTACCCTTGGGCAAACGTTTGCAAAGGCTTGAACGAGTTACACACCCAATAGCCGGTTCACCTAAAAAGACCGGCATTAAAAAGAGAACCAAAGGAGCTTCACCCATGAAACTGAGCAGCACCGCGCTACTGGCCCTGGCCATCAGCAGCATCACGGCTACCGCCTACGCTGAACCTGCAAGCCAGGACTTCGTTCCAACCACATTGGCCGGCACCAGCGCCCAAAGCGAGGCCAAAGGCTTTATCGATGGAGCAAGCCTGGGCGGTACAACCCGTAACTGGTTCTCCAACGAACAACGCTTCCGTGGCAGCAAGTTCACTTACCAGAAGCACGGCGAAGCCCGTACTGACAACTACCGTACCAACTGGGTGCAAGGCACCATCCTCAACGCTACCTCGGGTTTCACCCAAGGCACCGTTGGCGTGAGCACTGAAGTGGCGGTCTACAACGCTCTGGTCCTGGACCGCAGCAAGCGCGACATCAAGGGCGGCTCCAACCGTACCCTGGCTGATTCCGACGGCGACGCTGTAGACCAGTGGAGCAAACTGGGTCTGGCCAACGTCAAGTTCCGTGTCTCGAACACCACCTTGACCGCCGGTCGCCAGAACTTCAGCAGCGGCATCGTCGACACCATCGGCAACCGTGCACTGCCTTCGAGCTTTGAAGGTGTGAGCTTCAACAGCGAAGAGTTCAGCAACCTGTCGTTCCAGGGCGGCGTGTTTGACCGCGTTTCGCCACGGACCGAGCAGAGCCTGTCGAAATTCCGTACCGAATACGGCAACGGTCGCCAGGAAACCGACAAGGTCAACACCCTGGGCGTCAACTACCAGCCGTTCAAGAGCCTGAAGACCAGCCTGTTCGCCGCCAACGTGGAAGACTTCTGGAACCAGTACTACTTCGGTGCTACCCACGAGCTGGGTGACAGCCAGACCCTGTCCCTGACCACCGGCCTGAACTACTACAAAACCGTCGACGAAGGCAAAAAGTTGATGGGCAAGATCGACAACGACACCTACTCGCTGTCGTTCGGCCTGACCCACCAGGCTCACAGCCTGACCTTCTCGTACCAGGCCGTGAACGGCGACGAGTACTTCGACTACCTGCACGAAACCAACGGCATCTACCTGGCCAACTCCCTGACGTCCGACTTTAACGGTCCGAACGAGAAGTCCTTCCAGATCGCCTACGGCATCAACATGGCCGAATACGGCGTGCCGGGCCTGAAGTTCAACATCTACTCGGCTCGCGGCTGGGGTATCGACGGTACTCACTACACCGGCGACGGCGGCCGGGCTGGCTTTGCCTACAACGGCATTCAGGCCCAGGACGGCGAGAAGCACCAGGAATACGGTGTAGGCGCGGCTTACGCGATCCAGAGCGGCGCACTCAAGGCCACCACCATTCGTGGTACCTACGTGACTCACCGTGCCAGCGCCAACCAGGCTGACGGCAACCTGCGTGAGTTCCGCCTGGTGACCACCATCCCGTTCAACATTCTTTAATCAGCGCCAGGTAGGCGGCGAGCTCAGGACGGGCCCGCCGCCTACGCTTGTCTGGTCCAATCGATTGCAGAGGGCTCTTAGATGAAAATGCTCCCGTTACAAGCTGCCATTGCCGCTGCGCTGTTGAGCGTCGCTGTCGGCATCTCGGCCAAACCGTTGGTCGTCTGCACCGAAGCCAGCCCGGAAGGCTTCGATCCGGTCCTGTACACCACGGCTGTCACCGCCGACGCCGCGGCCGAAACCATGTTCAACCGTCTGGTGGACTTCAAGCCCGGCACCACCGAAGTGATCCCGGCGCTGGCCAAGGACCTGCCGGAAATCAGTGCCGATGGCCTGACCTACACCTTTCACCTGCGTGACGACATCAAGTTCCACACCACCGACTACTTCAAACCCACGCGCAACATGAACGCCGACGACGTGCTCTGGAGCTTCCAGCGCCAGCTGGACCCGAATCACCCGTGGCACAACAAGTCCAACGTGGGCTACCCGTACTTTGAAAGCATGGGCTTCAAGGAACTGCTCAAGAGCGTAGAGAAGACCGACGACCACACGGTGGTCTTCACCCTGACCCGCCCTGAAGCACCGTTCCTGGCCGACCTGGCCATGGCGTTTTCCTCGATTCATTCCGCCGAATACGCCGACCAGTTGCTCAAGTCCGGCAAGACCGATGACCTGAACGCCAAGCCCATCGGCACCGGCCCGTTCATCTTCTCGCGCTACGCCAAAGACGCCCAAGTGCGCTTCAAGGCCAACCCGGACTACTTCCGTGGCAAGCCGCCGGCTGACCCGTTGATCCTGGCCATCACCACCGACAGCAACGTGCGCCTGCAAAAGCTCAAGGCCAACGAATGCCAGATCGCGCTGTATCCCAAGCCCGATGACGTGCCGAATGCCAAGGCTGATCCAAACCTGAAAGTCGCGGAACTGGCGGCCATGACCACCAGCTACACCGCCCTGAACACCACCCACAAGTACATGAGCGACGCGCGGGTGCGTCACGCGATCAACATCGCGTTCGACAAAAAAGGCTACAACGAATCCCTGTACGGCAAAGGCAACTCCATCGATGCCACCGGCCCATACCCGCCAACCCTGCTGGGCTTCAGCGACAAGCTGAAAAACCCGCCGCGTGACTTGGACAAGGCCCGCGCCCTGCTCAAGGAAGCCGGCGTACCGGAAGGCACCGAGTTCACGCTGTTCACCCGTAACGGCGGCGGCCCGACCAACCCCAACCCGATGCTCGGCGCCCAGCGCATGCAGGCGGACCTGGCGCAAATCGGCCTGAAAGTGAACATCAAGGTCATGGAATGGGGCGAAATGCTCAAACGCGCCAAGAATGGCGAACATGACATGGTCTCCGCCGGCTGGGCGGGGGATAACGGGGACCCGGATAACTTCCTCACCCCGAACTTGAGTTGCGATGCAGCGAAAAACGGCGAAAACTACGCCCGCTGGTGTAACAAAGAGTTTCAAGACTTGATCGACAAGGCGCGCGCCATCGCTGAACCCACCCAACGCGCTGCACTCTATGAACAAGCACTGGACGTTTTCGAAAAGGACCAACCATGGATTCCCATGGCTTACCCGAAAATGTTCACCGCCATGCGTAAAAACGTCGAAGGTTTTACCCAAAGCCCTCTGACTACAAATAACTTCGCCACCACCCAGGTGAAGTAGATAAGAGACGCTCGGCACCGTCGACATTGACGGTGCCGAACCTGCCTAACCGGCTGATTGAGGTACACAACAAGATGTTTAGTTTTATTGCCCGCCGATTGGGGTTATTGATCCCCACGTTTTTCGGCATCACCTTGCTGACGTTCGCGTTGATTCGCATGATCCCTGGCGACCCCGTCGAAGTCATGATGGGCGAACGACGAGTCGACCCCGAGATGCACGCTCAGGCAATGGAACGCCTTGGTCTGAACAAACCGCTTTACGCGCAATACCTGGATTATGTCGGCAAGCTCGCCCACGGCGACCTCGGCGAATCCCTGCGTACCCGTACCAGCGTGTGGACTGAATTCACCGCACTTTTCCCCGCGACCCTGGAACTGTCCATGGCCGCCCTGTTGTTCGCCGGCATCCTGGGGCTGTTAGCCGGGGTGATCGCGGCCTTGAAGCGAGGATCCCTGTTCGACCATGGGGTGATGGGCATCTCCCTGGCGGGATATTCGATGCCGATCTTCTGGTGGGGCCTGATCCTGATCATGTTCTTCTCCGTGAGCCTGGGCTGGACGCCAGTGTCGGGACGGATCGACCTGCTCTACGACATCGAGCCGCGCACCGGCTTCATGCTGATCGACACCCTGCTGGCTGACGAGCCGGACGCATTCTGGGATGCCCTGCACCACCTGATCCTGCCAGCCATCGTGCTCGGTACCATCCCGCTGGCCGTTATCGCCCGGATGACCCGTTCGTCGATGCTTGAAGTATTGCGCGAAGACTACATCCGCACCGCCAAGGCCAAAGGCCTGTCGCCGGCGCGCGTGGTGTTCGTCCACGGCCTGCGTAACGCCTTGATCCCGGTACTTACCGTGGTCGGCCTGCAAGTCGGCACGTTGCTGGCCGGCGCCGTCCTGACCGAAACCATCTTCTCGTGGCCCGGCATCGGCAAATGGCTGATCGAAGCCATTGGCGCACGGGACTATCCCGTGGTGCAAAACGGCATCCTGTTAATCGCCTGCCTGGTGATTCTGGTGAACTTCGTGGTGGATATCCTCTACGGCTTCGCCAACCCACGCATCCGTCACCAGCGCTGAGATCATGACCATGACCACACCTACTCCCGCGGTAGCAGTCGATCAAAGCCTGCTGTACCCGTCCCCGTACAAAGAATTCTGGCAAGCCTTTTCCAAGAACAAGGGCGCCGTTGCCGGCCTGCTGTTCATGTTGCTGGTGGTGTTTTGCGCGATCTTCGCCCCTTGGGTGGCCCCGCATAACCCGAGCGAGCAATACCGTGACTTCCTGCTGACCCCTCCGGCCTGGCTGGAAGGTGGGCAGATCCAGTTCCTGCTGGGCACCGACGAACTGGGCCGTGATCTGCTGTCGCGGCTGATCCAGGGTTCGCGCCTGTCGTTGCTGATCGGCTTGTCGTCGGTAGTCATGTCGCTGATCCCGGGGATCCTGCTGGGTCTGTTCGCCGGGTTCTTCCCGCGCCTGCTTGGCCCGACCATCATGCGTCTGATGGACATCATGCTGGCCCTGCCGTCGCTGCTGCTGGCTGTAGCCATTGTGGCGATCCTCGGCCCTGGCCTGATCAACACCGTGATCGCCATCGCGATCGTGTCGCTGCCGTCCTATGTCCGCCTGACCCGCGCTGCGGTGATGGGCGAACTGAACCGTGACTACGTGACCGCCGCCCGCCTTGCTGGCGCCGGCCTGCCGCGCCTGATGTTCGTCACCGTGCTGCCGAACTGTATGGCACCGCTGATCGTTCAGGCCACCCTGAGTTTCTCCTCGGCGATTCTCGATGCTGCCGCCCTGGGCTTCCTGGGCCTTGGCGTACAACCGCCAACCCCTGAGTGGGGCACCATGCTGGCCTCGGCCCGCGACTACATCGAACGCGCCTGGTGGGTCGTGAGCCTGCCTGGCTTGACCATTTTGCTCAGCGTGCTGGCAATCAACCTGATGGGCGACGGGCTGCGCGATGCGCTGGACCCGAAACTCAAGAATGCCGCCTGAGGAGATTCCCATGTCACTGCTAGAAATCAAGAATCTCAATGTCCGCTTCGGCGACAAGACCGCCGTGCCGGTGGTCGATGGCCTCGACATCTCCGTCGACAAAGGCGAAGTACTGGCGATCGTTGGCGAGTCCGGTTCGGGTAAATCCGTGACCATGATGGCGCTGATGGGCCTGATCGAGCACCCCGGCATCGTCACTGCCGACGCCCTGAACTTCGACGGCAAGGACATGCTCAAGCTGAGCAACCGTCAGCGTCGGCAGATCGTCGGCAAAGACCTGGCGATGGTCTTCCAGGACCCGATGACCGCCCTGAACCCCAGCTACACCGTGGGTTTCCAGATCGAAGAAGTGCTGCGTCTGCACTTGAAAATGTCCGGCAAGCAAGCACGCAAGCGTGCCATCGAACTGCTGGAAAAGGTGGAAATCCCGGGCGCTGCCAGCCGTATGGATGCCTACCCGCACCAGTTGTCCGGTGGTATGAGCCAGCGTGTGGCTATCGCCATGGCCATCGCCGGCGAGCCGAAACTGCTGATCGCCGATGAACCGACCACTGCACTCGACGTGACCATCCAGGCCCAGATCATGGACCTGCTGCTGGCCTTGCAGAAAGAGCAGAACATGGGCCTGGTGCTGATCACTCACGACCTCGCGGTGGTGGCCGAAACCGCCCAGCGCGTGTGCGTGATGTACGCCGGCCAAGCCGTGGAAGTCGGCCAGGTGCCGCAGTTGTTCGACATCCCGGCGCACCCGTACAGCGAAGCGCTGCTCAAGGCGATTCCCGAGCACAGCCTGGGCGCCACGCGCCTGGCCACGCTGCCGGGTATCGTGCCCGGCCGTTATGACCGCCCGCAGGGTTGCCTGCTGTCGCCACGCTGCCCGTATGTGCAGGAGTCCTGCCGCGCCCAACGCCCGGGCCTTGACCCGAAAAGCAACAGCCTTGCCCGCTGCTTCTACCCGCTGAATCAGGAGGTGGCGTAATGGCCGTCGTACTTACCGCCCGCGACCTGACCCGTCACTACGAAGTGTCCCGTGGCCTGTTCAAGGGCCACGCCCTGGTGCGTGCGCTCAACGGTGTGTCGTTCGAGCTGGAAGCCGGCAAGACCCTCGCGGTCGTGGGCGAATCCGGTTGCGGCAAATCCACCCTGGCCCGCGCCCTGACCTTGATTGAAGAGCCATCTTCCGGCTCGCTGAAAATCGCCGGCCAGGAAGTGGCCGGCGCCGACAAGGCCCAGCGCAAGCAATTGCGCAAAGACGTGCAGATGGTGTTCCAGAGCCCGTACGCCTCGCTGAACCCACGTCAGAAAGTCGGTGACCAACTGGGCGAGCCGCTGCTGATCAACACCAACCTGTCCGCCGCCGAACGCCGCGAAAAGGTCCAGGCGATGATGAAGCAAGTAGGCCTGCGCCCTGAGCACTATCAGCGCTACCCACACATGTTCTCCGGTGGCCAGCGCCAGCGGATCGCACTGGCCCGGGCAATGATGCTGCAACCGAAAGTGCTGGTGGCGGATGAACCGACCTCGGCGTTGGACGTGTCGATCCAGGCCCAGGTACTGAACCTGTTCATGGACCTGCAGCAGGAGTTCAACACCGCCTACGTGTTCATCTCCCACAACCTCGCGGTGGTGCAACACGTCGCCGATGACGTGATGGTGATGTACCTCGGCCGCCCGGTGGAAGTGGGCCCGAAGGAAGACATCTACGCACGCCCGCTGCACCCGTACACCCAGGCGCTGCTGTCGGCGACCCCGACCATTCATCCGGACCCGAACAAGCCGAAGATCAAGATCGTCGGCGAGCTGCCCAACCCGTTGAACCCGCCGTCTGGCTGCGCCTTCCACAAGCGCTGCCCGTACGCGACCCAGCTGTGCAGCACCGATGAACCGGTGCTGCGACCACTGGACAACCGCCAGGTGGCTTGCCACTACGCGGAGCAATTTGTGGTCTGACGTGCAAAAAAAATGCTCTGGAGGGTGAGTCCAGAGCATTCCAGTGTTCTACAGCCCTTCTTGTCGGATAGCGCATCTGTCCGGCAAGAGGGGCTTTCTTTTGCCCGCGTTACTTACGTATCGCTGTCCCCATCGTTGTAGGTGTCGCTGTCTTCGCCGTCATTGTCCGGGTTCTCGGCATCGTCATCGTCCTTGGAGCCGCCCTGGTTTTCGTCACCGGGCTCGGATTCACTCTTGGCCAACTGCAAGCCACCCGCCTGCACCGTCTTCACCGCCACAAAACCCGTGCCATGGCTCTGCACCGCCGTCGTGGCCCACGCGGAAGACATACCCAATGACAACATCACCAGCACTTTGAGCAACAGCACCACACGTTGAAAGATACTCATGGTCGAATTCCGCCCAGTCAGGAGTTGAATTGCGTACGACAGCTGTCCGCCGTCGCCTTGCTTCAAGCTAGTCCCGAACTGAAGTTTTCGCCAATGAAACAACCCGGATAGCAGCCAAAGAAAAAGGCGAAGCCATCACAGCTTCGCCCTCTCTTATATCCCTAACCCTTAGTGATGCTCACGGGTCGCGCGGAATTTCACATCCGGCCAGCGCTCTTCCATCAGCGCCAGGTTGACCCGGGTCGGGGCCAGGTAGGTCAGGTGACCACCGCCGTCGATCGCGAGGTTTTCCACGGCCTTGATCTTGAACTCTTCCAGCTTCTTCTTATCGCTGCAATCGATCCAGCGCGCGGAGTACACGGTGATCGGCTCGTAGGAGCATTCCACCTTGTATTCCTCTTTCAGACGGCTGGCCACCACATCGAACTGCAGCACACCGACGGCGCCGAGGATGATGTCGTTGCTGCGCTCCGGGAAGAACACCTGAGTGGCGCCCTCTTCCGCCAACTGCTGCAAACCCTGGCGCAGTTGCTTGGATTTCAGCGGGTCACGCAGGCGTACGCGGCGGAACAGTTCCGGGGCGAAGTGCGGGATACCGGTGAAGCCCAGCGCTTCGCCTTCGGTGAAGGTGTCGCCGATCTGGATGGTGCCGTGGTTGTGCAAGCCGATGATGTCGCCGGCAAACGCTTCTTCCAGTTGCTCACGCTCGGAGGAGAAGAAGGTCAGGGCGTCGCCGATGCGCACGTCCTTGCCGGTGCGCACGTGGCGCATCTTCATGCCTTTTTCGTATTTGCCGGAGCAGATGCGCATAAAGGCGATACGGTCGCGGTGCTTGGGATCCATGTTCGCCTGGATCTTGAACACGAAGCCGGCAAACTTCTCTTCCACCGGTTCAACGGTACGCTCGTTGGCAACACGGGCCAGCGGCTTGGGAGCCCAATTGACCACGGCGTCGAGCACGTGATCGACACCGAAGTTGCCCAGGGCGGTACCGAAGAACACCGGCGTCAGCTGGCCGTCGAGGAATTCCTGCTGGTTGAACTCGTGGCAGGCGCCCTGCACCAGTTCCAGTTGGTCGACAAACCGGTCGTACTCGTCACCCAGGTGGGCGCGGGCTTCGTCGGAGTCGAGCTTCTCGATGATTTTCACATCGGTCCGTTCGTGGCCATGGCCGGCGGTGTACACAATGATGTAGTCGTCGGCCAGGTGGTACACGCCCTTGAAGTCGCGGTAGCAACCAATCGGCCAGGTGATTGGCGCGGCCTTGATCTTCAGGACGGCTTCGATTTCGTCCAGCAGTTCGATCGGGTCGCGGATGTCACGGTCGAGTTTGTTGATAAAGCTGACAATCGGCGTGTCCCGCAGGCGGCAGACGTCCATCAGCGCGATGGTACGTGGCTCAACGCCTTTACCGCCGTCGAGGACCATCAGCGCCGAGTCAACCGCGGTCAAGGTGCGGTAGGTGTCTTCGGAGAAGTCTTCGTGGCCCGGGGTGTCGAGCAGGTTGATCATGTGATCGCGATACGGGAACTGCATGACCGACGTGGTAATGGAAATACCACGCTGCTTTTCCATTTCCATCCAGTCGGAGGTGGCATGGCGGTCGGATTTACGGGATTTCACCGTGCCGGCCACCGCGATCGCCTTGCCCATCAGCAACAGCTTTTCGGTGATGGTGGTTTTACCGGCATCGGGGTGGGAAATAATGGCGAAAGTGCGGCGTTTCGCGACTTCGGCGGCCTGGTGGGTCATGGGAAATCGCCTGGCAGGTGAGTCAAAAAAGGGCGGCGAGTATAGCGCAAACCCGGGGTTACAGACCACCGTTCACCCCATTGGGGGTGGCTAATTGCTGCCAAGTATGGAACCTTTTAAAAGGTAGAGACGTCCACTCCCCTGCTATCGCACTCGTAACAGGGGCTGAAAAATCAGCAAGTTAGCCTGACGAGGCTGCGCTCATGGCTCGACCGCATACCGCGTTGCCGGTAGGGGCGAGCTGCTATTCGCGACCACATTCGCCGACAGCCAGGAATGGCATTGCCGCTCGGAAATGTGTTCGCCGACAAAAGAAAAAAGGAGTCCGCCTGTGGCTATTCGCTATGGCAAAGGGCTGATAGGAGGAGCGGTTGTCGTCGCTCTCCTGGCCCTGCTGGTCCACTGGATTGGCATCAACACGATCGAACTGTACCGCGACGATTTGTTGTTTTACCTGCAAGCTCACTTGATCCTCGTCCTTGTTTCAATGCTGGCCGCCCTGATCGTAGGGATTCCCGCCGGTATCCTGCTCAGCCGACCCAACATGGTCGGGCGCGCAGAACGCTTCATGCAGATCTTCAACATCGGCAATACTGTCCCTCCCCTGGCCGTACTGGCCATCGCCCTCGGTGTCCTTGGCATCGGCAGCGGCCCCGCGATCTTCGCGCTGTTCCTCGCCTCGTTGCTGCCCATCGTGCGCAACACCTATGAAGGCCTGAAAAACGTTCAAGGTTCCCTGAAAGAAGCTGCCGTCGGCATCGGCATGACGCCGCGCCAGGTGCTGTTTCGCGTGGAACTGCCCAACGCCGTGCCGATCATCATCGGCGGTGTGCGCGTCGCGCTGGCGATCAACGTCGGTACCGCGCCCCTGGCGTTCCTGATTGGCGCCAACAGCCTGGGCAGCCTGATCTTCCCCGGCATCGCCCTGAACAATCAGCCGCAACTGCTGCTCGGCGCCGCGTGCACCGCGCTGCTGGCCTTGCTGCTCGACGGTCTGGTGACCATGGCCAGCCGCCTTTGGCTGGAACGCGGGTTGCGTCCGTCTTAAGGCTTTGGCCCCGTCTTAGGCCTGAAACAGGAATTCACATGAAAAAACTGACATTGATATTGAGCTGCGTCCTGCTGTTCGCAGGGTTTGCGCAAGCCGCTGAAAAACCGGTCATCCGCATCGGCGCCCGGGTGTTCACTGAACAGACCCTGCTCGCCGAAATCACTTCCCAGTACCTGCGCACCAAGGGTTACGACACCCGTGTGACCGGCGGCCTGGGCAGCAACCTGGCGCGCAGTGCCCAGGAAAGCGGGCAACTGGACCTGATCTGGGAATACACCGGTGTGTCGCTGGTGGCCTACAACCATGTCGACGAGAAGCTCGACAGCGAACAGTCCTACGCCCGAGTGAAAGAACTCGATGCGAAAAAAGGCCTGGTATGGCTGTCCCCTTCGAAATTCAGCAACACCTACGCCCTGGCCCTGCCAGAGAACGTGGCCAAGGAATTCCCGCAGATCAACAGCATCAGCGACCTGACCGCGGCACTGGCCGAGAAAACCAAGGAAAACCGCCTGGTGGCCCTGGACACCGAGTTCGCCAACCGTTCCGACGGCATGGCCGGCATGGTCAAGCTGTACGACATGAACCTGACCCGCAAAAACACCCGGCAGATGGACGCCGGCCTGGTCTACACCGCGCTGCGTAACGGCCAAGTGTTTGCCGGTTTGGTCTACACCACCGACGGTCGCCTGAACGCCTTCAAATTGAAGCTGCTGGAAGACGACAAGCATTACTTCCCGGACTACACCGCCGCGCCGGTGGTGCGTCAGGTTTACCTCGATGCCCACCCGCAACTGGCCGCTGATCTCAAGCCGTTGGCTGCGCTGTTCGACGACGAAACCATGCGCCAGCTGAACGCGCGGGTCGACGTCGACCATGAAAGCCCGTCCGCCGTGGCCGCAGATTTTCTGCGCCAGCATCCGATCAACTAAGAGGAGAAGACATGGAATTCCTGAACGCCTTTTCCCATCTTGATTGGGCCCAAGTCCTGCATCTGACCTGGCAGCACATCACCCTGGTCGGCATTGCAGTGATCCTGGCAATCGTCGTAGGCGTGCCCCTGGGCGTGCTGATGACCCGCTTCCCGACCCTCGCCGGCCCACTGCAAGCCAGCGCCACGGTGCTGCTGACCGTGCCGTCGATTGCCTTGTTCGGCCTGCTGCTGCCGTTCTACTCCAAGTTCGGCCAGGGCCTGGGGCCGATGCCGGCGATCACCGCCGTGTTTCTCTATTCCCTGCTGCCCATCATGCGTAACACCTACCTCGCCCTCACTGGCGTCGAGCCGGGCATCCGCGAAGCCGCCAAAGGCATCGGCATGACCTTCGGCCAGCGCCTGCGCATGGTCGAGCTGCCGATTGCCGTACCGGTGATCCTCGCCGGTGTGCGCACCGCCGTGGTGATGAACATTGGTGTGATGACCATCGCCGCCACCATCGGCGCCGGTGGCCTGGGTGTACTTATTCTGGCTTCCATCAGCCGCAGCGACATGTCGATGCTGATCGTTGGCGCCGTACTGGTCAGTCTCCTGGCCATCTTCGCCGACCTGCTTCTGCAATGGCTGCAACGCACGCTGACTCCAAAAGGACTGCTCAAATGATCGAACTTCAAAACCTGACCAAGACCTTCCAAAGCAACGGCAAGACCATCACCGCCGTTGATTCCGTAAGCCTGACCGTCAACGAAGGCGAAATTTGCGTGTTCCTCGGCCCATCGGGCTGCGGCAAAAGCACCACGCTGAAAATGATCAACCGCCTGATCAAGCCGACCTCCGGCAAGATCCTGATCAACGGCGAAGACACCACCGACCTGGATGAAGTGACCCTGCGTCGCAACATCGGCTACGTGATCCAGCAGATCGGCCTGTTCCCGAACATGACCATCGAAGAAAACATCGTGGTGGTGCCCAAGCTGCTGGGCTGGGACAAGCAGAAATGCCACGACCGCGCCCGCGAATTGATGAGCATGATCAAGCTGGAGCCCAAGCAGTACCTGCATCGCTACCCGCGTGAACTGTCCGGTGGCCAGCAACAGCGGATCGGCGTGATCCGCGCCCTGGCGGCGGATGCACCGTTGCTGCTGATGGATGAGCCGTTCGGCGCGGTCGACCCGATCAACCGCGAGATGATCCAGAACGAATTCTTCGAGATGCAGCGTGCGCTGAACAAGACCGTGATCATGGTCAGCCACGACATCGACGAAGCCATCAAGCTGGGTGACAAGATCGCGATCTTCCGCGCCGGCAAGCTGCTGCAGATCGACCACCCGGACACCCTGCTGGCCCACCCTGCAGACGAATTCGTCAGCAACTTTGTAGGCCAGGACAGCACCCTCAAGCGCCTGTTGCTGGTGAAAGCTGAAGATGCGGCGGATAACGCGCCGTCGGTCAGCCCGGAGACGCCAGTGGCGGACGCCCTGGAGCAGATGGACGAACTGGACCGTCGCTACGTGGTGGTGACCGACGCCGAGAACAAAGCCCTGGGTTATGTGCGACGTCGCGACCTGCATCGTCAGACCGGTACCTGCGGCCAATACCTGCGCGAGTTCAACGCCACGGCGGCGTACGACGAGCATTTGCGCATCCTGTTGTCGCGCATGTACGAGTTCAACCGCTCGTGGTTGCCGGTGATGGATGCGGAGCGGGTGTTCCTGGGGGAAGTGACCCAGGAGTCGATTGCCGAGTACCTGAGTTCCGGTAAGTCCCGTGGGGGCAAGACCAGTATCGTGTCGCCTGCCGAGACTGCGCTGGCCTGATAGACCGCTATCGCGGGCAAGCCCGGCTCCCACATTGAATTGCATTCATCTGTTGGAATGCATTCCCCTGTGGGAGCCGGGCTTGCCCGCGATGAAGGCAGCACAAATCCTTCTGAATTACCCCTCCCGGGGAACATCAATCCGTCATACCGGTCGGTTACATAAGTAGCTGCACACGGCCTCACGACGAACGCGTGCAAAAACGCGACATTTTTAGTTGATCTATAGCCCCTCACGTCCTAAAGTTCGCGCCGAACGTCCATGCTGGAAACGATCCATCCGGCTCAAGTACTGACGACGAGACAGCAAGGCCAAGGGAAGCGGTTGATCCCATGGCCTTTTTGCTTTCGGCGACATGCCTTGGGAAGTAGGCGAACCAAAGTGGGGATACGGAGGACGTTCATTTGCACCCATTGATCAATTTAGTTTGCCAGTAGGAGTTCCCAGCATGTCGATCCAGGTCGAAGACTATTTCGCGCGCGCCACTTTTGACAAAATGAAGGCGTTCGCTGACACCCAGGAAACCCCGTTCGTGGTGATCGACACCGCGATGATCAGCCAGGCCTACGATGACCTGCGCGCCGGTTTCGAATTCGCCAAGGTGTATTACGCCGTCAAGGCCAACCCGGCCGTCGAGATCATCGACCTGCTCAAAGACAAGGGTTCGAGCTTCGACATCGCGTCGATCTACGAGCTGGACAAGGTCATGGACCGCGGCGTCAGCCCTGACCGTATCAGCTACGGCAACACCATCAAGAAATCCAAGGACATCCGCTACTTCTACGAGAAGGGCGTGCGCCTGTTCTCCACCGACTCCGAAGCCGATCTGCGTAACATCGCCAAGGCCGCCCCGGGTTCGAAAGTGTATGTACGTATTCTCACCGAAGGCTCGACCACGGCTGACTGGCCTCTGTCGCGCAAATTCGGCTGCCAGACCGACATGGCCATGGACCTGCTGATCCTCGCCCGCGACCTGGGCCTGGTGCCTTACGGCATCTCCTTCCACGTCGGCTCGCAACAGCGTGACATCAGCGTGTGGGACGCGGCGATTGCCAAGGTCAAAGTGATCTTCGAGCGTCTGAAGGAAGAAGACGGCATCCACCTCAAGCTGATCAACATGGGCGGTGGCTTCCCGGCCAACTACATCACCCGCACCAACAGCCTGGAAACCTACGCCGAGGAAATCATCCGCTTCCTCAAGGAAGATTTCGGTGACGACCTGCCGGAAATCATCCTGGAGCCGGGCCGTTCGTTGATCGCCAACGCCGGCATCCTGGTCAGCGAAGTGGTACTGGTTGCGCGTAAATCCCGCACCGCCGTCGAGCGTTGGGTATACACCGACGTGGGCAAATTCTCCGGCCTGATCGAAACCATGGACGAAGCCATCAAGTTCCCGATCTGGACCGAGAAGAAAGGCGAGATGGAAGAAGTGGTCATCGCCGGCCCGACCTGCGACAGCGCCGACATCATGTACGAGAACTACAAGTACGGCCTGCCGCTGAACCTGGCGATTGGCGACCGGATGTACTGGTTGTCCACCGGTGCGTACACCACCAGCTACAGCGCTGTTGAGTTCAACGGCTTCCCGCCGTTGAAATCGTTCTACCTGTAAACGCACGCCCTGATCGTTCCCACGCTCTGCGTGGGAACGTATCCGGTGACGCTCTGCGTCACGCCCTTAGAGCGGACGCAGAGCGTCCAGGGCGGCATTTCCACGCAGAGCATGGGAACGATCAAGTTCAATCGCATGCTCTTGATAAATCTCGGCCATCGCCCGTATCTGCGGATCATTGGCGGCAGACAACGCCTTGTGCGCCACCCGCAAGAACTTCAAATTCCCGCCCGCCAGGGCCTTGCGCAACCATTCCAGTGCCGTTTCTATCTCGCCCCGGTCCGCCAACACCGCCGCATAACTGAACTGCCCGCGAAAATCCCCGCCTTCTGCTGACCGGCGATACCACGCCACCGCAGCCTCCAGATCCCTCGGGCAGAACTGCCCTTCTTCCAGATAACGCCCCAGCAGGTTCATCGACTTGGCATGGCCCAGTTCCGCCGCCTGTCGATAACACTCCAGCGCTTGGTTATGGTCCTCGGCAACCCCGCGCCCGGTCGCCAGCAGGTTGGCGTAGTTGTACAAGCCCCAATCCAGACCGGCCTCGGCCGCCAGCCGATATTCCCGGGCCGCCGCCACGGCATCTGCCCCACCACCCCAACCATGCTCCAGGCAACGCCCTAGCATGTTGCGCGCCATCAAATGCCCACCGTGGGCCGCGATCCGGAACCAGCGCACCGCCAGTGCTTCATCGCGTTCGATGCCGCGGCCTTCCAGCAGGATTTGCCCGAGCAGCGCCTGGGCATCCACAACACCCTCTTTCGCCGCGATCAAAATCGCCTGGGCGGCGCGCACCGGGGAATCGTCGAGCATAGCCTGCAATTGCTCAACGTTGAGGACTTCTTCACGGCGCAATAAAAAGCCCATGGTCAGACCTCAACCCAGCGGCGCAGCAGATTGTGATAGGTGCCGGTGAGCTGGATCAGCGCCGGGTGGTCGGGCACGTCCCGACTCAGTTGCTGGATCGCACCGTCCATCTCGAACAGCAGCGTGCGCTGGCTGTCTTCGCGCACCAGGCTTTGGGTCCAGAAAAACGAGGCGTAGCGCGCGCCACGGGTCACGGCGTTGACTTTGTGCAGGCTGGAGCCGGGGTATAGCACCATGTCGCCCGCCGGCAACTTCACCCGCTGCAGGCCGAAGGTGTCCTGGATTTCCAGCTCGCCGCCGTCGTAGTCATCGGGGTCGCTGAAAAATACCGTGGAGGAAAGGTCGGTGCGCACCCGCTCGTGGCTGCCCTTGGACTGGCGCACGGCATTGTCGATATGAAAGTCGAAACTGCCACCGGCGGTGTAACAGTTGAGCAACGGAGGGAAGACCTTGTGCGGTAACGCCGCCGACATGAACAGCGGATTTTTCCACAGCCGATCAAGGATCGCCGCGCCGATTTCCTGTGCCAGTGGGTGGCCTTCCGGCAGTTGCAGGTTGTGTTTGGCCTTGGCCGATTGATGCCCGGCAGTGATTTTGCCGTCGGCCCACTCGGTGTGCGTCAGGGCTTCGCGGATGCGCAGCACTTCCTCGCGAGAGAACAGGCCGGGAATGTGCAGCAACATGTAGGCATTACCTGAAAACAGTGAGGCGCCAATGGTAGTGATTCTTATTGACTGTGTACAACCCCACTGCCGCGCAATAGACGAACGAGAATGTAAAAACCGTAAGCAAAAAGTGTAAAGAACGTAAATTCAGTGCGAATAGTAATGTATCGCAATTGATATAAAGTCTTGTTCTCCCTATATTCCGCGGCCTCACCTCCTTGGGGAAAGGACACTTTCATGCCGCGCACTTCGATAAAAATACCTGCCAGTTCACCGCGTCTGCTGGCCTCGGCCATCGGCGTTGCCATCAGCGCCAGCTCTGCCGCCCAACTGGCGCAAGCCGCTGAAGACACCGAGCAGAAAGGCGAGCGCAACAGCATTTCCCTGGGAGCCACCAGCATCACCGGCCAGGAACAGGACAGCACGTCCTACCAGGTCGAAAAAGCCTCTTCTCAGAAGTACACCGCGCCGCTGGTAGACACCCCGCGCTCGGTCACCGTCGTGCCGCAGCAAGTTCTCAAGGACACCGCCGCCACCTCGTTGCAGGACGCATTGCGCACCGTGCCGGGGATTACCTTCGGCGCCGGTGAAGGCGGCAACCCGCAGGGCGACCGTCCGTTCATTCGCGGCTTCGACGCCCAGGGCGATACCTACCTCGACGGCGTGCGTGACACGGGTGGCCAGAGCCGCGAGATCTTCGACATCGAGTCCATCGAAGTCAGCAAAGGTCCCAACTCGTCCTTCGGCGGTCGCGGCTCGGCCGGCGGCAGCCTCAACCTGGTGAGCAAGACCCCACAGGCGCGGGACTTCACCAACGGTGGCTTCACCTACGGCTCCGACCAGACCCGCCGCTATGTGCTCGACGTCAACCGTCAGTTCCTCGACAGCGCGGCGTTTCGCCTGAACCTGATGAGCCACGAACAGAACGTCGCCGGGCGTGATGCCGTCAACTACGACCGCTGGGGCGTGGCGCCGTCGCTGACCTTCGGCCTGGGCACTCCGACCCGGGTCAACCTCAGCTACTACCACATGGAAAGCGACGACCTGCCGGATTCCGGGATTCCGTATGGGTATAGCAACAACGGCGCAAAAGCTGCCCACGTGCATGACAAGCCTACCGACGGTGGCGACAGCAACAACTTCTACGGTCTCAAGGATCGCGACTTCCGCAAGACCCGCGCCGACATCAGCACGTTCTCCATCGAGCACGACCTGAACGACAACATGACGCTGAAAAACACCCTGCGCCACGGCAACACCGGCCAGGACTATATCGTCACCCAACCCGACGACAGCCAGCACAACGTCAACCAGTTCGGCACCGTTTGGCGCCGCGCGAACACCCGCGTGTCCACCACCGAGACCACCACCAACCAGACCGATCTGTTTGGCAGTTTCCAGGCACTGGGCTTCAAGAACACCTACTCCACCGGGCTTGAGTTCACCGGCGAAGAAACCCGCTACAGCGGCTACACCGTCAGCCCCAACAGCAACCCCGGTTGCACGGCGCCCGGCAAAGGCGGCCAGTGCACCTCGCTGGGCAACCCGAACCCGGACGATGCCTGGACCGGCAGCATTGCGCGCAACTACAACGGCACCAACACCAAGGCCACCAGCCGTGCCGCTTATGTGTTCGACACCATCGAGCTGGACCCGAAATGGCTGCTGAACGTCGGCCTGCGCTACGACACCTTCGACACCGTGGCCAACACCAATGCGGTGCCGACCGCCACCGTCAAGGCCCGCAGCAAGATCAAGAACGACAGCCAATTCTTCAACTGGCAGGCGGGCCTGGTCTGGAAGCCGGTTGAAAACGGCAGCATTTATGCCTCCTACGCCACTTCGGCCTCGCCTGCCGGCGGCCTGGTGGGTGAAGGCGCCGACGGCAACCCGCTGTCTGCCGGTGCCGCGACCAGCGACCTGAAACCCGAAGAAACCGTCAACTACGAGCTGGGCACCAAGTGGGACATGTTCCACGATCGCCTGTCCCTGACCGCCGCGGTGTTCCGCACCGAGAAGAAAAACACACGCATCCTGGTGGACGCGCTGACCTATGAAAACGGCGGCGAATCCCGCGTCGACGGTCTGGAGTTGTCCGCCAGCGGCAAGCTGACCGATCAATGGCAAGTGTTCGCCGGCTACAGCTACCTGAAAAGCGAGCTGGTGGACACTGGCTTGAACGGCCGTAACGGCGTCGTCAGCGCCGGCTCCAACAAAGGCAACCAGATGCCCAACACGCCGAAGAACACCTTCAGCCTGTGGACAACCTATGACGTGACACCGAAGCTCACCCTCGGCGGCGGCGCGTTCTATGTCGACGAAGTCTACGGCGATGCGGGCAACACCGTTTACGTGCCGTCCTACACCCGCTACGACGCCATGGCCAGTTACAAGCTGAGCAAGAACGTCGACCTGCAGTTGAACGTGCAGAACCTCACCGACAAGACCTACTACGACAAAGCCTATGCGGCACACTTCGCCAACCAGGCAGCGGGTCGTACGGCGATGCTGACCACCAGTTTCCATTTCTAAATCGATACAAATCACCGAAAAAACCCCACGCATCGGATGCGTGGGGTTTTTGCGTGTAAAAAAGAATGTTTCTCGACAACTCGCGGCATAATGCGCGCCGTGAAACACCTAACCTGATGACGAGGCCGCACGACGTGTTGAAGAAAACCCTGTTCCAGTTGCATTGGTTCTTCGGCATTACCGCCGGGCTGGTGTTGGCCTTGATGGGGATCACCGGCGCGACGGTGTCGTTCCAGGATGAAATCATCGAGGCGTTGAACCCGACGGTGTTGACGGTGGAAAAGCGTCCAGCCGGTGTACTGCCGCCGGCTGAACTGGTGCGCCTCCTGGAAGCCCGTGAAGGCAAAGCGGTGTCGATGCTCACGGTGCAACCCGACAGCACCGACGCCGCCAAGGTCTGGTTCACCCCGCCGCCCGGTGAACGTCGTGGACAGATGCGCTACTTCGACCCGTACACCGGCGACTACCTGGGCGACGCCGTCGGCCAGGACTTCTTCGGCTTCGTGCTGCAATTGCACCGCTTCCTCGCCATCGGCGACACCGGCCGGCAAATCACCGGTGCCTGCACGCTGATCCTGGTGTTCTTCTGCCTCTCGGGCCTGTATCTGCGCTGGCCGCGCCAAGTGGCAAGCTGGCGTGCGTGGCTGACCCTGGACTGGCGCAAAAAAGGCCGCAGTTTCAACTGGGACCTGCACTCGGTGTTCGGCACCTGGTGCCTGTTGTTCTATCTTCTGGCAGCGTTGACCGGACTGTTCTGGTCCTACGAGTGGTACAGCAATGGCCTGACCAAACTGATGTCCGACGCTCCGCAAAACGAACGCGTGCGCAAGCGCGGTCCGGCGCCGGAAGGTCCTGCGCCGGTGGCCAATTACGATGCGATCTGGAGCAGCATCTACAGCAACGCCGGGCCCGGTTTGAGCAGCTATAACATCCGTATGCCGGCGGTCGCCGGGCAACCCGCCACCGTCTACTACTTGCTGAAGACCTCACCTCACGACCGCGCACTGAACCAGATCAACCTCGACCCGGCCAACGGCGAGGTCAAATCCCATGACACCTACGCCGGCAAAAGCTTCAAGGCACAGATCCTGACCAGCATCTATGCGCTGCACACCGGCAGCTATTTCGGCCTGGCCGGCCGCATCATCCTGACCATCACCGCGCTGCTCATGCCGCTGTTCTTTATCACCGGCTGGCTGCTGTACCTGGATCGCCGCCGCAAAAACGCCAGGTGCGCGATGCGCGTAAAGGCCTGACGAACAACCACAGCAACGCACCTGCCTGGCTGATCGGTTTTGCCAGCCAGAGCGGTTTTGCCGAGCAACTGGCCTGGCAGACCGCCGGCCAATTGCAGGCCGCCGGTTTGCCGGTGAAGGTGCAATCGCTGGGCAGCGTCAGGGAGAAAGATTTGCGCCAGGCGAACAATGCATTGTTTGTGGTCAGCACCTTCGGCGACGGCGAAGCACCGGACAGCGCCCGTGGTTTCGAACGCAGCGTGCTCGGCCAGGACCTCTCTCTCAAGGGTTTGAACTACTCGGTGCTGGCCTTGGGTGATCGCCAGTACCAACACTTCTGCGGCTTCGCCCGGCGCCTGCATTTCTGGCTGACCAACCAGGGCGGCAACCCGCTGTTTGCCCCGGTGGAAGTCGACAGCGGCGACACCGATGCGTTGCTGCACTGGCAACAACAACTGGGCCAACTGACCGGCCATGCACCCACGGCAGCATGGGCCAGCACGACCTATGAAAACTGGACCCTGAAGCATCGTACCTTGCTCAATCCAGACAGCAGCGGCTCCGGCGTCTATTTGCTCGGGCTCACCCCGCCAGCCCCACGGGATTGGCTGGCCGGTGACCTGGTAGAAGTGCTGCCGCGTAATTGCCCATGGGCCATCGAACATTTCCTCGACGGCCTGGGACTGGCGGGCAGCGAAGGTGTGGTGATCGACGGCCTGGCACACACCCTCGACCAGGCTTTGGCCAGTCGTCAGCTACCGGACAACCGCGCACACCTGGTAGGCCTGCATGCCCAGGCGCTGGTCAATGCACTGGTGCCGTTGAGCATGCGCGAATACTCCATCGCCTCGATTGCCAGCGACGGCGTGCTGGATCTGATCGTGCGCCAGGAACGTCACCCCGATGGCAGCGTGGGCGTGGGTTCCGGCTGGTTGACCGAACACGCACCGTTGGGTTCGACCATCAGCCTGCGACTGCGGCGCAACAGTGGTTTCCATCTGCCGACCGAGCCCGTGCCGATGATTCTGCTGGGTAACGGCACCGGCCTCGCCGGGTTGCGCAGTTTGCTCAAGGCGCGAATTGCCGACGGTCAGCAGCGCAACTGGCTGCTGTTTGGCGAACGCAATATCGCCCACGACTACCACTGCCAGGACGAGCTGCAAGGCTGGCTGGCCAGCGGTGACCTGGCATTGCTGGACCTGGCGTTTTCCCGGGACCAGGCAGAGAAAATCTACGTTCAGGATCGCCTGCGTGAGTCAGCGGATGTGTTGCGTAAATGGATCGCCGAGGGCGCCGCGATTTACGTCTGCGGCAGTTTGCAGGGGATGGCGGCGGGTGTAGATCAGGTGCTGCACGAGGTGCTGGGCAGCGAAACCGTCGAACGCTTGATCGAGCAGGGCCGTTATCGCCGGGATGTGTACTGATTTCCTCCAGACAATGAAGGTCTACTGTGGGAGCTGGCTTGCCTGCGATGGCGGTGTATCAGTTAAAAATTATTGACTGACACTCCGCTATCGCAGGCAAGCCAGCTCCCACATGTTTAATTGCATTCCAAGTCAGGCAGGCTGCAGCTTCTGCTCAAACACCGAAACCCCATC
Source organism: Pseudomonas sp. TH34 (assembly GCF_016650865.1). Classification (NCBI taxonomy): domain Bacteria; kingdom Pseudomonadati; phylum Pseudomonadota; class Gammaproteobacteria; order Pseudomonadales; family Pseudomonadaceae; genus Pseudomonas; species Pseudomonas sp. TH34. The sequence continues at coordinate 534,279 of NZ_JAEKFB010000010.1, forward strand.
CAGGTCCCGCAAAATCACCGTCAGTTCCGCCGTCTGCCCATCAATCTGCACCTCGCCAAAAAACTGGAACCCGGCAAACGGCGAGCTGTTCTGCACCGTCGGTGCCTTCTCGAACACCACTTCCGGCCCAAAGGTTTTATCCAGCGGATTAGGCCCGAAACTCCCGGCATTCAGTGGCCCGGCGACAAACTCCCAGAACGGCTCAAAATCCTGGAACGCCGCCCGATCCGGATGGTAATGATGGGCCGCGCAGTAATGCACATCCGCCGTGAGCCACACGTGATTACGCACCTGCTGCGCCCGCAAAAACGCGAGCAATTCGGCGATCTCCAATTCTCGTCCCTGAGCCGGTCCCGGGTCACCGTTGGCGATGGCCTCCCAACGTGGCACGCCAGGGCTGACCTCACCGTCGGGTACGCCGAGGCCAATGGGTATGTCGGCAGCGATGACTTTCCACTGCGCCTGGGAGGCTTTCAATTCGCGCTTGAGCCAGTCCAGTTGCTCACGTCCAAGAAACGGTTTTTCGCCGCCAAGGTTGTCGTCGTTCGGCCCGCGATAGCTGCGCATGTCCAACACGAAAACATCCAGCAAAGGGCCGTAGCTGAGCTTGCGATAAATCCGCCCGCCCTGATCGGCGCTTTGCCGGCGCATCGGTGAATATTCCAGCCAGGCCTGGCGCGCACGGCCCACCAGAGTATTGATGTCGCGGGTCGTGTAACGCTCATCCAGTTGCTTGCTCGGCGACCAGTTGTTGATCACTTCGTGGTCGTCCCACTGCCAGATCTGCGGCACTTCGGCGTTGAAGCGGCGTACGTTTTCATCCATCAGGTTGTAGCGGTAGTTGCCCCGGTATTCATTCAGGGTTTCAGCGACTTTGCTTTTGGCTTCGGTGGTGATGTTGCGCCAGATGCGTCCGTCTTCGGTGGTCAGTTGCGCGGGCACCGGGCCGTCGGCGTAGATGGTGTCGCCGCTGTGGATAAAGAAGTCCGGCAGGCGCAGGCGCATGGCTTCGTAGATGCGCATGCCGCCGATGTCCGGGTTGATGCCGAAGCCTTGGCCAACGGTATCGCCGCTCCACACAAAGCGGATGTCCCGGCGCTGTTGCGGCACGCTGCGCAGGTGGCCGAACCAGGGCTGGCTGGCCACGCCGGTCTGGGCGTCTTCGAAGTGCACACGGTAGAAAATCGCCTGGTCGACAGGCAGGCCGGTGAGTTCGACACGGGCGGTGAAGTCCGTACGGCTGTCGGCCAGGGGCGAGACGAATTTACGCGGGTTGCTGAATACGCTACGGGTGTCCCACTCCACCACCATCCGCGCCGGGCGGTCGCTGCGGCTCCAGATCATCGCGCGGTCACCCAGCAGGTCGCCGGATTGCACGCCGTCGGTAAGTTGCGGGCGATCCTTGACCGAGGCGATCACCGCAGGCGCGAGGCCCGGCAACAACAGGCCGGCGCCAACGGCTTGCATCACGCGGCGGCGACCGAGATTGAAGTGGCTCATGCAGGTTCCCTCTCGAGCAGCAAAAGGGAAACTTAAGCATGAAGGGATGAAGGGGATATGACACAGACCTTATTCATAACGAAGATCAAATGTGGGAGCTGGCTTGCCTGCGATCGCATCACCTCGGTTACGCTGATACACCGAGGTGCCTGCATCGCAGGCAAGCCAGCTCCCACATGAACCGAGTTATGCCTGGGCGGGTGCGACAGAAAGCTCTACGGTCTCCGGGCGTTTGAGGAAAGCATACACCACAGCGGTCAACACGCTCCCCGCCACGATCGCCAGCAGATACAGCAGCGCATGGTTGATCGCATTCGGGATCAGCATCACAAACAACCCGCCATGAGGCGCCATCAGTTTGCAGCCGAAGTACATCGACAGGGCACCGGTCAGCGCGCCGCCAGCGATGCTCGCCGGAATCACCCGCAGCGGGTCCTTGGCGGCAAACGGAATTGCGCCTTCGGAGATAAAGCACATGCCGAGAATCAACGCGGCCTTGCCGGCTTCGCGCTCGGTCTGGGCGAACTTGCGCCGCGCCAGGAAGGTGGCGATGCCCATGCCAATCGGCGGCACCATGCCGGCGGCCATGGTCGCGGCCATGGGTGCACCGCTTTGCGCCGCCAGCAGGCCGACGGAAAACGCGTAGGCCGCCTTGTTGATCGGCCCGCCCAGGTCGACGCACATCATGCCGCCCAGCAAGATGCCCAGCAGCACGGCGTTGGTGGTGCCCATGGTGCTGAGGAAATCCGTGAGGCCGGTAAGCATCTTCGCCACCGGCGGCCCCACCAGGTAAATCATCGCCAGGCCCGTGAACAGGCTCGCCAGCAACGGGATGATCAGGATCGGCTTGAGGGCTTCGAGGCTCTGGGGCAAACGGATCGCACGGCTGATGAATTTGACGCAGTAGCCGGCCAGGAAACCGGCGAAGATCCCGCCGATAAACCCCGCGCCCAAGGTGCTGGCCAGCAGACCGCCGATCATGCCGGGAGCCAGGCCCGGACGGTCGGCAATCGAGTAGGCGATATAACCCGCCAACAGCGGCACCATCAGCATGAAGGCCTGGTCGCCGACGGTTTTCAGTGCAGCAGCCAGGGTGCCTTTTTCTTCAAAGGCATGAATGCCGAATACGAACGACAGGGCGATCAGCAGACCGCCCGCCACCACCATCGGCAACATGAACGACACGCCGGTGAGCAGGTGTTTGTAGACACCGGTCTTCTCCGGTTTGGCGGCCGCACCACTGGCAGCGGATTCCTGCTTGCCTTCGGCCAGCGCCTTGTTGAGGGTCGCCTCGGATTGCTTGAGCGCGATCCCGGTGCCACAGCGATAGATTTTCTTGCCGGCAAAGCGCTCGGTGGCGACTTCGATATCGGCGGCCAACAGCACCACGTCGGCGTCACGAATCGCCTCGGGACTCAGCGGCGTTCGGGCGCCCACCGAACCCTGGGTTTCCACCTGCAGGTCATACCCGAGGCGCTTGGCGGTTTGCTGCAACGCTTCGGCAGCCATGAAGGTGTGGGCGACGCCGGTCGGGCACGCGGTGATCGCGACGATACGCGGCGTGCTTTTCGCCGGTGCCGCATCAGCCTCCTGCACCTGAGCCTCTTCGACCCCGCGACGCAACACCGCGTCCACATCCTGCAGCGCCTGGGCCGGCGTGCTGCGGAATACGCGTTTGCCGACAAAACGCTGCATGTCCACCGGCGTGCTGCTGACCAGCAACACCCACTCGGCGGCTTCAATGGTGGCCGCCGACAATTGACGTTCCGGGTGTTGCACATCGACCACTTCGACGCTGGTGCTCCAGCCCTGGCGCTGGGCGGCGGCGTCCAGCAAGCGGGCGCACAGCACACTGGTGACCATGCCGTTCGGGCAGGCAGTAACAATGGCTAACTTCATGACCAACCCTCTTATTGTTCTGTCAGCGGTCGCACGTGGACGCCGCTCTGCAAAGTCTCAAGCTGTGCCTCATCGGTGATGCCAAAGCCGATTTGCGTGACCGCCATCGCGGCAATGGCAGTGGCGCGGCGCAGGGTCTGCTCCGGCGTATCGCCATTGAGCAAACCGTGAAGCATCCCGGCCAACAGCGAGTCGCCGGCGCCTACGGTACTGGCCACCGTTACTTTGGGTGGCGTGGCGTGCAGCGCGGTATCCGGGCTGTACCAGCTCACGCCTGCGGCACCGTCGGAGACCACCACATGCTCAACACCTTGCCGATGCAGTTGGCTGACAGCATCCGTGGCATGACCGAGGGCATCGGCCAGTTCTTCAGTATTGGGTTTGACCAGCCATGGACCGGCGTTCAATCCGGCACGCAAGGCTTCGCCGCTGGTGTCCAGGGCGACTTTCAAACCGAGGTTTTTCAGTTGCTGCAGCAGGCCCTGGAACCACCGAGGGGTGATGCCGCGTGGCAGGCTGCCGGCCACGACAACAGCGTCGTGTCCCGGAGCAATCCGCGCCAACTGCTCAAGCAGTGCCTGTTGCGCCTGCTCGCTGACCAGCGGGCCCGGGGCGTTGACATCCGTGACCCGCCCGTCCTGTTCGGCGATCTTGATATTGCTGCGGGTTTCGCCCGGTACGCGAATAAAGGCATCGGTGAAACCGCGACGGGCAATCAGCATCTCGAACGCTTGGGGATTGTCCTCGCCAAGAAAGCCGCCCACGGTCACCTGATGGCCAAGGTCCGCCAGCACTTGAGCGACGTTCACGCCCTTGCCGGCAGCATGGGTGATCATCGCCTCACTGCGGTTGACCTCACCCGGTTCCAGGCGCGCCAGGCGCACCGTCAGGTCCAACGCCGGGTTCAGCGTCAGGCTTAAAATCCTTGCCATTTACACGGCCTCCACAAGCGCACGCACTTCGGCGGGGGAACCCACCGCCAGAGCTTTTTGGGCCAGGCCTTGGGCCTCGCTCAGACTGAATTCACGTACCCGTGCCTTGACCTCGGGGATGCTGCGCGCAGACACGCTCAGCTCATCCACTCCCAGGCCGACCAGCACCGGAACCGCCAACGGGTCGGCCGCCAACTCGCCGCACACCCCCACCCATTTGCCATGGGCATGGGCGGCGCGCACGGTGATGTCGATCAGTTGCAACACGGCCGGATGCAGGCCGTCAGCCTGAGCCGACAGCGTCGGGTGGCCACGGTCGATGGCCAGGGTGTACTGGGTCAGGTCGTTGGTGCCGACGCTGAAGAAGTCCACTTCCTTGGCCAGTACCGGCGCCAGCAACGCGGCCGACGGCACTTCGATCATGATCCCCAATTGCAGGTCGGCCACCGGGATTTCCAGGCGCAGGCGCTCGGTCATGTCCCGGGCCTGGCGCCACTCATCCACGCTGCCGACCATGGGGAACATGATGCGCAGCGGACGGTTGTCCGCCGAGCGCAACAGCGCACGCAATTGCGCTTCCATGATCTGCGGGCGTTGCAGGGTCAGGCGGATACCACGCACGCCGAGGAAGGGGTTTTCTTCCTTGGCGATCGGCCAGTAAGGCAGCGGTTTGTCACCGCCCACATCCAGGGTGCGCACCACCAGTGGCCGACCGCCGAGGCCGTCGAGTACCCGGCGGTATTCGGCTTCCTGGGTGGCTTCGTCGGGCGCTTGTTTGTGCGCCATGAAAATCAGTTCGGTGCGCAGCAGGCCGATACCTTCGGCGCCCTGCTCGACTGCGCTGGCAACCCCGGCGCTTTCGCCGATATTGGCGAACACTTCTACGGCATGGCCATCGCGGGTCAGCGCCGGTTCATGGCGTTGCGCGGCGGCGGCTTGCAGGCGTTGTTCGCGGGTGTCGCGTTCGACGGTGGCGCGTTGCAAGGTGGCGGCGTCGGCGTCGACATGCAGGCGACCGCGTTGGCCATCCAGCAGCAACGGCGTGCCCGAGGCCAGCAGCAACACCGCCGGGCCTGCACCCACCAGCGCGGGAATGCCCAGGGCACGGGCGACGATGGCGCTGTGGGCGGTGGCGCCGCCACGGGCGGTGAGGATGCCGGCAACACGCACCGGGTCCAGGCGCGCCACGTCCGAGGGGCCCACTTCGTCCATCACCAGAATGTAGGGTTCGTCCGGCTCCTGGGCGGTTTCGACACCGCACAGTTGCGCCAGCACGCGGCGGCCAATGTCACGCAGGTCAGCAGCGCGCTCGGCGAGCAAGGCGTCCTGCAGCGATTCCTGCTGTTTGGCGGCGGCTTCGATCACGCTCATCCAGGCGGCTTCGGCGCTTTCGCCCTGCTTGAGACGCGTCTCGACTTCGTCGGTCAGTTCCGGGTCGTCGAGCATCTCCTGGTGGGTGATGAAGATCTCGCGGATGGCCTTGGATTTGCTGCGCTCGATCAGGCCCTGGATATCCCGGCGCACGTCGGTCAATGCCGCGTGCAGGCGTTGGCGCTCAATCACTGGCGACTCACCGCGCAGCGGGTATTCGAAAGGTTGCAGCACCTGGATATGCGCCGGGCCAATCGCAATGCCGGGGGCGGCGGCGATGGCCTGGATCAGGCTGCCGGATACCGGGGCGCTGATCACGGGTTCGATATCGACGACGACCTGCTGGGCGCTGACCGCTGGCAGCGGCTCGACTTCTTCACCGAGACCTTCTTCCACTGCCGCCAGCAAGGCGGGCAAGGCGTCACCGGCAATGGTTGGCTCAGCGACAAACTCCAGCACCTGGCCACGCCGTGCGCCAAGGCTCAGCAACTTGCTCAGGCTTTTTACCGACACCGCGCTGACATCACCATCCACGATGCGCACACGGATTTCACCGTCAAAACTTTTCGCCAATTGCGCGAGGATCTTCGCGGGGCGCGCATGCAGGCCGTGGGCGTTGGCCAGGGCGATGCGCACGCTGGGCCAGTCGGCCGGCAGTTCACCGCCGAGCACTTCCAGCACGGCCCGGCTGCTGGTGGCGCGGCCGAGTTCCTGGCCGCGGCCTTCGATCAGCAAGGCGCACAGGCGTTCGAGCAAGGTCTGGTGAGCCTCGCCGAGGCTGGCCAGGCAGAACAGGCCGCTCAATGGCTGGCCCAGGTAACGCATCGGTTTGTCCGGAGTGACAAAGGCCAGGCCGGGACGTTTCACCGTCTGCTCGCTGTGCAGCCACCACAGGCCATCGCCCAGGGGCAGCGCATCGACTTGTTGCAGCACGGCGGCAAACCCATTGCTTACGCAATCGGCCTGGCGCAGCAGGCGTGCGCCACGCCACACCAGCTCTTCGAAATCATCAGCCGACACGCCCAACCCGATCATCTGTGCGTCCAGCGCCAGCTCCTGCGGTGCGCCTTGCAGCAGTTTCAGCAAAGCTTCGGCGGAGCTGGCGCGGCGCAGGGCCTGGCCCAGGTCAGTCTCGCCGAGGGCTCGGGTCAGCAGTTGCAGCAGGCGCAGGTGTTCGTCGGATTTGGCGGCAATGCCGATCGCCAGGTAAACGATCTGGCCATCGCCCCAATCCACGCCCTCGGGGAATTGCAGGAGGCGCACGCCGGTGGCGAACACCTGGTCGCGGGTTTCGGGAGTACCGTGGGGGATGGCGATGCCTTGGCCGAGAAAGGTCGAGCCTTGGGCTTCACGCGCTTGCAAGCCACTGAGGTAACCCTCGGCGACCAGGCCATCGGCCACCAGTTTTTCAGCGAGCAGTTGCAAGGCAGCAGACTTATCCACAGCCGTCTGGCCCATGGATATCTGCTCGTGGGTGAGCTCAAGCATGCCGTTCTCCTAGTTAGTGCGGCGTGCGCACTAGGTATTATTTTGAATAAATCAGTGCAAATGCGTTCGAAAAAATTGACTGAGTGGTCAGTTGGCAGGACCACGTTCGTCGCGATAATCGTAAAAATACGCTTGCTGAAACGTTTAATCTAGAATTTATGGCAGATTACGCGTTAATTTCCCATGATTGAAGCGCCACTCGGCTGTTGAGTTGCGACAATGGTCGTCTGCAGTAATCGGTTACGATTGGACAAAGTGTCGGGGCAAGCTCTAAAAAACAAGGAAATCCCGGTTTGAAACTCAGTGATATCGCGCGCATTGCCGGTGTGTCTGTGACCACCGCCAGCTACGTCATCAATGGCAAGGCCGAACAGCAACGGATCAGCAGCGCAACCGTCGAACGGGTGCGTGCCGTGGTTGAAGAACATGGCTTTACGCCCAACCCCCAGGCCGCCGGGCTGCGCAGCCGGCATACCCGTACCCTGGGTTTTATCCTGCCAGACCTGGAAAACCCCAGTTACGCACGTATCGCCAAGCTCCTGGAGCAAGGCGCCCGGGCGCGTGGCTATCAACTGCTGATCGCCAGTTCCGATGACGACGCCAACAGTGAACGGCAATTGCTGCAACTGTTCCGCGCCCGCCGTTGCGATGCGTTGTTTGTGGCCAGCTGCCTGCCGGCCAGCGATGACAGCTACCGCGAGCTGCAAGCCAAGGGCCTGCCGGTGATCGCCATCGACCGGGTCATGGAGTCTACGCAGTTTTGCTCGGTGGTCAGTGATGATCGCCAGGCCTGCCAGCAATTGACCAGCAGCCTGCTGCAACCGCTGCCCAAGCAGATCGTGTTGATCGGCGCCCGGCCAGAGCTGAGCATCAGTCAGGAGCGTGCCACTGGTTTCAAGGAAGCGCTGAAAGACTTCAACGGTGAAGTGCTGATCGAACAAGGCGAGTCGTTCAGCCGCGATTGTGGCCGACAGTTGATGGAGCAATTGCTGCAAAGCCTGGGGCATTTGCCTGACGCGCTGGTGACGACGTCCTACGTCCTGCTGCAAGGGGTGTTTGATGCGTTGCATGACTTCCCGCTCAAATCCCGCCCGCTGCGCCTGGGGACGTTTGGCGACACGCAGTTGCTGGATTTCCTGCCGCTGCCGGTGAACGCCATGGCCCAGCAGCATCAATTGATCGCCGACACCGCGCTGCGCCTGGCGCTGGCGGCCGTTGAAGAACAGCACTACGCGCCAGGGGTGCATGCCATCGGCCGCACGTTCAAGCAGCGGATTCACTCGGAGTAAGCGGTGTGGAGCTGACCGACAGCCACACCCATCTGGACTTTCCGGACTTCGACGCTGATCGCGCCGAGGTCCTGAACCGCAGTCGCCAGTTGGGCGTGCGCAGGATGGTGGTGCTGGGGGTCTATCAGCAAAATTGGCAACGCTTGTGGGACCTGGTGCAAAGCGACGCGGATTTATTCGCCGCCTTCGGCCTGCACCCGGTGTATCTCGACGACCATCGCCCCGCCGACCTGACGGAACTGGGCGACTGGCTCACCCGCCTGAACGGCCACCGGCAACTGTGCGCAGTGGGCGAAATCGGCCTGGATTACTTCCTCGAACAGCTGGACCGCGAACGCCAGCAACGCCTGTTTGAAGCCCAACTGAAGCTGGCAGTGGATTTCCAGCTGCCGGCCCTGCTGCATGTGCGCCGCAGCCACGCCGCCGTGATCGCCACCCTCAAGCGCATTCGTCTGCCACGGGGCGGCATCATCCACGCGTTTGCCGGCAGCCAGGAAGAGGCCCGCGAGTACATCAAGCTCGGTTTCAAACTGGGCCTGGGCGGCGCGGCGACGTGGCCGCAAGCCCTGCGCATGCACAAGGTGATCGCGCGACTGCCGCTGGAAAGCGTGGTGCTGGAAACCGACTCACCAGACATGGCGCCCGTCATGTACCCCGGCCAGCGCAACAGCCCTGAACATCTGTCAGACATCTGTGCCGCCCTGGCGGAGCGCATGGGCATCAGCCCATCAACGTTGGCCGAGGCGAGTACCCACAATGCCTGCGAGCTGTTTAACTGGTAGGCCTTTTACCTCCCGCAGCGTCAGCGTCATCCGCTGCCGGTGACGGGCGTATCGCAAGGTCAGGCAGTAAATCAGCACCGCCATCAGCGAGACATTGAGCTGCCCGGTCACGCTGATCAGCCCTATCCACTCGGCTACCAACGCCACCAGCAGCGCCACGCTGGTCAGCACGATCATGCTCGGACGCAACAGGCCAAGGTTGTCCAGAGACTTGAACTGCTTCAACTGCTTGGGGCAACTCGGTTCCACGCCTTTGTGGCAATACGGGCACTCAAAGGGTTCATGGATAGCAATGGCATTGAGCTGCCAGGGCTTGAGCTCAAAGGACATATCGCAAAGGACGCAATGCCCTCTGACACCGACAATTGCAGCGGTCATCACCGAACCTCCGCGTAAATGGATCAGACAAATTCTCACCCATTTTGACAGCGGGAAAAGATCAACGCCAAAAACAAGACAAATGCTACGCCATCCAAGAAGTAATCCTACGGCCAGCCCTCACACTCGAAAGGCACCGATCAACTGCTTCAGCTCGATCACTTGCAAGGACAACTGCCGGCTGGCCTCTTCGGTCTGGTGCGCGCCCTGCGCCGCATGCTCTCCCGCACGGTTGATCTCGACGATGTTCTGATCGATATCATGGGCCACGGCAGTCTGCTGCTCGACGGCGGCGGCAATCTGCTGGTTCTGGTCGACGATCATGCCTACCGCGCCGAGGATATTTTCCAGGGCCTGCTGGACTTTCTCCGACTGCCCCACCGTGCCATTGGCCATCTCGTGGCTGGTGCCCATGGCCTTCACCGCTGCGCCGACGCCACTGTGGAGCTTGGCAATCATCTGCTCGATTTCCTCGGTGGAGTGCTGAGTACGCCGGGCCAAAGTGCGCACCTCATCGGCTACCACGGCGAAACCGCGTCCTTGCTCACCGGCACGCGCGGCCTCAATGGCGGCATTCAGCGCCAGCAAATTGGTCTGTTCGGCGATGCTCTTGATCACTTCCAGCACGCGACTGATGGATTGGCTGTCGATGGCCAACTGGTTGATCACCCGCACCGATTGATCGATCTCCGAGGCCAACGCCGCGATGCTGCCTTGCTGGGACTGCACCAGGCCGCGGCCGCTGACAGTTTCATCGTTGACGCTGTGGGCACTGCTGACCGCCGCCGCTGCACTGCGAGCCACTTCCTGGGCGGTGGATGACATCTGGTTCATGGCAGTTGCCACTTGCTCGATCTGGCTGCGCTGGCCGGACACGGCCTGATTGCTGCTGGCCGAGACCGATTCCACTTGCCCGGCCTGGTGTTCGACCTGGTTGACGGTGTGCCCTACCCGCTCGATCAGGTCATGGATTTTGGCCACGGTGGCGTTGAACACCTGACCCAAATCCCCCAGTTCGTCGCGGCTGTGGGCAATGAAGGTAACGGTCATGTCACCGGCCGCCACCTTGTCCATCGTCGCCCCCAGGCGGCGCAAGGTGGTGCGGGTGGAGGCGTAGAAACCGGCGTACAAATAGAAGATCAGCAAAAACACCGACGCCAGGGCCGCCACCAACCCGATCATGTGCGTGCGGTTTTCTGACAGGCGTTGCTCCAGTTGCTGCTCAAGAAAGGTCAGGGTGGCGTCGTCAAGTTGATAGGTCTTGGCCATCAAATTGCTGACTTCGTCGTAGAAGCCTTGCCATGGAGCGTCGAGGGTTTCGGCCACGACGACCTGCTCTTCGAACAGCTCACTGCCTTGCTTGAGGCTCGCCTTGCTCGCATCGGCCAGGCTCGCCAAGGCTGCGTGGGCGGGCTTGCTGGAGCCGAGGGCATCTTGCAGTTTCAGCCCGTATTCGGCCTGGAGTTTTTCCAGTTGCTGCAGTAATTCGTCAAAGCGAGTGCTGGAGGACGAGTTGAGAAAGCCCTGACCCAACGAATAAGCGCCCATTGCCCGGCCTTCGCCCAGGGTTTGGGTGACGTGCGGGGTGACGCTGGTGATCAGTTCGCTGAGTTGGCGCAGGTCGCCCTGAGGGTCGCGGCTCAAGCCCGACTGACTGGCGATGATTTGGCTGAGCATCTGCGCCTGGTTGAGGAGCTTGCCGATCAGCGCGCTTTTGCTGAGCAGCGAGGTTTCCTGTTGCTGGGCCTTGAAGGCGGCGATCATTTCATCGCGCTTGGCTTCGAAGGCGGCGGCTTGCTCGGGGTCGGCAGACAGGGCGTGGAAGCCTTGCAGGCGCTGCAGCAGGTTCTCTTCCAGGGCGACGATCTGGCTTTCTATATCACCGGCTTTGCCTGATTGGCCGAGGGTTGCGTTGATCTGGACCTGGTTGTTCAGGGTTTCCAGGTCGCGGCGCAGGGCCAGGCTGCTGCCCAGCAGGTCGAGGCTTTGCAGCTCGACACGGGTGCCCTGGAATTCACGCCAGGAGTCGCGCACCAGGTAATAGTTGGTGGCCAGCATCGGCAACAGGAACAGCACGCTGATAAGGCTGAACTTCATGCCGAAGGTCAGGCGGTTCATGAACGCGACGGCGGGATAGAGCAAGCTCTTCACAGGTGAACTCCCTTTTCTTTTATTTTTATTGAGGGCGCAGGGCGGCGGCAGATAGCCACTATTTGGCGCTCTGTCTGTATAGCTCAATTCGAAAAGGAGGTTTGTAACTTAAGGTTAACGGCAGGAGCGAGTTGCTCGCCCCTGCCGGTGTGGATCAGGGCAGCACAGTCCAGATGGCAAAGCCGGCGTACCACAGCACGGCGGCGCGCAGCAGCAATTCCCAGATACGGTCGAGGCTGTTGATACCGTCAGGTCCCACCACCGGCGGCGGGATTTCAGCGGCCACCAGGCCCACCTTTTCTACCAGTTGCGCCGCGCTGATGTCCCAGCTCAACAACTCATGCAACATCACCCGGCCGACCGCCACAAAGTTGCCTACCAGGGCAAAACTCGCCGCCAACAGGCGTACCGGCAACCAGTCGAATGCATGGCGCAATTGCCCGGCACGCTCGGCCACTAACGGGTTCTGGCTGTGCTCGGTCGCCAGCGCCAGCAACCGGTAGGCCAAGGCAGCCACCGGCCCGAGGAGGAAGTACCAGAAAATCACCGCGAAGAAGCTTTGGTAGGCCTGCCATAACAGATGGCCCTGGACCCACTCCAGCAGTTGCTCGCCACTGTCGGCGCTGATGCTCAAGTCGCGCTCGGCCACATGTTCGGCCGCTTGCAGGTCACTCCGGCGCCAGGCATCACGGAACGGACCCAATCCGGCCAGTAGATCGCCACGGCCCAGGCTGTAGATCACCACCAGCAAATGCACCGGCAGCGCCAACAATCCATAAGCCACCGGTTCCAGCACCAACAGCAACAGCGCGAGCAACGCCACCGGCAGCAGCACCAGCAGCGCGAGAATCAGCCATGGTCGTTTGCCCAGGCTGGCGCTTGATTCCAGCTTGGCCAGCTCCCGCAGCCAACCACCATCACGTTGTATACGCTGGCGCAGGGCCGAGAATTTCTCGATCCATACCGCCAACACCAACACCAGAAAACTCATTGTGCGTGTCCTCCATCCTGCAAGGCGCTGCGAAAGCGCGCCCAATCAAAAGCGGGTCCGGGATCGGTCTTGCGTCCCGGGGCGATATCGCTATGGCCACAAATGCGCTGGCGGGTAATGCCCGTGTACACCGCCAGCAACTGGCGCGTCAGGGCGATCAGGGATTGATACTGAGCATCGGTGAAAGGCAGGTCATCAGTACCTTCCAGCTCAATTCCCAGGGAAAAGTCGTTACACGTTTCACGGCCCTCGAAGCTCGATACGCCGGCGTGCCAGGCACGGTCCAGGCACGAAACAAATTGCGTCACCGCGCCATCACGCTCAATCAGAAAATGCGCAGAAACCCGTAGGTCGGCAATACCCTCAAAGTAGGGATGTTCCGTGACATCCAGACGATTCTGGAAAAACTCATGCACCTTGCCGGTGGCGAATTGCGCCGGTGGCAGGCTGATGTTGTGCACCACCAACAGGGAAATCTCGCCACCGGGGCGCTCGTTGAAGTTGGGCGAAGGGCAATGACGGATGCCCTGGCACCAACCGCTGGCGGGGTCCAACTGCATACAGGTTCCTTGAACGAGGCTGGGGTGCCTCAGTATGCCGCGTTCCGCTGTCCGGTTGCGATCACTTGGCGCGATGAAGTTGGCGCAGATTGCCAATCACCGAGGCCAGGGCACGGTCAAACAGCAGTGCATCATCCAGGGTTCGCACCGCGCCGCGCTTGAACTCCAATGCCAGTTCAACCGGACTTTTTTCCAGGACCTTGAGGCCGGTTCGATTGACGAAAATACAGGTATTGCCGGGCGCAATAATCGCCGTCAGCTTGCAGCGCAGGGTATTTTCAGCGTCTTCCTGGAATTCGACCCAGCAACCGACTCGCAGTTGGCGAACCTTGAGCAGGTCGGGGTCATCTTCCGGCAGGCTCACCGAAACGGCCGGTGCTGCAGGGCTGAGGACGAATGCCTCCCGCACCTCAACCTGCGACAGCAAAGACTGTCCATCTGGATTGCCCCGGAAAGACAGGACATGCAGCGTCTGCAACTGCGTGAAAAATTCCCGGGTGATGAAAGGATCAAACGCGGCGCCGCTTAGCCCGTCGCGCAGGGCCTTGAGCAATTCAGGCAACTGTTCCAGCAAGTGCCGACCCGCTTCGGTGTCTTCGCTGAGGCCGACACTCCAGATCAACTCATCCATGGTGCGCAACCCGCCCGCCCATTGCGGCGAACGCTCGCCATGCTTCAGGCAGGCCAGCAACAGCACCTGGCTCCAGGCCTGCTGCAGGAACTGCACCACCACCTCGGGCAGCACTTTACCCATCAGCCGCAGATTAAGGGCCTCAGCCACCCGCTGACGGGCGATTTCAGTACGGGCGCGCCCCTCCTCCGCATCACGGGTACGTTGCTCCAGCAATTCGCTGCGGCGCCGCTCGTCATGGGTAAACGCAGTGAACTCCGTCAGGAGCTGGGAAAAGATCGCCGGATCATCCACAAAATCGTTCAATAACCGCTGCACTACCTGCTCGATGTGCAGGTACAGGCTGTCGCGCTGATAATCGTCGCGCTGGCTCCAGCCCATGGCCGCCGCCGCGATTTCATTGAGCAGGCGCCGCGCCGGGTGGTTGGCGTGACTGAAAAAGCTCTTGTCGAGCACCGCCACTTTCAACATCGGAATCTGCAGGCGGGCGATCAGGGCCTTGAGGGACTCGGGCACCGTGCTGTCATCGAGAATGAACTCGAAGAGCATGGCGATCAGGTTGATCACGTCCTCGTCGGCGTCCTCAACCACCCGCGACTTGCCGCTCTTGACGCTGACCCGGGTCAGCAATTGTTCGAGCTGGTTGCGCAGGTCGAAGTCATCCTCGACCTCGGGCGCAGGCACGTATTGCTGCAAATGCGAGAGCAGGCGCAGCAGGTCACGGGTGGAGATTGGCTGGGTCTCGGCGCTGGCCTCAAGGGTGGGGGCCACGCTGCCGCGCACCGCAGTCAGCAATTCCTGCAACGCCGCGAAGACTTCCTGCCCGCTATCGTCTGCGGGATGGCCGGTAGTCGGTGGGGTGTCCTCAGGCAAATCGGCGGTGGCGACCGCACGCCGCGAGGGTACCGCCTTGAGCTCAGGCAATACGCCGGTGGCAATCAGCAATTGATTGGCTTCGCCGTACAACAGATCAGCGTCACTGAGAACGTATTTTTCAAACAGCTTGAGGATGATCAGCTTGACCCGAATTTCTACGCCAAGGCTGCGTCCCGCTTGCAGAAAGAACGCACACAGCATCGCCGGGCCCAGAGGGTTGTCCCGATCATCCATGTGCTTGTCGAGCAACGCACTCAAACGCGCCGTCAACTGCCCAAGGGCCAGGCCATCGCGGCGCAGCACCTTGCCCAGCATGGCCTCAAGGGCAACGGCTTTTTCCAGCTCATCGCCGGATACGCCGGGCACCGCCGCGTAGGACACCACCGGAATCAACTGCAGCTCACCCCGCTCCACGTTGCCAAGATTGGCAAACGCCTCGTAGAGCTGCTCCATGAAGCCGCGCTCGAAATTCTTGCGCTTGAGGCGCAAGTCGCGCATGGCCTCAAAAAAAATGCCGTGATCGACGTTGCTGCGGGACTTTTCGGCCATTTCGAACAGCGTGTCGTCGGCGTTATCAAACAGCTCCTGCAATCCCTGCCTGAGTTGCTGCGCCGCCTTGTCACGGACCTGGAGCAATACCACCGGCAGGCGGGCGAGCGGTGACGGCGTCGCCCGTGCCTTATTGATCGGCACCACCTTCCCGTCATTGTGCATCCTGGCCTCCTGAAACGGCGGTATTCGAGTGTGTGAAGATCGGTGCGGCAACGGGGCAAAGTACCCCGGAGCACTGCGAAAAACAGACTATCACGGCGACGTCAAAGCTATGACGCCAATTGCAAGGCGCGAGATTATCTTGCAAATGAGGGTTGTTGCGCCAGCAAACTCTGTGATCACTGGGTAAATGAGCAGCGCCAGTGGCACCTGTCGCCTTGGGTTCAGGCCCGCCCTGCCCCTATAATCCAGGCACTTTGTTTGTGGAGCCTGTCATGCCCAATCTTCGTCTAGCCGACCTGACCGCCGAAATCGAAGCCAACGTGCGTCGCGCACTGTTGGAAGACATCGGCAGTGGGGATATCACCGCACAACTGATCCCGGCCGAACGCCTGGCCAAGGCCACGATCATCACTCGCGATGCCGCCGTCATCAGCGGAACGGCCTGGGTGGAAGCGGTGTTTCGCCAGCTGGACCCACGCGTCGCCGTGCATTGGCAGGTGCGCGACGGTGAGCGCGTCAGCCCGAACCAGGTGCTGTTTCACCTCGAAGGCCCGGCCCGTTCGCTGCTCAGTGGCGAGCGTTGCGCGCTGAATTTCCTGCAGTTGCTGTCAGGCGTTGCCACCCGTGCCCAATACCTGGCGGATTTTGTCGCCACCACCCAGGTCAAGCTGCTGGATACCCGCAAGACCCTGCCCGGCCTGCGCCTGGCGCAGAAGTACGCCGTGACCTGCGGCGGTTGCCACAACCACCGCATCGGCCTGTACGACGCGTTCCTGATCAAGGAAAACCATATCGCAGCCTGTGGCGGCATTGCCCAGGCCATCAGCGCCGCCCACAAGATCGCCCCGGGCAAGCCGGTGGAAATCGAAGTGGAAAGCCTGGAGGAACTGCGCGAAGCACTGGCGGCGGGCGCCGACATCATCATGCTGGATGAGCTGAGCCTCGATGATATGCGCGAAGCGGTGCGCCTGAACGGCGGCAAAGCCAAGCTGGAAGCCAGTGGCGGGATCAACGAAAGCACCCTGCTGCCCATCGCTGAAACTGGCGTGGACTACATCTCCATCGGGGCGATGACCAAGGATGTGAAGGCGGTGGATTTGTCGATGCGGCTCAGTCTCTGAGACACCGTTAAATGTAAGCGCTAGCTTTTGTGGCGAGGGAGCTTGCTCCCTCGCCACATTAAGCTCGTATCAGATCGCGAGGTTGTTCATCCCGCAATACTCGTTCCAGTCGACACCCAGCACCTCGGCCGCTTCCTTGTGCAACGCCAGGCGCGCCGCCTCGAACGCCTCGGGGGTGGAGGTGTACTTCAGGGTCAATTCCCACGGCTGCAAGCCCTGGGCTTCGGCCTCATCCTCAAATGCCCATTGGATCTGGTCCCTTTGATCATCGGCGCTCAGGTCCTTGATCTCATCCAGCAGTTCCGGCGACTCCGCGACGTACTTTTTGAGGGCTGCTTCGTGCCGCGCTTCCTGGGTCATTTCTTGTGTGGTCATGTCGTTCTCTTAGATCGAGGAATGGGGATGCATCTGGGTCATCAAGGTCGCGCAGATACAAAAGAACAGGCATGAATACCGGTTCGTCTGGCCTTCAGAACCATTCTGGGATCATCTGAAAACTGTGTTGCCTTTGTGCCCGAGACAGGAATCGAACCTGCGACCTTCGCGTTACGAGTGCGCTGCTCTACCGGCTGAGCTACACGGGCGGTGGGCTAAAGCTAGCACTGCCTTGGACGTCCGGCAACTCACTGCTTTTCGAGGGCAATCACACCTTGCACCCAAAAGCGCGGCTGCAGGTGACCGTTGCTCAGGCCCATGTAGTGCTCGCTGCGCTCCGTGAGGTGGGGCACGTCACGAATCGCGACGAATACCAGCACGCCCACGGCTACGACACTCGCTGCCATCCACACGCGGTACAACGCCAGTACCGGGGCGACCGATGGAATGCGCCACACATGCAATGCCATCAGCCACCCGACCACCAGCGCCAGCCAGAGTTGCGATACCGGCATCACGATCACTCCATCCACCTGTGCCTGAGTCAGTGAGCCGATCAACGAGGCAAACAGGCACAGGCGCAGCAGGTCCACGGGCGCCAATGACAACGCACGCTCACGCAACACACCCACGGTTGCCCAACCTGCCCACGCAACCAGCGCAATCACGCACAGCGTCGACGGTACGCCCCATTCGCTGGCCCACTGCAGAATCGCCTGGTGAGGGTGAGCGGCAATGTCGTTGGCGATGTCGGCAAAATGCATCGGCCCGAACCCCAGCCAAGGACGCTCAAGAATCATGTGCCAGGCCTGCCACCAGATAGGTCCACGCCCGGACAAACTGGTAGTCAGTCGGTCTACGGCAGCGTTGGAAATTTCAATCCCCAGGTACCTTGCCAACACGCTGAACACCAGCCAGTACAGCAACAAACCGCAGGCCAGTGCGGCCAACTGCCAGACCACCCAGCGGCGACCATGCAGCCCCAAAAACATCAAGACGAAGCCCGCAACGCCCATGCCGAGCCACGTGCCGCGGGTACCACCGCTGATCGCGATCAGCCACCACACACAGAGCAACGCAAACACCGCGGCCCGCGCTGGACGAGCGACGTTTGAAACCAGCAAGGGAAGTGCCAGCAGTGGCAGGGTGAAGGTCTGCAACTGACCGTAGAAGCGCTTATTGGAAAATCCGGACAACAGCAAATCGGGGTCTACAACTGATTCGCCGCTGGTAAAGGCGAGGACACCTGCGTGCAGATATTGAACACTTTTAATCATGCACAACAGCAATACGAACAGGATCAAGACGCGGTCCAGGGACTCATCTCCATTGCGCCTGGCCCGGCAGAAAGCCACGGCAATGGCGCCGCAACTGATGAGCAGCGCCAGTTCGGTCAACGCCCAGAGCGGCTGATGGGCCAACAGCGCCGAAACCAGGCCCGCCAACCCAATCAGCCACACCCCGAGCACTGTCGGCCTATCGACGCATCGCTCTGCCTGCGGCAGGCAGAGCCCATACACCACCGCACAGAGCGCCACTGATATCTGCACTGCACGTTGCCAGTCATGACTACTGAACGGCGCGCAGATAGCCAGCGTCAACAGACACATCACCACGAGAAGGAATGTGTTCCCTCGCTGCTGAACAGACAACGTCATCGGCAATTTCTACTTCCTTGTGGTGGCTGTAGAGCGGTTTACGCACACGCTCTCCATTGCTGCGTAAACAGTAGACGACCTTCGGATCAGGCGCCGCCGGAAGTACAACCTTTGGCAGCGTATTGGTCTTCTGCCGTGGTGGTGCACTTCCAGCCAGACGTCGCACTACGGGTCAAGGTGATGACTTTGCCCAGGACCGGCGCGGGTGCGTCGAGGATTTCACAGGCAATCGTGCCAGCGCCGGTGGCGATGTCGCCGGTCACGTCAATCCTGCAGTTGGCCGTTGGGCTGGTCCCGCCAATCAACACCAGGGTTGGTGGCGTACCTTGGTTCAGTGTGTCTTCAAAGCCCGCCTTCAACGCGGAGACCTCGGCCAGCCCAGCGGTGAACTTGGCCTTGGCCTGGTGCTTGGTGTACATGGGCAGGCCGATGGTGGCCAAAATTCCGATAATTGCCACGACGATCAATAATTCGATCAAGGTAAAACCTTTCTGACGCATCACATTCACTCTCCAGAATAAAACCTATCGCGAGGCGCATCCTGCACCCCGTCTCGGCAACCGCGCCAGTGTACTCACCCCCGCGCAGCCAATGCTGAACAAGACGCACAAACTGACATTTTTTCGCTCAAGGCGGCCCTGCCCGAATCCGTCACCTGACTAAGCTATAAATCTTCCACTGTCTGTGTGCGGAACTGCGAAATGAATGATGTTTCAGCGATCTATGCCTGGGAAGGCGTCAACCGCAAAGGGCGCAAGGTATCTGGAGAAACCAGCGGTCACAATCCTGCATTGATCAAGGCACTGCTGCGCCAACAGGGCATTAATCCGGGCCGCGTACGCAAAAAATCCGCGGGTTGGCCGAGACTCGCTCCGTTGGTCAAGCCTGCGGACATCGCCCTCTTCACCCGCCAGTTGGCAACGCTGTTGAAGGCCGGCATTGCGCTTTTACAAGCACTGGATATCATCGCCGATGGCTTCGAAAACCGTCATATGCGGGCGCTGGTACAGAGCCTGAAACAGGACATCGCCGCCGGCAGTAGCCTGGCTATCGCCCTGCAGAAACAGCCACGCTGCTTCGATGAGCTGTACTGCAACCTGATTGCAGCGGGGGAGCAGGCGGGGGCACTCGAAGCGCTACTGGAACGAGTCGCCACCCACCAGGAAAAAAGCGAGCAACTGAAAGCCAGAATCAAAAAGGCAATGACCTATCCCATGACGGTGCTGGCAGTCGCCACCCTTGTCAGTGCGATTTTGCTGATTCACGTTGTGCCACAGTTCCAGGGCCTGTTTGCCGGTGTGGATGCGCAGCTACCGGGCTTCACCCTGGGGGTCATCAGCTTGTCGGAGTTCATGCAGCACAACTGGTGGGTACTGATTTTGGTCGCGGGTACCGGTTTCGCCGGACTGCGCAAAGCCTATCGCTCGTCAACAGGCTTTCGCCACTGGCTCGATGCCCGTTTGTTGAAAGCCCCGGTGGCAGGCACACTGCTGAAAAAATCGGCGATCGCCCGCTACGCCCGCACGCTCTCGACCACCTTTGCAGCTGGCGTACCCTTGGTGCAAGCATTGGATTCCGTGGCCGGCGCTACGGGTAATGGACTGTTCAAACAGGCAATCAATCGTATGCGGCACGACGTATCCACCGGGACACAACTGAATGAATCCATGGCCGTAAGCGGCCTGTTTCCAGGCATGGCGATCCAGATGACCGCGATCGGCGAGGAGTCGGGCACCCTCGACAACATGCTGGAAAAAGTAGCCAGCCACTACGAGGCCGACGTCGACAACCTGGTGGACAACCTCACCAGCCTGATGGAGCCGCTGATCATGGTGGTACTCGGGGGCATCGTCGGGGCATTGGTGCTCGCCATGTACCTGCCGATCTTTCAACTCGGTACAGCCTTTTGAGCACACCACTGACTGAGATTCTTGTTTATCAACCCTGGGTGTTTGTATCTGGCGCGCTGGTGCTGGGCCTGATTGTCGGCAGTTTCCTCAACGTGCTGGTATGGCGCCTGCCGAAAATGCTGGAACGCGAATGGCGAGCCCAGGCCCATGAAGTCCTTGGCCTTCCCGCCGAGCCCATCGCGGCGCCCTATAACCTGATGCGCCCCAACTCCTGTTGCCCACACTGCAATCACCCGATTCGCCCCTGGGAGAATATTCCGCTGCTCAGCTACATGCTGCTCAAGGGGCGCTGCTCGAGTTGCCATCAACCTATCGGCGCACGTTATCCGCTCACCGAGTTGGCGTGCGGGTTGATCTCGGCGGTTGTCGCCTGGCATTTCGGTTTTGGCTGGGCGGCCGGCGCGGCAATGGTGTTTAGCTGGGGCTTGTTGGCGATGAGCCTGATCGACGTAGACCACCAGTTGCTGCCGGACGTGCTGGTGCTGCCGTTGCTATGGCTGGGCCTGATCCTCAACAGCTTTGGCGCTTTTGTGTCATTGCCCGATGCGCTGTGGGGCGCGGTAGCCGGCTACATGAGCCTGTGGTCGGTGTTCTGGCTGTTCAAGCTGATCACCGGCAAGGATGGAATGGGTTACGGGGATTTCAAGCTGCTCGCCATGCTCGGCGCCTGGGGCGGCTGGCAGATCCTGCCGATGACGCTGCTGCTGTCGTCCCTGGTGGGCGTGATGGGAGGCCTGATTCTATTGCGCCTGCGCAAATCCCAAGTATCGGTTCCAATGCCTTTTGGTCCGTATCTGGCAATTGCCGGCTGGATTGCATTGCTCTGGGGTGGTCAAATAACCGACTTCTATTTGCAGTCTGTCGGTTTCAGATGACCACTCCTGTTGCAACACCCTGGATTCTTGGCCTCACTGGCGGCATCGGCAGTGGCAAAAGCGCGGCAGCCGAACACTTCGTACGGCTTGGCGTGGACTTGATCGACGCCGACCACGCCGCGCGCTGGGTCGTCGAACCTGGGCGCCCGGCCCTGGCGCAGATTGCCGAGCACTTCGGTCCGAGCGTGCTGCGACCCGACGGGCAACTGGACCGCGGGGCGTTGCGCAAGCTGATCTTCGAAGTGCCCGGCGAGCGCCTCTGGCTGGAGGCGCTGCTGCACCCGCTGATCGCCGAGGAGATTCGCAGCCACCTGGCGCGTGCCAAATCGCCTTACGCGATTCTGGTGTCACCGTTACTGATCGAGTCCGGCCAGTACACCATGACCCAGCGGGTGCTGGTGATCGACGTGCCGCAATCGTTGCAGATTCAGCGTACCCTGCAGCGCGATGGCATCAGCGAAGATCAGGTACAGGCGATTCTCAAGGCCCAGGCCACCCGCGAAGATCGCCTGCGCCATGCCGATGACGTACTGGTCAATGACCAGGACTTGGCCCGGCTGCATGCCGAGGTCGAGCGACTGCACCACTTTTACCTTACTTTGCGTGGAGGCCGATCATGAGCCAACCCTTGACCGTCGAATGCCCAACCTGCGGCGCACCCGTGGAATGGAAAGCGGAAAACCCCAACCGCCCGTTCTGCTCGGACCGTTGCAAACTGATCGACCTGGGCGCCTGGGCGTCGGAAGAACACAAGATCCCGGTCAGCCCGGACGCCGAGGACGAACTGTTCTCCGAAGATTTTCAGCCCAAACACTAAGGCCGCATAAAGCCATAGTCCTGCTGGTCGTCGAGATTCTCTGCAAGGTATTGCAGCTCGTCGGCCAGGTCTTCAAAACTGCGCACGCCCTTGCTCTGCTGCACCACCGCACTGAGCATGGCGCGCAGGGTCAAGCCCGGGTCAAAGCCGATTTCCTGCGCCGCGTCCTGGCTTCTGCGTAACTCCTGCCGTGCCCACTCGTACACACTCATGATTCCGTGCTCCTGGAAATTTTGCAGAGCATGCGACCACTGGCGTGTGCGGCATTTGACCTGGATCAAGGCCGCGGATCGTCATCCTTCCACGGCGCCGAGAGGTAGCGGGTGCGGTTGAATGTCTCCAGCCACTCAGGGCAAAACACCACCAGAGCGCTGATCACCATACCGTTGATAAAGGCCTCGGGGAAAATGATCAGCCATAGGTAGCCGACGAAATCCTCGATCCACTCCGGCATCGCGAAACGGCCGTCGAACCACAGCAAACCCAGGCCCGCCAGCAAGCACAGCAAGGCCGACAGCGCGGCGGCGAAAAAACCCGAACAGAAGATATACACAAAGGGATTGCGTGGCTTCGCCCGCTCCACCAGCAGCGCACAACCTTCGGTGACCAGCACCGGCAACAGAACCAGCAGCATGCCGTTGATGCCGACGGCCGCCAGGTCCTGGCGACCAAGCAACACCAGGCCAAGCTGTGCGGCAAAACCACCGACGATCGCCAGGGGCCAATCAAGCAGCAAGGTCACGGCGGTCATGCCGATGAAGTGGTAGGACACCCCTGTATCGAAATCCCGGCGTACCAGCCACAACATAAACAGCGCGAACACTGTGCCAAACAGCAAGTGCTGGCGCCGCCGGTCGGCAAACAGCTCGACCCAGGGCGAACGCAGGAGCGCCCACATCACCACCGGCGCATACAGCAGCCAGCCGATACTGAGGGTTTCCGGCGCCAGCACCGCTGCGCTGATCACGGCTGCACCTGCTCCAGGGCCTGGCGCAGTTCAGCGGCGGAATCGTATTCGTGCTGCGCCACCAACTTCCCGTGATCCAGTTGCAGCCACAGCACTTTATCCACAGGTACTGGATAGCGCGGGGTTACACGGGCATCACGGTCGAGCATGACGCGATAGTTGTAGGCCTGCATGGCCGGTACCGCGAACATCTTCGCAATCAGCCGGGGCATACGCTGGATATCGGCGAGAAACACCGTGTGCCGTGCTTCCAGATAACCCTTGGGCTGACCCTGCAGCGCCGCGTCCACGATTTTGGCGGCGTCCATGCTGCGCGCCACCAGCAAGATTTGCGCCTGGTCATCCAGGGTGTAGGCCTGGTCGAACTGGTCAAGCAAGGTCCAGGGGGCAACACGCTCACCCACTTCGACGGCCTGGGCCCATACGGGCAAAAGACTCAAAAACAGCACCACAAAAAACTTCACTGCATACTCCTCATGCCACGGGAAACTGTCGAATGGCCAGTCTACACCGACCTTTTGACGCGGGACTTCCTGCGGTCATCATTTGGACGCTAAGCTGGTGACATGGATGACTCAGATTATTTGCGCCTGCTCACCGTAGCGGCCGAACAAGCCAACGCGTTCCTGTCCAATGCCCGCAAATGGGAGCGTGAGCGATGGGTCTGCCAGCGCCTGCTACAAGGCTTGAACGTGCCCTACCGCGCTGAAGAATTCCACGCCGCCGGGCAAGAGCCGCCGGACGTGTTGTTTCGCGACGCCAGTTTCGAAGTGTTTTTCGTACTCGATGAAGGCCGGCGCCTGAACGATGAATGGCGCGACGAACTGCTGCGGCGGCGCAGCGCGTTCTCCCTGAGCCAACTGGTTCGGCGAGAAGCCAAGCCCCGGCGCATTCCCGCCCACGAATTCCTGTTGCGCCTGGCGCCCACCCTGCGCAAGAAGGCCCACAACTATAAAGAACGCGGGATGGACCTGGGGGAGCTGGACCTCATTGCCTTCGCCAGCCTCAAGCGCGAAGTACTGGACCTCAACAGTCATTTCCCGCCTCCCACCGAGTACCTGCGCCAGGGCTGGCGCTCGCTGTCCCTCGTGGGCCCGACGTTTGCCCGTGTGCTGTTCGCGCATCCGGACGCACCGGACTTCTTGCGCAACAATCTGGGGCGCAGCACAGTGTTTGATGTGGGCATCAGCCTGTGATCGGGTCAGCGGCTATGCTTCTGGCAATGCCGCCAATCACCTGACTGTAACGTGGCGCCCTTTAGCTACGTCTACCTGACGAGGCCTTTATGACCAGCCGCCTGAACCCCGACGACCAACAGCATGTCGAAGAGTACCTGCAACTGTCCCAGAACCAAGTCGAGCGCAAGCCTTTCCGGCCCTGGCTGCTCCTTGCCGTGGTGCTGGTTGCAGTGATCGGCCTGGGTTTGCTGAGCCGCCTTTTGAGTTACCTGACGCTATGAGCTGCCTTGCGCTCGCTCGGGTAACCGCACCGATTTCTTTTAGCCTTGCGAGATATCCCCATGACCCATCGTATTATTATCGTCGGCGGCGGCGCCGGCGGCCTGGAGTTGGCTACCCGCCTGGGTAAGACTCTGGGCAAGCGCGGCACCGCCAGCATCACGCTGGTGGACGCCAACCTCACCCACATCTGGAAACCCCTGCTCCACGAAGTGGCGGCGGGCTCGCTGAACTCTTCGGAAGACGAACTCAATTATGTTGCCCAGGCAAAATGGAACCACTTCGAGTTCCAACTGGGGCGCATGAGCGGGCTTGATCGCGAGCAGAAAAAAATCCAGCTGGCCGCCACTCTCGACGAAGAAGGCCGCGAACTGGTACCCGCGCGGGTGCTGGACTACGACAGCCTGGTGATCGCCGTCGGCAGCACCACCAATGACTTCGGCACCGAGGGCGCGGCGCAACACTGCCTGTTCCTCGACACCCGCAAGCAGGCTGAGCGTTTCCATCAGCAGTTGCTCAATCACTATCTGCGCGCCCACGCCGGGCAGACGGATGTGGTGGAGCAGATCAGCGTCGCCATCGTCGGCGCCGGTGCCACCGGGGTCGAGCTGGCCGCTGAACTGCATAACGCCGCCCATGAGCTGGCTGCCTATGGCCTGGACAAGATCAAGCCGGAAAACATGCACATCACCCTGATCGAAGCCGGCCCACGGGTGTTGCCCGCCCTGCCGGAGCGTATTGGCGGACCTGTGCATAAAACCCTGGAGAAACTTGGGGTGACCGTCCTGACCAACTCCGCCGTGAGTGAAGTGACGGCCGACGCCCTTATCACCAGCAGCGGCCAAGTGATTCCGGCCAGCCTCAAGGTCTGGGCCGCCGGCATTCGTGCGCCAGGGTTCCTCAAGGACATTGATGGCCTGGAAACCAACCGCATCAACCAACTGCAAGTGCTGCCGACCCTGCAAACCACTCGCGACGAAAATATCTTCGCTTTCGGTGACTGCGCCGCCTGCCCGCAACCCGGCACCGACCGCAATGTGCCGCCACGGGCCCAAGCGGCTCACCAACAGGCGTCGTTGCTGGCCAAGTCGCTGAAACTGCGGATCGAGGGCAAGGAGCTGCCGTCGTATAAGTACACCGACTATGGCTCGCTGATTTCGCTGTCGCGTTTTTCGGCTGTGGGTAACTTGATGGGTAACCTGACCGGCAGCGTGATGCTGGAAGGCTGGCTGGCGCGGATGTTTTATGTGTCGCTGTACCGCATGCACCAAATGGCGCTGTATGGCTTCTTCCGCACAGCGATGCTGATGCTGGGGAGCAAGATCGGGCGAGGCACTGAGCCGCGCCTGAAACTGCACTGACAGGACGTTCCCGGATAGGACTCGGTTAGTGTGGGAGCGGGCTTGCTCGCGAAAGCGGTGGTTCAGTGCCAGATGTACTGACTGACACACCACTTTCGCGAGCAAGCCCGCTCCCACACTTGTTTTGTGGTGCGGCCAGGATTCCGCGCACAAAAAAAATCCCCGTATCTTTCGATACGAGGATTTTTAATATGGTCGGGGTAAGGGGATTCGAACTCCTGACATCCTGCTCCCAAAGCAGGCGCGCTACCGGACTGCGCTATACCCCGGTAAAAAAAAGGCGACCTCTCAGTCGCCTTCTTCGATCAGCGCTTTTGGCCTCTGATCTTAAGATTCGATTCCAGCGTTAACTGGTCTCAAAAATGGTGGGTCGTGTGGGATTCGAACCTACGACCAATTGGTTAAAAGCCAACTGCTCTACCAACTGAGCTAACGACCCAAATATGGTCGGGGTAAGGGGATTCGAACTCCTGACATCCTGCTCCCAAAGCAGGCGCGCTACCGGACTGCGCTATACCCCGGTTTTGAAATTGGCTCCGTGACCAGGACTCGAACCTGGGACCCAATGATTAACAGTCATTTGCTCTACCGACTGAGCTATCACGGAACTACATATTTCAAAGTGTTACGTTGTTGCTTGTTACCTTCTCTTCGACGCTTCCGTATCGCTACGTTAGTGTCTCTGAGGCGCGCTATTCTACAATCTTAAAAACCCCTGTCAACCCTTTAAATTGCTTTTAAGACAATGATTTGCGCTTCTTTCTGATTTCTCCTTGGGGAGAAGAAACCGTTGGGCTGACGTTGCTGCGGGGCGCACTTTACAAGCCTTTGCCTTACAGTTCAACGCCCTATCGAAAAAAAAGGCCCCGCGATGCGGGGCCTCTTCTTATAGCAGTACCACTCGAGCTTAGTGGAAGACGATTTCGTCGTTCTCCACCGTCGCCTCGACGCTGGTGCCCGGCATAAAGCTGCCCGACAGGATCAGCTGTGCCAGCGGGTTCTCGATCCAGCGCTGGATCGCACGCTTCAACGGCCGTGCGCCATACACTGGGTCGTAACCGACGGCGATCAGCTTGTCCAACGCCTCGCGGCTCAGCTCCAAAGACAACTCGCGCTCCGCCAGACGGCTGCGCAGGCGGCCCAACTGGATCTCGGTGATGCCCGCGATCTGATCCCGCGCCAGAGGCTCGAAGATCACCACTTCATCGACCCGGTTGATGAACTCCGGCCGGAAGTGGCTGGTCAGCGCGTCCATCACGGCTGCGCGCTGGGCTTCACGATCACCCACCAGTTCCTGGATCTGTACCGAGCCCAGGTTGGAGGTCATCACGATCACCGTATTGCGGAAGTCCACGGTACGTCCGTGACTGTCCGTCAGGCGGCCATCTTCCAGCACTTGCAGCAACACGTTGAACACATCCGGGTGGGCCTTTTCGACCTCGTCCAGAAGGATCACCGAGTAAGGCTTACGCCGTACCGCCTCGGTCAGGTAACCACCCTCTTCGTAGCCCACATAGCCTGGTGGCGCCCCGATCAAGCGGGCCACGGAATGTTTCTCCATGAACTCGGACATGTCGATCCGCACCATGGCCTCTTCAGTATCAAAGAGGAACTCGGCCAAGGCCTTGCACAGCTCAGTTTTACCCACACCGGTAGGGCCGAGGAACATAAACGAGCCGCTCGGACGGTTCGGGTCGGACAACCCGGCCCGTGAACGCCGTACCGCGTTGGACACCGCAATCACCGCCTCGTCCTGGCCGATGACGCGCTGGTGCAACAGGCTTTCCATCTTCAACAGCTTGTCGCGCTCGCCCTCGAGCATTTTCGACACAGGGATACCGGTCCACTTCGAGACGACTTCGGCGATTTCTTCCTCGGTCACCTTGCTGCGCAGCAACTGGTTCTCAGGCTTGCCGTGCTGGTCGACCATCTGCAGGCTGCGCTCCAGGTCCGGGATCACCCCGTACTGCAACTCGGCCATGCGGTTCAGGTCGCCTTTACGACGGGCGGCTTCCAGTTCCTGACGGGACTGCTCGATCTTCTGCTGGATCTGCGCAGAACCCTGCACCTCGGCCTTTTCCGAGGTCCAGATTTCTTCGAGGTCCGAATACTCACGTTCCAGGCGAACAATTTCTTCCTGGAGTTTTTCCAGGCGTTTCTTCGCCGGCTCGTCCTCTTCTTTCTTCAGGGCCTGGGACTCAACTTTCAGCTGAATCAGGCGCCGATCCAGACGGTCCAGCACTTCGGGCTTCGAATCGATCTCCATCCGAATGCGGCTGGCCGCTTCGTCGATCAAGTCGATGGCCTTATCCGGCAACTGACGGTCGGTAATGTAGCGATGGCTCAATTTCGCCGCCGCAATGATCGCGCCATCGGTGATCGCGACTTTATGGTGGACCTCATACCGCTCTTTCAGGCCACGCAGGATGGCGATGGTGTCTTCTTCGCTCGGTTCTTCCACCAGTACTTTCTGGAAGCGACGCTCAAGGGCCGCATCCTTCTCGATGTACTGGCGATATTCGTTCAGCGTGGTCGCACCGACGCAATGCAACTCACCCCGCGCCAGTGCTGGCTTAAGCATGTTGCCCGCATCCATCGAACCTTCGCCTTTACCAGCGCCGACCATGGTATGCAGTTCGTCGATAAACAGAATGATCTGCCCTTCCTGCTTCGACAGTTCGTTCAGCAGGGATTTCAGGCGCTCTTCGAACTCGCCACGGAACTTGGCACCGGCAATCAGCGACCCCATGTCCAGGGACAGCAGGCGCTTGCCTTTAAGGCCATCCGGCACTTCGCCATTAATGATGCGCTGGGCCAGGCCTTCGGCAATGGCGGTTTTACCAACGCCAGGTTCGCCGATCAGCACCGGGTTGTTCTTGGTGCGACGCTGCAGGACCTGGATGGTGCGACGAATCTCATCGTCACGACCGATCACCGGATCGAGCTTGCCCTCTTCGGCGCGCTTGGTCAGGTCGACGGTGTATTTGTCCAGCGCTTGGCGAGACTCCTCGTGGTTAGGGTCATTTACCGCTTCGCCGCCACGCAGATTGTTGATGGCATTTTCCAGGGCTTTCTTGCTCACGCCCTGGCCCAGCAACAATTTGCCGAGCTTGCTGTTGTCGTCCATCGCGGCGAGCAGCACCACTTCACTGGAAATGAACTGGTCACCCTTCTGCTGGGCCAGGCGGTCTGCCTGATTCAACAGGCGCGCCAAATCCTGGGACATGTTCACGTCGCCAGTAGGATTTTGGATTTTCGGCAGTTGGTCGAGCTCTTTGCTCAACTCCTTGCGCAGGCTGTTGACGTCAAAGCCCACCTGCATCAGCAAAGGCTTGATGGAACCGCCTTGCTGCTCCAGGAGCGCTTGCATCAAGTGCGCAGGCTCAATGGCTGAATGGTCCAGGCCAACCGCCAGAGATTGGGCGTCAGATAAAGCCAACTGCAATTTGCTGGTTAAACGATCAATACGCATTAGTCACCTTCCTTTTGAGCAGGCCGGAGCTATGAACAAACACATCCTGAATGAAGAAACCTGCCAGATACCCTTATAGATGGGGTGGATTCTGGAAGATTCAAGCTACGGATAGTTGACGCAGGTCAGGAGAGTCTAGCGTTCCAGCCAGATAAGGGAGGCAAACCGACCGGTGCGCGCGTTGCGACGGTAGGAGTAGAAACGGGGATCGGTCACGGTGCAGAAGCCGCCACCGTACACAGCCGTGACGCCGCGGGCTGCAAGACGCAGGCGGGCCAATTGGTAAATGTCGGCCATGAACTTGCCTGGGTTCTGACTGGGGACAAACGCCCCAATCGTTTCCGGAAGTTGCCGTATAAAGGCTTCACGCACTTCCGGGCCCACTTCAAAGGCTTGCGGGCCGATGGCCGGGCCCAGCCAAACCAGCACTTCACAAGGCTCGGCATCCAGGCTTTCAAAGGCGGCTTCCAGGACACCCGCAGCCAGGCCACGCCAACCGGCATGGGCAGCCGCGACGCGGGTGCCGGCGCGATTGCAAAACAAGGCAGGCAGGCAATCAGCCGTCATTGATGTGCAGGCGATGCCTGGGGTGCTGGTCCAACTGCCATCGGCTTCAGCAGTTCGGCCAGGATCAGCCTCAACCACAACCACACCGTGAACCTGACGCAGCCAGGCCGGCTGGATATTGAAGGCATCGGTGAGGCGACGACGATTTTCGAGAACGGCTTCGACGCTGTCCTCGACATGATCGCCGAGATTGAGGCTGTCGAACGGCGCCACACTGACGCCGCCCGCACGGGTAGTGACGCAGGCTTTCACCCCGGCCGGCGCGGGCCAGTCAGGAATCAGCCAGTCACTCATCCGATAAACGCCTCACGATCCTGCTTGAGCAGCGACAACAACCAGACAAAATCGTCTGGAAGTGGCGATTCCCAGCTCATCCGCTTACCGCTCGTCGGATGATCCAGTTCCAGGAAGCGTGCATGCAGTGCCTGGCGCGGGAAGGTTTTCAGCGAATCAACCATGGTTGCACTGGCCGCCGGCGGAATACGGAAGCGGCCACCGTAGGCCGGATCTCCGACCAACGGGAAGTTGATGTGCGCCATGTGCACCCGAATCTGGTGGGTACGACCGGTTTCCAGCTTGACCCGCACGTGGGTGTGGGAGCGGAAACGCTCGAGCACACGGTAGTGGCTGACAGCTTGCTTGCCGCCTTCCATCACCGCCATGCGCTGGCGCTGCTGGCCGTGGCGACCGATCGGGGCATTGATTTTGCCACCTGCGGTTACTACACCGATCACGATGCACTCGTAGATCCGGCTGACGCTGCGGCTCTGCAGTTGTGTGACCAACTGCGTCTGCGCCTGAATGGTCTTGGCCACCACCATAAGGCCAGTGGTGTCCTTGTCCAAGCGGTGCACGATGCCGCAGCGCGGGACATTGATGATGTCCGGCACGTGGTGCAACAAGGCGTTGAGCAGGGTGCCATCAGCGTGCCCGGCGGCCGGATGAACCACTAGGCCTGCGGGTTTATTGATCACCAGGATGTCGTCGTCTTCATAGACGATGTCCAGTTCAATGTCCTGGGCGATCCATTCTCCCTGGGCTTCCTGCTCGGCAGTCAGCTCAAGAATCGCACCACCATGGACTATGTCTCGCGGGCGGATAACCGCTCCATCCACAGTCAGGCGGCCGTCTTTGATCCAGGCGGAAAGGCGCGAGCGCGAGTGCTCAGCGAATAATTGTGCGGCGACTTGATCGAGGCGTTGGCCGCCCAATTCGGACGGCACCTCTGCGCGAAGTTCAATTTTATCGGACATGCTCAGACTAGGCGTGGCACAGCCTTTGGTTTCGGCTGCGCGCTTGTGGTTAAATACGGCGTCTTTTGCCCCGAGGCTTTCCAAGGGGCGCTCATCATAACAGGACGGCCCCGCCCAAGACAGCGGCCGTCATAGGGACGCAAGCCGCCATGCAAGTGAAACACCTGCTGCTGATCGCCATCCTCGCCATGACTGCTGCTTGCTCGTCAACAAAGGAAGTCGTCGACGAAAACCTGAGCGAGGTCGAGCTGTACCAACAAGCTCAGACCGACCTGAACAACCACAGCTACACCAGCGCCACGGCAAAGCTGAAGGCACTGGAGTCGCGGTATCCGTTCGGGCGCTACGCCGACCAGGCCCAGCTCGAGCTGATCTACGCCAACTACAAGAACGCCGAGCCGGAAGCTGCCAAGTCCGCCGCCGAGCGTTTTATCCGCCTGCACCCTCAGCACCCGAACGTCGACTACGCCTACTACCTCAAGGGCCTGACCTCGTTTGACCAGGACGTTGGCCTGCTGGCACGCTTCCTGCCGCTGGACATGACCAAGCGTGACCCGGGCGCTGCCCGCGACTCCTATAACGAGTTCGCCCAGCTGACCAGCCGCTACCCCAACAGCCGCTACGCGCCGGACGCCAAGCAGCGCATGATCTATCTGCGCAACCTGCTGGCTTCGTATGAGATCCACGTAGCCGACTACTACCTGACCCGTCAGGCCTATGTCGCTGCCGCCAACCGTGGCCGCTATGTGGTGGAAAACTTCCAGGAAACCCCATCGGTGGGTGACGGCCTGGCCGTGATGACCGAGGCTTACCAGCGCCTGCACCTGGACGCCCTGGCGGCCACCAGCCTGGAAACCCTGAAGCTCAACTACCCGGACCACCCAAGCCTGAAGGATGGCCAGTTCGTGCCACAGGTTGCCGAAGCGGACAACCGTTCGTGGCTGAGCAAGTACACCCTGGGCCTGATCGAGTCCCGTCCACCGCTGCCGCCGGGCGAAACCCGCGCCAACCAGGACATCATCAAGCAATACCAGGACGCCAAGGATTCGATTCCATCGGACCTCAAGCCTCGTGACGAAAACGGCGACGTGATCGAAGAGCAAGGGCCTCAAGCCCTGGGCAACAACGAAGACCGCTCGTGGTTCAGCTACATGACTTTCGGTGTCTTTGACTGATTGTTGACCGCGATGCAAAAAGGGAGCTCTTGAGCTCCCTTTTTTATTGCGCAAAATTGCGCTGTGCGCCTGTCACGTCCTTGGCTAAACTGCCGCATTCCTTGTCGAGAAGCTGCCCACCATGGTTCGTCTACTGTTCTGGATCGCCGTTATTGCTGCCGCGGTATGGTTTTGGCGCAAATTCAAAAGCCCGGCCGCCAAACAGCAGCGGCCCAGCGAGCAAGGCCCGATCCAAATGGTTCGTTGCGCCCACTGCGGCCTTCACCTGCCACAGGATCGCGCCTTGAGCCAGCGCCAGGAATGGTATTGCACCCAGGCGCATCTCGAGCAAGGGCCGAAATCTATCCAGCGTTGATCCGGCCTGCTGGCGCGTACGGCGCCGGATCAATGATCGGCTTACGCTCCAGCAACAAATCGGCAAACAATTGGCAGGACGCCGGCGCCAGCACCAGGCCGTTGCGATAATGCCCGCAGTTGAGCCATAGCCCATCAAACCCTGGCACCTTGCCAATATAGGGAATGCCTTCCGGCGACCCGGGCCGCAAGCCGGCCCAATGCCCCACCACCTCGGCATCGGCCAGGGCAGGAATCAGATCTACAGCAGAGGCTTTCAGGCTTTCCAGTGCGGAATCGGTGGGCGTCTTGTCGAACCCCTCATGCTCCAGAGTACTGCCGATCAGGATGTGACCGTCTCGCCGGGGAATCGCATAACGCCCCTTGGCCAGGACCATGCACGACAGGAAGTCCGACGCGCATTTGTACAAAATCATCTGCCCCTTGACCGGCTCCACGGGCAATACCAGCCCAAGGCTACCCAGTAACTCACCGCTCCAGGCTCCGGCAGCAAGCACGACCTGATCGCCACGGATCGGCCCGAGCGCCGTAGTCACCCCGACAACCTTACCGCCCTCCTGAATAAACCCTTGAACCGCGCATTGCTCGTGAATCGTCACTCCCGGCAGGGCCAACAAGGCCGCCTTGAGGGATTTGACCAACCGCGGATTACGCACATTGGCCACATCCGCCATATAGATCGCCTGGGAAAAACCGGCACCCAGCACCGGTACCGCGTCATGGGCAGCGGAAACATCCACCTTGCTCAGCGGGCGCCCTTCGCGGGCTGCCCAGGCAAGCGCCTCGGCCTCATCCTCCAGGTCCAGCCAATACAGGCCAGTGGTGTGGACTTCCGGGTCAACGCCGGTAGCCGCGAACAGACGCGCTGCCAGTTGCGGGTAAAAATCCTGGGACCAGTGCGCCAGTGCAGTCACCGCCGGGCTATAGCGCCATGGGTACAGCGGGGAAACAATACCGCCGCCAGCCCAGGAAGACTCCTGCCCGACCACGGAGCGATCCAGCAGCACAACCACCTGCCCCTGGGACGCCAGGTTGAACGCCGTCAACAAGCCGATTACCCCACCACCCACAACCACTACTTGCTGTTGCTTAGCCATTGTTCGATCCAGCCGATAAAAAGAAAAAGGCACGCCCGGCGCCCAATCGTCCAGCTTCCTCATCATTGCCCCCAGCACGCCTTGTGCGTCATATCAGGCGCGGCGCCCGGATTGCTTCGCGCACCGGCACTGGTGAGGCTGAAGGCTGCACAGGGATCGCCCGCCATCACCGAGTCAACTGCGGGCGTGGCAAGCAGAACGAAATCCTGAGGGTTCAATGCAGGAGTGATTCTATAGCGATCGTTGCCGGCGATGACGCCAGTTGCATCAATAAAAGTGCCATTCCTCGAGTAATAACGCTCAAGGTGCTGAGCTTGCTCGGTCAGCAACCCGGCAATTTCGGCGCGATAGACCTTTTTCATATGGCTCGTATAGCCGGGATAGGCGACGCTAACCAGAAGGCCGATGATCGCCACGGCGACCAATAATTCGATCAGGGTGAAACCAGTGCAATCCTTGCTCATCGTGCTGCTCACCTATTGAAGTTGTCGCCACATGATTCGTCGAAAACGCTCACCGGCGCCGCTGCCCACGCGCGCATACACCGTCTCCAGGACGGAACGCGAATGACCGCTGATTCCCACCGACGTCACTCGATAAAGGGTGGCTTGGGTCTCTGCCGGGAGATGAGCCAAGCCCATCCCCTGCCCCAGGTTTTGAATACCGTAAACGCCATCTTTCATCCCCACCCACGTGACAGCCGACACGGGGTTCGTCCCTGGTCCCACTACCGAAACCGACTCGGGAGGGGGTGCACACGCAACAGTTGAGTGGCAAGGACGCAGGGCAAAACCAGGCGCCTGCACCACGGACTCTCCAAGCCTGAGGCCGCTTTCGGCCAGCTGAAACGACTGATTGCGCTGTCGAACGCTGCCGGTCATTTTTTCTTGCGAGATGGCCCCCTGCATCGAAGATACCCCGAGGAGCGCCAACAACAGCAGGAACACCAGGCTGATCAGCAAAACCATGCCTGCCTGCCTCGAACGAGAGCGGTTATAACCCATGGACGAGCTACTCCAGACGATTACGTAGCGCAGCTACAACGCTGTAGGTCTGGTCTTTCACGAGCCCATTTGGGTCTTGAAGCGTCAGCAGAACCCGCACACTGCGTATAAGCGACTCGTCACCGGGGCTAGGGTCGTATCGGCTGACAACCGTTGAACCCGCCTTCCCGGCCACCCCGAAACTGATATCGAAAGCCCCCACGTTATCCACCAGTACCGCCTTGCTCGGGGCTGCCAGTGTGCTGAGCCTCAATTGCCCGCCTTCGAAGGTGTAAGTCAGCTTGCGCAGTGGAAAGCGGATCTGCCCGGGTGCCGCTGCCGGCGGGCTTCCTCCATAGGCCTGGGCAGAACCGGTGCAATCGGAAAGCACCGTCCAGTCAGGCTTGCTGCCGCCCTCTCCGACGTCAGCGGTCACCAGTGTCAGGGACCGAGAGTTGCCGGTAGAGCTCCAACCGATGGGGCGGTCGAACCCTGCGGGAGCGTTGCTGATTGATGCGGTGGACAGGCAACCAAACATGCCTGCCTGGCGTATTTCCTGAATCAGTTTGCCCAGGACAAACCGTGCATCATCCTGCAACAACGAAGCCGCGCGCTGGCTGGCATGAGTGGTTCGGGAGCTGAGCGCAATCTGGGTCACCCCCATGATCAGCAGCAGGCCGAGAGCCAATGCAAGCAGCAACTCCACCAGGCTGAAACCGCGAGCAGCGCCGGTCATGGCAACCCCCTCGGGTCGACGGCGACCCGGCTGGTCAGGGTGAACGTTTCCCGGGCGCCTTGAGCCTTGGCTCCACGGGAGTCGTCCCAACTGATACTGATGGTCACCTCTCGCTGATTGACCGCAACCGAACCCTTGGCGCTCTCCCCCGCAAATCCTGCGATGTTGGCTTCAAAATCGTGCAGGTCCAGATCACGGACACTCGCGACAGAAGTACTGGGGGGCGCACGCTCGCTCTGCCCCCAGGAGTAATCAGCGCCCGAGTTGGCACGGATCCGGTCGAGCATGTCGTACGCGATGAAACTGGCCTGGCTGGTCATCCTGGAACTGTCGGTGTATTTCAGCGCATTGAGCTGAATCACCGCAGCCCCCAGCAGGCCGACGGCAAGGATCAGCACAGATACCAGGACCTCGATAAGGGTCATCCCGGCCTGGGTCGGTTGGTGGCGAGGTGTTACGGAGCAAGCGTTCATTACCATCGTCATCCGTGTCGAAGGTCATCAAAGGCAGCGGAAAATCTGCGGTGCGAGGCAAGACTAGCGCCGGTCTCGTCTGAGCGCTGCACCCCGGAACAATGGGAAATACTTTGGACAGGATGGCCATCATTCAACGCCCCAGCCTGGGCGCTATAACTATGTCTGCCATCCGGCACTGACTGAAAAAAGCACACCGCGTCCACGGAGGGACGGCATATGACACAACGAGGTTTCTCGCTGATTGAGCTAATTCTGGGCCTGTTCCTGAGCGGCATCCTGGCCAATCTGGCAGTGCCGAGCCTCAAGGGGTTGCTTGAGTCGCAACGACGACAGAACGCCGCCGAATCCCTCGCCGGAGGGGTGCGTTACGCCCGTACGGAAGCCATCGCGCGCAATCGCACGGTGGTTATCCATGCGCTGGATGATGATTGGAGCCGGGGATGGAGGGTAATACTGGACCTGAACGGTCGCGGCCATCTGGACGATCAGAACCCGGTGCTGCTGGAGCGCCAGGACAATGGCCAGATACCGATTGTGGGAAATACGCCGGTGAGAACCCAGATACGCTTCAGCGGCCTGGGTGAACCATTGCTCTCCGCAGGGGCTTTCAGCGCCGGCACCGTTCACGTGTGTGCGACGGACCAGCAACTGAGCCTGTATCAAATAGTGCTGGCGGCCAGCGGGCGCATCAGCCTGCGCAGTAACAAAACCGAGCAGGCGCTGTGCCGGGGATACGCTGGCACCTTGGGACTCAGAGCAGCGAACGAACCCGCAGCTCCTTGGGCATGGAGAAAGTGATGTTTTCTTCACGGCCCGCCAGTTCATCAGCGCCCGTGGCGCCCCAGGCCTGCAGTTGCTGAATAACGCCACGCACCAGCACTTCCGGGGCCGAGGCACCCGCCGTGATGCCGATGCGCTCGACGCCATCGAACCAGCCGCGCTGCATGTCTTCGGCACCATCGATCAGGTAAGCCGGGGTGGCCATGCGCTCGGCCAGTTCCCGCAGACGGTTGGAGTTGGAGCTGTTTGGGCTGCCCACCACCAGCACCACGTCGCACTCGTCGGCCAATTGCTTGACCGCATCCTGGCGGTTTTGCGTGGCGTAGCAGATGTCGTCCTTGCGCGGCCCGCCAATCGCGGGGAAGCGCGTACGCAACGCATCGATGACACGGCTGGTGTCATCCATCGACAAGGTGGTCTGGGTAACGAAGGCCAGCTTCTCAGGGTTGTGCACCTGCAACGCGGCGACGTCTTTTTCGTCTTCCACCAGGTAGATCGCGCCGCCATTGCTGGCGTCGTACTGACCCATGGTGCCTTCGACTTCCGGGTGACCGGCGTGGCCTATCAGAATGCATTCACGACCATCACGGCTGTAGCGCGCGACCTCGATATGCACCTTGGTCACCAGCGGGCAGGTAGCATCGAATACCTTCAGGCCACGGCCAGCAGCTTCGGTGCGTACAGCCTGAGAAACACCGTGGGCGCTGAAAATGACGATAACGTCGTCCGGCACCTGGTCCAGCTCTTCAACGAAGATGGCACCGCGACTGCGCAGGTCTTCGACCACGAACTTGTTGTGGACGACTTCATGGCGCACGTAAATCGGCGGACCGAAGACTTCCAGGGCGCGGTTGACGATTTCAATCGCCCGGTCCACGCCGGCGCAGAAGCCACGGGGGTTGGCGAGTTTGATTTGCATGCTGTGCCTCGTGTCTTGCCCTGTAGGAGAGAACTTGTGTGGCGAGGGAGCATGCTCCCTCGCCACAACAAGCTCGCGCCTACAGTAGGCCGATTTCGTTAGTTACAGCGCTTTAACGTCGATGATTTCGACATCAAAGGTCAAGGTTTTCCCGGCCAACGGGTGGTTGAAATCGATGGTCACTTGCGCGTCATCAAAGGCCTTCACCACACCCGGCAGTTCGGTATTCGCCGCATCGTTGAAGATCACCAGCAAGCCTTCCGACAGCTCCATGTCCTGGAACTGCGAACGCGGGATGATCTGCACGTTTTGCGGGTTGGGCTGGCCAAAGGCGTTTTCCGGCAGGATCTGCAGGTTGCGCTTGTCGCCGGCCTTGAAACCGAACAGTGCCGCTTCGAAACCCGGCAGCAGGTTGCCGTCGCCGACCTTGAAGGTCGCCGGGGCCTTGTCGAAGGTGCTGTCGACCGTGTCGCCATTCTCCAGGCGCAATGCGAAATGCAAAGTGACTTCCGTGTTCTGGCCGATGCGTTGCTCAGCCAATACCTGTTCAGTCATGAACGGTCTCTCCGGTTTTCTTACTTTTGAACATATCCAACGCCAGCATGATTGCACCGACGGTGATGGCGCTGTCGGCAAAGTTGAACGCCGGGAAGTACCAGCGGTTCTGCCAATGCACCAGAATAAAGTCGATCACATGGCCCAGCGCAATACGGTCGTACAAGTTGCCCAATGCGCCACCCAGCACTAGCGCCAAAGCGACGGCCAGCCAAGTGTCGTTGCGCCCCAGGCGCTTGAGCCAGACCACCAGCACGGCACTGACCACTACGGCGATCAGGGCAAACAGCCAGCGCTGCCATCCGGAGCTGTCAGCCAGGAAGCTGAACGCAGCGCCGGTGTTGTAGGCCAGGGTCCAGCTGAAGTAGTCAGGAATCACCACGATCTGCTGGTACATCTCCAGGGCGCCCTCGAAGTGAGCCTTGCTGAGCTGGTCAATGACCAGCACCAGCACGCTCAACACAAGCAAGCCCAGGCGTCCAAAACGACTGGCTTCAGGCATAGTGACGAACCTCGCCAGCGCCAGAGATGTTGTCGACGCAACGACCGCAGATTTCCGGATGCTCAGGGTTCACGCCGACATCTTCACGGCAGTGCCAGCAACGGGCGCACTTGGCGAAGGACGACTTGACCACTTTAAGCTTGAGGCCCGGGACTTCAGTCGCCACGGCGTCCGCCGGAGCCTGAGTAAACGGTGCCAAGCTGGCGGTGGACGTGATCAAGACGAAGCGCAGTTCGTTGCTCAACTTGGCCAGGTCGGCGGTCAGGCCTTCCTCGGCAAACAGCGTGACTTCGGCCTGCAGGTTGCCGCCTACGGCCTTCGCCGCGCGCTGCACTTCCAGCTCCTTGTTCACGGCAACCTTGACGGCCATCACGCCTTCCCAGTACTCGCGGCCCAGTTCGAAGTCAGCCGGCAATTCGGTCAGGCCTTCGTACCAGGTGTTGAGCATCACGGACTCGTTACGCTCGCCCGGCAGGTATTCCCACAGCTCATCGGCGGTGAACGCCAGGATCGGCGCGATCCAGCGCACCAGCGCCTCAGAGATGTGGTACAGCGCGGTTTGCGCCGAACGGCGTGCCTTGCTGTTGGCGCCAGTGGTGTACTGGCGGTCCTTGATGATGTCGAGGTAGAAACCACCCAGCTCCTGCACGCAGAAGTTGTGGATCTTCGAGTAGACGTTCCAGAAGCGGTATTCGCCGTAGTGCTCTTGCAGCTCGCGCTGCAGCAACAGGGTACGGTCCACGGCCCAACGGTCCAGGGCGAGCATTTCCTCGGCCGGCAGGATGTCGGTGGCCGGGTTGAAACCGGTCAGGTTCGAGAGCATGAAACGTGCGGTATTACGGATCCGGCGGTAGGCATCGGCGCTGCGCTGCAGGATCTGCTCGGACACGGCCATCTCGCCCGAATAATCGGTAGAGGCAACCCACAGGCGCATGATGTCGGCGCCCAAGGTGTCGTTGACCTTTTGCGGCGCGATCACGTTGCCCAAGGACTTGGACATCTTGCGACCGTTCTCGTCGACGGTGAAACCGTGGGTCAGCAGCTCGCGGTACGGGGCGTGATCGTCGATCGCGCAGCCGGTCAGCAACGAGGAGTGGAACCAGCCACGGTGTTGGTCGGAACCTTCCAGGTACAGATCGGCACGCGGGCCGGTCTCGTGACCCATCGGGTGTGAACCGCGCAATACGTGCCAGTGGGTGGTACCGGAGTCGAACCACACGTCGAGGGTGTCGCTGATCTTGTCGTACAGCGGCGCTTCGTCGCCCAGCAGCTCGGCGGCGTCCAGCTTGAACCAGGCTTCGATGCCTTCTTGTTCAACACGCTGGGCCACCACTTCCATCAGCTCGACGGTACGTGGATGCAGCTCGCCGCTTTCCTTGCTCAGGAAGAACGGGATCGGCACGCCCCAGTTACGCTGGCGGGAGATGCACCAGTCCGGACGGTTGGCGATCATCGAGTGCAGGCGCGCCTGACCCCAGGCCGGAACGAACTTGGTGTCTTCGATCGCCTTGATCGCACGCTTGCGCAGGGTTTCGCCGCTGGTCGGCTCTTTGTCCATACCGATAAACCACTGCGCGGTGGCGCGGTAGATCAGCGGGGTTTTGTGACGCCAGCAGTGCATGTAGCTGTGGGTGATGGTTTCGGTGTGCAGCAGCGCACCGACTTCAGCCAGCTTGTCGACGATCGCCGGGTTGGCCTTGAAGATGAACTGGCCACCGAAGAATTCCAGGGACGGCGAGTAGACGCCGTTGCTTTGCACTGGATTGATGATGTCGTCGTTGACCAGGCCGTACTGCTTGCAGATCACGAAGTCGTCTACGCCATAGGCAGGCGAGCAGTGAACCACGCCGGTGCCAGCGCCCAGTTCAACGTACTCGGCCAGGTAGATTGGCGACAGACGGTCGTAGAACGGGTGACGGAAGTTGATCAGTTCCAGCGCGGAGCCGGTGGTGGTCGCGATTACCGAGCCTTGCAGGTTGTAGCGGGCAAGGCACGACTCGACCAGCTCTTCAGCCAGCACCAGCAGCTTGTCACCGACGTCCACCAGGGCGTAGGTGAATTCCGGGTGCACGTTCAGCGCCTGGTTGGCCGGGATGGTCCACGGGGTGGTGGTCCAGATCACGATGGAGGCTGGCTTGGCCAGGCTCGCCAGGCCGAAGGCTTCAGCCAGTTTGGCTTCGTCGGCGATCGGGAAGGCGACGTCGATGGTCGAGGACTTTTTGTCTTCGTACTCGACTTCTGCTTCAGCCAGGGCCGAGCCGCAATCGAAGCACCAGTTCACGGGCTTGAGGCCCTTGAACACGAAACCGCCCTTGACGATCTCGGCCAAGGCGCGGATTTCACCGGCCTCGTTCTTGAAGTCCATGGTCTTGTACGGGTTGGCCCAGTCGCCCAATACACCCAGGCGGATGAATTCGGACTTCTGCCCTTCGATCTGCTCGGTGGCGTAGGCACGGCACAGTTCGCGGGTTTTGTCCGCGCCCAGGTTCTTGCCGTAGGTCACTTCGACTTTGTGTTCGATCGGCAGGCCGTGGCAGTCCCAGCCCGGGACATAAGGCGCGTCGAAGCCCGAAAGGGTTTTCGAGCGAACGATCATGTCCTTGAGAATCTTGTTCAGCGCATGACCGATATGAATCGTACCGTTGGCATAAGGAGGGCCGTCGTGCAGGACGAATTTCGGACGATCCTTGCCAATCTCGCGCAACTTTCCGTACAGGCCAATACTGTCCCAGCGCTGCAGGATCTGCGGTTCGCGCTGTGGCAGGCCGGCCTTCATTGGGAAGGCGGTGTCCGGAAGGTTTAGCGTGGCTTTATAGTCGGTCATTTAAGGCTCTTCATTAGCGATGGGCGCTAGGTGCGGCTAGTGCACGGGCGGCGGCGACATCCGCATTGATCGCCGTTTTCAACGCCTCCAGGGAGGCGAAACGCTGCTCTTCACGCAGCTTTTGGTGGAAAGCCACCGTCAAACGCCGGTCATACAAATCACCGGCAAAATCCAAAAGGTGAACTTCCAGGTGGGCTTTGCCATCACCTGCAACCGTGGGCCTGACGCCTATATTGGCGACTCCGGGCCACGATTGGCCGTCGATGTCGACACTCACCAGGTAAACCCCGGTCAGTGGCACACGACGGCGCTTGAGCTGCACGTTGGCGGTTGGCGTGCCCAGTTGGCGCGCCAGCTTCTGGCCGTGCAGGACCCGCCCGGCAATCCGGAACGGGCGACCGAGCAAACGCTCGGCCAAGGCGAAGTCGGCAGCGGCCAGGGCGTTACGCACCTGGGTACTGCTCACGCGCAGGCCGTCCAGTTCGACGGTTTGCGCGGCTTCGACGGTAAAACCCTGGGTAACGCCGGCCTGTTGCAGGAAATCGAAATCCCCTACCCGGTCGCAACCGAAACGGAAGTCATCGCCGACCTCCAGGTGCTGCACGCCCAGACCATCCACCAGGATACGGTCGACGAACTCGGCGGCGCTGAGGCTGCGCAAGCGCTGGTTGAAAGCCAGGCAGAGGACACGGTCCACGCCTTCTTCAGCCAGCAATTGCAGCTTGTCCCGAAGTCGGGCCAGACGCGCCGGCGCCGTCTCCGGGGTAAAGAATTCACGGGGCTGTGGTTCAAAAATCACCACGCAGCTGGGCACGCCCAACTCAACCGCACGCTCACGCAGACGGGCCAGGATAGCCTGGTGGCCACGGTGAACACCGTCAAAGTTGCCAATAGTGGCGACGCAGCCCCGATGCTGGGGGCGCAGGTTGTGGAGACCTCGAACCAGCTGCATAACGCGCTTCTTGCTCATAAAGTGGTCGATTATAACCACACCCGGCCCCGGACGACAGGCAACAGCGCAGGCCATTTGCGCGAATCGATAAAACAACCGCCTTATCGACGAAAAGTCTCTAGCTCAGCGACTTGCGATTGAAATCCCGTAAACGGAAGCCCATCAGCAGCAACATGCCGAAGTACACCACCACGCCAGCGACCACCAATGCACCGAGGCGCATGAAGCGCTCCAGCATATGGCCCTGATCCCAGGCAGGCATGAAGTGCATCAGCCCCAGTAGCACTGCGGCCATCGTGCCCACCGCCACCACCAACTTGAGCCCAAACGAACCCCAGCCTGCCTGAGGCTGGAACATTTTCTGTTTGCGTAGCTGATAAAACAGCAGCCCGGCATTAATGCAGGCACCCACACTGATTGCCAGCGCCAGCCCCGCATGCTTCAGCGGACCGATAAACGCCAGGTTGAGCAGCTGTGTAACCACCAGGGTGAAGATCGCGATCTTTACCGGCGTACGAATGTTTTGTTGAGCATAAAAGCCGGGGGCCAGCACCTTGATCACGATAATGCCCAGCAGGCCGACGGAATAGGCGATCAGCGCACGCTGCGTCATCGAGGCGTCAAACGCGGTGAACTGACCGTACTGGAACAGCGCAACCGTCAGCGGCTCAGCGAGCAACCCCAAGGCCACGGCGCACGGCAGCACCAGCACGAAGCACAGGCGCAGGCCCCAGTCGAGAATCCGCGAGTACTCGTGGCGGTCTTTGCTGGCATAGGTGCGGGACAGCGTTGGCAGCAGGATGGTGCCGAGCGCCACGCCCAGTACGCCGGACGGCAGCTCCATCAGACGGTCGGCGTAGT
The DNA here is from genome assembly GCF_016650865.1 of Pseudomonas sp. TH34. Lineage (NCBI taxonomy): Bacteria > Pseudomonadati > Pseudomonadota > Gammaproteobacteria > Pseudomonadales > Pseudomonadaceae > Pseudomonas > Pseudomonas sp. TH34. The sequence goes on from NZ_JAEKFB010000010.1 coordinate 577,888, forward strand.
ACATCCACGATACGGAGCCCGAGACCAGCAACGAGGCAAAGGCGGTATTGATGATCAGCGAGATCTGGCTGACGGAAACCCCCAGGATTGCCGGCAGCATGTTGCGCATCACCCGCCAGACCCCGGTGTCTTTAAGGTTCAGGCGCGGCAGCACGAGCATGCCGATCTTCTTCAGGTGCGGCAGCTGGTACAGCAGTTGCGCCAGGCCACCGGCCAGGACCGCCCAACCCAGGGCCATCACGGGCGGATCGAAATACGGCGTCAGGAACAGCGCGAAAATAATCATGCTGACGTTAAGCAGGGTCGGCACGAAGGCCGGCACCGAAAAACGGTTCCAGGTATTGAGGATCGCCCCGGCCAGGGACGACAGGGAAATCAGCAATATATAAGGAAAGGTCACCCTCAACAGGTCAGTGGTCAGGGCGAATTTTTCCGGTGTATTGGCAAAACCGGGGGCCGTGGCCCAGATCACCCAGGGCGCGGCAAGCATCCCGGCGATGGTCACCAACGTCAGCACCAACGTCAGCAAACCCGAAACATAGGCAATAAAGGTGCGGGTTGCCTCCTCCCCTTGCTGCGCCTTGTATTCCGCCAGAATCGGCACGAAGGCCTGAGAAAAAGCCCCCTCGGCGAAGATCCGCCGCAGCAGATTGGGCAGTTTAAAGGCAATAAAGAAGGCATCCGTGGCCATGCTGGCGCCAAAAATGCGTGCCAGCAGCGTGTCACGCACAAACCCCAGGACCCGGGAAATCATGGTGATAGAGCTGACAGCGGCCAACGATTTGAGCAGGTTCATTGAAAGAGTTTTTGCCTATAGATAAAGAGCAGGCGAACAAACGGCCCACATATGCGATACTCCGCGCCTGCAACAAGCACAGAGCCAAAGCTCGCGAGTTTACAGGTCAAGCGCCGGAAATAAATCACCCGCCTCTTAAGATCGACCACTCAGCAGTTCGCATCACACGCCCTTGACAAGACTTCAACTCATCGGCATGATTCGCGGCCTATTTTGTTTGCTATTTCCTAAAAAGTCTTTCGAGGAGCTCGACGGTGGCCAACACACCTTCCGCCAAAAAACGTGCAAAACAGGCTGAGAAGCGTCGCAGCCACAACGCCAGCCTGCGTTCCATGGTTCGTACCTACATCAAGAATGTAGTTAAAGCCATTGACGCAAAAGACGCTGAAAAAGCTCAAGCTGCTTACGTTCTGGCTGTGCCAGTTATCGACCGCATGGCCGATAAAGGCATCATCCACAAGAACAAAGCTGCTCGCCATAAAGGTCGTCTGAATGGCCACATCAAGGCTCTGAACCTTGCTGCTGCAGCCTAAGCGATAAGCTTGTTAAAAAACCGACCTCAGGGTCGGTTTTTTATTGCCTGCAATTTGAGCAAGCCAAAAAAAGAGCCGGCATGCCGGCCCTACTTGAGACTTACTGCGCAGTAGGCCACGGCAAGATCGGAATCGCCGTCACCGCGTTCTGCGGACTGCCTTCGATCAAGCGATCGCTGTAGACCAGATACACCAGGGTATTGCGCTTCTTGTCGAGGAAACGCACCACCTGCATGGTCTTGAACACCAGAGACGTGCGCTCCTTGAACACCTCATCCCCGTCCTTCAGCTCACCCTTGAAGTGAATCGCGCCCACCTGACGACAAGCAATCGACGCCTCAGCGCGATCCTCAGCCAACCCCAGGCCACCTTTCACCCCACCCGTCTTGGCACGGGACAGGTAGCACGTCACGCCATCCACCTTCGGGTCATCAAAAGCCTCGACCACAATCCGGTCATTGGGGCCGACAAACTTGAACACCGTCGACACCTGGCCAATCTCTTCGGCCGATGCCAGCAACGGCATCGCCAGCAGTAAACCGAGCAACCCCTTCATCACGCGCATCGAGAATTCCTTTTTACTTAAACCAGAATCAGGTTATCCCGGTGAACCAGCTCCGGCTCAGCCATGTAACCCAACAGACCGACAATCGCATCAGACGATTGCCCGATGATTTTCTGCGTCTCAAGGGCACTGTAGTTGGCCAGGCCACGGGCAATCTCGCGACCGTCCGGCGCCACGCACACCACCATCTCGCCACGGCGGAAGCTGCCCTGGACCAGTTTTACACCCACCGGCAGCAGGCTTTTGTTGCCTTGGGACAACGCTGAAACCGCACCAGCATCCAACACCAGGGTACCGCGCGTCTGAAGATGCCCTGCCAGCCACTGCTTGCGCGCCGCCAGCATGCCACGCTCAGGCGACAGCAGCGTACCGATGCGCTCGCCCGCCTTGAGTCGATCCAGCACCCGCTCAATCCGACCGCCAACGATGATGGTATGCGCACCAGAACGCGCCGCCAGCCGTGCCGCACGCAGCTTGGTCTGCATACCACCACGCCCCAGGGCACCACCGACACTGCCAGCCACCGCATCCAGCGCCGGATCATCGGCACGCGCCTCGTAAATCAGCTGCGCCTCAGGGTTATTGCGCGGATCAGCGTCGAACATGCCGTCGCGATCCGTGAGAATCACCAGCAAATCGGCCTCAACCAGGTTAGCCACCAGGGCCGCCAGGGTGTCGTTGTCGCCAAAGCGAATCTCGTCAGTCACCACGGTGTCATTCTCGTTGATCACCGGGATCACTTTGAGTTCAACCAAGGCGCGCAGCGTACTACGAGCATTCAGGTAGCGCTTGCGGTCGGACAAGTCGTCATGGGTCAGCAGAATCTGCGCCGTATGGCGACCGTGCTCGGCAAAGCTGGACTCCCAGGCCTGCACCAGGCCCATCTGACCAATGGCGGCAGCGGCTTGCAACTCGTGCATCGCGCTGGGTCGCGCGGTCCAGCCAAGGCGGCTCATACCGGCGGCAACCGCCCCGGACGACACCAGCACCAACTCGACGCCAGCCTCATGCAAGGCCACCATCTGGTCCACCCAGACGCTCATGGCCGCACGATCCAGCCCCTTGCCATCCGCCGTCAGCAGCGCGCTACCGATCTTAACGACCCAACGCTGCGCACCTGTCACCTTGCTCCGCATCATCTTCAACCTTAGATAGAGGGCCGCGCGACCCAGCGCCGCCCATAACGTTATTCGTGACTACCGATTTCCAGATACCAAAACGCCGCTCGATTGAGCGGCGCTTAAGTTTACTGCAACGAATCAGTCGCGCACGTAAATGATTTCCGGACCATCTTCATCATCCACGTCTTCTTCGTCCCAATCGTCGTCACCGATGTCATGGACCGACTTGACGCCACTGCGACGCAGGGCACGCTGGTCATCCAGCGCCTGCAACTGGGCACGAGCTTCGTCTTCGATGCGCTGATCCAGCTCGGCCAGCTCTGCCTTGTAGACAGGGTCGGCAGCCAGGCGGTCGGCACGGTCTTCGAGGTAACGCATGATGTCGCGAGTCAGGCGCTCAGTGCCTTCTTTGGCAATGGCCGAGATCACGTACACAGGCCCCGTCCATTCCAGGCGATCAACGATTTCCTTGACGCGCTCTTCGTGCTCTTCCTCGAGGATCTGGTCGCACTTATTCAGCACCAACCAACGATCACGCTCTGCCAGAGACGGGCTGAACTTGGTCAGCTCGCTGACAATCACTTCAGCGGCGTCCGGCGCACTGGTGTCATCCAACGGCGCCATGTCGACGAGGTGCAGCAGCAAACGGGTACGGGACAAGTGCTTGAGGAAACGAATCCCCAGACCCGCGCCGTCGGAAGCACCTTCGATCAGGCCCGGAATGTCCGCCACCACGAAGCTCTTCCAGCGATCGACACTGACCACACCCAGGTTTGGCACCAAGGTGGTGAACGGGTAATCGGCGACTTTCGGCTTGGCAGCAGACACCGAGCGAATGAATGTACTTTTGCCGGCGTTCGGCAAGCCCAGCAGGCCCACATCTGCCAGTACCTTCATTTCCAGCTTGAGGTCACGCTGTTCGCCAGGCTTGCCCGGCGTAGTCTGGCGTGGTGCACGGTTGGTACTGGATTTGAAACGGGTGTTGCCCAGGCCGTGCCAGCCGCCATGAGCCACCAGCAGGCGCTGACCGGCTTTGGTCAGGTCGCCGATGACTTCCTGGGTTGCGGAGTCGATCACGGTGGTGCCGACCGGAACCCGCAGTACCAGCTCTTCGCCTTTTTTACCGGTGCAGTCGGTGCTGCCGCCGTTGGAGCCACGCTCGGCATCAAAGTGCCGGGTGTAACGGTAGTCCACCAGGGTGTTGAGGTTTTCGTCGGCGATCATGTAGACCGAACCGCCATCACCACCATCACCACCGTTAGGACCACCGTTTTCGATGAATTTTTCCCGACGGAAACTCATGCAACCGTTACCGCCGTCGCCAGCTTTTACTCGGATCGAAACTTCATCAACAAACTTCATAACAAAACGCCTCTCGCCACACGGACGAGCTTAAGAAACCAAGACATAAGACTCTTGCAAAAATGAGCGCAGCGACCTCAAGCAACGACCGCAAATCCACTGCTTTCGCCCATCACAAACAGCTTTGCAAGAGACTCACCCCACAAACGAAAAAGCCCCGTCGCGAGACAGGGCTTTTCCAGCAACTACGTAATTATGCCGCGACGACTTCAGTCTTCGGGACAATGCTCACGTAACGGCGGTTGAAAGCGCCTTTTACTTCAAACTTGATCACGCCGTCGATTTTAGCGAACAGAGTGTGATCTTTACCCATGCCAACACCGTAACCGGCGTGGAATTGGGTGCCGCGCTGACGCACGATGATGTTGCCCGGAATGATAACCTGGCCGCCATACATCTTCACGCCAAGGCGTTTGGCTTCTGAGTCGCGACCGTTACGGGTACTACCACCAGCTTTTTTGTGTGCCATGAGTCAATTCTCCTAGTGAGGAATTAGGCTGAAATTAAGCCTGAATACCGGTGATTTTGATCTCGGTGTACCACTGGCGGTGGCCCATACGCTTCATGTGGTGCTTACGACGACGGAACTTGATGATGCGGACTTTATCGTGACGACCTTGGGAGATCACTTCAGCCACAACGGTAGCGCCTGCAACAACTGGAGCGCCGATGTTCACGTCATCGCCATTGGCGACCAACAGAACGCGATCAAAAGTGACGGATTCGCCAGTAGCGATTTCCAGCTTCTCGATCTTCAGGTATTCACCTGGGGCGACCTTGTATTGCTTGCCACCAGTAACAATTACTGCGTACGACATGGTATTTCTCCGATAATCCTGCTCACCCAGCGCTTTATAAGAAGAGGTATTGGCTGGCATGGCTGCATGGGATGGACGTCCCGAATGCAATTGCGTAAGGCAGGTGCTGCCCAGGAAGTTCAGGGTGCGCGATTGTACGCAAGCTATGGAGGTGTTGCAAGTGGCCGTCTATCGCGCCTTGACACTAGGGGACGCGGGTCCTAGCATGCCGCGCAACCCTTCTGGAGCGACTGTCGCTGATGCAACCCCAAGCTTTCTACCGCGCGGTGGCGGACGATTTTAGCGCCGTCGACGGCATCATCAAGAAGCAGCTGACTTCTAAAGTGCCGCTGGTCTCCAAAATTGGCGACTACATTACGTCGGCCGGCGGTAAACGCCTGCGTCCTTTATTAGTGTTGCTGTGTGGCAAGGCCCTGGGCCGTGAAGGCGATGATCTGCGCCTGCTGGCCGCGACCATCGAGTTCCTGCACACCGCCACCCTGCTGCATGACGACGTGGTCGACATGTCCGGCATGCGCCGTGGTCGCGAGACGGCCAACGCGATGTGGGGCAACGCGCCGAGCGTACTCGTGGGCGACTTCCTGTACTCGCGCTCGTTCGAAATGATGGTCGAGCTGGGCTCGATGCCGGTGATGAAGATTCTTTCACAGGCCACGCGCATCATCGCCGAAGGCGAAGTGTTGCAACTGTCGAAGGTTCGCGACGCCAGCACCACCGAAGAGACCTACATGGAAGTGATTCGCGGCAAAACCGCGATGCTCTTCGAAGCCTCGACCCACAGCGCCGCGGCCCTGTGCGAAGCGACGCCCGAGCAGAGCGAAGCCCTGCGCACCTTCGGCGATCACTTGGGCGTAGCCTTCCAACTGGTAGACGACCTGCTGGATTACCGCGGCGACGCCGAAACCCTGGGCAAGAACGTCGGTGACGACCTGGCCGAGGGCAAGCCGACCTTGCCGCTGATCTACACCATGCGCGAAGGTACGCCGGAACAGGCCGCCCTGGTGCGCAAGGCGATCCAGAAAGGCGGGATCGAAGACCTGGAAAGCATCCGCGAAGCCGTGGAAGCTTCGGGCTCCCTCGAATACACCGCGCAACTGGCCCGTGACTACGTCGCTCGTGCCATCCAATGCCTGGAAGCCCTTCCAGCCAGCGAATACCGGGACGCCCTGGTTGAGCTGAGTGAGTTCGCGGTCGCCCGCACTCACTGATTCTGCTCTGCTTCATGTGGGAGCTGGCTTGCCTGCGATGCAGGCACCTCGGTTTGTCTGTCACACCGCGGTGATGCAATCGCAGGCAAGCCAGCTCCCACAGCGTTCTCTGGCGTTGCTGCACCCTGCCCGGCTAAAACCCTATATAATGTGCGCTTTTTAGCCATCCTGAAACCAAAGGAGCTTTAGTGAGCACGTTGCCACCCTGCCCGAAATGCAATTCCGAATACACCTACGAAGACGGCGCCCAGCTGATTTGCCCGGAATGCGCCCATGAGTGGACCGTCGGTGGCGAAGCCGAGGCTGCCAGCGATGAATCCGTAAAGAAAGACTCTGTGGGCAATGTCCTGCAGGACGGCGACACCATCACCGTGATCAAGGACCTCAAGGTCAAAGGCACATCACTGGTGGTCAAGGTCGGCACCAAGGTCAAGAACATCCGCCTGTGCGATGGCGACCATGATATCGACTGCAAGATCGACGGTATCGGCCCGATGAAACTCAAGTCCGAGTTCGTCCGCAAGGTCTGAACCGGCGGCCTCCATCTCGTGCCCTGCACGGGATGGCGCTTCACCCTCCCCCGCGTCACTTCCGCACTGGCGGCAAAAGGCCAGGCCTTTTGATCAAAAACAATATCCACACAGAAAAGTCCGGAAATCGCCAATAGGGACTTGCTATTCTACGAATAAGAATTATTCTCATTGAAACCCATCAAGGAGATGCTTCCATGACTTATTTGATCGATGCCTGGCTGGACCGTCCACACCCTTACCTGCGAATCCTCCATCGGGAAACCGGGGAAGTCTGCGCAGTGCTGGAAGAAGAAGCGTTGAGCGAACTGCAGGATCAGGGCGACCTGGACGTCAATGGCCTGAGTTCCAGTGAACCTGGTGTGCTGAAGGAAGTGGTGAGAAATCTGTTTCTGTTCTGCTATGCCCGGGCGTTGCGCCCAGTGACGGATCTCAATGGCAAGTTTCATCCATGAGCAACCGCGCAAAACACTGCAGGAGCGAGCAGGCTCGCTCCTGCAGGTAAGGTCTTACAGAACGTCGAGCAGTTCGACGTCGAACACCAGAACGCTGTGCGGCGGGATGCTGCCAACGCCTTGAGCACCGTAAGCCAGTTCGCTCGGCACGTACAGGCGCCATTTGCTGCCGGCATTCATCAGTTGCAGGGCTTCGGTCCAGCCGGCGATCACGCCGCCAACCGGAAACTCTGCAGGCTGGCCGCGCTCGTAGGAGCTGTCGAACACAGTGCCGTCGATCAGGGTGCCGTGGTAGTGAGTGCGTACCTGATCTTCACGGGTCGGCTTAGCGCCGTCACCGGCAGTCAGCACTTCAAATTGCAGGCCGGAAGCCAGGGTGGTGATGCCGTCACGCTTGGCGTTTTCAGCCAGGAAAGCCAGGCCTTCGCCAGCAGCCGCTTCAGCCTTCGCAGCAGCTTCGGCTTGCATGATTTCGCGGATGACCTTGAAGCTGGCGGCCATTTGCTCTTGGTCCACACGGCTAGGCTTGCCGGCGAAAGCGTCGGTCAGGCCAGCCAGGATCGCGTCCAGGCTGACGCCCGGTGGCGGGTTGTCGCGCAGCTGGTCGCCCAACTGACGGCCAATGCCGTAGCTCACGCGGGTTTCGTCGGTGGACAGATTAACTTCGGACATGGAAAGGCTCCGCTGTAGGACGACACAGGTGTCGTCCAAACTAAAAGGGCGAGCAGACTAGCACACAAGCCACGCCCTTGATGAGCCCTGCACCCGGGCAACGGGGAGCGTCGGGCGGCAATTAATGCTTGGTAACTTTATCCAGGTAACCCATGGCAAACGCCGACACCACAAACGTCATGTGGATGATCACGTACCATTTCAAATGCTCGGGATCGACGTTCTTGGCATCCATGAAGACCCGCAGCAAATGGATCGACGAAATCGCCACGATGGACGCTGCGACCTTCATCTTCAGCGACGAAGAGTCCATGGTCCCCAGCCAGTTGAGCTTCTCTTTGCTTTCGTCGATGTCCAGCTGGGAGACGAAGTTCTCGTAGCCGCTGATCATCACCATCACCAGCAGGCCGCCCACCAGCGCCATGTCGATCAACGACAGCAGCACCAGGATCACATCCGACTCACTCATGGTGAACACGATGGGAATCACATGGAACACTTCCTGGAAGAACTTCAGCCCCAGTGCCAGCAGCCCCAAGGACAACCCGAAATAGATCGGCGCCAACAGCCAGCGTGAGGCATACATTGCATTTTCGATAAAGCGTTCCATTGAATCTCACACAGCTTGGCTAAAAATGGCGGCGAGTATACCAGCCGCACCCAAACGCCAGAAACCGTCGATAAAACTGATCTGTACGGCATCTGTAAAAGATTTTTTCTGCTAGTGTCGAGCTCATCAACTCGGCTCGATGATGTCGGACAGGAAAACTCAGATAATGGATGTGCGATCCCCTTTGGCCAGCATTGGCCTGTGCGCGGCGTTGCTGGTGGGCGGCGGTTGCTCCCCAAGCGATGAACACAAGCAAGCCAGCCTTGAAGAGAAAACCGCCAAGTTCGAACAGTCCCTGGACGCGATCCAGGACCCCAAGCTCAAGGACGCCGTGTCCGAACTCGGTGGCTCGCTGCTGTTGCTGGAGCGGGCACGCGCCAAGCTCGCCACCAAGCCCATCGAGGCCGAGTACAGCGAAGACGCCCTGGCACTGCTCAAGCATTACCCCACGCCCCAGGCCCTGGTGGACACCTACATCAATGGCCTGTTTGTCCTGCGCAAGGCGTCCCATTCGGACTACCTGACGGACCTGCAGCCGATCTTCCCGTTCAACTTCAACATGCCCGACCAATTCCCCTTCCCCCACGGCCTGGAATGGCAGTCAGTGACCTTGAGCAACAACAAGGTCATCCCCTTCCAGCCGGAATGGTCGGAAACCGACCCGGGTATCCAACTGAGCCCCACCAGCTCAAACCTGACCAACCCCGATGACCTGACGGTGACCTACCCGTTCATCGAAGGCATTGAGACTGAAAACAAGAGCCAGCCGCAGCCCGTCACACTCAAGGGCAAGGTGGAAGTCATCGCGCCGCGTAAAGTCTTCACCTTCGACCTGTCGAAAAAGGACGTGGGCCGCAAACGCACTGAAGACAACGTCACGGTCACGCTGCTGACCCTCGAAAAGAACTACGCCGAAATCGAACTGACCAACAGCGCCCCGCTGGCACCGGAAGTCGTGGATGAATCGCCCAACCCGCTGCTGGTGCAGGCTCGCGACACCACCGGGAAATTTCTCTCGCGCTCGGGCTCAATCAACGAGAACGCCGCCCAACTGGCGTTTTACGAGAAACAACTGGCCGAAATGCAAAAGCAGAAGGCCTGGTCCGACGCCTTTGAAAAACAGTTGGAAGACGAACAGAAAGCCTTCGAACACAAGCAGAACAGCCACTACACCAAGGTGTACTTCAACGGCCTGATCGACAACGTGCAAGTCAGCGTCCTCGACTTTTCCCAGGCGACGGTGACCCGCAAGGACCTGGACCTGCCCGTACGGCGCTTCGACAAGAACAGCCTGGAGAAGACCGTACAACCGTTGCCGATGCCCGTCACTGTGTATGACGACCAGGCTTCGGACTGGCTCAAGGACGCCACGCTTTCTGAAGACCAGTTGAAGAAAAGCGTCACCATCAACCAATCGGTGGATGACGCCAGCGCAGCACACATCGAGTTCGATCACCCCTACACCTTCAACGACGACCTGCTGGGCGAAGACCGGGGCGGCGGCGATGCCCCCGTGACCTTCCTCACCGCCAACGACGAAGGCAAGCTCGGCGAGCCGATCGAACTGCCCGCCGAAGCCTACGAGGTCGACCCGGGGCGCGGCACCATCACCTATGACCTGAACCTGTTCCCCGAAAACCCCGGGTTTGCCGTCGGGTCAATGCCACTGTTCCTGGCCACCATCGAAAAAGGCAGCCTCACGGCCGGGCAACTGCCCAAGGGCCTGGAGCTGAAGGACAACGCGCTGATTGTCGACCAGAAGCTGTTCCCGTCGGATAGCTGGCGGTTCTATGCCAAGGATGCCAGCGGCAACTACTTGAAAGAAATTCTCGGCGTCAGCCACCGGGCCGAGGAGTACGGCACGGCGCTGTTCGATGTGCATTACTTTTATGGCCAGCCGACCACGCTGGAAACCTACCAGCGCACCGGTCTGGACACGGTGCAATATGGGTTTGAGGTGAAGCTGGACAAACCCGAGGCGGCCCCTGCCCCCAAGCCATAGCCCCCCGCCCCCGTAGCAGCTGTCGAGCGCCAGCGAGGCTGCGTCGGGTGCGAACGGGGCGCTGAGTCAGACACGATGTCGGCGGTGCGGCCGACGCAGCCTCGCTGGCGCTCGACAGCTGCTACGGGGAGTGCGGTCAGCGGATATCGCTTAGCACCGTCTGCCGCCCGCCATTGAGCTGTCGCAAGTGCGCCTGCAAGTGCAGGCACCAGATCTGCGGGTCGTCCGCCAGTTCGTACCCGTGCAGGGTCAGGCTTTCGACAATCGAATCAAGGATGGTTTGTGCCACGAAAGGTCCGTGAAACGGGCCTTGGGACTTGATGGTGGAAGGCTGTTCACCGGTCATTCCGGCAGCAAACAACAAGGTCCACATCCCGGTATCCCCCGCGAGAGGGCGAATGGAACATTCGATACGAGTAACCAGGCCCAGGCACTGGCGGGTGAGGCAGAGGTTGCGCGACATGGCGGCGACCCTCGGTAGATCCGGTATTCAGCCTCGCAGGGCAAGACTGTTTCTATCCAGCGACTCCTGTGGATATCCCTTGAGCTGAGAATAGAAGAAACCCGGTACAAACCAAGGCCGGGGGACCAACGGACGACTGCCGTCACGACGGCGTCAAAAATATGCCGAAGGGACCTGAAAACAGGCCCCTTCGGTAGTTATTACACCGGTTTTGCTTCTGCCAACGCCTCCTGCGCCAGCTCCTTCTCGGCTTCCTTCAGATCATCCTCACTGATCATCTCGGCAATCGCCCGCAGACGCTCCACCACCCGCGCATTGACGCTGCCTTCGGGGAATTGCCCCTCCTCGTCGGGCGAACCCGCAGGCTCACCCACCAGCAGGCTCAAGGCCTCGTCGGCCTGGCGCACGGCGTAGACGTGGAATTGCCCGTCGCGCACGGCTTGCAACACCTTCTCGTCGAGCATCAGCGTCGCGACGTTGGCCTGGGGAATGATCGCCCCCTGCTCGCCGGTCAGCCCACGGGCTTCACAGAGGCGGAAGAAGCCTTCGATCTTCTCGTTGACCCCGCCCACCGCCTGCACTTCGCCAAACTGGTTGATCGAGCCGGTGATGGCAAAGCACTGCTTGAGCGGCGTCTTCGACAGCGCCGAGATCAAGGTGCACGCCTCGCCCAGGGAGGCGCTGTCGCCGTCGACATACCCGTAGGACTGCTCCAGGGCAATACTCGCCGAGATCGCCAACGGGAATTCCTGGGCATACCGGCTGCCCAGGTAACCGGTGAGGATCATCACGCCCTTGGAGTGAATCGGCTGGCCGAGGTTAACTTCACGCTCGATATCCACAATGCCGCTGCCGCCCGGGTACACCGATGCAGAGATCCGCGCCGGCACGCCGAATGCCGAGTCCCCCACTTCCAGCACTGTCAGCCCGTTGCACTTGCCCACCGCCGCACCGGCGGTGTCGATCAGGATCACCCCGGCGAGCATGTCGTCGAGAATCCGCGCCGACACCCGCCCGGTGCGCGTGGCCTTGGCCTTGAGTGCACGCTCGATGTGCCCGGAGTCGGTGCGCTCATCGCCCGCCAGGTGACGAATGAAGTCCGCCTCGCTGACCAGTTGGAACAAATCACCGATACGCGCCGACAAGCGCCCCTGGTTCTCCGCCAGCCGCGCGCTGTAGGTCGCCAGCCGCGCGACCGCATCCGAGGTCAACGGCGCCATGCCTTCTTCCGAGGTGCGGGTTTTCAGCAACTGGGCGAACTGCTCCAGGCTTTCATCCACCATCGGGATGTCTTCGTCGAAGTCCACCAGCACCCGGAACATCTCCTGGAAGTCCGGATCCGCGTCCTGCAACGCGTAGTACAGCTGGCGGGAACCAATGATGATGACCTTGAGCTGCAACGGGATCACTTGCGGGTTGAGGGTCACCGTGGCCAGGCGGCCCAGTTCGCCCAACGGTGATTCCATCTTCAGCTTGCGCGATTGCAGGGCACGCTTGAGGGCGTCCCACACAAACGGCTCGCTGAGCATCTTTTCGGCTTCAAGGATCAGGAAACCGCCGTTGGCACGGTGCAACGCACCCGGGCGCAATTGGCGATAAGTGGTGTAGAGCGCGCCTTGATCGGTGCTGTATTCAATACGGCCGAACAGGTTGTCGTAGGTCGGATGCGGCTCGAACACCACCGGCGCACCACCGTTGACCGGATGGCCCACCACCAGGCTCGGGCAATACTGCTCTTCCAGCAACTTGCGGGCCTGGGCATCGGTTTTCGCGTCGTCCACCAACTGCTCGACCACGGTTTTCAGCAGGTAGACCTGCATCGCCTGCAAGTAACCGCAAACGGCCGCGTTCTCCGCATACTTCTCGGACAGCGGCGCCAACAATGGCTGCAAGGCCAATGTGATGGTTTCTTCGTTGAACTGGCGCATCTGGTTGTTGGACTCGCGCTTCCACTGGGGCAGGCTGGCGAGTTCTTCGTTGAGGCGTTCTTCCAGTTCGGAAATATCGGTGTGGAAGCGCTCGCGGTCAGCTTCCGGCAACTGCGAAAACTCAGCTTCGTCCAAGGCCTTGCCGTCGAGCATCGGGGTAAAGGCAATGTTGGTGCTGTCACGGTACAGCGCCACGTCCTTTTCCAGGGCCAGGCGCTCGATGACATCCAGGGCACGGTCGTAGCGCTGGTTGAAGGCGCGGTCGATGGCGCTTTTACGCTGTTGATAGGTCGGGTGTTCAAACACGGCCGGGAAGGTCGCGACCAGGTTGTCGATCAGGCCGTTGATATCGGAGATGAACGCAGCAGCACCGCCCGCAGGCAGCTCCAGCGCGCGGGGTTCGCGAGGCTCATCGAAATTATTGACGTAGACCCAGTCGGCCGGGGTCTGCAGGCGCTTGCCTTCGGCCTTGAGGTAGCGTTTGACGAACGAAAAGCGCCCGGTACCGGGCTCACCCATCACAAATACGTTGTAACCGGGGCGTGGCATCGCCACGCCGAACTGCAAGGCTTCGACCGCACGTTCCTGGCCAAGCACACCGCGAAAGGGCTCCAAATCATTGGTGGTCGAGAAGCTGAACTGTTCAGCGGAAAAAGGACGAGTCAGCGCTTCGGGCGCTAGACGCAAGCTGGCAGCAACAGGATCAGGCATCGGGCTTCCTTACATCAGGCGGGGCAGATAACGGCATTCTGGCGCCGGGTTGGGCCGGCTGGCAAGGACGGCTTAGGGAAAGCATAGACCCGTGTTCGGGGCTGCAAAAAAACCGAGTGTTTCCGGCTTGTTTCACAAAAAGTCACGGAACCCTTGGATCGTGCCTAAACTCCAACCTGCTGCGGGTTGGACTAATAACCGACCCCTAGGGTGCTGTCAGGCACCTGAACCCTTGTCCATTGGTTTGCACACAAAGAGAACAAAGCTATGAAACGGATCCTTCTCGGTACTCTCTTCACCGTCGTCTCCCTCAATGCAATGGCTGAAGCGCCAGGTGGCCCGAACTGCGGTTGGGGCAACATGTTGTTCGAAGGCCAACGCGGCACTCCGGCGCACTTCCTGGCCTCCACCACCAACGGTACCTCGGGTAACGCCACTTTCGGCATGACCTCGGGCACCAACGGTTGCAACACCAACAGCAAGCTGACCTACGGTGGCAAATCGTGGATTGCCATGAATGGCATGATGAACGAGCTGTCCGAAGACATGGCCAAGGGTAACGGCGAAGCGCTGACTACCTACGCCGTGGTACTGGGCGTTGCTCCTGAAGACCGCGAGCACTTTGCCGCCGTGACTCACGAGCACTTCCAGCAAATCTTCAGCAAGGCTGACGTAACTGCTGATGACGTGCACAACAACACCCTGGCTGTACTGAAAAGCGACACCCGTCTGGCGAAATACGCTACCCAGGCTTAAGCTCGACCCGCCCGTGCCTTTCGGGGCACGGGTTTTATTATTTTTGGACCTGCCTCCCCTTTGGGTCTTTTTATCTCGACTTAAGTTGCCCACATGCTCAAACGCCTTGCCTACCTGGCACTCTTCGCCTGCGCCCCGCTATATGCGGCGCCGCACCTTGATGATCAACGTTTGCAGCAACTGGCCAACGACCCCTTCTGGCTTTCGCTGGGGCATTACGAGTCCGGCAAGTTCAAAGGCTGGCGCAGTTATGTCAGCGACAAGAAATTCTTCCTCGCCCCCGATGGTGCCCACCATCCGGACCAGGAGCTGAAGGCCACGGTAGAGGCGCTGTATGCCCCGGCCAGCCTCGGCGAAAAGCACGCCCAATGCGTCTACCCGGCACGTACCCGTTGGCTCAAGGACCAGTTGCACCTGACGGACTTGCCGGCGCTGGACTGCAAGGAGTTCAAGCAATGGTTCAAGGACGTCGCCCCCCACAGCGCGGTAATGATCTTCCCGGCGGCCTACCTCAACAGCCCGTCGTCGATGTTTGGCCATACCCTGCTGCGTATCGACCAGGCTGACGTGCAGAGCAACAACACTGCCCTGCTCAGCTACGCGATCAACTTTGGCGCCTACATCGAAGGCTCGGACAACAGCATCCTCTACGCCTGGAAGGGCCTGATGGGCGGCTATCCCGGCCTGTTCGCGCTGGTGCCCTATCAGGAAAAGCTCTCGGAATACCGTAGCCTGGAGAACCGCGACCTGTGGGAATACCGCCTGAACCTGACTCAGGTCGAGACCGAGCGCATGGTCGAGCACGTGTGGGAACTCAAGCAGATCCAGTTCGACTACTTCTTCTTCGACGAAAACTGCTCCTATCGCCTGCTGGAGCTGCTGCAAGTAGCCCGTCCAAGCCTGCGGCTGACCGAGCAATTCCCGCTGACCGCGATCCCTACCGACACGGTAAAAGCCGTGAAAGAAGCCGGCCTGGTGGAGAAAATCGATTACCGCCCTTCCCGTGAACGGGAGCTGCTGGAACGCGCCAAGCCGCTGGACAGCGACGAGCAGCAATGGGTGCTGAAGATCAGCGACGACCAGAAACAACTGCAGGACCCGGCGTTCAAGGCCATCGCCAAAGACCGCCAGGCCTTGATCATCGACGCCGCCTACCGCCTTGGCCGCTACCGCGCCAACGGCCTGGAGCGCGACACCGAACGTTCCCAGCGCAGCTTCGAACTGCTGCGGGCGATCAACCAGAACCCGGCGCCGGACCTGAAGATCGAACGCCCCGGCCTGCCCGAAGACGGCCACGAATCCCGCACCTGGCAAGCCGGCATCGGCACCCGGGGCGACAAGGCCTTCGGCGAATACGGCCTGCGCATGGCCTACCACGACCTGAATGACAACGCCGAAGGCTTCCCCCTGGGCGCGCAGATCGAAATCCTGCAAATGAAACTGCGCCAGTACGAAGGCAACCACTGGCAGTTACAGCAACTGGACCTGGCGACCATTCGCTCACTGACCCCGCGCAACGAACTGCTGCAACCCTGGTCGTGGCAAGTGACCGGAGGCCTTGAGCGCGTACCGGGCAAGCATGACGACGAGACCCTGGTCAGCCACGTCAATGGCGGCGCCGGCGGCACCTGGCAACTGCGCGACGACATGCTCGGCTTCGCCCTTGGCACCGTGCGCGTGGAACACAACAGTGACTTCGGTGAAGCCATCTCCCCGGCGGCTGGCTTCAACACTGGCGTGCTGTGGAGAAACCCGCTGGGCAACCTGAGCCTGGAAGCCAAGGGTGACTTCTTCACCAATGGCGAGGTGCGGCGCAGTATCAGCCTGAATCAACAGTGGGAATTGTCGCGCAACCTGGGGCTGAGACTGAGTGCGCAACGGGAATACAGCCACCTCGCGACACCGGTGAACGAAGTGATGCTGGAAGTGAAGTGGTATCACTATTAATCCCTGAGCCGTAGATCGTTCCCACGCTCCGCGTGGGGATGCATCCTGTGACGCTCCGCGTCACGACCTTTAAAAGCGGACGCAGAGCGTCCAGGGCGGCATGCCCACGCAGAGCGTGGGAACGATCACTAAAAGGAGCTTCAACCCACATGGCCGTTAATTGCACCAGCCTCGAGCAAGTCCGGGAAAACATCGACCGCCTTGATCACCAGATCGTTACGCTGCTGGCCGAACGGGGCGGCTTCGTTTCCCAGGCTGCGCGCTTCAAAAAAGACAGTGACGGCGTGAAAGCCCCGCAGCGGGTTGAGCAGGTGATTGCCAAGGTTCGCGATCTCTCTCACACCGTAGGCGCAAACCCGGACGTCACAGAGCACGTCTATCGGGCGATGATTGCAGCGTTCATCCAGCAAGAACTCGCAGAGCACGCCGCGCTGACACCAGACTGAACCACACAAAATAACCTTGTGGCGAGGGAGCTTGCTCCCGCTGGGCTGCGCAGCAGCCCCAAAACCAGACACCTCACCCTCTCTGGAATATCCCAATACCCTGAACAGGGGATGCGTGATCGCCCGAAGAAGCAGCGTCACACAGATTTCTCACATCCGTTTCACATACCCCGAACGAATCCACTCCTACACTTCCCCCATCAGCCGTTCAACGGCCAGGGAGCAAGCGATGTGGCGGTACGCTGTAGTGCTGGGCCTGTTGGCCCTGCTATCGGGTTGCCAATCAACCCATGAAGACTTACTGGCCAAGGGTTACCCACCCGCTTTCGCCGACGGCTACGACGACGGATGCAGCAGCGGCCGCCAGGCCGCCGGGGTGATCACAGGGGAATTCCGCAAGAACGTCCCTCGCTACCTGAAAGACCGTACCTATGCCGAAGGCTGGGATGATGGCTTTCGCCAGTGCAAGGCCATGCGCGAGAACGAAGACCTGAACGACTACAAGAACCGCCACTGGGACGACCGCGAACGCGCCTGGCAGCAGGAAAAGGACCGCGACGCCGCACGGGCCTATCGCTCGCAATAGGTCGCTTTCAGACATCCAGCGAAACTTAACCCCTGCGACCATGGCCCAAACTCCATAGCAGGAGAACGCCATGAGTCGAGCTTTCGTCAACGAAGACAGCGCCGCTGCCCAGGCCAGCCAGCCGGTGGAACGCCAGGTCAGCGAGCAGCCCAATCACCTCACTGCCCGTGGGCTTGCGCAGTTGCAGGCCAAAGTGGCGCAGTTACAAAGCGAGCACAGCGAAGAGTCCGCCAACGGCGAGCAGGCTGATAAACAGCGCCAGGCCGACCTTGAGCGGGATTTGCGTTACTTCAACCAGCGCCTGCAAAGCGCTCAGGTAGTGGCGCCAGCGACCTCTACCGAGAAGGTGCAGATCGGCAGTTGGGTGACTTTCGCCAATGAACAGGACGAAGAGCAGCGTATTCAACTGGTGGGTGAAGACCAGGCCGATGCCACGGTGGGCCTGATCAACTGGGGTTCGCCCCTGGGCCGCGCGCTGCTGGGTGCACAGGTGGGCGACGAGGTGCTGTGGAGGCGCCCCGTCGGTGATCAGTTGATCGAAATCCTGCGCATCGAACCCGAGGGTTAAACGATGCCCTGGGCGAGCATCGCGTCCGCGACTTTCACGAAGCCTGCGATGTTGGCGCCCTTCACGTAGTTGACCCGGCCGTTCTCTTCGCCGTAGTGCACGCACGCATGGTGGATCGACTGCATGATGTTGTGCAGCTTGCTGTCTACTTCGCCAGCGGTCCACAGCAGGCGCATGGCGTTCTGCGACATCTCCAGCCCGCTCACCGCCACACCGCCGGCATTGGACGCCTTGCCCGGCGCGAACAGGATGCCGGCCTCGATAAAGGTATCCACAGCCTCCAGGGTGGTGGGCATGTTGGCGCCTTCGGCCACGCACACGCAGCCATTGCGCAACAGGGTGCGCGCCGCTTCGGCGTCCAGTTCGTTCTGGGTGGCGCAGGGCAGTGCGATGTCGCAGGCCAGTTCCCACGGTGCTTTGCCGGCACGGAATTCCAGGCCGAAACGCGGAGCCAGTTCGCTGATGCGCCCGCGCTGGACGTTTTTCAGCTCCAGCAGCGCTGACCATTGCTCTTCGGTCAAACCGCTTTCGCAGTAGAGGGTGCCTTCGGAATCGGACAGGGAAATCACCTTGCCGCCCAGGTCCATGACCTTGCGCGCCGCGTACTGGGCGACGTTACCGGAGCCGGAAATGGCCACACGCTTACCTTCGACACGCTCGCCGTTGCGCTTGAGCATTTCCTCAGCGAAATACACACAGCCAAAACCAGTGGCTTCCGGGCGGATCAGGCTGCCGCCGTAGCTCATGCCCTTGCCGGTCAGCACCGAGGTGAACTGGTTGCTCAGGCGCTTGTACTGGCCGAACAGGAAGCCGATCTCTCGGGCGCCCACGCCGATATCACCGGCGGGCACGTCCACGTCCGAGCCGATATGGCGATACAGCTCGCTCATGAACGCCTGGCAGAAGCGCATCACCTCGGCGTCGCTCTTGCCTTTGGGATCGAAGTCCGAGCCGCCCTTGCCGCCGCCCATGGGCAGTGAGGTCAGGGAGTTCTTGAAGGTCTGTTCGAAGGCGAGGAATTTCAGCACGCCCAGGTTTACCGATGGGTGGAAGCGCAGCCCGCCCTTATACGGGCCGATGGCGCTGTTCATCTGGATCCGGAACCCGCGGTTGACTCGTACCTTGCCTTGGTCATCTTCCCACGACACCCGGAATACAATCGCACGCTCCGGCTCGCAGATGCGCTCCAGGATGCCCGAGGTCAGGTAATGGGGATTGGCTTCAAGAAACGGCCACAAGCTGCGCAGGACTTCTTCCACGGCCTGGTGGAATTCCGGCTGGTCGGGGTCGCGTTTCTTGAGGCGGGCAAGGAAGGATTCAACGGATTCGATCATGAAAAGTCTCGGCAAATTTATTGTCATTAAAGGAGATTTGTCCCGGACTTTATCAATTCATGTCGCACCGTGACAGGGCGAAATGTCGCTTTTGTGAATTTAAATGGTGCACTAGATATAAATACAGGCGGTTTTTGCACCTTAATGAGGATTTCAATCCAGGCCTTGCACCAACAGTTAACCCGCTATCGCAGGCAAGCCAGCTCCCACATTTGATCGATCACATCCAAGACAATGAGGTCAACTGTGGGAGCTGGCTTGCCTGCGATGCGGACGACGCGGTCCACCTGAAAACACGCAAAAAAAAGCGGAACCCGAAGGCTCCGCTTTTTCATACCACCAACCCGAATCAGGCCAGTTTTTTGTGCCGTACACGATGCGGCTGGGCAGCTGCTTCGCCGAGGCGTTTCTTGCGATCGGCTTCGTATTCGGTGTAGTTGCCTTCGAAGAACACCGCTTGGGAATCGTCTTCGTACGCCAGGATGTGAGTGGCCACGCGGTCAAGGAACCACCGATCGTGAGAGATCACAATGGCGGCGCCCGGGAAGTCCAGCAGGGCTTCTTCCAGGGAACGCAGGGTTTCAACGTCGAGGTCGTTTGACGGTTCGTCGAGCAGCAGGACGTTGCCGCCTTCTTTCAAGGTCAGGGCCAGGTGCAAGCGACCGCGCTCACCACCGGACAGGTCCCTGACGAACTTCTGCTGGTCGCCGCCCTTGAAGTTGAAGCGGCCCACATAGGTGCGCGACGGGATTTCGTAGTTGCCGATACGGATCTGGTCGGAACCGTCGGAAATCTGCTGGAACACCGTCTTGCTGCCGTCGAGGTCGTCGCGGCTCTGATCCACACAGGCCAGTTGCACGGTTTCGCCGACTTCGATGGTGCCCGAGTCCGGTTGTTCCTTGCCCATCAGCATGCGGAACAGGGTGGATTTACCCGCACCGTTACCGCCGATCACGCCAACGATGGCGCCTTTAGGCATGGAGAACGACAGGTTGTCGATCAACACGCGGTCGCCGTAGCCCTTGCAGACGTTCTTGAACTCGATGACCTTGTCACCCAGGCGCGGACCGGCCGGGATGTAGATCTCGTTGGTCTCGGAACGCTTCTGGAATTCCTGGGACTGCATCTCTTCGAAACGCGCCAGACGGGCCTTGGATTTCGACTGACGTGCCTTGGCGCCTTTACGCACCCATTCCAGCTCGTCTTTCATGGCCTTTTCATGGGCCGACTGCTGCTTGGATTCGGCCGCCAGACGGTCGGACTTGGCTTCCAGCCAACCGGAGTAGTTGCCCTCGTAAGGGATACCGGCGCCACGGTCGAGCTCGAGGATCCAGCCGGCAACGTTGTCCAGGAAGTACCGGTCGTGCGTGATCGCAACCACGGTGCCCGGGAAATCGTGGAGGAAGTGCTCCAGCCAGGCGACGGAATCGGCGTCCAGGTGGTTGGTGGGTTCGTCGAGCAGCAGCATGTCGGGGGCCGACAGCAGCAGGCGGCACAGGGCCACACGACGCTTTTCACCACCGGACAGGTGTTCAACCTTGGCGTCCCACGCCGGCAGGCGCAGCGCGTCGGCGGCGACTTCCAGCTGGCGGTCCAGGTTGTGACCGTCGGCGGCTTGCAGGATGGCTTCGAGCTTGGCCTGTTCTGCCGCCAGTTTGTCGAAGTCGGCATCTTCTTCAGCGTAGGCCGCGTAGACCTCGTCCAGCCGCGCCTGGGCGTTCTTGATCACGCTGACCGCTTCCTCGACCACTTCACGCACGGTCTTGGTCGGGTCCAGGATAGGTTCCTGTGGCAGGTAGCCGATGTTCAGGTCGGGCATCGGGCGGGCTTCGCCGTCGAACTCGGTGTCGACGCCGGCCATGATTTTCAACAGGGTGGATTTACCCGAACCGTTGAGGCCGAGCACGCCGATCTTGGCGCCCGGGAAGAAGGACAGAGAAATGTTTTTCAGGATTTCCCGCTTCGGCGGAACAACTTTTCCCAGCCGATGCATGGTGAAGACGTATTGAGCCATGGTGAACCTAGCGTCAGTGACTGATGAATTAAGCGGGCGAAACCCGTGCCAGGCCATGCGCCGCGCGGGCCGTTGATGTCTATCAATGCCTGCGTACGGTAGATGCCTGATTGTCTGGGGCTGGAACGCCCTCGCGTAACCGGCAAAGCTACCTGAATGCGCATGGGCAGTCCAGCCAAGCGGGGCTGGCACTTTGCCACAACACAAGGCATGCTAGCCGCCCTCCGGGCGTCCGGCTTATAGTGCACGTCGCGCGCCAGTCCAGCCAAACCGCAGGATCACAGTTTGTCCAACGTAACGCCGCCAACTCCCCTGCGCGCCGCTCATATAGCGCCGGGAGCGCCCCTGCACGGAACCCTGAAGGGCGCATTGGCGACGCTGGTGCTGCTGCTGCTCGCGTTATTGTTCTGGCAACTGCTGGACCAGCTGCAGCAAAACCAGAAAAACCAGCAGCAATACACCATCGACTACAGCGCCGACCTGGCCGAACAGATCAGCCTGAACATGGCCCTCAGTGCGCAGATCGCGCTGAACCTGCTGCCGATCGTCGAGCCGCCGCGGGACACCGAACAGCAACAAATCCTGATGCGCACCCTGCAACGCTCCCTGCCGGAGTTGCGCAGCGTCGCCTTGCTCGCCCCCAGCGGCGCGATGATCAGTGACAGCGCCAGTGACAGCCAGGACAGCGCCTGGCTCGAAGAGCTGGTCAAGCGCAGCCACGCCCAGTCCTATTACCTGAGCAACAACAACGATGGCACTGTCATCTACCTGCTGCTGCACCAGCCCAGCGGCGGCACCAAGATGTACTGGGCCTTGCGCCTGGCGCCCAATTACCTGGCCAACCTGACCCGCCAGGACGGCCAGGGCCAGCGGCCGATGTGGGTCATCGAAAACCGCCTCAACCACCGCGTGGTCAGCCGTGACAGCGGTATGCCGGCCCAATGGGCCTCGGCATTGACCCCGGACGAATTGAACAAGAGTGTACTGGTCACGCCCCTGAGCAAAAGCGACTGGCAACTGCGTGGCCTGTTCGACCGCGCCGCCGTGCTGGAACAACTGCTGCCAGCGTTTATCGGCAAATGCCTGCTGGGCCTGGCCTTCTCGCTGATCCCGGTCATCGTGCTGTTGAACATGCGCCGCCGCCAGCGCCAGGTGCACGAGGGGCGCCGACGCTATCAGGATATTTTCGAAGGCACCGGCGTGGCCCTGTGCGTGCTCGACCTGTCGGGCCTGCGCGCGTTCTTCGACAAGACCCACTTGCAAACCTGCGAGCAACTGCAACAGTTATTGCAAGACAACCCGGAGCAACGCCAGCAACTGCTCAAGGAGCTACGCATCACCGAGGTCAATCAGGTGGCGGTGCGCCTGCTGAATGTCGCCTCTTGCGAACAAGCCTGGGAGCGCCTGATCGACGCCTGCCCGTCGAGCCCCACCGCCATCGGCAATCAGGTGATCGACGCGGTACTGACCCAACAAAAACAGCTCGAACTGGAAATCCAGCTCAGCGACGTTGAAGGCAACGACCAATACCTGTGGCTGGTGATGCGCCTGCCGGAACAGCAGGACGACTTCAAGGCAGTGATCCTGAGCATCAGCGACATCACCAGCCGCAAGCTGATCGAATTATCGCTGGTGGAGCGCGAGGGTTTCTGGTCGGACGTGGTGCGCACCGTGCCCGATCACCTGTATGTGCAAGACGTGATCAGCCAGCGGATGATTTTCAGCAACCACCACCTGGGCCACACCCTGGGCTACAACAAGCCCGAGTTGCAGCAGATGGGCGAGTATTTCTGGGAAATCCTGCTGCACCCCGAAGACGCCGAGCACTACCACGACCTGCGCCTGCAACAGCGCCAGGCCGGCTACCTGAGCCAACTGCAGTGCCAGTTGCGCTTTCGCCACCGCAACAACCAATGGCGACGCTTCGATATCCGCGAACAGGCCCTGGCCCGGGACAAGACCGACCAGGTCACGCGCATCATCGGCGTGGCCAAGGACATCACCGACCAGATCGAAGCCAGCGAATCCCTGCGCGACAGCGAACAGCGCTACCGCATGCTGGCCGAAAGTATCAGCGACGTCATTTTCTCCACCGACAGCAAGCTGGCCCTGAACTACGTCAGCCCTTCGGTGAACGCGGTGCTGGGCTACGACGTGGACTGGATCTTCGAAAACGGCTGGCAATCGACCATCGCCAACCCGCAGCAACTCACGGGCATCTACAGCCTGGTAGAGCAAGTCAGCCGCGCCCTGGACCAACCTGAATCCCTGGCGGCCTTGCGCAACGACGTGCAGACCCAACTGTTCCTGTTTGACTGCCTGCGGGCCGACGGGCGCAAGGTCCCCATCGAACTGCGCCTGGTGCTGGTGTGGGACGAGCACGGCGCGTTCGAAGGCATCCTCGGCGTGGGTCGCGACATCAGCCAGCAACGCCGTGCGGAAAAAGACCTGCGCATGGCGGCCACGGTATTCGAACACTCGACTTCGGCGATCCTGATCACCGACCCGGCCGGCTATATCGTGCAGGCCAACGAAGCGTTCAGCCGGGTCAGCGGTTATGCGGTGGCGGACGTGCTCGACCAGTTGCCGAACATGCTCACCGTCGACGAACAGCAGGAAGCCCACCTGCGCTATGTGCTCAAGCAATTGCACCAGCACAGCACCTGGGAAGGCGAAGTGTGGCTCAAGCGCCGCAACGGCGAGCATTACCCGGCCTGGGTCGGGATTACCGCCGTATTCGATGACGAAGGCGACTTGGCCAGCTACGTGTGCTTCTTCAGTGACATCAGTGAGCGCAAGGCCAGCGAACAGCGGATCCACCGCCTGGCCTACTACGACGCCCTGACCCACCTGCCCAACCGCACGCTGTTCCAGGACCGCCTGCACACCGCGTTGCAGTCGGCGGAACGGCAAAAGTCGTGGGTGGTGCTGATGTTCCTCGATCTCGACCGCTTCAAGCCGATCAACGATTCCCTGGGCCACGCCGCCGGCGACCGCATGCTCAAGGAAATGGCCACCCGCTTGCTGGGCTGCGTGGCCGAAGACGACACCGTGGCACGCATGGGTGGCGACGAGTTCACCTTGCTCCTGCAACCGCGGGTCAACCGTGAGATGGCGCTGAACCGTGCGATTCACGTGGCCGAGCAGATTCTTGCCAGCCTGGTGAAGCCATTCGTGCTGGAAGGCCGCGAGTTCTTCGTGACCGCCAGTATCGGCATCGCCCTGAGCCCGCAGGATGGCAACGAACTCAGCCAGTTGATGAAGAACGCCGACACGGCGATGTACCACGCCAAGGAACGCGGCAAGAACAACTTCCAGTTCTACCAGGCCGACATGAACGCCAGCGCCCTGGAGCGTCTGGAGCTGGAAAGCGACCTGCGCCACGCTCTGGAACAGAATGAATTCGTGCTGTATTACCAGCCGCAGTTCAGCGGCGACGGCAAACGCCTGACCGGCGCCGAAGCCCTGCTGCGCTGGCGCCATCCCCGTCGCGGGCTGGTGCCGCCGGGGGACTTTATCCCGGTGCTGGAGGAGTTGGGGCTGGTGGTGGACGTGGGCGACTGGGTAATCAGCGAAGCCTGCCGCCAACTCAAGACCTGGCACCAGAACAAGGTGCGGGTGCCCAAGGTCTCGGTGAACATCTCGGCCCGGCAGTTCTCCGACGGGCAACTGGGCGAGCGCATCGCCACCATCCTCAAGGACACTGGCCTGCCGCCGGCGTGCCTGGAACTGGAGCTGACCGAAAGTATCCTGATGCGCGAGGTCAACGAGGCGATGCAGATTCTCGCCAGCCTGAAAAACCTCGGCCTGAGCATTGCGGTAGACGACTTCGGCACCGGGTACTCATCGCTGAACTACCTCAAGCAATTCCCCATCGACGTGCTGAAGATCGACCGCACCTTTGTCGACGGCCTGCCGTCGGGTGAACAGGATGCGCAGATCGCCCGGGCGATTATTGCCATGGCCCACAGCCTGAACCTGGCGGTGATCGCCGAGGGTGTGGAAACCCATGAGCAGCTGGACTTCCTGCGGGAGCACGGTTGCGATGAGGTTCAGGGCTACCTGTTCGGGCGACCGATGCCGGCGAACCGGTTTGAGGCGCAGTTCAGTAATGATGCGCTGTTCATGTTCGATTGAAATCCTGCTGTGATGCTGATGGCCTCTTCGCGAGCAAGCCCGCTCCCACACTCGACCGCATTCCCCCTGAAGGAACCCGATTGAATGTGGGAGCGGGCTTGCTCGCGAAGGGGGCCGCACAAACACCACCCATCCCCAGATGAGCCCCGCTTGTCCGCGACATGATGTCCTTTCATATGCCATCTAAAACCCATTGGGTTAGAATGCGCTTCTTTTCTGCCCCCGATCCTTGAGGACCGCCATGTTCAGCCGTGATTTGACTATTGCCAAGTACGACGCCGATCTCTTTGCCGCCATGGAGCAAGAAGCCGTGCGCCAGGAAGAGCACATTGAGCTGATCGCTTCGGAAAACTACACCAGCCCTGCGGTAATGGAGGCTCAAGGTTCGGTTCTGACCAACAAGTACGCCGAAGGCTACCCGGGCAAGCGTTACTACGGTGGTTGCGAGTACGTCGACATCGTTGAGCAGCTGGCCATCGACCGCGCCAAGGAACTGTTCGGCGCCGATTACGCCAACGTCCAGCCACACGCCGGCTCCCAAGCCAACAGCGCCGTGTACCTGGCCCTGCTGCAAGCGGGCGACACCATCCTGGGCATGAGCCTGGCCCACGGCGGTCACCTGACCCACGGCGCCAGCGTTTCCTCCTCCGGCAAGCTGTACAACGCCGTTCAGTACGGTATCGACGGCAACGGCCTGATCGACTACGACGAAGTTGAGCGCCTGGCCGTTGAGCACAAGCCAAAAATGATCGTGGCCGGTTTCTCTGCCTACTCGCAGATCCTGGATTTCCCACGCTTCCGCGAAATCGCCGACAAAGTGGGCGCCTACCTGTTCGTCGACATGGCCCACGTGGCCGGTCTGGTCGCCGCTGGCGTCTACCCGAACCCGGTTCCGTTCGCTGACGTCGTGACCACCACCACCCACAAGACCCTGCGCGGTCCACGTGGCGGCCTGATCCTGGCTCGCGCCAACGCCGAGATCGAGAAGAAGCTGAACTCCGCCGTATTCCCAGGCGGCCAGGGTGGCCCGCTGGAGCACGTGATCGCCGCTAAAGCGATCTGCTTCAAGGAAGCCCTGCAGCCTGAGTTCAAGACCTACCAGCAGCAAGTGGTGAAAAACGCCAAGGCCATGGCCGGCGTGTTCATCGAGCGTGGTTTTGACGTGGTGTCCGGCGGTACTGAGAACCACCTGTTCCTGCTCTCGCTGATCAAGCAAGACATCTCCGGTAAAGACGCTGACGCCGCTCTGGGCAAAGCCTTCATCACCGTGAACAAGAACTCGGTACCGAACGACCCACGTTCGCCGTTCGTCACCTCCGGCCTGCGCTTCGGCACTCCGGCTGTGACCACTCGTGGCTTCAAAGAAGCAGAGTGCAAGGAACTGGCTGGCTGGATCTGCGACATCCTGGCTGACCTGAACAACGAAGCAGTGATTGATGCTGTTCGTGAGAAGGTCAAGGCCATCTGCAAGAAGCTGCCGGTATACGGCGCTTGATTGCAGTTGCTTGAATGAAAAGCCCGGCCTTTGAGCC
>NZ_JAEKFB010000011.1:0-125167 GCF_016650865.1 Pseudomonas sp. TH34
GGGGGCGTTGCTGTCGTGGGCGTTGCTCTGCGCCGAAATTCTCTATGCCACCGCCCATGACAAGACCATGCCCGCGTTCCTGAAAAAGGAAAACGTCAATCAGGTGCCGGTCAATGCGTTGTGGCTGACCAATGTGATGATCCAGCTGTTCCTGGTGATCACGCTGTTTTCGGAAAGTACCTACACCACCCTGATCTACCTGGCGTCGTCGATGATTTTGGTGCCCTACCTGTGGTCGGCGGCGTATGCAGTGCTGTTGAGCGGGCGCGGTGAAACCTACGAAGGTGCCCATGGCGAACGCATGAAGGACTTGCTGGTGAGCCTTATCGCCCTGGCTTACGCAGTGTGGCTGCTCTACGCCGGAGGCTTGAAGTACCTGCTGCTGTCGGCGTTGCTGTACGCGCCGGGGGTGATCCTGTTTGCCCTGGCCAAGCGTGAGCAGGGCCAGCCCTTGTTTACCCACCTGGAAAAAGGCATTTTCGCCTGCGTGATCGCCGGGGCGAGCCTGGCGGCGTATGGGTTGTACAGCGGGGTGTTGTCGTTGTGAGGATGCAGCTGGCGTATCAGGCGCCGTATGACTGGGCGGCGATGCTGGGCTTTTTGTCGGCGCGGGCGATCAGCGGGTTGGAGACGGTGGACGGCGGTGTGTACTCGCGCAGTATCACTGTCGACGGTCAGCAGGGTTGGCTCAGTGTGTCGCCGGGGGCCGGGGATTGGCTTGAGGTAACGGTGAACTTCCCCAACCCGTCTGCGTTGCCGGAAATTGAGCGGCGGTTGCGGGACATGTTTGACCTGTCGGTTGACCCGAAGCGGATCAACCGGCAATTGGCGAATGATCCCTTGATGGCGAGCTTGGTGGCAGCGCGTCCTGGTCTGCGGGTGCCTGGAACCTGGGATGGATTGGAGTTGGCGATCCGCGCGGTGTTGGGCCAGCAGATTACCGTGGTAGCGGCGATCAAGTTGGCGGGCAAGCTGGTGGCGCAGTAC
Source organism: Pseudomonas sp. TH34 (assembly GCF_016650865.1). Classification (NCBI taxonomy): domain Bacteria; kingdom Pseudomonadati; phylum Pseudomonadota; class Gammaproteobacteria; order Pseudomonadales; family Pseudomonadaceae; genus Pseudomonas; species Pseudomonas sp. TH34. The sequence goes on from NZ_JAEKFB010000011.1 coordinate 988, forward strand.
GGCACGCCGCTGGTGACGCCCCATGCCGGTGTGACCCACGTGTTTCCTTCCGCCGAGGTGCTGGCAGCAGCAGATTTGGCGACCCTCGGCATGCCGAAAAGTCGCGGGCGCACCTTGTCGGGTGTGGCCCAGGCCTTACTGGATGACCCGCAGGTATTCCAGCCGAAGGCGAGCCTGAAGGAGGGTGTGGCGCGGTTGGTGGCATTACCGGGGATTGGAGACTGGACGGCGCAGTACATCGCCATGCGCCAGATGCGCGAGCAGGATGCGTTTGCCTCGGGGGATATCGGCTTGATCAATGCGTTGGTGGCGCTGGAAGGCGGACCGGTGAGCCCACGCCAGTTGCTGGCGCGGGCTGAGGCCTGGCGACCGCTTAGAGCCTATGCGGCGCAGCATTTGTGGACATCACTGAGCCGCGCGGATTGACGGTGACTGCAAGGGCCTCATCGCGGACAAGCCCGGCTCCTACAGGAGATCCGAGTCAGCTCAGGCAACTCGATCAACTGTGGGAGCCGGGCTTGCCCGCGATAGCGATTTTCAAGTCACCACTTCGCCCGATGTGAACCCAGTTCACCTGCTGGCAAATCCCACTGCAACGGTGTTCCGCTGATGGTCACCGGGGGCAGCAACCGGTGGGCCGGGCCCCAGGCTGTTTGCTCCACCACCAAGCCTTGATCACCCGGCTCTTCGGCCCGCAGCGGTAGTTGTTCCGGGACTTGTCCTGCGTCCACCAACAGTTTTGCCGTGCGCGCGAGGGACAGCAGCGCCGAACCGCCGCGCCCGGATTTCAATCGTTCACTCAAGGCCTGGATTGCACTGGCCGCCATCAAATACCCGGTGGCGTGATCCAGTGCCTGCAATGGCAGCGGCACCGGCTTGTCCGACTTTTTCCACTGCCTGCCGGCCTCGGCAATCCCGGTACTCATCTGCACCAGGCTGTCGAACCCTCGGCGATTGCGCCATGGGCCGCTCCAGCCATAGGCATTGAGGCTGGCGTCGATCAGGCCGGGGGCGATGGCTTGCAACGCGGCCTCACCGTAGCCCAACTGCTCCAGGGCATCGGCGCGGTAGCCGTGCAGCAGAATGTCGGTGTCCTTCAGCAGGTTTTCGAAGGTCTGGCGGTCGTCGGCGTTCTTCAGGTCCAGGCGGGCGCAGCGTTTGCCCAGAGTCATTTCCGGTACGACGCCAGGTTCGTTCCAGTCCGGTGAGTCGATGCGCAGTACATCGGCGCCAAGGCCTGCAAGAAAGCGACTGGCAGTGGGGCCGGCCAATACGCGCGTCAGGTCCAGCACCTTGATCCCCGCCATCGGCCTTGCCACCGAGCCCAGCCAGGGTTTGTCGCTGAGGGTTGCAAAGGTCTGGCGATGGACCAGCGGTTCCTGATTGACCGCCAAACCTTGTGGATGCACCTGCCAGTCTTGCCACGAGCGCATCTGCGCCGCACAGCCGTTGGCTTCGACAATCGCCTGTTCCAGTTCGGCGGCGTTCCATTGGGCGACCTTCGCGGCCATCGCATCTCGGTCAGCGACCTGCCCGAGTACGCGTTCAGCGGCGGCGCGATGGTGTGGCGCATTGGTGTGCAGGCGAATCCAGCCGTCGGCGCAGGCGTAGTCGCCGGCAATCGGGTCCCACAGCGGCGGGGTGGTCCAGCCATCGGGACGCAGGGACGAGGAGAACCAGAATGAGGCGAGGCGCCGGTCCACGGTCACCGAGGGCAGGCGCCCGGTTTGCTGTAGCAGCAACTGGGCAACTGCCTGGCCCGCCGCACCGATGCTGGCGCTGGCCAGTTCGGTGACGGCAAAGGTCGAGGGCAGGGCGCCAGCCTCGGTAAAGGCCAGCGGGGTGACGGGTAAATCGAGTGCTTCCTGGATGGGGGTGAGCAGATCAGTCATCAAAGGCCCTCCTAATGAGAAGGACCATCATAGAAGATCATCAGGGTTGAATGACAACCCCGGGCTCCAGCGGCAAATCCACACTGGCGATAAAACCGCCGTCAGGATGATTGGCCAGGATCAGGCTGCCGCCATGACGTTCTGCGGCGCGCCGCGCGATGGCCAGTCCTAGTCCGTGCCCTTGGGCGGTTTGCCCTGGGGCGCGGTAAAACGGCTCGCCCAGTTGCTTCAGGTGTTCGGCGTCCACGCCGGGGCCGTGGTCGCGCACGCTGATCACAATACGGTCGCCCTGGCGTCTGGCGTCCATTTCAATCGGTTGGCCTGGCGGGTTGAAGCGCTGGGCGTTGCGCAGCAGGTTGTCCACGGCGCGTTCAATCATGGTCGGCCAGCCCTTGAGTTGCAGCCCGGCCTCGGCATCGAGCTGCACGGGTTGGTCCGGTGCGCCGAGCAAGGCGTCTTTTTGCAGGGTCCTGAGCAACGGGTTGAGGTCGATGTCTTCGGCGCTGGCGTTGTCGGCATCCACCCGGGCGAGTACCAGGATTTCACTGATCAGCGCTTCAAGGCGGTCGCATTCGCGGGTCAGGCGGGGCCAGAGTTTCTCCCGTGCCTCGGGGGTGGCGCGTTCTGCCAGGGCCAAGGCGATCCGCAGCCGGGCCAGGGGCGAGCGCAGTTCGTGGGACACGTCACGCAGCAATTGGCGCTGGCTGCCAATCAGGCTTTGCAGGCGGGCGCCCATGCGGTTGAAGTCGGTGGCCAGTACGCCGAATTCGTCGCGACGGTTGGCCAGCCGCGCCAGGCTGTTCTGCTGGTAGGTGGTCTGGCCCAGATCGTGCACTGCGCCGCGCAGGCGGCTGAGGGGGCGGGTGATGGACAGCGTCACCAGCAAACTGAACAGGGTCAGCACCACCAACGCGATCGCCAGGGCACTCAATGGCCAGAGCAGGCTGTTGCGGTGCCAGGCGTCCAGTTCCGGGTGGGGAATGCGGTAGATCAGCAGGTAAGTGTCGCCGGTTTTTTCACTGGTGTACTCGGCGGTCAGGCGCCGCCAGGGCAGATGGCGGTCCTGGCTGTCTTTTTGTCGGGCTTCGAGGGCGGCGGCGCGGCGCGGAAAGGTACCGAGCACTACGGGCTCGCCGCTTTCGTTAAGCACTTGTACGTCGATGTGGTACTGGCGCTTGCGCTGCTGCAGCAATTCCTGGGCGGCGTCCTCGCCTTGGGCCTCATAGAGCTGCGTCCATTCCTGCGCGAGGTTATTGAGCCCGGGGTGGCGGCTGAGAATCCAGGCGTCCTGGTTGAGCATATGCCCAAGCAGGATCGACAGCCCGGCAACCAGGGCGATGGCCAGCCAGAAGCTGGCTAGGACGCGCCAGAACAATGAACGCACAAGAAACCCTCAAACAGGAAAAGCCCAGCGGCGGTGGCCACTGGGCTGGGAGTGAAGCTAGATCATTATTGCGCTTTTTGCGGCTGTTGGGCTTTCCAGGCCTGGAATTCCTTCCACTCGGCGCGGCGTTCGGCTTGTTTCTTCACGATCTCGTCGAATTTCTTCTGTTGATCGGGTTTCAGCACGGCACGGATGTCGGTCTGGGTTTTCTGCTTGGCGGCCGCCATGTCGTCTTTCATGGCTTGCTTGTCAGCGGCTGGCAGTTTGTCCAGGTACTTGCGCACCAGCTCTTTGCGAGCGTGCCACTGTTGGCCCATCAACTTGCCGATCTGCTGGCGCTGTTCAGGGCTCAGGTCCAGCTGGCTGAAAGGGCCACCTTTGCCCCGCATGCCGTGTTCGCCGCCGTGGCCTGGGCCACCCATCATGTGGCCTTCAGGACCGCCCATCGGGCCTGGGCCTTCAGGTGCTGCGGCCATGGCAACGGTTGGCAGGGCAGCAGCGAACATCAAAGCGATAAGGGTCTTGCGCATGGTGATTCTCCTGTCTCTATTCCGGTGAGTCCGGATGTGAGTAGATTACGGAGAACAAGGTCAGCGGCAGTCAGGGGACGGTAAAGCTTGGGTAAAGAGGATTTTGGGCGAAGCTGACAAAACTATCCCGGCAGGGGAGATCATGTGTGGGAGCTGTCGAGCCTTGGCGAGGCTGCGATGCAGGCACCGCGGTCTATCCGTTGCACCGGGGTGATGCCATCGCAGCCTCGCGAAGGCTCGACAGCTCCCACAGGGGACAGGTGTTGTGCTTAGAGGCTGTAGTAATAACCGCGGCTACGCAGCGCCACGATCCGTGGTCGGCCATCCGGGTGCGGGCCGATCTTCCTGCGCAGGTTGCTGACGTGCATGTCCAGGCTGCGGTCATACAAGGTCAGCTTGCGGCCCAGGGCGATTTGCGCCAGTTCCTGCTTGTCCAGCGGCTCGCCCGGCTGGCGCAGCAAGGCTTCCAGCAGACGGCTTTCGGAAACGGTCAGGGCAAATTCCTGTTCATCGATAGTGACCACGCCACGCACCGGGCTGAAGCACAGGTCACCCAGCTCCAGCTGGGTGGACACGGCAGCCGGGTGACTGCGGCGCAGCACGGCGCGCAGGCGGGCGGTCAGTTCGCGAGGGTCGCAGGGCTTGGCCAGGTAATCGTCGGCGCCCAGCTCCAGGCCGAGGATCCGGTCCAGCGGTTCGCCGCGAGCCGAGAGCATCAGCACCGGCAGCTCCGGGTGGTCGTTGCGCAATTGCTTGAGCAGCTCCAGGCCGCTGCCGTCGGGCAGCATCACGTCGAGCACCACGGCCGCCGGGGCGGCTTCGGCCAAAGCCTTGCGGGCGCTCAAGCCATCATGGCAGGCGCGCACCTGGAAACCTTCCTGGCTCAACCAACTGGTCAGCAGCTCACAGAGCTCCTGGTCATCATCTATCAGTAACAGCTCGCTCATGACTCACTCAATTTAGCCATTGTCGACGGCGCCGGTGCCCGCCACTGGCGAAGATCCCGCACAGCAGGGCGATCAGCGCGACTGCTCCACCGGTCACGAACCATTGCTGTTGCTCGGTAAGCCAGCGTGGCAAGGCACTGCCCTGTGCTTCTTTGAGTTGCTGGACCAGGCGTTGGTTCTCCTGGCGCAGTTTACTCAATTGGGTACTTTCCCGCGTGGCGTCAGCACTTTGCAATTGCTTGCTCAGTTCATCCCGCTGCCGTTCGCTTTCTTTCAAACGTTGCTGCAAATCGGTGATCTGGCTGCCGGCACTCAAGGACAGGGGCGTGGAACTGCCGGTGTTCGAGGTTTCTTCAGCGTGGGCCGTAGCCCCGATCATTAACACTGCCAACAGACACAACTGACGTAAGCGCATCGGAACTCCTGATTCCACACGAATATTCAGAACGTTGTCGGCAGGTTACCGGGAATAATGAGCGTTTAGGAGTGCGCTGAAGCCAATTGGTTCAGCGCACAACGAATCAAGGCAGGACTTGCTTGAACGGCTTGACCAGGACATGGGCATACACGCCGGCCGCGACATACGGATCAGCGTCGGCCCAGGCTTGTGCCGCCGCCAGGGAGGCGAACTCGGCGACGATCAGGCTACCGGTGAAACCGGCGTCTCCCGGGTCATTGCTGTCGACTGCCGGGTGCGGGCCGGCGAGCACGATACGGCCTTCGGCTTGCAGCTGTTTCAGGCGCTCGACGTGGGCCGGGCGCACGCCCAGGCGTTTTTCCAGCGAGTCGGCAACGTCGGTGGCAATGATGGCGTAGAGCATGTCAGTCCTCGGTTTTCGGCGTGGTAGGGTCGGTGTCATGCAGGTGGCGCGACAGGTAGATACCCTGGCCGACCAGGAACAGCACGGTCATGCCCAGGCTGCCGAACACCTTGAAGTCCACCCAGTAGCTCTGGAAGGTGAAGGCGACGAACAGGTTGGCGGCGCCGCAGAACAGGAAAAACACGATCCAGGCGATGTTCAGGCGCACCCAGATCGGGTCCGGCAAGCTCAGCGCGTGACCCATGATCCGCTTGATCAGCAAGCGGTCACCGATGAAGTGGCTGCCGATAAAGGCCAGGGCGAACAGCCAGTTGACCACCGGGGCTTTCCATTTAAGGAAGGTTTCGCTGTGGAAGGCCAGGGTCAGGCTGCCGAAGACGAGGCAGGCGATCAGGGTCAGCCATTGGCTTTTTTCCAGCTTGCGCTGGGAGATGAAGAGCGCGCCGTAGACCACCACGGAGCTGATGATCAGCACCGCCGTGGCACTGTAGATGCCACCGACTGTCAGCTCGTGGCCGGCAAGATCAATGACGCGAGGGTCGGTTTTGTAAACGATGAAAAACAGCAACAGCGGGATGAAGTCGATGAATTGTTTCACAGTAAGAGCCAGAAGCTGGATGTGGCGGCATAATAACAAACATCCTTGGTAGCGAAAGCGCCAGCTGACTTGAGGTTACACACTCCCGTGAATGTTGATTTGCACTGCCATAGCACAGCCTCCGACGGCGCCCTGGCGCCCGCGGTCCTGGTTGCGCGTGCGTTTGAAAAAGGCGTGCGAGTCCTGTCGTTGACCGACCACGACACCCTCGAAGGCCTGGCAGAGGCCCGTGATGCGGCGAATGCGTTGGGCATGCAACTGGTCAACGGGGTTGAATTGTCCTGCACCTGGGGCGGCGCGACGATTCATGTATTGGGCTACGGTTTTGACGTAAACGCACCGCCGCTGGTGGAGGCCATCGCCAAATTGCACGATGGCCGCTGGCTGCGGTCCGAAGAAATAAGCCGCAAGCTGGCCCTCAAGGGCATGCCCAACGGCCTGGAAGGCGCCCGCGCCATCCAGCAGGAACTGGGCGACAGCGGCAACGCCCCGGCCCGTCCGCACTTTGCCGACTGGATGGTGCGTGAAGGTTTTGTAAAGGATCGTGCCGAAGCGTTCCGCAAATGGCTGGGTGCCGGCAAGCTGGGGGACGTCAAGCAACACTGGCCCACCCTGGAAGACACCGTCGGCACATTGCGGGCAGCAGGTGCCTGGGTCAGCCTGGCGCATCCATGGCATTACGATTTCACCCGCAGCAAGCGCCGCAAGCTGATTGGCGACTATATTGGAGCGGGCGGCCACGCAATCGAAGTGGTCAACGGGCATCAACCCGCCGAGCAGGTAGGCAGCCTGGCGATTCTTGCCCGCGAATTTGGTCTGCTGGTCAGCGCCGGCAGTGATTTTCATGGCCCTGGCGGCTGGTCCGAGATTGGCGAGTACCGCGCCGTCCCGGAAGATTTGCCGCCCCTTTGGTGTCGCTTCAAACATGACCCCATTATTGCCACCGTCTGAACAGGTAGAACACGTGAGTCAATTCTTCCAGATTCATCCGGAAAACCCCCAGGCGCGCCTGATCAAACAGGCCGTGGAGATCATCCGTGCCGGTGGTGTGGTGATTTACCCCACGGATTCCTCCTACGCTATCGGTTGCCAGATCGGCGACAAGAATGCGGTCGAGCGCGTAAGACGCCTGCGTGACCTGGACAAGAACCACAACTTCGCACTGATTTGCAGTGACCTGTCCCAGCTGGGGCTGTTCGCCAAGGTCGACACCGGCACCTTCCGCCTGCTCAAGGCCCACACGCCGGGGCCCTACACGTTCATCCTCAACGCCACCCGCGAAGTGCCGCGCCTGCTGCTGCACCCTAAGAAGCGCACCATCGGCCTGCGGGTGCCGGAACACCCGATCGCCCTGGCGCTGCTGGCCGAACTCGGTGAGCCGTTGATGAGCGTGTCGCTGATCCTGCCGGGTGAAGAAGAGCCGTTGTACGACCCTTATGAAATGCGCCGGTTGCTGGAAAAACACGTCGACCTGATCATCGACGGCGGCTACGGCGGCAACAAGGCCTCCACCGTGATCAACCTGGCCGACGGCGAGCCGGAAGTGGTGCGCGTGGGTTGTGGCGACCCGGCACCGTTCATGGTCGAGGCCTGAATGTCGGCCGTGGAATCCGTCGACAGCCAGGCGGGCGCCCAGCAGGAACTGCCATTTGCCATGGTCTACGGCCAGGCCGTCATGGAAATGCCGCTGGACCTGTACATCCCGCCGGACGCCCTGGAAGTCTTCCTCGAAGCCTTCGAAGGCCCGCTGGACTTGCTGCTGTACCTGATCCGCAAGCAGAACATCAACATCCTCGACATCCCGGTGGCGGAAATCACCCGCCAGTACATGGGCTATGTCGAGTTGATGCAGACCGTCCGCCTGGAACTGGCCGCCGAGTACCTGGTGATGGCCGCGATGCTCGCGGAGATCAAGTCGCGCATGCTGCTGCCGCGTTCGGAAAGCATCGAGGCGGAAGAGGATGACCCGCGCGCCGAACTGATCCGTCGCCTGCAGGAGTACGAACGCTTCAAGGCCGCTGCCGAAGGCATCGACGGCCTGAGCCGGGTGGGCCGCGATGTGGTGGTGCCCAAGCTCGACGCCCCGGAAGCCCGGGCGCGCAAGCTGCTGCCGGACGTAAGCCTGGAAGAATTGCTGATGTCCATGGCCGAAGTACTGCGCCGTGGCGATATGTTTGAAAGCCACCAGGTCAGCCGCGAGGCACTGTCCACCCGCGAGCGCATGAGTGATGTGCTGGACCGCCTCAAGGGCGGCGGGTTTGTGCCTTTTGTCGAACTGTTTACCAAAGAAGAAGGGCGTCTGGGGGTAGTCGTGACCTTCATGGCAATCCTCGAATTGGTCAAGGAATCCTTGGTCGAGCTGGTCCAGAATGAGCCTTTTGCGGCTATCCACGTGCGGGCGCGAGCCGAATAAAGAGCTGAATCGATGAATCTGACTGAACCCCGCGAACTGGCCCCGCTGCTGGAGGCCTTTCTCCTGGCCTCGGGCAAGCCGCAATCCCTGGAACGCCTGTTCGAACTGTTTGAAGAAGCCGAACGACCTGAGCCGCCGGTGTTCAAGAAAGCGTTGGAGATTCTGCGCAAGTCCTGCGATGGCCGTGCCTTTGAGCTGCGGGAGGTGGCTTCAGGGTATCGCCTGCAAATCCGCGAGAAGTTTTCGCCGTGGGTTGGCCGCCTATGGGAAGAACGCCCGCAACGTTATTCCCGGGCGATGCTGGAAACCATGGCGCTGATCGCCTATCGCCAGCCGATCACCCGGGGCGAGATCGAGGACGTGCGGGGCGTGGCGGTTAACAGCCATATCGTCAAGACGCTGCTGGAGCGGGAGTGGATTCGGATCGTTGGTTATCGGGATGTGCCCGGCAAGCCGGCGATGTTTGCTACCACCAAGGTGTTCCTCGACCACTTCAACCTGAAAAACCTCGACGACTTGCCGCCGCTGGCCGAGCTGCGGGAGATGGAGCCGGACCCGGTCCTGGATTTCGACGACGCACCGGTGCCGGCCAGTTTGCAAGAGCTGGCCGACGCCAGCGCCGAGCCGGAAGAGCCGAAGGACGAAACCAGTTTCCATACGCTGTTGCTGGAACTGGATGACATGGAGCAGGGCATCAAAACCGACTTCGACGACTTGCTGCGTGATGGCGCGGTGGGTGACAGTGAGCAGGAGCCTGCGCTGCAACTGAACGTTGAGGTTGAGCTGCCAGTCGAAGTTGAAGATGAGCCCGAGCCTGAACCCGAGGAGGACATCCTCGGCGTCGCCGAAGCCCGTGCCAAACTCCTGGCCGCCGTAGCTGCGCTTGAACAACCGCCGCTGAGCGACGAAGAAGACGAAGCCCGCGCCCTGGCCGAAGCCATCGAAAACGAACGCCGCCAATTCGAAGACTGACGCCGCTTCAAAATGTGGGAGCTGGCTTGCCTGCGATGCAGGCGACTTGGTCTTTCTGCTACACCAAGGCGATGCCATCGCAGGCAAGCCAGCTCCCACAGAAAACCAGTGCCTGGGAGGATTTCAATGAGCTCCACCAAAGACCCCTGCATCAGCATCTGCAAATTCACCGACGACATCTGCGTGGGCTGCGGCCGCAGCAAGCGCGAGATCCGTGCCTGGAAGAAACTCGACAAGGTCGACAAGCGCACGGTACTCGCCGAAGCTGAACTGCGCCTGCTGGCGCTGGGTGCCACCGGTCGGCGGAAAGGCAAATGAACCCGCACATATCGACTAGTCTCTGATGCGCAACGCTCGCCATGAGCGTATGATTCGCGACCCTTTGGCGATGCGTTCGCCAAAAGCCCAGCTTTTACTATCTTCAGGCCCAGCCTGAATCGACACACCGGGAGGTGCTTAAGATGAGTGACCAAGACCAGAAAGACAGCCAGGAAATCGGCCCCGCAGGTGAAAAACTGCAGAAAGTCCTCGCCCGTATCGGCGTAGGCTCGCGCCGCGACGTAGAAGCCTGGATCACCCAGAAGCGCATCAAGGTCAACGGCGTTGAAGCCACCCTTGGCCAGCGCGTCGACCTGCACGATGCCATCACCATTGATGGCAAGGTCATCAAGCGTGAAGAGGCCGCCGAATCGGTGCGCCGCGTCATCATGTACAACAAGCCTGATGGCGAAATCTGCACCCGTGACGACCCGGAAGGCCGTCCAACCGTATTCGACAAGATGCCGCGCCCTAAAGAAGGCCGCTGGATCAACATCGGTCGTCTCGACATCAACACCACCGGCTTGCTGATGTTCACCACCGACGGTGAACTGGCCAACCGCCTGATGCACCCTTCCTACGAGATGGACCGTGAATACGCGGTGCGTGTACGTGGCGAAGTCGATGACGAAATGATCGAGCGCCTGAAAGCCGGCGTCGTGCTGGAAGACGGCCCGGCCAAGTTCACCGACATCAAGCAGGCTCCAGGCGGCGAAGGCTTCAACCATTGGTACCACTGCGTGGTGATGGAAGGCCGTAACCGTGAAGTACGTCGCCTGTGGGAATCCCAGGGCCTGGTGGTCAGCCGCCTGAAGCGTGTACGTTTCGGCCCGGTGTTCCTCAACTCCGACCTGCCGATGGGCCGCTGGCGCGAAATGAGCCAGTACGAAGTCGACATCCTGAGTGCCGAAGTCGGCCTGACGCCGGTGGCCATGCCGCAGATGAACGCCAAGAGCAAAGACAAGCTCGAGCGTATGCAGCGTAAATCGTCGCGTCCGGTGGCACGTACCGACCGTGTTGCCCGCACCCTGCGCCCTGCACTGGATGCACCGGCCACTGGCGGTCGTATCTCCCGCGAGCCGCATATCGAAGGCGAGCGTCGTCCTTCGGCACCGGCCCGTCAGGATGGCGAACGTGCGCCGCGCGCTCCGCGTCCAGCCGGTCGTGGTGGTGATGCCCCAACGGGCGGTCGCGGTAACCGGGGCGAGTCTGGCCGTGGTGCTCCGGCTGCGGGCCGTCCCGACGACAGCGCCAGCACCAAACGCCCAGCCAAGCCATCGCCGAAAAAGCGCCCGGGCTTGAAACTGGTCGATGACGCGCCATCGGGCAAGCGTCGTGGTGCACCGGCCGGTTCCGGCCAGCGTCCAGGTTTTGGTCGCAAGAAGCCGCAGTGATTCGTTAAGCGCTGCATAAAAACGCCAACCCTCGGGTTGGCGTTTTTTTTGGCCTGGATTTGGAATGCTTTCTATCAAGCAGACCTGATTTCCTGTGGGAGCTGGCTTGCCTGCGATACCGGCAACTCGGTCTATCAGCAATACCGAGGTGATGCCATCGCAGGCAAGCCAGCTCCCACAGTTGATCTCCATTGTTTTGACGGGCGGGTCAGAACATGAACGCCCCATCGAACACGGGTTTATCGTCGAGGGCCAACACGCCACTGGCGAAGATCAGGTCCAGATGGTGGCTGCCTTTCTGCCCGCCACCCAAGCCCAAGTGCAGCCCGCAATGGCGCTCTTCAAAGCCGGCATTGCGCGCATACAAATCCTTCACACCTTCATTGGTGCCAATGCCCAGTTCTTCCACCCGGCGATTGGACGGGTTGGCATTCAGGTATTTGTTGAAGTCATCTGCCAACCCCGGCACTTCGCTGGCCACGGTGCAGATGGTCGAGTTCTCGATCCACAATTCCAGCGGCGATTGCAGCACGCCGTATTTGCGCGCAAAGGGAATGGTGCTGAGAAAGGTGCCTACAAACCGCACCTGGCCATTGATGGCCTCGCTGTGGGTCGCGATCTCGCCGGGCGCCAGGTCGTGGTTGCCGACGCCGTTGATATTGGTCCACTTCTTGATGCTGCTCATGGGCGCTTCAAGGCGCGAGCCATGCTGGTCGGTGAAGCTCAGCACGCTGGCCTGGGACATGCGCCGGATCAACGTGGCGTTGAGGTCGGCAATCCGCTGTGGGGCGACGCTGAAGGTGTCGTAGAAATAGTCGCCGTAGTCCTTGAGCAGCAGGGATTTTTTCCAGTGCTCGGCCATCACGCCTTGCAGCGCGCGGATAAAGTCCGGGCCCTCGGCACGCGGGTTGGGCAGGGTCGAGGAATCGTAGAGAAACATGTACAGGTCGCAGGCTTCGATGGCCGTGGCCAGCGCTTCGCTGGGGGCCTGGTCCAGGCGTTGTACCTGGAAGTCGAAACGGGCGGCGCTGCCTTGGGTGATCGAGTGGGCGATGGCGTCGTAGCGTTCGGTATGGCCGAGCAGAATGGTGGGGCGGTGCAGGCCGGTGAGGGCCGGGTGATGGGCGAGGTAGTAGAGAAAATGTTCGACGGCGCGGGCCTTGTCCATGACGTCCTTCCTTCAAAGCCTTCGGTAGGAGCAGTGGCAGGTGCGGCGTCCCGCACCTGCCGGGGTGCCTGATCAGATTAGAAAGGCCACATCGCGGTGCCGAACGGCACAACGGCATCGGCTTGCATCATTTCAACGGCGGCCTCATGGGTCGGCGCTTCAAACCAATCGTCGAGTTGCAGTTCGGTTTCCAGGTCGTTTTCCAGTGCTTGCATGGTGAATCTCCTAGATGACGGTGTTTGAGAACGAGCTTGCCAGCGGGCTGCGCTGGGCAAGTGGATGAACCTAGAAGAGTGTGTTTGGGAATGCAAAATTTTTATTGACACGGTTTCATTTGGATTTTTTATTCTGTTTTGATGGCGATTTGGTTTATGTCGACGAAACAGTCAGTTGGTTGCGTCTTTCTGAAGGAATTGTCTCGCCGTCAATTTCCCGATATCTGAAAGAATTTTCCCAATGTCCCTGCTATCCGTCGCATCGCATCCTGTCGGCCCAGACAGGTTTGGCGGTGTACAATGCGCCGCGTTTTACTGTGATCCCACTTTTTCAGGGCTATCCGCCTTGTTCATTCCGCCTGGCCACAAGCCTGTCGGGTTCGATTTCGTCACAGATAAAAACAACAGGTGACGTATGACCGTAAGAAAAAACGCTGGACCGAGGTTTGATCGGCGCTGCTGTAGCCCGTTACCAAAGCAGCACCCCTCCATGAGTACCCTCAAACCTTGCGTGAGACCCTTTTCATGAGTGAAGCCAACTCGCATTCAGGCGAACTGAAGCGCGGCCTGAAAAATCGCCATATTCAACTGATCGCCCTCGGTGGCGCGATTGGCACCGGGTTGTTCCTGGGATCGGCCGGTGTGCTGAAATCTGCCGGACCCTCGATGATCCTGGGCTATGCCATCTGCGGCTTTATCGCCTTCATGATCATGCGCCAACTGGGCGAGATGATCGTCGAAGAGCCGGTAGCCGGTTCCTTCAGCCACTTTGCCCACAAGTACTGGGGCGGTTTCGCCGGCTTCCTGTCAGGCTGGAACTGCTGGATCCTGTACATCCTGGTGGGCATGTCGGAGCTGACGGCCGTCGGCAAGTACGTGCACTACTGGTGGCCCGAGATCCCGACCTGGGTGTCGGCGGCGGCGTTTTTTGTGTTGATCAACGTGATCAATCTGTCCAACGTCAAAGTCTTTGGCGAGGCCGAGTTCTGGTTTGCGATCATCAAAGTGGTCGCCATTGTCGGCATGATCGCCCTGGGCAGTTACCTGCTGGTGAGCGGCACCGGCGGGCCGCAGGCTTCGGTGACCAACCTGTGGGAGCACGGTGGGTTCTTTCCCCATGGTGTGGGTGGTTTGGTGATGGCCATGGCGATCATCATGTTTTCGTTTGGTGGTCTGGAGATGCTCGGGTTTACCGCAGCCGAGGCGGACCAGCCGCGTACGGTGATTCCGAAGGCGATCAATCAGGTGATCTACCGGATTCTGATTTTCTACATCGGTGCGTTGGTGGTGCTGTTGTCGTTGACGCCTTGGGACAGTCTGCTGGAGACCCTGAATGCTTCCGGTGACGCCTATAGCGGCAGTCCGTTTGTGCAGGTGTTTTCGATGTTGGGCAGTAATACAGCGGCGCACATTCTCAACTTTGTGGTGCTGACGGCGGCGTTGTCGGTCTACAACAGCGGCACTTACTGCAATAGCCGGATGTTGTTGGGGATGGCCGAGCAGGGTGACGCGCCGCGTGCATTGGCGAAGATCGACAAGCGTGGGGTACCGGTGCGGTCGATCCTGGCGTCGGCGGCGATCACGTTGGTGGCGGTGTTGATGAATTATCTGATTCCGCAGCATGCGCTGGAGTTGCTGATGTCGCTGGTGGTGGCGACCCTGGTGATTAACTGGGCGATGATCAGCTTTTCGCATTTCAAGTTTCGCCAGCACATGGATCGGACGGGGCAGGTGCCGTTGTTCAAGGCGCTTTGGTATCCGTATGGCAATTATGTTTGTCTGGCGTTTGTGGTGTTTATTCTTGGTGTGATGCTGCTGATTCCGGGGATTCAGGTGTCGGTGTATGCGATTCCGGTTTGGGTGGTGTTTATGTGGGTTTGCTACGGGATCAAGAACAGGCGCAAGGCTCGGGAGGGGGTGGTGTTGAGTTGATGGTGTACATATCCGTTTCTTCGGTAACGGCGACTTATGGTTCCGCTCTTACAGCGGGTCACTTTTGGCAAACGCCCCAAAAGTAACCAAAAGGTCTTTGCCCCACCACTCGGTGCCTCGCTTAGGCTCGGCATGCCCGCACTCCGGCCCGATTCCGCGGGCCGCCGCGACGGGCCATCCATGGCCCGGCGCGGCTAAATCGGCATCCCTGCCGATTTACCCGCTCCACCGTGCCTACTTGCGGCCATCGTGGTTAACGGGGCCCGCAGATCAAAATCAAAAGCAAGAGCACAGCGGCCTACCGGCCGGCTTGAGTGTTAGAAGCCAGATCAAAAACCAGAGCGAAAGCAGAGCTACTTTTCTGTGGGAGCTGGCTTGCCTGCGATGCAGACACCTCGGTTTTTCAGATACACCGAGGCGATGCCATCGCAGGCAAGCCAGCTCCCACATTTGACCGTGCCCGCTTTAGATTTTGATTTGGTTTTTGCTCTTCAACACTCAAGCCGGCCGGGAGGCCGCTGTGCTCTTGATCTGCTTTTGATCTTGATCTTAGGCGCCCCGTTAAACCACGCTGGCCGAACGCAGGCTTTGGAGCGTGGGTAACCTGGCAGGACGCCAGGTTAGCCGCGCTGGGCCAAGGATGGCCCATCGCGGCGGCCCACGGTCCAAAGCCGGAGTGAGGGTACACCGAGCCTAGGCGAGGTGCCGAGTGGTGGGGCAAGAGCGTTTTGCTTACTTTTGCGCTTTTCAAAAGTGAGCCGCTGTAAGAGCGGAACCAATAGCGGCCCTAACCGCAGCAACGGATATACCCCCAGCCCCCAGCAGCCCACCACATTGGCGTATCCTTACCCCTCCACCCCAAGGCCCGATCAAAAAATGCTGGTGATATCCAACAACGTGCACCTCCCCGACGCCGAGATCGAGCTGACAGCTATCCGCGCCCAAGGCGCCGGCGGTCAAAACGTCAATAAAGTCTCCAGCGCCGTGCACCTGCGTTTCGACATCCCGGCCTCGTCCCTGCCTGACTTCTACAAGGAACGCCTGCTGGCCCTGCGCGACACCCGCATCACCAGCGACGGCGTGCTGATCCTCAAGGCCCAGCAATACCGCACCCAGGAACAAAACCGCGCCGACGCCCTCGAGCGCCTGGTCGAGCTGATCCTCAGCGCAACCAAGGTCGAAAAGAAACGCCGCCCCACCAAACCCACCCTGGGCTCAAAAAAGCGCCGCCTCGAATCCAAAACCAAACGCGGCAGCATCAAGGCCGGTCGCGGCAAGGTTGATTTCTAAGCCGCCTCCCGCTCCTCGCGGTACTTAGGCGCCTGCCGATACAAATACAGGCTCAACAGCAACCCGCCAAACGCCGCGATCGCCGCAAACAGAAAGATCGAGGCAAATCCGAACCCCGCCGCAATCGCCCCGGCCAACGGCCCGGTGATCCCCAACGACAAATCGATAAACAGCGAATACGCCCCCACCGCCGCGCCCCGGCTCGAGGCAGGCACCAGGTTGACCGCCTCCACACCCAAGGCCGGAAACACGAGGGAAAACCCGAACCCGCTCAACGCCGCACCCGCCAACGCCAAATGAGGATCCGGCGCCAGCCACAACAGCAGCAGGCCCAGGGTCTCTACCGACAGGCAGGCAATCGCCACGCGAAACCCGCCGATGCGGTTGATCAAATTACCGAACAACAACCGCGCCCCGATAAAGCTGGCACCGAACAGGCTCAGGCACAGCACCGCGTTGTCCCAGTGCTGGGTCGCGTAATACAGGGTGATGAAGGTCGCAATGGTGCCAAACCCGATCGAGCCCAGCGCCAGGCCGCAGCCGTGGGGCAGTACGCGCCCGAGCACATGCATGAACGGTAGGCGCTCGCCCACCACGATCGGCGCGGCGACTTTCGGCCAGGCCAGCAGCAGGCCCAACACCGCCAGCAGGATGATGCTGACGCCCATGCTCCACAGCCCGAAATGACTGACCAGCAACACCCCCAGCGGTGCGCCGATGGCCAGGGCGCCGTAGCTGGCGATGCCGTTCCAGGAGATGACCTTGGCGGTATTCGCCGCGCCCACCCGGCCGATGCCCCAGCCAATGGAGCCCGAGCCCACCAGGCTTTCAGCGCTGCCCAGTACCAGGCGGCCGATCAGCAGGCTGGTGAGGCTCAACGCCGGCAGGTGTGACAGCCACGCCGAAAGCAACATGAACACGCCGCTCAACCCGCAGCCCGCCAGGCCGTACATGACGGCGCGCTTGCTGCCGCGGTTATCGATGATGCGCCCGGCATAGGGCCGGCTCAGCAGGGTGGCCAGGTATTGCACGCTGATCACCAGGCCCGCGATCACGGCGCCAAAGCCCAGGTCGCTGTGCACGTAGCCGGGCAACACGGCCAGGGGAATGCCGATATTCAGGTAGCCGATGAATGTGAACAGAACGATGGAAACGACTTGCAGCGTGACCGCCATGGGGCGCTGGGTATCTGGCATGGGGAGAGGTCCACTGTCGCAGCAGGAAAAGATAGGCTGCTTATGATACCGATGCTGGGCGCGTGCGGGGGCAGCAAACCAAACTTTTAGCGATCGGCGGGGTTGAGCAGTTGCGTGGTTACCAACGCGGCGAGGGCGTTTTCCTGAGTGCCGAAGCGCTTGAGCAGGAGTGCCTGTTTTTCCGGGGTGAGGCGGTTCCATACGTCGACCATCTGCAGGGCAGTGTCGAGCAGGGCAGTATCGGGGGTGGTGTCGGTCATGGCGGGCTCACGGTGTTCAGGCGGTGTGGAAAGCGCGCAATGTCACGCTTTCCACACGGTCTGGGTACGGCACTCAGTCTGCGCTTTTGCGGTCGACCGGTTTTGCCTCTTTTGGCTCGGGCTTGCTGGCACCGGCCTGTTGCGGGGTTGGCTGCTCAGTTTCGCGCAGGCTTGGGAAGGGGAGATTAGGGATTTCGTGCATCGTCGTCGCTCCTCGCAAGATCTGTTTTATCAATCGCAGGTGATTCCGCGCTTTCAAAAAGCTTGGGCAGGATACAGCACTGTAAATGACAGAAAGATTTTATCTCGAAAAATGAACACCTCTTCATCCCGCCGCGCAAGTGACGTGGCGCCACAGGCGGATCGGTTGTCATCGTACAACATCACCCGTAACGGATTGACATCGTGTTGCGGACTGAATATAACGCTAACAGTTGTATGACGACATATGACGTTACAGTTTTATAGCGCCCGTAATACGGGCGCGCTCGGTCGCAGAACGTAAGCCTCAAATCTAAAAATAATTAAGGTGAAGCGATGAAAATCAAAGGCATCCGTTGGTGGATGGTCGGGCTGATGACGGTCGGCCTGATTATTAACTACCTGGCCCGCAACACGCTGTCCGTCGCAGCCCCCACGCTGATGACCGACCTGAGTATCTCCACTGAGCAGTATTCCCACATCGTTGTTGCCTGGCAGGTGTGCTACGCCTTGATGCAGCCGATCGCCGGTTATGTGATCGATGCGATCGGTACCAAGATGGGCTTTGCGATCTTCGCCATTTCCTGGTCGGTGGTGTGTGCGCTGGCGGCGTTTGCCACCGGTTGGCAGAGCCTGGCAGTGGCCCGTGGCGCCCTGGGGCTGACGGAGTCGGCGGGCTTCCCCGGCGGCGTCAAGGCGATTACCGAGTGGTTCCCGGCCAAGGAGCGTTCCGTCGCCATAGGCTGGTTCAACTTTGGTTCGTCGTTTGGTGCGCTGCTGGCGCCGCCACTGGTGGTCTGGGCGATTTTGCACAGTGGCTGGCAGTTGGCGTTCCTGATCGTCGGCGGTATCGGCCTGGTATGGAGCGGGCTTTGGCTGCTGCTGTACAAGCACCCGCGTGACCAGCGCCTGCTGGCTCAAGCCGAGCGTGAGTACATCGAAGCCGGCCAGGAAACCCACCTCAAGGAAGGTGTGCAGAAGAAAGCCAGCTGGAAGCGCATCCTCAAGAGCCGTAACTTTTTCGCCATCGCCTCGGCGCGGATGCTCTCGGAACCGGCCTGGCAGACCTTCAACGCCTGGATTCCGCTGTACCTGATGACCGAGCGGCACATGAACATCAAGGAAATGGCGCTGTTCGCCTGGCTGCCGTTTCTGGCCGCCGACATCGGCTGCGTACTGGGTGGCTACCTGAGCCCGCTGTTCCATCGCTACTTCAAGGTTTCGCTGTTCACTTCGCGCAAGCTGGTGATGCTGTTCGGTTGCCTGTGCATGATCGGCCCGGCGTGCATCGGCCTGGTGGACAGTGCCTACACCGCGATTGCCCTGCTGTGTGTTGGCGGTTTCGCCCACCAGACCTTGTCCGGCGCGCTGTTTTCCATTGCCTCGGACTCATTCGGCAATAACGACGTGGCCACCGCCACCGGTGGCGGGCAGATGTGCGGGTTTATCGGGGCTGCGGCATTTACCGCCGTGTTCGGCGTGCTGGTGACCAAGGTCGGCTACAGCCCGCTATTTGTGGTGCTGGCGATTTTCGACATCATCGCGGCCATCATCATCCTGACTGTGGCCAGGGAGATTGTTAAAGGCCCGGAGCCGACCGTCCAGACGGGGCACGGCGGCAGGTTGTTGCCGGTTTAACCCTGGCGCTCCATCGCCGCCTTGTAGAGCGAGTGCTTCGGCTGGGCAAACACCCGCGCCAGCATCGGTTCGAAGAAGCTCAATGGCAGGGTGTCGTAGGCTGGATCGAACGCCGCCGCGTCGTATTGCGCGCAGAACTCGATGGTTTGCCGGTACTGCGGGTGGTCGCCAAATTGCTCGCGCAGGTGGCGGTCCATCCCCAGGTGATGGAAGAAGTAGTAACCCTGGAAAATCCCGTGCTTCTCCACCATCCACAGGTTCTCGGGGCTCACAAACGGCTTGAGGATCGCGGCGGCGATGTCCGGGTGGTTGTAGGAACCCAGGGTGTCGCCGATGTCGTGGAGCAGGGCGCAGACCACGTACTCTTCATTACGTCCGTCGTGCCAGGCGCGGCTGGCGGTTTGCAGCGAGTGAGTCAGGCGGTCCACCGGGAAGCCGCCGAAGTCGCCTTCCAGCAGTCGCAGGTGCGCCACGATTCGGGTTGGCAGTTGCCGGGCGTAGGCGCTGAAATCCTTGGCGATGATCGCCCAGTCTTCCTGGGTGCCATCCTGCATATGGGTGAAGCGGGCCTGCTGGTTCATCAAAGCCTCTCTTATTGTTTTTGAGGTGCAGGGCTAGAACGGCACCTTGCCTAGAATCATGTCGCGGTACATCACAAAATCCCCCAACAGGCTGTAAAGCGGGTGCTGGAAGGTCGCCGGGCGATTCTTTTCAAAGAAGAAGTGGCCGACCCAGGCAAAGCTGTAGCCCGCCACCGGCACCGCCAGCAGCAGCCACCAGGCGCCTTTGCCGATCGCGAACGCCAGAATGAAGATCACCAGACTGGTGCCGATAAAGTGCAGGCGACGGCAGGTGCTGTTGCCGTGTTCCCTCAGGTAATACGGGTAGAAATCAGCGAAGCTATTGAATTGTCTGACATTTTCCACAGTATCCGGCCCTCTGATTATTGTTCTGCCCGACAGATGTTCGGCGGGGAGCTTATTTGAGTCTAGAGTCATCAGTGGTAACAGCCAGTGACAATAGATGCCACTTTAGTATCCTTCGGATTCCTGGCTGTCGTTTCAGCCTTCCTTGTTAAGAAAACGCCATGAGCGAACGAACGACTTCTGCAAGCTGGGCGATGGGGATAGTCAAGGCGCTGGAGATGGACGGCCTGGATTGCCGTGCCTTGTTCAAGCAGCTTGGCCTGGATTACGCCGCGCTGAATGACCCGGATGCACGTTTCCCCCAGGACTCCATGACCCGGCTCTGGCAGCGTGCGGTCGAGCTGTCGGGCAACCCGGCGATCGGCTTGAACATGGGCAAGGTGGTGCGCCCGGCGTCGTTTCATGTGGCTGGCTACGCGTTGATGTCCAGTAACACCCTGGCCGAAGGTTTCATGCGCCTGGTGCGTTATCAGCGAATCATCGCTGAAAGTGCCGACCTGAGTTTCCGACTGTTACCCGAAGGTTATGCGTTGATTCTTACCGTGCACGGCGACCACCTGCCGCCCACCCGACAAAGCGCCGAAGCGTCCCTGGCCAGTGCCCTGGCGTTATGCGGCTGGCTGACCGGGCGCACTCTGCAACCGCGCAAGGTGCTGGTGCAGGGCGATCAACCGGCGGACCTGGCACCCTACAAACAAGCGTTCCATGCACCGTTGGTGTTCAACGCGCCCTATGACGCGCTGATCTTCGAGCGGGCGGATATGGAGGCGCCGTTGCCTACGGCGAACGAGGCGATGGCGTTGCTGCACGATCGTTTTGCCGGGGAATACCTGGCGCGGTTTTCCGAGAGCCGGGTGACCCACAAGGCGCGGCAGGTACTGTGTCGATTGCTGCCTCAAGGCGAGCCCAAGCGTGAGGTGGTCGCGCAGACGTTGCACCTGTCCCAGCGCACCTTGCAGCGTCGTTTGCAGGAGGAGGGCACCAGTTTCCAGACCTTGCTCGATGACACCCGCCGCGAACTGGCCGAGCAATACCTGGCGCAGCCGAGCATGACCCTGCTGGAAATTGCCTACCTGCTGGGGTTTGCCGACCCGAGCAACTTCTTCCGCGCGTTCCGCCGCTGGTTCGATGCCACGCCCGGCGAGTACCGGGCGCGGTTGCACGAGTTGCCTGTCAGTGACGCCAAAACGCCGGAATGCACAGCACAAACACCGTAATGATCTCCAGCCGGCCCAGCAGCATGCCGAACGACAGGATCCACTTGGCGGCATCCGGCAGGGTGGAGAAGTTGCCGGCCGGGCCGATGGTTTCCCCCAGGCCCGGGCCCACGCCGGACACGGTGCTGGCGGCGCCGGTCAGCGCGGTCATCCAGTCCAGGCCCAGCAACGACAGGGCCAGGGCGATGGCGCAGATGGTGATCGCGAAAAAACGAGAAGGTCAGGATCGAACGCACGATTTCTTCATCGAGGCGATGGCCGTTGTACTTCTGCTTGATCACCGCCCGTGGGTGAATCAGCTGGTTCAAGTTGGCCTTGAGCAGGATGTAGGCGACCTGGAAACGGAAAATCTTGATCCCGCCAGCGGTGGAACCGGAGCAACCGCCCACAAAGCCCAGGTAAAAGAACAGCATCAGCGAGAAATTGCCCCAGATGCTGTAGTCCCCCAGCGCAAAACCGGTGGTGGTCACTACCGACGTGACGTTCACCGCTACGTGGCGCAGCGCCTCCAGCCAATGCAGATTGGTGGTCCACCAATACCAGGTGCCGAGCACCAGCCAGGTCACCACCAGCAAACCGAGCATGCCCTGCACCTGCTGGTCCTTGATCAGCGCCCGGCGGTTGCCGCGCATCGTGGCCACGTACAGGGTGAACGGCAGGCTGCCGAGAATCATCACCACCACCGCCACCCAGTGCACCGCCGGCTGTTTCCAGTGGGCCAGGGATTCATCGGAGGTGGAGAACCCGCCGGTGGAAATCGCCGACATCGCATGGTTGATCGCGTCAAACAGGCCCATGCCTGCCCACCAGAACGCCAGGCTGCCGAGGATGGTGATGCCCACGTACGCCGCCACGATCAGGCGCGCCACCATGTGCGAGCGGGGCATGACCTTTTCCGAGCGGTCGGAGGACTCGGTCTGGAACAGGCGCATGCCACCGATACGCAGCAGCGGCAGGATCGCCACCGCCATGCCGATAAAGCCGATGCCGCCGAGCCAGTGCAACAGCGAGCGCCAGATGAGGATGCCCGGGGACATGGTGTCCAGGCCACTGAGCACCGTGGAGCCGGTGGCGGTGATGCCGGACATGCTTTCGAAGAACGAGTCGGTGTAGCTGATGTGCTGGGTCAACAGAAACGGCAGTGCGGCGAAGATGCACACCACCAGCCAGCTGGAGACGGTCAGCAGGTACATGTCCCGCGGGCGTAGGTGCACGTGTTCCGGGCGGCCGGGGATCACCAGCGCCAGGCCGGCGATGAAGGTGATCAGGCTGGCCCAGAGGAACGATGGCAGGTCGCTGGTGCGTTCGAAGAACACCAGGGTCGCCATGGGGATGACCATGGCGATCGCCAGGGTGATCAGGAAGATGCCGATAATGAAACCGATTATCCGTAAGGTCGGCAACGCCATGAGGTCCGCTCGGTGTGACAGGAAAGGCGCCATTCTACCTGCGGTGCAGGGCAAGTAAACCGGGGGCTGGAAGGCGACGCCGGGCAAATGTGGGAGCGGCTTGCTCGCGAAAGCGGTGTGCCAGTCAACGGATGCATTGGCTGACCCACCGCTTTCGCGAGCAAGCCCGCTCCCACAGGGGGGTTGCGGTGGTTAATGGACCTTGAAGGGCAGGCACAAAAAGGCGACCCGAAGGTCGCCTCATTCAACGCGGCACGGATCAGAATTCGTGATCAGCGTTATCCGGGTTCAAGTCACTGATGCCCAGCTTGCCAGCGGCCTGTTCGATCGAACCGGTCTGCTTGACCAGCGCGGCGATGGCATCACGCACGATCTGGTTGCCTTTATCGTTACCGGCCGCGATCAACTGGTCGTAGTGTTCGCCGTTGTTGGCGTGATCCACCATCACCTGGATCTTCGCTTCGGTCGACGCCAGGTCGGCTTTCAGTGTCGCATCGGCGGTTGGATCAGCCTTGGCCACCAGGGACGACAGGCTTGGACCGGTCATTTTGGTACCGTCGGTGCGGGTGTACTCACCCAGGTAAACGTTACGAATACCCTTGGCGTCATAGAAGTGCGAGTTGTGGGTGTTGTCGCTGAAGCAATCCTGTTCGTCTTCCGGCGAGTTGGCTTCCAGGGAAACCTTCATGCGCTCACCGGCCAGTTCGCCCAGGGACAGGCTACCCATACCGAACAGCATTTTGCGCAAGCCATCGGTCGGCGCTTCGGCTTCCAGGGTGGCGCGGTAGTTGTCTTCGACGTTGGGTTTCCAGTTGCCGACCATTTCTTCCAGGTCGCTGACCAACAGTTGAGTCACGGCGCGCAGGTAGGTGCGGCGGCGCTCGTTGTGGCCGCCAGTAGCGCCATCACCGGTCATGTAGTCTGACGCTGGACGATTGCCGGCGCCCGGGCCGGTGCCGTTCAGGTCCTGGCCCCAGAGCAGGAATTCAATCGCGTGGTAACCGGTGGCCACGTTGGCCTCGGAACCGCCCAGCTCGTTCAGGCTGGCGAGTTTTTCCGGGGTGATGTCTTTCACATCGACCTTGTCTTCGCCGACCTGGATTTCGTTGTTGGCAATGATGTTGGCGGTTGCGCCAGGGTTGCCCAGGGCGTGTTCGTAGGTTTTGTCGACGTAGTCGATCAGACCTTCGTCCAGGGGCCAGGCGTTCACTTGGCCTTCCCAGTCGTCAATGATGGTGTTGCCGAAGCGGAACACTTCACTCTGCAGGTACGGCACGCGCGCGGCGATCCAGGCGGTACGGGCCGCTTTCAGGGTGTCGTCGTTCGGGTTGGCGAGGAAGGTGTCGATCGCGGTTTGCAGGGTCTTCGCAGTGGACTCGGCATCGCTGTATACGGCGAAGACCATGTCAGCGTAATGCGCGACCACGGCCTTGGCAGCGGCCTCGTCGACCTGGCCTGCCGGGGCAGCCGCAGGGGCTGGAGTGCTGGCGGCGGCCGGGGCTTGAGGCGCGGCGGCCTTGTCTTTGCCTTCACCGCAACCGGCAAGAGAAATGGCAATGGCGAGAAGGCTGGCGGTGGCCAGGGGCATACGAATCATGGCGAACATCCTGCTTCGGTTGATGATGGGGCACGCGGGGGGCGCGCAAAACTGCGACATAATGCGAAAGATTTGCATTTTGTGTAAAGGGTTATAACTAGGAAATATTTAGTATCGATTTGCTGGCCATCGGCGCGTGCGGCACCGCTGGCCAGCATTGCTTCAGAGAATGGCGGCGTTATTGCGTTGGGCCTGTTTCAAGTAGGCCGCCAACTCCCGTGCCGGCAGGGGTTTGCTGTAGTGGTAGCCCTGACCTTCGTGGCAACCCTCGGAGATGATGTAGGCCTCCTGTTCGGCGGTCTCCACACCTTCGGCGATCACCTGCATGCCGAGGCTTTTGCCGAGCTGGATGATCGCCCGCACGATGGTCGCGTCGTCGTCGTCATCCAGCAGGTCCTGGACGAAGCTCTTGTCGATCTTGATCTTGTCCAGCGGCAGGCTTTTCAGATAGCTCAGGGACGAATAGCCGGTGCCGAAGTCATCAATTGCAATCAACGCCCCGGAGCGGCGCAGGCTCAGCAGGTGCTGGGCGGCGGTGCTGATGTCTTCCATCAGGCCGGTCTCGGTAACTTCCAGCTCCAGGCTGCGGGGCGGCAGGCGGTAGATTTGCAGCAGGTTGTTGACCACCCGTGGCAGCTCGGCGTGGTGCAACTGTACGGTGGACAGGTTGACCGCCATGCGCAGCTCGGTGAAGCCTATGTCATGCCATTCCCGGAGTTGCCGGCAGGCCTGGTCCAGCACCCATTCGCCGATGGCAATGATGGTGCCGTTCTGTTCGGCCAGGGGGATAAACAGGTCAGGCGGCACCAGGCCATGTTCCGGGTGCTGCCAGCGAATCAAGGCTTCGACACCCACCACGCGATGGTCGAGATAGCTGATCTGCGGCTGGTACACCAGGTGGAACTGCTCGCGGCTCAAGGCGTCGCGCAAATCCTTTTCCAGCTCGCGGCGGCGGCGCATTTCGCTGTCGACGCTGGCGATATAGAACTGGTAGCGGTTGCGCGAACGGCTCTTGGCCAGGGTCATGGTCTGTTCGGCTTTTTGCAGCAGCTTCTCGGTGCTGTCGCCGTCTTCCGGGAACAGGGTGATGCCGATGGTGGCACGCAGGCGGATCTGTTCGTGGTCGAGGGCGAATTCGGCCTCCAGGTCATCGAGGATGCTTTGCGCCAGCTCGGCGGCTTCGTAGGGTTGCTCGATATCGGCCTGCACCAGGGCGAACTGGTCGCCACCCAGGCGGGCGAGGGCGCCAAGGCGGCCGCTGTGGGCCCGCAGGCGGTCGGCCAGGGCCAGCAGCAATTGATCGCCGGCCTGGTAGGTGAACTGCTCGTTGACGCTTTTGAAGTCATCCAGCCCCACACACAGCACTGCGACACGGCGCTGCCGGCGGCCGGCGTCGGTCAGGATCTTGTCCAGTTGCTCCTGCAACTTCTGGCGGTTCGGCAGGCCGGTGAGAAAGTCGTACTGGGCCATGCGCAGCAGGCTGTTCTCCGCCTCGTGGCGCAAGTGGGTGTTGCGCTCGATGGATTCGAGCAACTGGTTGGCGGTGCTGATCCAGATCCCCAGTTCGTTTTTCTCGTGGCCCTTGAGCTGCGGAATCTTGTGCTCGCTGGGGCGATCGGGGTTGATCGAACTCAGGTGCTCGATGACGCGGGACAGCGGCTTGGTCAGCAGCCAGTGATAGACCAGGTACAACACCAAGCCCATGGCCAGGGCCCGCAGCACCCCGGAGATGAAAATGATCACCGAACTGACGAGAAACCCTTTGCCATAGGTGGCGGTGTCGAGGGTGATGCTCAGGTCGCCGTAGTACTCGCTATAAGGCCCGCGCCCCACCAGTGGCGTGGTGAACGTGCGCTCCTGGCCCAGAATCAGGTCGGTCAGCCAGCGGGTTGGGGATTGTTGCAGGTCGCGGGTTTTTTCCGCGAGCATGGTTTCGTTGGGGTGGCCGATGGAGGCCATACGCACGGCATCGTCCTGAAACAGACCTTCGATGACCTGCATCCCCATCTCCCGGTCCAGGCTGTAGACGGCCTGGGTCGACGGGTCGCGAAACATGTCGAGGATGCGCTGGGCATCACCGGCCACGGCCTGGCGCGTCTTATAGGCATCAAAGACGATCTGCGCCGCGCTCAGCACCACGCCCACTGCCAATGCCGAAAGCAGCACCACCCGTAGCAACTTCACCGACAAGCTGTTTTTGAGTTCCAGCTTCAAAGGGGTATTCCTTGTTCCATGCGGGTAGCCTCAATATGCCATGAGTATTGGCAATCCCGTGAAGGCAGTCAAAGGAACATTGGGCCCGAAGAACGTGAATACTAACAAGTGAAGGCCGGGAAGGAGGAAGGCGGATCCTGTCCGCCGTCCTCTTGCACCGCGCGGGGGAGCGAAGGCAAATGCCTTTTTGAGAGCTCGCGAGAGATTGTCGAGAGTTTTATCAGCTGAAAGTAATCTGCGCGGATGATTGCTGGTGGACATCTTCGCCGATTTTTCCCTGCCCGTTATCGGCACCCTGATTTTGTGAATCCAGGAGCTTCCCCAGCAAATCCATGCCTTTTTCTGCCAGCGGCATGAGTGATGACACGGCAGACATTCCCATCGTTAACGGATCCATTGCGCACTCTCCTACTAGAAATGAGAGAGTTATTTCTCTCACTTGGTGGGTGGCCAGTTCATCTCCTTGGGTTCCACGGGGCCTGCATTACGCTTTTGCATCAGCCACAAAAAAGCCCGGCAATTGCCGGGCTTTTTCTACTGCAAGCGTTGCTTAAGCGGTGAAGGTTTTGCCTTCGAACTGCTCAGCCACGAACTTCCAGTTGACCAGGTTCCAGAACGCTTCCACATACTTTGGACGCACGTTGCGGTAGTCGATGTAGTAAGCGTGTTCCCAGACGTCGCAGGTCAGCAGCGGGGTGTCGCCGCTGGTCAGCGGGTTGCCGGCGCCGATGGTGCTGGCCAGGGCCAGGGAACCGTCAGCCTTTTTCACCAGCCAGCCCCAACCGGAACCGAAGGTGCCGACGGAAGTCTTGGTGAACTCTTCCTTGAACTTGTCGAACGAACCGAACGCAGCGTTGATGGCTTCAGCCAGCGCGCCGGTAGGTTGGCCGCCGGCGTTTGGCGCCAGGCAGTTCCAGTAGAACGTGTGGTTCCAGACCTGAGCGGCGTTGTTGAAGATGCCGCCCGAAGAAGACTTGACGATTTCTTCCAGGGTCTTGCCTTCGAACTCGGTGCCGGGCACCAGGTTGTTCAGGTTCACGACATAGGTGTTGTGGTGCTTGTCGTGGTGATATTCCAAGGTTTCCTTGGAAATGTGCGGCTGCAGGGCATCGTGTGCGTAGGGCAGCGGCGGCAATTCGAAAGCCATGATGATTCTCCTA
This sequence comes from Pseudomonas sp. TH34, assembly GCF_016650865.1. Classification (NCBI taxonomy): domain Bacteria; kingdom Pseudomonadati; phylum Pseudomonadota; class Gammaproteobacteria; order Pseudomonadales; family Pseudomonadaceae; genus Pseudomonas; species Pseudomonas sp. TH34. Next base: position 28,680 of record NZ_JAEKFB010000011.1, read on the forward strand.
ATCAGGTCAGTTGCGGTGAGCGCAAGGCCGATCACGGGCGGCCAAACAAGCGCCGGGGAGTTTGTACTCTTTGCGGCGCAGGGGCTGGATCATAGCACCGGGGGTGCGGCAAAACCACGCAACAACTGTGTGGGATAGAGGTTCCAGAGGGTTTTGGCTTCTGTTGAAAAAAGTTTATGCGGCGCTGATTAATTGATAGGCCACGCTGAACATCATGGCCGCCACCAGCAGGTCCAGAATTCGCCAGGTGGCGGGGCGCGCCAGCCACGGTGCCAGCCATGCGGCGCCCAGGGCCAGGGTCATGAACCACAGGAATGAAGCGCTGGCGGCACCGGCCACATAGGCGCCGGGTTCGGTCTGCTGGGCACCGAGGGAGCCGATCAACAGCACGGTATCCAGATACACGTGAGGATTGAGCAAGGTCACTGCCAGGGCGCTGAGCATCACCGCCTTCAGCGAGCGCACCTTGAGGTTCTCACCCTGGTCCAGGCTCTGCTTCGAGCAGGCCCGGCGCAAGGCGAGGGTGCCGTACCACAACAGGAACGCCGCACCGCCCCAACGGGCAACCGCCAGCAATATCGGGTTATGCGCCAGCACGGTCGCCAGGCCGAACACACCGGCGGCCACCAAGATTGCATCGCACACCACGCATAACGCCGCCACGGGCAGGTGATGTTCGCGCCGCAGGCTCTGCGCCAGCACAAACGCGTTCTGGGTGCCGATGGCCATGATCAAACCGAAGGCTACCAGCAGGCCGTTCATATAGCTTTGCCACATAGGATTTACTCCGCGTCCGCCGCCAATTGCCGCAACACCGCCATGGCGCGCTCGGCATCGGCGCGGCCAACAAACAGGTGATCGTGGTAGTAGCCGGCAATCACGTTGCAACTGATCCCGGCCTTGCCCAGGGCCGTGGCAAACGCGGCGGTCAGACCCACCGCTTCCAGGGCCGAATGCACGTTGAGGGTGATCCACGCTGCCACGTAGTCGAAGGCCAGCCCGGCCCGTTCGGCCTGCTGGCGCTCGACGATCAGCGTCAGGCCTTCCTGCTCGCGGAAGCTGCCGATCACGTCGCAACCCTCGGGGATGCGGCCGTCGGCCAGGGTACAGAACACGTAGTCACCGTCATTAAGCTGTGGGCTCATGCTGCGCAGCAGGGTTGCCAGGGCGGTTTCGCCAGCCATGTGGAAGGTCCTTGAATAAGAAGAAGCGATGCTGGCTATTCTCCCGTCCAAGGCTGTATAAGAAAAACCAATATTGCTGATCGCTCATTAGGAAAACTGATGTTCGACTATAAATTGCTTTCCGCCCTGGCAGCGGTGGTGGAACAGGCTGGCTTTGAGCGGGGCGCCCAGGTGCTGGGAATCTCCCAGTCGGCGATCTCCCAGCGCATCAAGCTGCTGGAAGCGCGGGTCGGCCAGCCGGTGCTGGTACGCGCCACGCCGCCGACGCCCACCGAAATCGGCCGCCGTTTGCTCAACCACGTGCAACAGGTGCGGCTGTTGGAGCGCGACCTGCAAAGCCAGGTGCCCGCGCTGGATGAAGAGGGCATGCCCGAGCGCCTGCGCATCGCCTTGAATGCCGACAGCCTCGCCACCTGGTGGGCCGAGGCCGTCAGCGACTTCTGCGCCGAGCAACACCTGCTGCTGGATTTGGTCGTAGAAGACCAGACCGTCGGCCTCAAACGCATGCGTGCCGGCGAAGTGGCGGCGTGTATCTGCGCCAGCGAACGCCCGGTGGCCGGTGCCCGCAGCCTGTTGCTCGGTGCCATGCGCTATCGGGCGCTGGCCAGCCCGGCGTTTGTCGCACGGCACTTTCCCGATGGCGTACGCGCCGATCAACTGGCCCGCACTCCGGCGCTGGTGTTTGGCCCGGATGATTTTCTGCAGCATCGCTACCTGGCATCCCTGGGTGTCGACGGTGGTTTCGAACACCATTTATGCCCCTCGTCCGAAGGTTTTATCCGCCTGACGGAAGCTGGATTGGGCTGGGGCCTGGTGCCCGAATTGCAGGTGCGCGATCAACTGGAAAGAGGCGTGCTGGTGGAGTTATTGCCAGATAAGCCGATCGATGTGCCTCTGTACTGGCATCATTGGCGCAGTGGTGGACAATTGCTGGGTCTGCTGACGGATCATCTGGCACACACAACGGGGCAATGGTTGGTGCCGTTGGCGTGATGGCCAGCGTCAAGGCAACAGCGATGAAAAACGAAAGAATGCGGAGTAAGTCATGAAAATTCTGGTCACCGGCGCAAGCGGCTTCATTGGCGGGCGTTTTGCGCGTTTCGCCCTGGAGCAGGGCCTGGACGTGCGGGTCAACGGGCGGCGGGCCGAAGGTGTGGAGCACCTGGTACGGCGCGGCGCCGAGTTTATCCAGGGTGATTTGAATGATCCGGACCTGGTGCGCGAGTTGTGCCGCGACGTCGAGGCCGTGGTGCATTGCGCCGGGGCCGTGGGGCTGTGGGGGCGCTATCAGGACTTCCACCAGGGCAATGTGCTGGTTACCGAAAACGTGGTGGAGGCCTGCCTCAAGCAGCGGGTGGGGCGCCTGGTGCACCTGTCGTCGCCGTCGATCTATTTCGATGGCCGCGACCACCTGGGGTTGACCGAAGAACAAGTGCCCAAGCGTTTCAAGCACCCGTATGCGGCCACCAAGTACCTGGCGGAGCAAAAGGTGTTTGGCGCCCAGGAGTTTGGCCTGGAAGTGCTGGCCCTGCGCCCGCGTTTTGTCACCGGTGCCGGCGACATGAGTATCTTCCCGCGCCTGTTGAAGATGCAGCGCAAGAACCGCCTGGCGATTGTCGGGGATGGCCTGAACAAGGTGGATTTCACCAGCGTGCACAACCTCAATGAAGCGTTGCTCAGCGGTTTGCTGGCGACGGGTTCAGCGTTGGGCAAGGCCTACAACATCAGCAACGGCGCCCCGGTGCCGGTGTGGGATGTGGTGAACTATGTGATGCGTCAAATGGACATGCCCCAGGTCACCCGTTACCGGTCCTACGGCTTGTCCTACAGTGTCGCAGCGCTCAACGAAGCCTTCTGTGCCATGTGGCCGGGGCGCCCGGAACCGTCGTTGTCACGGCTGGGCGTGCAGGTCATGAACAAAGATTTCACCCTCGACATCACCCGGGCACGGCATTATCTCGACTACCAGCCCAAGGTCAGCCTGTGGGCGGCCCTTGATGAGTTCTGCAGTTGGTGGAAGGCTCAGGACGCAGGGCTTAAATAACCGGCAACACACCGGGAACCGAATGGGCGAACCCCGGTCGATCAGTGCGGCAGCCGGAGGTTTATACTCCGGCGCTTGGCTATCCATATGCCACCTCAAAGGATTTAAGGTTGATTCATGCGTAACGATGCTAACGACGACTTTGACAACGTTCCCAGCCTGCGGGCGGACACCTCGGACGACGATGATTTCGAGCCTACGCCGGCCACGTCCGTGCGCTCCCGGCCAGCGCCTGTCGTCAAGGTCAAGAGCGCCAGCACCGGGCCGTTGTGGGCACTGGTCGGTGCGTTGCTGTTTGCCTTTGCCGGCCTTGCCTGGTGGAGCTTCCAGCAGATTTCCCTGATGGGCCAGCAACTGGTGGCCACCCAGGAAAGCTTCGCGCGCATCAGCGAGGAAGCGGCGGGGCGCCTGCAGGATATTTCCGGCAAGGTGGTGGCCAGCGAAGCCAACGTGAACAACGGTAGCGAAGCCCTGAAGCTGCAAATCAAGCAGCTGGAGACCCAGTTGCTGGAGCAGGGCAAGCAGCAGTTGGGCGTGGCCGGCCAGGCCACTGACCTGGACAAGCGCCTGGAGCAAATGACCGCCAGCACGACCCAACTGTCCAGTGCCAACGCGCAACTGCAAGGGCAGGTCCAGGCGCTGACGGAGGCGGTGGCTGCCCTCAAGTCCCGGGATGCCGAGTTCAAGGACCTCTCCGCCGACGTCGCAGCCCTGAAAAAACAGGGCAACCCCACGGCCGCCATCGCCCGCCTGGAGCAGGACCTTGTGGTCCTCAAGAGCGAACTGGACAACCGCGCTGCGGCTTCCGACGGTCCGTCCACCAAGGAGTTCGACGTGTTCCGCATCCAGACCACGCGTAACGTCACTGCCTTGCAAAGCCAGGTGCAGAACCTGCAGCAGCAGATCAACCAGCCAGCCCGGATCACCCCACTCGGGCAGCAGTGATGTGAGGCGCTGCAGGCGTCATTAAACATGACGCCTGCAGGCCCTAGCACAATCAATGTCACCATCCTGTGACATTTCCTACCTCCTTCGTTACTTGCCCTCGCCCCGCCCTTGTTTAGACTCCCGTCATCCCGCACATAATAAAAAGGGCTAATCATGACCACGCAACCACTGCCTGCCAGTAGTTGGCTGAACGCTCCTGCCCATCACGCCTGGCTTGCCACTGAAGGCCAGCGCCTGCTGTCATTCGCCAAGGCTTCCAAACTGTCTGAAGGCTTCGGCAATCTCGACGATCACGGTGTTTTGCCGCCCGATGCCGTCGCCGAAACCATGAACACCGCCCGCATGACCCACAGCTTCGCCATGGCCCATGGCCAGGGCCTGCCCGGTTATGCCGACCTGGTGGAGCACGGGGTTGCGGCCCTCAGCGGCCCGCTGCGCGATGCCCGGCATGGCGGTTGGTTCGCCACGCCCAATGCCAGCGATGGCAACACCGGCAAGGCCGCCTATCTGCACGCCTTTGTCGCCCTGGCCGCCAGCTCCGCGGTAGTGGCCGGCGCGCCCGGCGCACAAACCTTGCTCAACGACGCGACCCACATCATCGACCAGTATTTCTGGAGTGAAGAGGAGGGCGCGATGCTCGAGTCCTTTGCCCAGGACTGGAGTGGTGTAGAAGCCTATCGCGGCGCCAACAGCAACATGCACGCCACCGAAGCGTTCCTGGCCCTGGCCGATGTCACCGGTGAAACCCGTTGGCTGGACCGCGCGCTGCGCATCGTCGAACGAATTATTCATACCCATGCGGCGGAAAACAGGGACATGGTCATCGAGCATTTCGACAGCCACTGGCAACCCCTGCGCGGTTACAACGAAGACAACCCGGCCGATGGTTTTCGCCCCTACGGTATCACCCCCGGCCACGGCTTCGAATGGGCGCGGCTGGTGTTGCACCTTGAGGCCGCGCGCCTGGATGCCGGGCTCGCCACCCCTGAGTGGCTGGTCACCGATGCCAAGGGCCTGTTCGCCAGCGCCTGCGAATATGCCTGGGCCGTCGACGGCGCCCCGGGCATTGTCTACACCCTCGACTGGAGCCAGCGCCCCGTGGTGCGCGAGCGCCTGCACTGGACCCATTGCGAAGCCAGCGCCGCTGCCCAGGCGCTGCTCAAGCGCACGGGCGAACTGCATTACGAAACCTGGTACCGGCGCTTCTGGGAGTTCTGTGAAAGCCATTTCATTGACCGAACCCACGGCAGCTGGCACCACGAACTGAGCCCGAAAAACCAGCCCAGCAGCAAGATCTGGGGGGGCAAGCCGGACCTCTACCACGCTTGGCAGTCTGTCTTGTTGCCGGGTCTACCCTTGTCACCGAGCATGGCCAGTGCCGTGGCCGCCGGGCGTTATGTCACCAAGTGGTGACATTTTGGCGTCCCTTTGTTACCTGCACCTGAAAAATCCCTGTTTAAACTCGTTTGCAGCGCAAGCACCGACTTGCATGCATAACAACAAGAAAAAAGGTACTCAGATGAAAGCGATCAGTCGCCTCGCCGTAGCTATTTCCGTTGCCTCGTTGTTTCCCCTCAGTGCTTTTGCCGCCGACTCGAAAGGGACGGTTGAAGTTGTGCATTGGTGGACCTCGGGTGGCGAGAAAGCGGCAGTAGATGTCCTGAAGGCCCAAGTTGAAAAAGACGGTTTCACCTGGAAAGACGGTGCCGTCGCCGGCGGTGGTGGTTCGACTGCCATGACCGTCCTGAAAAGCCGCGCCGTTGCTGGCAACCCGCCTGGCATGGCTCAGATCAAAGGCCCCGACATCCAGGAATGGGCGTCCACCGGGCTGCTCGACACCGACGTCCTGAAGGAACCCGCCAAAGAAGAGAAGTGGGACAGCCTGCTGGACAAGAAAGTCTCCGATACCGTGAAGTACGAAGGTAACTACGTGGCCGTGCCGGTGAACATTCACCGCGTCAACTGGCTGTGGATCAACCCGGAAGTCTTCAAGAAAGCCGGTATCACCAAGAACCCGACCACCCTCGAAGAATTCTACGCAGCGGGCGACAAGCTCAAGGCCGCGGGCTTCATTCCGCTCGCCCACGGTGGCCAGCCTTGGCAGGACAGCACTGTATTCGAAGCGGTCGTGCTCTCGGTCATGGGGGCTGACGGTTACAAGAAAGCCCTGGTGGACCTCGACGAAAAAGCCCTGACCGGCCCTGAAATGATCAAGTCCCTGACCGAGCTGAAGAAAGTCGCGACCTACATGGATGCCGACGGCAAGGGCCAGGACTGGAACCTCGAAGCCGCCAAAGTCATCAACGGCAAGGCCGGCATGCAGATCATGGGTGACTGGGCCAAGAGTGAATGGACCGCCGCCAAGAAAGTCGCCGGCAAAGACTACGAGTGCGTAGCCTTCCCGGGCACCGACAAGGCCTTCACCTACAACATCGACTCCCTCGCAGCCTTCAAGCAGAAAGACAAAGGCACTGCTGCCGGTCAGCAGGACATCGCCAAGGTCGTGCTGAGCGAAAACTTCCAGAAAGTCTTCAGCATCAACAAGGGCTCGATCCCGGTTCGTATCGACATGTTGCAAGACATGGGCAAATACGGCTTTGACTCCTGCGCCCAGACTGCTGCCAAGGACTTCCTGGCGGATGCCAAGACTGGCGGCCTGCAACCGAGCATGGCCCACAACATGGCAACCACGCTGGCGGTGCAAGGCGCGTTCTTTGATGTCGTGACCAACTACATCAACGACCCGAAAGCTGACCCTGCCGATACCGCGAAGAAACTCGCGGCGGCGATCAAGTCGGCCAAGTAACGGTTAGTACCGAATGGCCTTGTGGGGGGACCCCTAACCCCCACAAGGCATGTTCCTGTAGTCCTTTTCCCTGTACTGGATTTTCCCATGAGTTCTGTTGCTGTGTTCAGCAAAGCCTCGCCGTTCGATGCACTGCAGCGCTGGCTACCCAAACTGGTGCTGGCGCCGAGCATGTTCATCGTTCTGGTGGGCTTCTATGGCTACATCCTGTGGACGTTCGTGCTGTCGTTCACTAACTCGACTTTCCTGCCGACCTACAAGTTTGTAGGCCTGGCGCAATACGTGCGCTTGTTCGACAACGACCGCTGGTGGGTCGCGAGCAAGAACCTGGCGGTGTTCGGTGGCATGTTCATCGGCATCACCCTGGTGATCGGTGTGACTCTGGCGATTTTCCTCGACCAGAAAATCCGTCGCGAAGGTTTTATCCGCACCATTTACCTGTACCCGATGGCGCTCTCGATGATCGTCACCGGTACGGCCTGGAAATGGCTGCTCAACCCGGGCATGGGCCTGGACAAATTGCTGCGTGACTGGGGCTGGGAAGGCTTTCGCCTCGACTGGCTGATCGACCCGGACCGTGTGGTGTATTGCCTGGTGATCGCCGCTGTGTGGCAGGCCTCGGGCTTCATCATGGCGATGTTCCTCGCCGGCCTGCGCGGTGTTGATCAATCGATCATCCGTGCCGCGCAGATCGACGGCGCGAGCATGCCGCGCATCTACTGGAAAGTAGTGCTGCCCAGCCTGCGCCCGGTGTTCTTCAGTGCGGTAATGATCCTGGCGCACATCGCGATCAAGAGTTTCGACCTGGTGGCGGCAATGACTGCGGGTGGTCCGGGTTACTCCTCCGACCTGCCGGCGATGTTCATGTACTCCTTCACCTTCAGCCGCGGCCAGATGGGCATGGGCTCGGCCAGTGCGATTCTGATGCTCGGTGCGATTCTCGCAATCATCGTGCCTTACCTGTACTCCGAGCTAAGGACCAAGCGTAATGACTAGTCTCGCCGGCAAACCTGCCATCAGCCTGAGCCGCGTCGCGATCTACGCGGTGCTGATCCTCGCTGTCCTGCTTTACCTGGTGCCGTTGGTGGTCATGTTGCTGACCAGCTTCAAGACCCCGGAAGACATCAGCACCGGCAACCTGCTGAGCTGGCCCACCGTGATCACCGGCATTGGCTGGGTGAAAGCCTGGGCCACGGTTGACGGCTACTTCTGGAACTCGATCAAGATCACCGTTCCGGCGGTACTGATCTCCACCGCCATCGGTGCGCTGAACGGCTACGTGCTGTCGATGTGGCGTTTCCGCGGTTCGCAGTTGTTCTTCGGCCTGTTGCTGTTCGGCTGCTTCCTGCCGTTCCAGACCGTGCTGCTGCCAGCCTCGTTCACGCTCGGCAAGATGGGCCTGGCCAGTACCACCACGGGCCTGGTGTTTGTGCACATCGTCTACGGACTGGCCTTTACTACACTGTTCTTCCGTAACTACTACGTCAGCATTCCCGATGCACTGGTGAAAGCGGCACGCCTGGATGGCGCGGGGTTCTTCACGATCTTCCGCCTGATCATCCTGCCGATGTCGACACCCATCATCATGGTGTGTCTGATCTGGCAGTTCACGCAGATCTGGAACGACTTCCTGTTCGGCGTGGTGTTCTCCAGCGGCGATTCGCAGCCCATCACGGTGGCGCTGAACAACCTGGTCAACACCAGCACCGGGGTTAAGGAATATAACGTTGATATGGCGGCGGCGATGATCGCCGGGCTGCCGACCCTGCTGGTCTATGTGGTCGCAGGCAAGTATTTCGTGCGCGGCCTGACGGCCGGCGCGGTCAAGGGGTAATCATGGCAACGCTTGAACTTCGTAACGTAAACAAGACCTACGGTACCGGCCTGCCGGACACCCTGAAGAACATCGAACTGTCGATCAAGGAGGGTGAGTTCCTGATCCTGGTCGGGCCTTCGGGTTGCGGTAAGTCGACCCTGATGAACTGCATCGCCGGCCTGGAAAACATCACCGGCGGCGCGATCATGATCGGCGACCAGGACGTCAGCGGCATGAGCCCCAAGGATCGTGACATCGCCATGGTGTTCCAGTCCTACGCGCTGTACCCGACCATGAGCGTGCGCGAGAACATCGAATTCGGCCTGAAGATTCGCAAGATGCCTCAGGCGGCGATCGACGAAGAAGTGGCGCGAGTGGCCAAGCTGCTGCAGATCGAGCACCTGCTCAATCGCAAGCCGGGCCAGCTCTCCGGCGGCCAGCAACAGCGTGTGGCCATGGGCCGTGCACTGGCGCGTCGTCCGAAGATCTACCTGTTCGACGAACCACTGTCCAACCTCGACGCCAAGCTGCGGGTCGAGATGCGTACTGAAATGAAGCTGATGCACCAGCGTCTGAAAACCACCACCGTCTACGTCACCCACGATCAGATCGAGGCGATGACCCTGGGCGACAAAGTGGCGGTGATGAAGGACGGCATCATCCAGCAGTTCGGCACGCCGAAAGAGATCTACAACGACCCGGCCAATCTGTTCGTGGCGAGCTTCATCGGTTCGCCGCCGATGAACTTCATTCCACTGCGCCTGCAACGCAAGGACGGCCGCCTGGTGGCGTTGCTGGACAGCGGCCAGGCCCGCTGTGAGTTGCCGTTGAACATGAACGATGCCGGTCTTGAAGACCGCGAAGTGATCCTGGGCCTGCGCCCGGAGCAGATCGTACTGGCCGCCGCTGAAGCCACCGGCGCGCCGACCATTCGGGCTGAAGTGCAAGTCACCGAGCCGACCGGTCCGGACACCCTGGTGTTCGTGCAAATCAATGACACCAAGGTCTGCTGCCGCCTGGCGCCCGATGTGGCGCCGCAAGTGGGCGAGACCCTGACCTTGCAGTTCGACCCGGCGAAGGTGTTGCTGTTCGACGCCAAGACCGGCGAGCGCCTGGGCACTGCCGCTTCGTTGCCGGCACAGGACCGTGCGGACAACGTCGCTCAATTCAAGGGACGCTGAAGTTTCAAATGATGTGTAGGGGCTTTTGTGAGAGTCCTGCTCTCACAAAGAAGTAAACCGCGTTAGATAAAAACAGTTAATAACAATAAAGACGAGGATGTAGGGATGAAAAAGCACCACAACAACACCCGGCTGATCTGCCAACTGTCAGCAGCAGCCGCCCTGGTACTGTCCGCCAATGCGATGGCGGACGACGCGTTCAGCGCCGATTCCAAGTGGATGACCGGCGATTGGGGCGGCGAGCGTACCAAGCTGATCGAGCAAGGTATCGACATCAAGGCGGATTACGTCGGTGAAGTCGGTGGCAACCTCAGCGGTGGCTACAACAACGACAAAACTGCCCGTTACGCTGACCAGTTCGGTCTGGGCGTGGCACTGGACCTGCAAAAGCTGTGGGGTTGGGATAACACCCAGGCCAAGATCCAGTTGACCAATCGTAATGGCGCAAACATCTCCAACGACCGTATTGGTGACCCGCGTGCCGGCACCTTGAGTTCGTCTCAAGAAGTCGACGGCCGAGGCCACATGGTGCGTCTGACCCAGTTCTGGATTCAGCACCAGATGTTCGACAACAAGCTGGACGTGAAACTCGGTTACTTCGGTGAAGGCGAAGACTTCAACACCTTCCCGTGCGACTTCCAGAACCTGTCGTTCTGTGGCTCGCAGGTCGGTAACTATGTAAACACCTGGTACAACTGGCCAGTCAGCCAGGCGGCTATCCGCGTGAAGTACAACATCACGCCTGAGCTGTATGCGCAAATCGGTGCGTACAACCAGAACCCGTCGCAACTGGAGCACGGCAACGGCTTCAAACTCAGCGGCAGCGGCACCAAGGGCACCGTATTGCCGGTTGAATTGGTCTGGTCGCCGAAGGTCAATGGCCTGCCGGGCGAATACCGTGTGGGTTACTACAAGAGCACCGCTGACGCTACCGACGTACGTGAAGACGTCAACGGTAACGATGCTGGCACCACGGGCGCAGCCTTCCGCGTTCGCAGCAGCAAAAGCGGTTACTGGGGCGTTCTGCAACAGCAACTCACCACCCACAATGGCGATGCGTCCCGCGGCTTGAACATTGCGGCCAACGTCACCTTCCACGACAAAGACACCAACCTGGTCGACAACTACCAGTCGCTGATGCTTGTGTATAAAGGTCCATTCGACGCACGTACAAAAGATGACGTGGGTATCGGTGTATCCCGTATCCATGCCAACAGTGACGTGAAGAAAAACGCTGAGTTGCTCAACGCGGCCGGCGGTTTCACGGATTACGACCAATCGGGTTACGCACCGCTGCGTAACACGGAGTACAACGTCGAACTCAACTACGGCTTCCACGTCACCAACTGGCTGACCGTGCGTCCTAACCTGCAGTACATCGCCAACCCAGGTGGTGTGAAACAAGTCGACAACGCGGTGGTAGCGGGCCTGAAAATTCAGTCTACGTTCTAACGTTGTTGCGATAAGCTCCTTCTCTCTGTGCGCATTTTGCGGGTAGCCATGGCTATCCGCTTTTTTTTGTGTGGGAGCTGGCTTGCCTGCGATGCGAGCCCCGCGGTGTATCTGGCACACCGAGGCGATGCCATCGCAGGCAAGCCAGCGCCTACAAAGATATTCAGGACCGTGGCACATGCATGAGCATCCGCTGCAACGCTTTTTCAAATCCCTGCGCGAGCGGCCGGTATTCGCGTGGGAACGCTTCCAGATGCGCGATGTGTTGGTGATTGATCACCCGCTCTGCCAAGCGGTGTTCAGTCGTCAGGGCGCGCAATTGCTGCACTTTCAGCCCACGGGCCAGAAGCCTTGGCTGTGGTGCGCTGCCAAGTGGCCGCAGGTCGGCGCCATTCGTGGCGGCGTGCCGGTGTGTTGGCCGTGGTATGGCCGCCATCCCAGCGAAAACGCCTGGCCATCCCATGGTTGGGCGCGGCTGATCGACTGGAAGCTGCTGGACAGCAGCACCGACGACGACGGCGTGCGTTTGCACTGGCAATTGCAGTTATGTGATTGGCAGGTCGATCTGCATGCGCACCTGGGGGAAACCTTGGAACTGCGTCTGGCCACCGAGCACCAGGATGAGCTGCCGTGCCAACTGAGCCATGCTTTGCATGCCTATTGGCGGATTGGCAACGTGGGTGAGGTAGCGCTGTCTGGGCTGGATGGCGCGCAAGGCTACGACCAGCTCAATCGCCAGGCGTGCCAGCAGGAAGGCGAGTTGCGGGTGGATGGCGGTTGTCAGCGAGTGTTCCAGCACGAGGGCGAATTGCACCTCAAGGACCACGCCTGGCAGCGCGAGCTGTGCATCGATACCGGTGAGAGTGCCGACACGGTGGTGTGGCACCCAGGGACCCGGCCGTTGCTGGGGGTGAGCTTCAACGAGGCTTCGGGGTTTGTGTGTGTGGAGTCGGCGATGGCTGCCGCGAGCCTTGCGCCGGGGGAGAGGGCGCATTTGAGTTTGCAGGCGAGGGCGGGGGTTTAGTGGTGTTGCTGATGGCCTCATCGCGGGCAAGCCCGGCTCCCACAGGGGAATGCATTCCAAATGTGGGAGCGGGCTTGCCCGCGATGGCGGCGGTACTGCAGGCAGAAATTCGAGCTTAGTTAAACTCATCCCCAACCGGATACCGGCTGTCGTTCAAGCTCTCTTTGATCTTGCGCAAATGAGGCTGGAAATCCACCCCGCGACGCAAGGTCATGCCCGTCGCCAGCACGTCCAGCACTGTCAACTGAATGATCCGCGAGGTCATTGGCATATAGATGTCGGTGTCTTCCGGCAACGGAATGTTCAGGCTCACCGTGCTGACCTTGGCCAGCGGCGAGTTCTCGGCGGTCACCCCCAGCACCGAGGCGCCGTTCTCCCGCGCAATACGCGCCACTTCCACCAATTCACGGGTGCGCCCGGTGTAGGAAATGATCACGAACAATTCCCCGGTGTGGGCCACCGAGGCGATCATCCGCTGCATCAGCACATCGGCATGGGCCGTGACCGACAGGTTGAAACGGAAAAACTTGTGCAGGGCATCCATGGCCACCGGCGCCGAAGCACCCAGGCCAAAGAAGTGGATCTGCCGGGCCTGGATCAGCAGGTCGACGGCCTTGCTGATCAGGTTCGGGTCCAGGGCCTGGCAGGCGCTGTCGAGGGACGCGATGGCACTGCCGAAGATCTTCTGGGTGTAGGCCTCCGGGTTATCATCGGCCTCCACTGCGCGGCTGACATACGCCGCGCCACTGGCCAGGCTTTGCGCCAGCTGCAATTTGAGTTCAGGGTAACCACTCACGCCGAACGAGCGGCAAAAGCGGTTCACCGTAGGTTCGCTGACCGAAGCGGCCTGGGCGAGGGCGGCGATAGAGAAGCGGGTCGCCTGCTGCGGGTTGAGCAGGATGACCTCAGCGACTTTACGTTCAGCCTTGTTCAGTTCATCGAGGCGTTTCTGGATCTGTTCCAGTAGATTTCGCACGCGGTCCATTCATGTTTCCTTAGGGCGACGATGCAAATAAGGGTCGTCAACCAATCGACGAGCGGCCCTTTGCGGTGGCCTATCCTACTGAGGGTAGTTGAACACCACCACTCGGAATACGTTTTTCGGGAAAATGTTGTGGTTATTACTACATTTTTCCTTGAGTGATGCCTTAAAAAAAGGTATTTGTAGCTTAACTTGATAAAAGAACAAACATCATGCCTTCGATAACCGTAGAACCCTGCACCTTTGCCCTGTTTGGCGCCTTGGGTGATCTGGCGCTGCGCAAGTTATTTCCTGCCCTCTATCAACTCGATGGCGCCGGCCTCCTGCACGAAGACACACGCATCCTGGCCCTGGCCCGTGAGGCCGGTTCCGAGCAACAGCACCTGGCCCACATCGAAAAAGAATTGCGTAGCTACGTTGGCAAAGAACTGGACGAAACCGTCGCCCAGCGCTTCCTGGCCCGCCTGACGTACCTGCACGTCGACTTCCTGAAGGCCGACGACTACGTCGCCCTGGCAGAGAACGCCGGCACTGAACAACGCCTGATTGCCTACTTCGCCACCCCGGCGGCGGTGTATGGCGCGATCTGCGAGAACCTGTCCAAGGTCGGCCTGGCGGAAAACACCCGGGTCGTCCTGGAAAAACCCATCGGCTCGGACCTGGATTCCTCGCGCAAGGTCAACGACGCCGTGGCGCAGTTTTTCCCGGAAAACCGCACCTACCGCATCGACCACTACCTGGGCAAAGAAACCGTCCAGAACCTGATCGCCCTGCGATTTGCCAACAGCCTGTTTGAAACCCAGTGGAACCAGAACTACATCTCCCACGTGGAAATCACCGTGGCCGAGCAGGTAGGCATCGAAGGTCGCTGGGGCTATTTCGACAAGGCCGGGCAACTGCGGGACATGATCCAGAACCACCTGCTGCAGCTGCTGTGCCTGATCGCCATGGACCCGCCGGCCGACCTGTCTGCCGACAGTATTCGTGACGAGAAGGTCAAGGTGCTCAAGGCCCTGGCGCCCATCAGCCCGGACGGCCTCACCACCCAGGTGGTGCGCGGCCAATACATCGCCGGCTACAGCGCCGGCAAGCCGGTGCCGGGTTACCTGGAAGAAGAGAATTCCAACACCCAGAGCGACACCGAAACCTTCGTCGCGCTGCGGGCCGATATCCGTAACTGGCGTTGGGCCGGGGTGCCGTTCTACCTGCGCACCGGCAAGCGCATGCCGCAAAAGCTGTCGCAGATCGTCATCCACTTCAAGGAACCGTCCCACTACATCTTCGCCCCCGAGCAGCGCTTGCAGATCAGCAACAAACTGATCATCCGCCTGCAACCGGACGAAGGGATTTCCTTGCGAGTGATGACCAAGGAGCAGGGCCTGGACAAGGGCATGCAACTGCGCAGCGGGCCACTGCAACTGAATTTTTCTGATACCTATCGCAGTGCGCGGATTCCCGATGCCTACGAGCGGTTGTTACTTGAAGTCATGCGTGGCAACCAGAACCTGTTTGTACGCAAAGATGAAATCGAAGCCGCGTGGAAGTGGTGTGACCAGTTGATCGCCGGGTGGAAAAAATCCGGTGATGCGCCCAAGCCGTACGCGGCGGGGTCCTGGGGGCCGATGAGCTCGATTGCACTGATCACGCGGGACGGGAGGTCTTGGTATGGCGATATCTGATTTGAAACTGCCTCAGGGCGTGACGGCCCATGAGTACCGCAACCCGGTGCTGCTGGCCGATGGCTTGGCCAATGACGTGGCCGAACAACTGCGCGCGGCCATCAGTGCCCGTGGCGCAGCGACCCTGGTGGTATCCGGTGGCCGCAGCCCGGTGGCGTTCTTCCAGAACCTCGCCAAGCAAGGCCTGGACTGGTCCAAGGTGACCATCACCCTGGCCGACGAGCGCTGGGTGCCGGTGGAACATGCCGACAGCAATGCCGGCCTGTTGAAGAAGTATTTGCTGCAAGGCCCGGCGGCCAAGGCGAAGTTCCTGAGCCTGTACAGCGTGGCCGCC
Organism: Pseudomonas sp. TH34; assembly: GCF_016650865.1. Lineage (NCBI taxonomy): Bacteria > Pseudomonadati > Pseudomonadota > Gammaproteobacteria > Pseudomonadales > Pseudomonadaceae > Pseudomonas > Pseudomonas sp. TH34. Next base: position 44,130 of record NZ_JAEKFB010000011.1, read on the forward strand.
ACCCTTGATGACGCTGCCGAGCAGGCCGATCGCCTGTTGGCCGAGTTGCCGGCGATTGACGTGCTGGTGCTGGGCATGGGCGACGACGGCCACACTGCATCGCTGTTCCCCAACAGCCCGAACCTGGCTGAAGCGCTGAAGCCCGATGGCAGCCGTCGTTGCTGGCCTATGCTGGCACCGACCGTGCCGCACCAGCGCCTGACCATGAGTCGCGCGTTGCTGGCTACCGCCCACTACACCGTGCTGTCGATTTCCGGTAGCTCGAAATTGACCACCTTGAGCGCCGCGCTGGCCAGTGACGACGTTGCTGCCATGCCGATACGCGCGTTTTTGCAACCTACTTTAGAGATTTACTGGTGCCCATGAGCCAAGGATCAGCCGCGATGAACAGCCCTCAACCTACCGTTTCCATGGCGGACAAAGTTGCCTTGATCGACAGCCTCTGCGCCAAGGCGCGGATCCTGCCGGTGATCACCATTGCCCGTGAACAGGACATTCTGCCGCTGGCCGATGCCCTGGCTGCCGGTGGTTTGACCGCACTGGAAGTGACCCTGCGTTCGCAGTTCGGCCTCAAGGCCATCCAGGTGCTGCGTGAGCAGCGTCCGGAGCTGTGCACCGGTGCCGGTACCGTGCTGGATCGCCATATGCTGGAAGCGGCCGAAGTGGCCGGTTCGCAATTTATCGTCACCCCCGGGATTACCCGTGACCTGCTGGAAGCCTCGGTACACAGCTCGATTCCGCTGTTGCCGGGCATCAGCAATGCCTCCGGGATCATGGAAGGTTATGGCCTGGGTTATCGCCGCTTCAAACTGTTCCCGGCTGAGGTGAGCGGTGGCGTGGCGGCGATCAAGGCCTTGGGCGGCCCGTTTGGCGAAGTGAAATTCTGCCCGACTGGCGGCGTAGGCCCGGCCAACATCAAGAGCTACATGGCTTTGAAGAATGTGATGTGCGTGGGCGGTAGCTGGATGCTGGACCCAGAGTGGGTCAAGAACGGCGACTGGGCGCGCATCCAGGAAACCACCGCCGAGGCGCTGGCCCTGCTGGACTGATTGGATTTACCGAATCGTTGTTGCTGTGTTCTACGGCATTTTTGCGGCGCACTTGGTCGGTGTGCCGCTTTTTTTTGCCTGGAGGAAAACCAAGGACACGACCCCCGTAGCAGCTGTCGAGCGCCAGCGAGGCTGCGTTGGCAGCACCGTTGATATCGAGCCAGGCGCAAAACCGAGTCGCGCCTGACGCAGCCTCGCTGGCGCTCGACAGCTGCTACGGATCAGTTTTTGCAGAGTTCGGTGATGGCTTTGATCAGCACATGAATGTCCGCCGCTGAGGTCAAAAAGCCTGGTGTCACCCGAATACAACTGCCGAACGAGGCCCCGCTGCGGGTTGTGGTGAAGAGGTCGTATTCCTTGAGCAACCGATCCGCCATCACCTGCTGATCCGGCTGATCAGTGAACTTGAACGAGGTGATCGCGCAATACAGCCGTGGATCATCCGGCGTCAGCACTTCAATCCCCGGCAACTGCCGCACCTCACTTACCCACAAATCCCGCAGGTAGTTGAGTCGGGCACCCTTGGCCCTCGAACCGCCCAACAAGCGATGCTCCTCGAACACCAGCGGCAAGGTCATCAACGCCGGGAAATTCGGTGTGCTGTACGGCGTACGGGCCCGTACATCGGTGATGGGGTAGTGAAACTCACCCATGTCCGGATCAATGTCCGCCAAGCGCTGTGGGTCGATGTAGATAAAGCCCAGGGTCAATGGCGCGCCAATCCACTTGTGCAGGTTGAAACCGGCAAACGCGATACCCAACTGTGCCAGGTTGAATTCGATCTGCCCCAGCGCATGGGCGCCATCGAGGATCACATCAATTCCGTGTTCTTTGGCCGCGCTGGCAATCGCTTCCACGGGCATTACCAACCCGGTGCGGTGGGTGACGTAGGTCAGTGCCAGCAATTTGAGCCGCGGGTAGCGCACGAAGGCATCGCGGTACGTCTGCACCAGGCTGTCGAAACTGGCCGGGTGTTCGTGGGCAATCTCGATCACTTCTACGCCACGATTCTGCGCCAGCCAGCGCATGGCGCCCTTGACGGTGTCGTACTCCAGGTCGCTGATCAGCACCTGGTCGCCGGGCTGCAAGCGGTTGTAGTTACGGATCAGCGACTGCAACGCATCCGAGGCGCAACGGGTGAGGGCGATGGCTTCAGGGTCGGCGTCCATCAATTGCGCCAACTGGTTACGGATCTCGACGTTCTCGCCCTGCTCGAAACGCTGGCGCACATGGATCGAGTTGCTGCGGTTGATGAAGGCGACGTTGTCTTGATACTGCTGCAGTACCGCGCGGCTCATGCGCCCGAAGTAACCGTTTTCGAGGTTGATCGGGCCGGGCTCCAGGTCGTAGCGCTGGGCGATGGCGTGCCAGTGTTGTTCGTCGCGGGTACTGTCCATGTGCGTGCTCTATTAATGACGAGGGGCAGGCTTGCCGTGTTTGGCGCGTAGGGGCTCCAGCAATTCGGATAAGCCGTTGTGGTCGATTTCCTGCATCAGTGCCAGCAACCCGCCCAGCTCGCCGTGGGGGAAGCCTTCACGGGCAAACCAGTTCAGGTAGGGGCCGGGCAGGTCAGCGATGATCCGGCCCTTGTACTTGCCGAAGGGCATTTCGCGGGTGATCAGCAATTCAAGTTTTTCAGGATTCATTGGGACTTCAGGTGTTTGAGTCGATGCCTTGGAAAATACAGGCATTCTGCATGGAGGCCAAATGACAGATCATGCAAATAAAGCGGATACAGATTTTTGGTTAATTTATAACTTGTTGAAATATAAGGATTAAATCGTTTTTCAAAAGCTGGCACGGGCGCTGCAATTACTAAGACACGTTTCTTAACCCGCGAAGGAATTGAAAAATGACTGATATCAACAAAGAATCGATCTCCGTACTTAATGACCTGATCGAGACCAGCAAGGACGGCCAGGAAGGCTTCAAGACCTGCGCAGAAGACATCAAGCATCCAGAGCTCAAAGCTCTGTTTGCCAAGCGTTCCGCTGATTGCGCCACCGCCGCTGCCGAACTGCAGACTGCCGTTAAAGCCCTGGGTGGCGATCCGGAAAAATCCGGTAGCGTCGCCGGTGCCTTGCACCGTGGCTGGGTCGACGTGAAGTCGATGGTTACCGGTAAAGACGAAGAGGCTGTACTGAACGAAGCCGAGCGCGGTGAAGACCACGCACTGAAGGCTTACAAAGAAGCGATCGAGAAGATCAACAAGCACAACCTGCTGGGGATTCGTGACCTGGTGGAGCGCCAGTTCCACGGCGCGCAACGCAACCACGACCAGGTGAAAGCCCTGCGTAACCAGGCTCGCGCTCAATCTTGAGCCCCGCCTGAATAAAAAAAGCCCCGCAGATGCGGGGCTTTTTCATGGGCGATTATTCAGCCGATGCTGATGGCCGGCAATTCGGTCAAGGTCACGGTCTGCTGCTTGCGCGGCGCGAGGATCTCAGCCTCACCGTCCACCACCAACTCATCGCGCTGGTTGAACACGCGGGTGGCGATGCGCACGCGAAATTTCGGCAGCTTCTCCAGGATTTCCAGACGCACGGTCAGGGTGTCGCCGATTTTGACCGGCTTCTGGAAGGTCATTTGCTGGCCGATATAGATCGTGCCGGGCCCGGGCAACTCGCACGCCACCGCTGCGCTGATCAGGGCGCCGCTGAACATGCCGTGGGCAATGCGCTCCTTGAACATAGTCGCCTTGGCGAATTCGGCGTCCAGGTGCACCGGGTTGTGGTCGCCGGACATCGCTGCGAACAACTGGATATCGCGTTCTTCGACGGTCTTGCTGTAGCTGGCGGTCTGGCCGACTTCGAGGGCTTCGTAAGGCGTGTTGGTAACCTGGGTCATCAGATGCTGCATCCTGTGGCTAATCGATAATCTTAATGTATTGATTTTAAACGAAAAATCATTCGCAGCGAGTAGGGCGGCGCAGTACTGCTGCCTGGGCCAGCCACGTCAGCACATCGGCTGTGACCGCATCACGGTTGGTTTCGTTGAATAATTCGTGGCGCGCCTGCGGATAAATGCTCAGCTCCAGATTCTGGCAGCCGGCTTCGCGAAACGCGTTGGCCAGACTTTTGAGACGCTTGCCTTCACTGACCGGATCACATTCTCCACCCATTATCAGGATCGGCAGGCCCGGATCGATCTGAGCGAGATTGGACGCTTTGCTGATTTGCTGCAAGCCGCCGAGCAGGTCGATCCACAGCTGGTTGGTGCAGCGAAAGCCGCAGAGCGGGTCGTTGACGTACTTGTCGACCTCCGCGGGGTCGCGGCTGAGCCAGTCGAAAGCGGTGCGATTGGGTTTAAACGCTTTGTTAAACGATCCAAATGACAGGAAATCAATCAACGCGCTGCGCCCCCGCAAGCCCTGGCGCAGGCGTTCGACGTGGGCAATCACCTTGGCCGCGCCGTACAGCGCCACCGGCTGGAAGTTCGAGCCGCTGAGAATCGCCCCATTGAGGCTGGCGCTGTGGTGCAGCAGGTACGCCTGGGCGATGTAGCTGCCCATGCTATGCCCCAGCAGGATGATCGGCACGCCCGGCGCCTGCTGGCCGATGTGCTGATTGAGGCTCGCCAGGTCACCCACCACTTTGTTCCAGCCGTCTTTCTCGGCGAACAGCCCCAGGGTGCCCTCGTCGGCGGTACGCCCGTGGCCGCGCTGGTCGGGGGCGTACAGGCCGTAACCGGCGTCACACAACGCCTGGGCCAGGCGCCCATAGCGGCCACTGTGCTCGGCCATGCCGTGGGCCAGCATGATCAGCGCCTTGGGCGGCCCGTCGGGTAGCCATTGGTTGACGTACACCCGACTGCGGTCATTCGCGGTCAGCCAGAAAGTGGTGTGGTTCATGGCGCTTCCTTTGCTCAGGGTCGTTGCAGTGTATCGCTCAATCGCCTCGGGCCGCTGGATCAGTGCTGGCCTTGGCGGGGAGATTCACACAATCAATGACGCATCTTGTTGTATTTGCCTGATTGACCATAGCTGCTAACGTCCCCAAAGCTCCGCTTTCATTGCAATCAAAAGCGGCCGGACCACTCAGGTAAGAGGACAAGAATAATGCAACCTGATTTCTGGAATGACAAACGCGCGGCCGGGGTGCCCAGCGAGATCGACCTGAGCGCCTACAAGTCGGTGATCGAAGTCTTCGAGCGTTCCTGCAAGACCTTTGCCGATCGTCCGGCGTTCAGCAACATGGGGATCACTCTGACGTACGCCGAGCTGGACCGGCGCAGTGCCGCGTTCGCCGGTTACCTGCAAGGGCACACCGACCTCAAGCCGGGTGACCGCATTGCGGTGCAGATGCCCAACGTCCTGCATTATCCGATTGCCGTGTTCGGCGCCCTGCGTGCCGGGCTGATCGTGGTCAACACCAACCCTCTGTACACCCCGCGGGAGATGCGTCACCAGTTCAAGGACGCCGGCATTCGTGCATTGGTGTACCTCAATCTGTTCGGCTCGCGGGTTGAAGAAGTCAGCAAAGACACCGAGATCGAGTACCTGATCGAAGCGAAAATGGGCGACTTCATGCCCGCCGCCAAGGGCTGGCTGATCAACACCGTGGTCGACAAGGTCAAGAAGATGGTCCCGACCTATAATCTGCCCCAGGCCATCTCGTTCAAGCGTGCCCTGCACATGGGCGCCGGCCAGGCGCTCATCCGCCACCCGGTGACCCTGGACGACATCGCCGTGCTGCAATACACCGGCGGCACCACCGGCCTGGCCAAGGGCGCCATGCTCACCCACGGCAACCTGGTGGCCAACATGCAGCAAGTGCGGGCGTGCATGTCGCAACTGGGGGACGACGGCCATCCGCTGATCAAGGAAGGGCAGGAGGTGATGGTCGCGCCGCTGCCGCTGTACCACATCTATGCCTTCACCGCGAATTGCATGTGCATGATGGTGTCCGGCAACCACAACGTGCTGATCACCAATCCCCGGGACATTGGCGGCTTTATCAAGGAGCTGAAAAAGTGGCGCTTCACCGGGATTCTGGGGCTCAACACGCTGTTTGTGGCGTTGATGGACCATCCGGATTTCAAGACCCTGGACTTCTCCCACCTCAAGCTCACCAACTCCGGCGGTACCGCGTTGGTCAAGGCGACGGCCGAGCGCTGGCAGCAACTGACCGGCTGTGCGATTGGTGAAGGCTACGGCCTCACCGAAACCTCACCGGTGGCCAGCACCAACCCCTATGGCGGCAAATCGAAGCTGGGTACCGTAGGCATTCCGGTACCGGGCACGGCGATGAAAGTCATCGACGACAACGGCGTGGAGTTGCCGCTGGGTGAGCGGGGCGAGTTGTGCATCAAGGGCCCGCAAGTGATGAAAGGCTACTGGCAGCAACCGGTGGCGACCGCCGAGACCCTGGACGCCGAAGGCTGGCTCAAGACCGGCGATATCGCGGTGATCGACCCGGACGGCTTTGTGCGCATCGTTGATCGCAAGAAGGATTTGATCATCGTCTCGGGCTTCAACGTGTACCCCAACGAGATCGAAGACGTGGTGATGGCGCATCCAGCGGTGGCCAGCTGCGCAGTGATCGGCGTACCGGACGAGCGTACCGGCGAGGCGGTGAAGCTGTTTGTGGTGGCCCGTGCCCAAGGCGTGAGCCTTGAAGAGCTGAAGACCTACTGCAAGGCCAACTTCACTGGCTACAAGGTGCCCAAGCACATTGTGTTGCGTGAGTCGTTGCCGATGACGCCGGTGGGCAAGATCTTGCGGCGCGAGCTTCGCGACATCGCCTGATTTGGAATAGGCTCAAAAATGTGGGAGCTGGCTTGCCTGCGATGGCGGTGTATCAGTCACCAGATGTATTGGCTGACGAATCGCAATCGCAGGCAAGCCAGCTCCCACATTGTTTTTTAGCCCTGTAGAGCCCATTCCAGAGCCTTTTATCGGCTTATAGAATCTTTGCTCTAAAAATGACCATTAGATATTCTTGAGTCATGATTATGACCGTAGGGGCCTCTTTTGGCTCTAGGCGGCCTTTGGCAAAGCTGCTACTCTCGGCGCGCTTTGTGACCTCTTGGCCTGCTTTTAACCGCCAGACTCACCCAAAAACAAACAAATAATAATCGCATCAAATGCGATGAATGAATTCGCGTCGCTGAGGAGTGGGCTTCCATGATCGAAGACTTTTGGAAGGATAAGTACCCCGCCGGGATTGCTGCAGAAATCAATCCAGACGAGTATCCGAATATTCAGGCGGTACTGAAACAGTCCTGCCAACGCTTCGCCAACAAACCGGCTTTCAGCAACCTGGGCAAGACAATCACCTACGGTGAACTGTACGAACTGTCCGGCGCCTTTGCCGCCTACCTGCAACAGCATACCGACTTGCAGCCCGGTGATCGAATCGCCGTGCAACTGCCCAACGTCCTGCAATACCCGGTCGCCGTATTCGGTGCCATCCGTGCCGGCTTGATCGTGGTCAACACCAACCCGCTGTACACCGCGCGGGAAATGGAACACCAATTCAACGACTCCGGTGCCAAGGCCTTGGTTTGCCTGGCCAACATGGCGCACCTGGCTGAAAAAGTCGTGCCCAAGACTTCCGTCAAGCACGTGATCGTCACCGAAGTCGCCGACCTGTTGCCGCCGCTCAAGCGCCTGCTGATCAACAGCGTCATCAAGTACGTGAAGAAGATGGTCCCGGCTTACCACTTGCCCAAGGCCATCAAGTTCAACGACGTCCTGGCCAAGGGCCACGGCCAGCCGGTGAACGAAGTCAGCCCCGACGCCAGTGACGTGGCCGTGCTGCAATATACCGGCGGCACCACCGGCGTGGCCAAGGGCGCGATGCTGACCCACCGCAACCTCGTCGCCAACATGCTGCAGTGCAAGGCGCTGATGGGCTCCAACCTCAATGAAGGCTGCGAGATCCTGATTACCCCGCTGCCGCTGTACCACATCTATGCCTTCACCTTTCATTGCATGGCGATGATGCTGATCGGCAACCACAACATCCTGATCAGCAACCCGCGCGACCTGTCGGCGATGGTCAAGGAACTGTCGAAGTGGAAGTTCAGCGGCTTTGTCGGCCTGAACACCCTGTTTGTTGCGCTGTGCAACAACGACGCCTTCCGCAAGCTGGATTTCTCGGCGTTGAAAGTCACCCTGTCGGGTGGCATGGCCCTGCAACTGGCGGCGGCCGAGCGCTGGAAAGCGGTTACCGGCTGCTCCATCTGTGAAGGTTACGGCATGACCGAAACCAGCCCGGTGGCCACCGTGAACCCGATCCAGAACATCCAGATCGGCACCATCGGCATTCCGGTGCCGTCGACCCTGTGCAAGGTCATCACTGATGACGGCGTCGAGCTGGCGCTGGGTGAAGTGGGCGAGTTGTGCGTCAAGGGCCCGCAAGTGATGAAGGGCTACTGGCAGCGCGAAGACGCCACCGCTGAGATCCTCGACAGCGAAGGCTGGCTGAAGACCGGTGACATCGCGATCATCCAGCCCGATGGCTACATGCGCATTGTCGACCGCAAGAAGGACATGATCCTGGTCTCCGGTTTCAACGTGTACCCCAACGAGCTGGAAGACGTGCTGGCGACCCTGCCGGGCGTGCTGCAATGTGCGGCCATTGGTGTGCCGGACGAGAAGTCCGGGGAACACATCAAGATCTTCATCGTGGTCAAGCCCGGTGCCACCCTGACAAAAGACCAGGTGATGGAGCACATGCGTGCCAACGTCACCGGCTACAAGGTGCCCAAGGCCGTGGAGTTCCGCGATGCGCTGCCGACCACCAACGTGGGCAAGATCCTGCGTCGTGAACTGCGGGACGAAGAACTGAAAAAGCTGGGTTTGAAGAAGTAAATCGGCCCCAACAAAAAGCCCCGCAGATGCGGGGCTTTTTATTGGCGATGATTCCGCCACTTGGAATGCAATCCAAATGTGGGAGCTGGCTTGCCTGCGATAGCGGTGGGCCAGTCACCGCCGTGTTAGCTGACCCACCGCTATCGCAGGCGAGCCAGCTCCCACAGGTTTGAACCGTATTCCTACAGTGCGAATTGCGCGAAGCTCACACCGGCACCGGCCGGGCGTACATCCTTCAGGAACGAGTCCTTGTCGGCACTCAGCTCCAGGGTAATCTCCGGCTTACGCTTGCCAGCATTACGCACCACCAGCCCTTCCAGCTTCTCGCGCAAAAACACCGTCGGCACCTTCAGGTGCAGCAACTGGTCGCTTTCGGCGTTGTGCATCAACAAGTGAATCCACTCGTACTGGCCCACGGCAATCCGGCCCACCGGCAGGTCGAACCACCAGATGTTGCGTTTGCGGTCCAGGTCGGTGAAGTGGCAGTTGTTGACGCCGAGTACGGCACCGCCCAGTTCCTGGTTTCTGCGGGCGATGGCCTGTGCTTTATTGAGTTTCATAACCTTCCTACGGGATCTGTTATCCAGCGCTTGCGCCTGGATGTGCCCGGCATTCTCGTGGGTTGGCTGCAAAACATAAAGCCAAACCTGTACGGCGCGATGAAATGCCGCTCAAAAAATAATTGAAACTCTCTGGAAAGGCCAAGGGTCAACGATTACGTAGTGACCAAAATCCTCGATTGTTCCCAGGAGAAATACCATGAGTAGCACATCGGATAAGGCAAAAGGTTTGGCGAACGAAGCCGTCGGCAACATCAAACAAGGTGTTGGCAAAGTCACCGGCAACGACAAGTTGCGGGCTGAAGGCGTGGTTCAGGAAAAGAAAGGCGAAGTGCAAAAAGCAGTCGGCGACACCAAGGACGCGGTAAAGAAAGCGGTCAAATAGTCCTGACCTGGCTGACTGCTCTCCAGCAGCCGAACGGCCATCCACGGATGGCCGTTTTTGTGTCACCCGTAGTGATTAAACATTGGAAATTGTTTCAAGGTCGCCAAATGGGCTACCTTGATGTAGAAAACGGCCCCTGAGTCGCCCACGAACTCATATTTTTTGCGGCGAAAGGAGACGCTATGATTTTTCCGGTATTACAAGGCCTGCCCCTGCACAAAGTGCTGGTGCGCACCGTCACAGAGTTCCTCGATGACGAGATGCCTACGTACGCCTCGGCACTGGCCTACCAGATGCTGTTCTCGCTGTTTCCCTTCCTCCTGTTCCTGATTGCCCTGATCGGTTTCCTGCACCTGCCGGACTTCTTCACCTGGCTGCGCATGCAATCGGAACTGGTATTGCCGCCCCAGGCCCTGGAGCAGGTCAACCCGGTGATCGACCAGTTGCAGCAATCCAAGGGTGGACTGTTGTCGGTGGGTATCGTGATTGCGCTGTACACCGCCTCGGCGGGTGTGCGCCTGATGATGAGTGCGATGAACGCCGCCTACGACGTGGTGGAAGGCCGGCCGATCTGGAAGCGCTTCCCGTTGTCGATTTTCTACACCGTAGGTTTCGCCGGCATGCTGTTGGCCGCCGCTGCACTGATGGTGCTTGGGCCGCAGGTGATGGAATGGCTGGCGGGGCAGATCGGCATGCAGGAATTCGTGGTCACGCTGTGGACCATCCTGCGCTGGCCGCTGATCGTGATCCTGTTGATGTTTTCCGTGGCCTTGATGTACTACGTGATGCCTGACGTGAAGCAGAAGTTTCGCTTTATCACCCCAGGATCGGTGCTGGCGGTGGTGGTCTGGATCATCGCTTCCCTGGGGTTTGGCTACTACGTCAAAACCTTCGCAGACTACAACGCCATGTATGGCAGTATCGGCGCGATCATTGTGTTGCTGCTGTACTTCTACATTTCGGCCGCCGTGCTGTTGCTGGGGGCGGAGATGAACGCGGTGATCGAACACATGTCGGCGGAAGGCAAGGATCCTGGTGAAAAGGACTTTGACGAGCACGACGAAAAAAAGCATGTTTCCGGCCTCGGCCGAGACCCCTCACTCAAGCCCACTACCGACGAAGTCTGATCGATGATCCGTGAAATCCTGAAAATGGGCGATGAACGCCTGCTGCGTATTGCCCCGCCGGTTCCGCCGGAGATGTTCGACAGCCCCGAGCTGTGGCAGTTGATTGATGACATGTTCCAGACCATGGAACACGTCGGCGGCGTTGGCCTGGCCGCACCGCAGATTGGCGTGGACCTGCAACTGGTGATCTTCGGTTTCGAGAGCAGCGAACGCTACCCCGACGCGCCCGCCGTGCCCCAGACCATCCTGATCAACCCGCTGATCACGCCGCTCAGCCCGGTGCTGGAAGAGGGTTATGAAGGGTGCCTGTCGGTGCCTGGTTTGCGTGGGGCAGTGGACCGCTACCAGCAGATTCGCTACGAAGGGTTTGACCCCAAGGGCGAGCCGATTGTGCGGATCGCCGAAGGCTTTCACGCACGGGTGGTACAGCACGAGTGCGATCACCTGATCGGCCGGCTGTATCCGTCGCGGATTACCGATTTCAGCAAATTCGGGTTTATTGAAGTGATGTTCCCGGATATGGATCCGACGGCAGACGAATAACCCTCAGGCAAAACACACATCAAACTGTGGGAGCGGGCTTGCCTGCGATAGCATCACCTCGGTTTAGCTGATACACCGAGGTGCCTGCATCGCAGGCAAGCCAGCTCCCACAATCAGGTCATGTTCATTCAGATTTTGCGGGCTTCACAAACCGCAATGTCATCCGGTCCGACTCACCAATCGCCACATACTTCGCCTTGTCCTTCTCCCCCAACGTCAACGCCGGCGGCAAGGTCCAGACCCCATCCGGGTAATCCTTGGTGTCTTTCGGGTTGGCATTCACCTCACTCTGTCCCTCAAGCTTGAACCCCACATCGGTCGCCAGTTTCACCACATACGCCGTGGTCAGGTAACCGCTGTGCTTGATGTCTTCCAGTGATGCCCCATCCTTGGCCCGGTGATCCACCACCCCCAGCACGCCACCCGGCTTCAACACCTTGAAGAACGCCTCGAACATCGCCGGCGCCGTATCCGCCATCACCCAGTTATGCACGTTGCGAAAAGTCAGCACAGTGTCCGCCGAGCCTGGCGTGCCCAGCACCGGCGCCTTGGGGTCGAACTCGGCAAAGCCTGCCTTGGAATAATGCACCGGGTCTGCGGCGAATTTCTTCTTCAGGTTTTCCTCTGACGTACGCGCATAGGCACTGCTGCTGGGGGCCTGCACAGCGGCGATGTAATGGCCGTTGTCCTTGAGCAATGGCGCCAGCACTTCACTGTACCAGCCGCCACCCGGGGTGATTTCGATCAGGGTCTGGTTAGCCCGCAAGCCAAAGAATTCCAGGGTCTGTTGCGGGTGACGATAAACATCGCGCGCGCTGTTGGCCGGCAGGCGCCAACTGCCGGCGAGCACGCTTGCGTACTGCTCGGCGGAAACCGGCGCTTCGGCTGCCTGGCTCAAGGCCGGGGCGAGGAGGGCTGCAAGGGAGAAGGCTGCAAGGGTCGCTTTCATGATCATCCTGTAATGGGCCGCTGGTGCCGTCGAGGCTAGCATGGGGCCCACAACGGCTGATCAAACTTTATTGAAGGTCGACCTCACCAACGGTTCTAAGCCCATCGCAATCATTGGCTTGTTACGTTTGTAACGCACCAGGCGCTCGGACAGAGACTGCGGCAGCAACGTGTCCTGGGTAAAACCCAGGCGTTGGTAAAAGCCTTCCAGGTCCGGATGGCACAGCAGCCATACCGTGCCTTCAACACCGGCCACCGAGGCTCGAACCAATTGCGCCGCCAGCCCCTGGCCACGCATCGCCGGGTCGACAAACAGCCCGGTCAACCATTGCCCGCCCACCACCGGCGTCAGGCACAGGCCCGCGATAATCTCGCTGCCTTTGGCCACCCACAACTGGCCGCCCTTGAGGGCCTTCATCGGTGAGTTATGGCTGCGGTAGAACTTGTTCAGCAGCGGCCACAGAGGCTCTGCCAGTCGGTCGATGTGCAACTCGGGCATGGTTTTCAAACACGCGAATTCAGGGGGCGAAGATTATAAGTCGGGCAAAGCGCCTTCTGTTGGGCAATCGGTGTTATACCCAGTGTTACATCCCCTGTAAGTGGAGCACGCATCATGGCCAAAGGTCTGAATTCCAAGAAAGCTGACAAGAAGAAACCGGCAAAGACCGCCGATGAAAAACGCGCCGAGAAAAAGGCCAAGAAAACCGACAGCAATCTGTTCGGTCATTAAGTTCTAAGCTAAGCACCAAACGATCTGCAAGATTTCCCCGCCTCATTGCACAGAGCAGGATGAAGCCGACTTTTTCGTCGGCCACGCCTGCCCTGAGCTGCCGATGTCCAACTATCTTGATGAAACCCACAGCCTCGAAATCGAAGCCCTGGCCCAGACCATTACCGCTCGCACCGAGTGGCCGACCTGGCTGCTGTTGATCGGTGTGTATGCCGGTTGGTTTACGGTGATGCTCGGCAGCCATTGGCTTGGCCTGTGGCTGAGTACCGCGCTGTTGATTCCGCTTGTGACGCTGTGGATGTCCCTGCAACACGAACTCCTGCACGGCCATCCCACCCGTTTCAATGCCCTGAACAAAGTCCTCGGCTACGCGCCGTTTGCCGTCTGGTACCCCTACACCCTGTACCGCAACTGCCACCTGGTGCACCACAACGACGAAGACTTGACGGTGCCGGGTGTCGATCCGGAAAGCCGCTACCTGAATCAATTGCAGTGGTCAGCGAGTTCACCCTTTGAGCGCACCCTGCATTGGCTGACCAAGACCGTCCTCGGGCGCTTCCTGCTGGGTTCGCCGCTGGCGCTGTGGAAACTGGCGCGCAACGAATTCAGGCGTCTGCGCCAAGGCCAGCGCCAAGCCTGGTTGATGTGGCTGAGCCATGGCACCGTGACCGTGCTGATGCTGACCTTCATTGCCCACTACAGCGTGTTGCCGGTGTGGCACTACGTGGTGCTGGTCAGCGTGCCGGCCTTGTCGGTGGCGGCGATCCGTTCCTACTATGAACACCGCCCGCACCCACAACCGGAACAGCGCACGGTGCTCAATGAAGCGGCCTGGCTGTGGACCTGGCTGTTCCTCAACAACAACCTGCACCTGGTGCATCACGATTTGCCGAAGTTGCCGTGGTACTTGCTGCCCACCGTCTATCGTGCGCGCCGGGAACAATGGGTGGCGCGCAGCGGCGGGTTCCTGGTGCAGGGTTACGGCCAGTTGATCGGCCGTCACGGGCTCAAGGCCATCGACAGCCCACGGCATCCCTTTGCTTGAGAGACGATCATGAGTGACCGCTACGCCGAACTGCTGATGTACGTGGCGCCACAAGAAGTGCAACAGGCCAATGAGCGCTGGCTTTCGCGCATCCTTGAACGCCTGGGCCTGACCCGCCGCAATGCCGAACATCTCGACCTGCGCAGCCTGTGGCGCGCCCCCGAATTGCTGCTGACGCAAACCTGCGGCTACCCGCTGATGACCGAGTTGCGCGGGCAAGTCCAGGTGATTGGCCGCCCGCGCTACGAACTGCCCCACAGCAGCGGCGGCCAGCATTGCAGCCTGCTGCTGACCCGCGACGACAATCCACGCACCGCCTTGGCCGACTTCCATAACAGCCGCGGCGTGATCAACGGCCATGACTCCAACAGCGGCATGAACCTGCTGCGTGAACGCCTGGCGCCGCTGCAGCAGGGCGGTCGGTTCTTTGCCGAAGTCGGCATCAGCGGCGCTCATCGCGAAAGCCTGCGCTGGCTGCGTGAAAACCGCGCCGACCTTGCCGCCATCGACAGCGTGACCTTCGACTACCTCGCGCGTTTTGCGCCGCAGGAAGTGGCCGGGCTGCGGATCGTCACCCGCAGTGCGCCCAGCCCGACGTTGCCGTACATCACCGCGCCGGGCTCAAGTGAACACCTGCGGGAGGCCATGAACCTGGCCTTGCAGGACCTGCCCGACGTGGTGCAAACCCTCGGCGTACACGCAGTGCTGCCCGCCAGCGAAGCGGATTACCAGATGCTGCTGGATTACCAGCAACAGGCCGAAGCCCTGGGTTATCCACTCCTCCAATGATCGTTCCCACGCTCCGCGTGGGAACGATAGGTTATATAAAAATGCCTTTTAAATATTATTAAAGAATAAGCAGCCTTGCTAGGATCGCTCCACCGGAACACCGGACATAACGCGCAACCTACTCAGATGGAGCCACTATGTCCGGCGCCGACACTTCTCACAGCGATTACGTGGGCGGATTATTCCGCAGTCATTACGACTGGCTGTGCGGCCGTTTGCACCGCCATCTCGATTCCCGTGCCCACGCCGAAGACATCGCCGCCGACACCTTCGTCCAACTGTTGAGTTCCCCGGGCGTGGCGCCGATCCGCCAGCCACGCGCCTTGCTCACCACCATCGCCCAACGCCTGATGTACCAGCTATGGCGCCGTCGAGACCTGGAGCGCGCCTACCTCGACGCCCTCGATCAGGACGAAACCTCGCCCGCGCCATCCCCGGAAGACCTCGCGCAAATGCTCGAAGCCCTGCAGGCCATCGACCAGTTGCTCGACGGCTTGCCGGCCAAGGTCAAGGCGACCTTCCTGTTGTCGCAACTCAACGGCTTGACCTACCCGGAAATCGCGGCCGAGCTGGGCATTTCCCAACGCTCGGTCAGCGACTACATGACCCGCGCCGTCAATCGCTGCCTGCGGCTGTGCCTGGAATGAGTGACGAACTGATCGACAGCGCCACTCGCTGGGTGGTGTTGCTGCGCTCCGGCGAGGCGAGTGCCACGGACTGGCAGCGTTATCACCAGTGGCGCGCCGCAGATCCGCGTCACGAAGCCTTGTGCCAACAACTGGAAACCCGCCTTGGTGTGTTTCAAATCCCGCAGGCCCAAGGCGTCAGCGGCAGGGTATTGCAGCAGGCACTGGACGCGCCATCCAGCCGCCGCACCGTGTTGCGCGGCGCCCTGGTGGGCGCTGGCCTGATGCTGGGCGCCGGTTGGCTGGCCCGGCCGGTGGTGGAGGATTTGACCGCCGATATCCGCACCGGCACCGGCGAACGGCGCACTGTAGAGCTGGCCGATGGCAGCGAGTTACTGCTCAACGCCCGCAGTGCCGCCGATATTCAATTCGACCCACAACGCCGCGTGGTGCGCCTGCGCGACGGTGAGTTGCTGGCGAAGATCGCCAAGGACAGCCACCGGCCGTTTTTCATCCAGACCGACCAGGCCCGAGTGCGCGCCGATGGCAATCGCCTGCTGTTGCGTGAGCGCGAGGGGCGGGGCCACGTGGTTGCGCTCAACGGCGCCCTGGAGATCGACGGCCAGAACGGCGAACGCCTGCAGCTGGAGGCCGGGCACGAGGTCACTTACGACCGCTTCGGCTTCGGCCCGGTGCTCGCCAGTTCCTCAGGCGCGACCGCCTGGATCGATGGCTTCCTGCAGGTGCGCGACCGCCCGCTGGTGGAGGTGATCGATGCACTGCGCCCGTATCACAACGGCGTGCTGCGCCTCGATCCGGCAGTAGCAGGGTTGCGGGTCAGCGGCCTGTACCGCCTCGACAATCCCGACCAGATCCTCGACACCCTGGCGCGCACCCTGCCGATCCACATCACCCGTCGGACCGGTTTGTGGGTGACCGTCAGTGCCACCTGAAAACGGTTCACCTCGATCAAGGTGGGAGCTGGCTTGCCTGCGATGCGAGCACCTCGGCCTCTCAGATGTACCGCAGAGACACCATCGCAGCCTCGCTAAAGCTCGACAGCTCCCACAGTTGACCGCGTCGTTTCCGAATGTCGGTTCTAACGACATAACCAAACGATCTGCAAGTTTTGCCCCGGCCATCCCACATCACTCCCGTAAGCGCTGCGGGGAGCAGCGCTCAGGAGTTTCCTTGGGGGGAGCCAACGTGAGCCCATTCAACCGTACACCGCTTCGAACCTTTGCCCTGGTGCCGTTGGCCAGTCTGTTCCTGTCTTTCGCTGCCAGCGCCGAAGACGCGCGACAGGTCTACCACATCGCGCCCGGCCCGCTGGACGAAGTGCTGCTGAACATCAGCCGCCAGAGCGGCCAAGTGATTTCCTTCACGCCGCAGCTGGGCAACTATTCCTCGGCCAGGGTCGACGGTTCACTGTCGGCGCAACAGGCCGTAGACGCCGCACTCAAGGGCACCGGCCTGCAAGTCCAGGTCAGCCCGGACGGTGCCTTCATCATCAAGGAAGGCGCCAAAGCCGCGCCCGCCAGCAACAACATCAAGGCGCAAACCGCCGAAGCCCAGGCGCCGACCCTCGACCGCGTGGTCGCCATCGGTACCCGTCGCAGCGATGCCACGGCCCTGACCAGCAGCGCCCCGGTAGACGTGATCAACGCCGAAGAACTCAAGCAAACCGGCGCCACCAGCCTTAACCAGGCGCTGTTCCAACTGCTGCCGTCGTTCAACTTTCCGCAGAACAACAGCGCCACCCGCGGCCAGGATCCGAAAGGCGCGTCCCTGCGCGGCTTGTCCCCGGACCAGACCCTGGTGCTGATCAACGGCAAGCGCCGGCACACCTCGGCGGTGGTGAACATTTCCGGCGGCGTGCCGTTCATTGGCGCGCAGCCGGTGGACCTGGACATGATCCCCATCAGCGCCATCGACCACGTCGAAGTGCTGCGCGATGGCGCCTCGGCGCAATACGGGTCTGACGCGGTGGCGGGGGTGGTCAACATCGTGCTCAAGGAGCGCGACAGCGGTGGCGGCATCAACACCCAACTGGGCAAATACGCCCAAGGCGACGGCTTCAGCAAAACCACCGATGGCTGGTACGGTATCGGCTTGCCAGGGGACGGTTTCCTGACCCTGAGCTTCAACACCCTGAACAACAAACCCGATGACATCGGCGACAAATACGTCGCCGATGGCCAGGTACAAGACCCGCGCTGGGGCGGTGCCGGGCGCGACAAATACAACCTGGCGGCCAACGCCGAGATCGGCCTGAATGACCAATGGCGTCTCTACAGCTTCGCCACCTTCGGCCAGGACACCTCGGTCAACAACACGCCGCCGCTACTGGCCAGCAGCCCTAACAACGTGGCCGGGATCTACCCCAACGGCACCATCCCGAAATACCGCTATCGCTATGAAGACGGCGCCGTCACCGTCGGCACCCGCTACGAAGACGAGAGCATCGGCCGCTTCGATTTGAGCGCCACCTATGGCCGCGACGAGCACGACGAACTGGCCTTCAACACCGTCAACCCGAGCTATGGACTCAACAGCCCGACCAAGTTCAACGTGGCCACGCTGGTCAACGACCAGACCAACATCACCCTGGATTACGCCAAGGATCTGAACGTCGACTGGTCGAGCCATCCCCTCACCGTGTCGGCGGGCGTTGCCTACCGGCATGAACAGTATCGGCTGGAGGCGGGCGACTACGATTCCTACTCCTACGGCGGCATCGACGGCGTGCAGGTTGGTGCGGTGCAAGCGTCGGGCCTGACCCCGGACGACGCCGGCACCTTCAAGCGTGATGTAGGCGGCGTGTACTTCGGCCTGGAAAACCAGGTCACCGACAAGCTCCAGGTGGGCATTGCCGGGCGTACCGAGCACTACTCGGACTTCGGCTCGGCCACCACCGGCAAGCTCTCGGCGCGCTATGACTTCACCCCGCAAGTCGGCCTGCGGGCCACGGTCAATAACGCCTACCACGCGCCGAGCCTGGGGCAGATCGGTACTTCCTGGACCACCACCACCAACCTCGACGCCAACGGCAACCCGGTGCTGACCCGCATGCTGCCGGCCGACAACCCGGCCGCCCGCGCCCTCGGTGCCCAGCCGCTGAAACCCGAGAAGTCCACCAACTATTCCCTGGGCCTGGTGCTGCGCCCAACCGAACAGGCCTCGCTGACCATCGACGCCTACCAGATCTCGATTCGTGACCGCCTGCTGTTCAGCGGCGGGATTTCCGGGCCACTGGCCGAGCAGATCCTCAAGGATGCCGGCTACGGCCAGTACTCCTGGGCGCAGTTCATGACCAACGCCGCCGACACCCGCACCCGTGGCGTCGACATCGTGGGCAAGTACAACCTGGACCTTGAGCAGTTCGGCAACCTGAACCTGTCGGCGGGCTACACCAAGGCCCGCACCACCATCGAAAAGGTCCACGAAAACCCCAATGGTTTCGAAGTGCTGACCCGCGAATCCCGTGGCTTCCTGGAGCACGGTTACCCGGAAGACAAGCTGGTGTTCGGCGCGGTCCACAAGCTCAACCAATGGACCATCGCCCTCAACGAAACCCGTTACGGCAAGTACCGCAAATATGCCTCGAGCGAAGCCAACGCCCAGTACGACCAGACCTTCAGCGCGCAATGGACCACCGACCTGGACGTGAACTACGCCTTCACCAAACAACTGCGGGTGTCGGTGGGCGTCAACAACCTGTTCGACAGCAAGCCTGATGACTACAACACACGTTTGCGCCAGACCCCGGGCCAGCAATACAGCTACCTGTCGCCGACGGCGCCGGAAGGGGCGTTTTACTACACGCGGCTCAGTTATGACTTTTAAACCCTGATCTAGAAAGGTGTGGAGATCAACTGTGGGAGCTGGCTTGCCTGCGATTGCATCACCTCGGTCTTCCTGAAAAACCGAGGTGTCTGCATCGCAGGCAAGCCAGCTCCCACACTGACACTGCCCACTCTGGATCTGTCTTGAATCTCCAAGAGGCTACTTATGAGAACACTCAAAAACCTGCTCGGTAGCTCGCTACTGGCACTGACCGTCCTGGCACAGTCCGCCACAGCCGCCGAACCTGCCAAACCGATCCACTTTGGTGACATCACCTGGGAAAGCGGCAGCCTCATCACCGAAGTGCTGCGCCTGATCGTCGAGAAAGGCTACGGCCTGCCCACCGACACCTTGCCCGGCAGCACCGTGAGCCTGGAAGCCGCCCTGGCCAAGGACGATATCCAGGTGATCGGCGAAGAGTGGGCCGGGCGCAGTCCGGCGTGGGTCAAGGCCGAAAGCGAAGGTAAAGTGTTCGGCCTGGGCGATACCGTCAAAGGCGCCACCGAAGGCTGGTGGGTGCCGGAATACGTGATCAAGGGCGACGCCGAACGCGGCATCAAACCCCTGGCCCCGGAGCTTAAATCCGTCGCCGACCTGGCCCGCTACAAGGATGTGTTCCGCGACCCCGAAGACCCCACCCGCGGGCGCTTCCTCAACAGCCCCACCGGCTGGACCTCGGAGATCGTCAACAGCCAGAAACTCAAGGCCTACGGCCTGACCGACACCTTCGTCAACTTCCGCACCGGCTCCGGCGCGGCGCTGGATGCCGAGGTCGCTTCGTCGATCCGACGCGGCAAACCTGTGCTGTTCTACTACTGGTCGCCGACGCCGCTGTTGGGGCGCTTCAAGCTGATCAAACTGGAAGAGCCACCGTTCAACGCCGAAGCCTGGAAGACCCTGGCCGACGCCAACAACCCGCACCCCATCGGTACTCGCTCGATGCCGGCGCACCTGGCGATTGGCGTGTCGGCGCCGTTCAAGGCGCAGTACCCGCAACTGGTGACGTTCTTTGAAAAGGTCGACCTGCCGATTGACCTGCTCAACGGCATCCTCGCGCAAATGGCCGAGAAACGCACCGCGCCGCGCCAAGTGGCCGAAGCCTTCCTGAAAGAACAACCGCAGGTCTGGCAGCAATGGGTGCCGGCGGACGTCGCAGCCAAGGTCAAGGAGAGTCTCTGATGCACAAGCTCATCGCTGCCACACTGTTGGCGCTGTGCGCCGGGCCTCTGCTGGCGGCAGACCCGGCCACCCTGCGCGTCGGGTACCAGAAAAGCTCGGTGAGCATGGTGCTCGCCCGTGAGCATCACCTGTTCGAAGAAGGGCTGCCGGGCACCAAGGTCGAGTGGATCGAATTCCTCGGCGGCCCGCCGCTGATCGAAGCCTTGAACGGCGGCAGCATCGACATCGGCAATATCGGCGACATCCCGCCGATCTTCGCCCAGGCTGCCGGCATCGACATCCGCTACATCGGCGTCGAACCCAATGACGGGCGCACCGAAGCGATCCTGCTGCCCAAGGACAGCACCGTGCAAAGCGTGGCCGAACTCAAGGGCAAGCGCGTTGCGCTGCTCAAGGGTTCCAGCGCCCACAACCTGTTCCTCAAAAGCCTGCTGCGTGCGGGCTTGCAGTGGAAGGATGTGAACGTGGTGTACCTGTCGCCCTCCGACGGCCGTGCCGCGTTTGAACAAGGCAAGGTCGACGCCTGGGTCGTGTGGGACCCGTACTACTCGGCGGCGGTGGTGGACGGTTCGGCGAAAGTGTTGGGGGATGGCCAGGGGCTGAACCCGGCGGGCAGTTTCTTCATCGCCAGCGGGCCGTTTGCCAAGCAGCACCCGCAGGCGATTGCTGCGATTCTCAAGGTGTTTGCCCAGGCGCAGCGGTTGTCCCTGGACCAGCACGACGAAAGCGTCGCGCTGATGGCCAAGACACTGGGCTTGCAGCCGGCGGTGGTGGAAAGCTACTTCCAGCATCGCTCGCCGACGCCGAGCCGGCCACTGAACGCGACGGACATCGCCACCCAACAAGGCACCGCCGACGCGTTTTTTGCCAATGGCCTGATCCCGAAAAAGGTCGATGTGCAGCAAGTTGTGTTCAAGGCCCCATAACAAGCTCCCTCGCCACATAAAAGCATCTTCAGCGTCGACCTTCGTAACCCATCAGTGAGCAGACCATGCAACCGATCTACATCGACTTCCTTAACGGCCTGGACATCGACGAACTGGCCCTGACCAACGACGAAATCCTCGACGCCATCGAATCCAGCCTGGCGATCCAGGGCCGCAGCGAGGCGGTGATCGAGCCGCGCATGCACCTGATTCCCGGCGGTGAAATCAACGGCCACTTCAACGTGTTGCGCGGTGTGTTGGGCGGCGCAATCGGCTACGCCGGGGTCAAGGTGGTGGGCGACTTTGTCGACAACTACCGCAAGGGCCTGCCCTCGGAACTGGCGATTCTCAACCTGCTGGACCCGGCCACTGGCATCCCCAAGGCTATCCTCGATGCCTCGGCGATCACCGACATGCGCACCGGCGCCGTCACTGCTATCGGCGCCAAATACCTGGCCCGGCCCGACAGTAAAATCCTCGCGCACATCGGCGCCCGTGGCACCGCGTATTGGAACGTGCGGCTGCTGGACCATCTGTTCGACTTCGACGAAATCCGCGTGCACTCGCGGCGCAGCGAAAGCCGCGAAGCCTTCGCCGAGCGCCTGCGCCGGGACCTCGGCAAACCGGTGATTGTCACCGACGATTGGGAGTCTACGGTGCGCGGCGCCGACATTGTGGTGGAGGCGTCACGCCTGGATCAGCCGCAACCCTTGCTGCGTACCGAGTGGATCAAGCCCGGCGCCTTCGTCGTGCCCTACGGCACCATGAGCGCAGTGGAATTGTCCTTGACCGACATCATGCACAAACGGGTGGTGGACGATTGGGGCCAGTGCAAGGACGGTATGTTTGGCGCATTGCGCGCCCATGTCGATGCCGGGAAACTCAGTGCCGAGACCTTGCATGCGGAGTTGGGGCAGATCGTCGCGGGGTTGAAGAACGGCCGCGAAACACCCGAAGAAACCATCCTGTTCTGGCACCGTGGGTTGAGCCTGAGCGACATCGCCTTGGGCTACGCACTGCTGGAAAAATCCAAGCGCCTGGGCATCGGCCAGCGGTTGCGCTGGGCATGATTCGCTTCGACCCCGATGGTTTGGCGATTGAGGATTTACTGTTGATTGCCCGGCAGGATGCACCGGCTGATTTCAGCGGTGCGGCCCGCCAGCGTATCGACGAAGGCCATCAACTGTTGCTGCGCCTGGTGGCTGAAGGCACGCCGATTTACGGGGTGACCACCGGCCTGGGTGCGGCGGTGGATACGCCGGTGTCGCCGGTGCAGGCAAACATTCCACTGGGGCGCGCAGTGGGCGTTGGGCGCCTGGCTAATCGACAGGAGTTACGCGCGATCACGGCAGCCCGGTTGGCCGGGTTGGCCCAGGGGCGCTCGGGCATTTCGCCAAGGGCGGCGCAGGCGCTGTTGGATTTGCTTAATAGCGGCCTCGAACCCGAGGTGCCGTTGCTCGGATCATTAGGTGAGAGTGACCTGGCGCCGTTGGCCCATTTGAGCCTGGCGCTGAACGTACCACTGACGGGCAAGGATGGCCTGGCGCTGGTGTCGGCCAACGCTGCGAGTATCGGCCTTGGGGCGTTGCTGGTGGCTGAGGCCGAACAGGCATTGCAGGCCGTGTTGGCGGGGCTGGCGTTGTCGTGTGAAGGCTATCGGGCCAACCTCAGTCCGTTCCAGCCGTGGGCTTCGCGGTTGCGCCCGGCGCCGGGGCAAAGCGGGCAATCAGCGGCGTTGCTGGAATTGCTGGCGGGCGGCGAATTGGCCGATAACCCGCGTCGGTTACAGGACCCGCTGAGCTTTCGCTGTGCCACGGTGATTCAAGGCGCGGCGCAACAGGCGGTGCAGGCGTTGCGCGAGTTGATCGAACTGGAACTGGCCAGCGGCGCGGACAATCCGGCGTTGATCAGCGAAGACGCGTTGGCGCTGGCCACGGCCAATTTCGACAGCACCCATCTCGCGCTGGCGGCCGAAGGCTTGGGCCTGGCGTTGAGCCGTGTGGCGGTGTGCAGCGCCGAGCGGATTGCCAAGTTGCTGTCGCCGGCCTCCAGTGAACTGCCACGCTTTTTGATCAAACAGCCCGGGCACGTAGGCATGGCCGCCTTGCAGCGCACCGGTTCGGCGTTGGTGGCGGAGATTGGGCATTTGGCCAATCCGATCCCGGCGGTGAGCGTGCCGGTGGCGGATCGAGTGGAAGATTATGCGGGGCAGGCGTTGGCGGTGGTCGAGAAAACCCGGCGGCTGGTGCAGCGCGTGGTGTGGCTGGGCAGCATTGAGTTGATCGTGGCGGCGCAGGCAGTGGACCTGCGCGGCACGGTTCAACTGGGGCAGGGCACCCGGCGTATTCATGAGGCAGTGCGCAGCCAGGTGGCGCATCTGGATCAGGATCGATCGGGGTCGGTGGATGTGCTGGCGTTAAGTGCATTCATCGAAAACGATGGCTTGAAACCCATTCTCTAAGACTATGAAGACCAAATGTGGGAGCTGGCTTGCCTGCGATAGCGGTATTGGATTCACCATCGCTATCGCAGGCAAGCCAGCTCCCACATTTTTGACTGCATTTCAGGTCATGGATTTTCAGCGGTCAGGGCGGCAATTACCGCCGGCCGCTCGCTGATCCGCTGCTGGAACTTCGCCAGCGCCGGCCATTGCTGCAAATCGATATCAAACAACCCCGCCCAGCGCAGCACCACAAACAGGTACGCATCCGCCACCGAATACTGCGCGCCCAGCAGGTAGTCCTGACGCTCCAGGGTCTGCACCAGAATCGCAAACCGCTTGAACAGCGTGGCCTTGAACAGCGCCTTCACCTCATCCGGAATCGCGTCCTTGAACAACACCCCCAGCCCGCCATGAATCTCGCTGGAGACAAAGTTCAGCCACTCCTGCAAACGCACCCGCTCCCAACTGCCATTGGCTGGCGCCAGTCTTGCT
The DNA here is from genome assembly GCF_016650865.1 of Pseudomonas sp. TH34. NCBI lineage: Bacteria > Pseudomonadati > Pseudomonadota > Gammaproteobacteria > Pseudomonadales > Pseudomonadaceae > Pseudomonas > Pseudomonas sp. TH34. Next base: position 68,634 of record NZ_JAEKFB010000011.1, read on the forward strand.
GCAGGCACCCGGTCGGCCAGGTATTGCAAGATCGCGGCGCCTTCGGTCAGCACCTCGCCGTTGTCCAGTTGCAGCGCCGCCACGTAGCCCTTGGGGTTGATTTGCAGGAAATCATCACCGTCAGCGGTGAGCTTTTTCTGGTTGTCGACGCGAATCAATTCAAACGGTAGGGCCAGTTCCCGCAGCACGATATGGGACGCGAGGGAACAGGCATTCGGGGAAAAATACAGCTTCATCGGGGCAACTCCGCAGGACAGTTGCCTTCAGTCTCGTGGGCATGGCACCTTGCGTAAAATTAATCTTTCAGAATCCTGCCATAAGGACAGCTACTGCCATGATGAACCTGATGCACTGGCGCCTGCTGGTGGCCGTGGCGGACAACGGCAGTATCACCGCGGCCTCCGAGCGGGTGGGCATGACCCAGTCCGCCGCCAGCCAGGCCATGGCGGCCATGGAGGCCAACCTCGGTGCGCAGTTGTTTGTACGTGAAGCACGCCAGACCTTGCCCACCGCCCTGGGCCTGCAAGTGATCGAGCAGGCGCGGGTGATGTTGGGAGCGTTGCAGGCGATTCGCACCACGGTGGACGAAGCGCGGCCGATGCTGCGTGGGACGATTCGCATCGCGAGTTTCCCCATGGTGCTGGCGGTGTTCCTGCCGCCGCTGCTGCGGCGGTTCAACCAGCTTTACCCGGGCATCGAGGTCACGGCCCTGGAAGTCACGGACGATGAAGTGAACACCTTGCTCGACGCAAATCTGATCGACTTGGGGGTGGTGCTCAACCCGCCTTCCGAGCGCAATGCTGCGGTGCTGGGGCGCGATAACTGGGTGGCGGTGCTGCCGATGGCCCACGGGTTTTCCCGGCGCCCGGCGCAGGCAACCGTGACGCTGGAAGAATTGGTGGAGCAACCCTTTGTGCTTGCCACCGGCGGCTGCACCGTCAACGCCCGCAGCCTGGCGCAGGAAGCCGGTCTGACATTGCGCGAGGTACGGGTGGAAGTGCGGGAATGGAACAGCGCCTTCAGCCTGGTGCGCGAAGGTGTCGGCGTCACCCTGGTACCCGAGATGACCCTGCCGGCCCAGCGCCACGGCTTGCGCATCATGCCGCTGGCGGAGCCGGTGCATCGCGAGTTTGCGTTGGTGACATCACGCCACCAACCGCCTTCCGCAGTGGTTAATGCTTTGTTGCAAATGCTGGCTGACTAGTGGCCTTGCATAGCGCCAACGCCTGTCTATGCTCACCCAGAACCGTTGATGACGCTCGGCATATAAAGCGTTTCGGATAGGTTCCCCCATAAAGGTCTGCGATCAAGATTCAAACCGTGAATGGAATGCGCCCGCGTGGGCGTCGGGAAAATAAAGGGTGATCCGCCATGTTCAACCGCCAACACAAATCCGACCTGCTGGAAATCGAACGTTTCTCCTGTGCGCTTACCGAAGCCAAAGCCAAATTGGCCGCCATCAGCCGTTCCATGGCAATGATCGAGTTTGATCGCGACGGCATCGTGCTGGATGCCAATGAAAACTTCTGCAGGACCATGGGCTACCGCGCCGAAGAAATTCGCGGCCAGCATCACCGGATTTTCTGCGAAGAGGCCTACACCCACACCGACGCCTACGCCAAGCTCTGGCGCGACCTGGCGCGGGGCGAGCCTCTCAGTGGCACCTTCATGCGGTTGAACAAGCATGGTCAGGAAGTGTGGCTGGAGGCCAGTTACATGCCGGTAATCGGTGCCGACAACCAGGTGCAGAGCGTGATCAAGGTGGCCTCTGACATCTCGGCGCGGATTCACCACGAGCATGAAAACCAAAGCTTGATCGACGCCATCGGCCGCTCCATGGCGGTGATTGAATTCACTCCGCAAGGCCAGATTCTGAATGCCAACGACAACTTCCTGAAGACAGTGAAGTATTCCCTCGGTGAAATCGTCGGCCAGCATCACAGTATGTTCTGCCATCGGGGTGAGACCGATTCGCCGGCCTACAAGGCATTCTGGGCCTCGCTCAATCGCGGCGAATATCACTCCCATCGGTTTGAGCGCAAAGACAAATTCGGCCAAACACTGTTTCTGGAAGCCTCCTACAACCCGATCTTCGATGCCAGCGGACGCCTGTACAAAGTGGTGAAGTTCGCCAGTGACATCACCGACCAGGTCACCACCTTGCGCACCGCCGCCGACTCGGCCCACGCCACCTCGGTGCAGAACGACGCCTGCGCCCGCAAGGGTTCGGAAGTGGTGCAGCAGACCGTGCAGATCATCGAAGAAATCTCTCGCGACCTGAATGAGGCTGCCGTGAGTATCGATGCGGTGAGCAAGCAGTCGGACATTATCGGCAGCATCGTCCAGACCATCCGGGGCATTGCCGACCAGACCAACCTGCTGGCACTCAACGCCGCGATCGAAGCGGCCCGGGCGGGTGAGCATGGGCGAGGTTTTGCGGTGGTGGCAGATGAGGTGCGCAGCCTTGCAGCACGTACCAGCCAGGCGACGATCGAGATTGTGGATGTGGTGCGCAAGAACCACGACCTGTCGATCAGCGCGGTGTCGAGCATGCAGTCGAGCTTGAGCCGCACGGGGCTTGGGGTGGAGCTGGCGAATGAAGCGGGGCAGGTGATCCTGGAGATTCAGGAAGGGTCACGGCATGTGGTGGATGCGATCAGTCAGTTCAACTCGACACTGCAACTGCAGTAACACCGCAGATCAAATGTGGAATGAGCTTGTGTGGGAGCGGGCTTGCTCGCGAATACGGTGTGTCAGTCAGCACATGGATTGACTGACACACCGCATTCGCGAGCAAGCCCGCTCCCACATTTGGTTTGTGGTGTTGCTTAGATCGCAGCCAGGGTCTCTTTCACCGTCTGCGCCTGCGGGTCAGCGGTTTTCGCTGCTACTTGCTGCGCCTGCTGGTCCTTCAGGCGTGCGGCCACTTCCTTGGAAATGGCGTCCTGCTTTTCCTGTGGCAGGTTTTTCACATCTTCTTCGGTCAAACCCTGTTCCTTGAGCAGTTGCTCGCGGATGCGCTCGGCCGGGCTTTTCTTCATGTAGTCGGTGAAGTCACTGCGGGCCGACGTGGTGGAGTCGGTCTTGGGCACATCGGTGCTCGACGTGGTCGCGGTGGTGGCCTGCAACTGCACGCGGGTCTTGGCAAAGGCTGCGTCGATGTTGTCAGCCTTGGCATCCGCGGCGGCCTGGGTGGTGGACACGCCGGCGGCACCTTGCGCGTTTTGCGCGGCACCGCTGTACAGCGCGCTGGCGGCAGCGTTGGCCGGGTCCATGTCTGCGCGCTTGATGCGTTGGATCGTCGACTGAGCCTGGGGATTGTTGTTGATCAGCATGATCAGGACACCTGTGGATGTGGGCGGTGCCACAGGTGGAGCAATTAGCGTGCCCAATGGTGTGGCCCCGTGTTTACGGGGCTTTTGGCCGCCACCGTCGGCAAGCCTTGGCATGCCGACGGCCAGGGTTTGCCGCTAGTGGGCAATGTTCTCCAGCGCCAGGTTGCGGGTGCGCGGGCCGAACCAACTGATGGTGATCATCACAATCAACATGCTGCTGGCGATAAACGCCAACACGCCGGGCGTGCCGAGGTGTTCGAGGATCACACCGATCAACAGGCTGCTGAACACCGTCGACAGCCGACTGAACGAATAGCAGAAACCTACCGCCCGGGCGCGGATATTGGTGGGGAACAGCTCACTCTGGTAGGAGTGATAACTGAAACTCAGCCAGGCGTTGCAGAAGGTGATCATCACCCCGCAGATCACCAGCCCCACGGCGGTGGTTTGCAGCGCGAACAAACTGCCAAAGATCACCGCCCCCAGGGCCGAGCCGACAATCTGCCATTTGTTTTCAAACCGGTTCGCCACCTTCACAAACAGCAGCGGCCCCAGCGGGTAGGCGAGGGTGATGATGAAGGCATAACCCAAGCTGTGAGTGACGCTCACGCCCTGGCCCGAGAGCAGCGCCGGCAGCCAGTTGCCGAAGCCGAAAAAGCCGATGGCCTGGAACACGTGAAACACAATCAGCATCAACGCCCGGCGCCGGTACGGCGGTTGCCAGATATCGGCAAAGCGCCCTTGGCCCTGCACGCTGACGGCTTCCGGCTCCGGTTCGTCCAGCGGCTTGCCGTGGTCTTTCTGGCAGCGCGCTTCGAGGCTGTCCATAATCTGCCCGGCCTCGTCGAAGCGGCCTTTTTGCGCGAGCCAGCGCGGTGACTCCGGCAGGCGCTTGCGCAGTTGCCAGATAAACAGCGCAAACACCGCACTGCTCAGCACCACCCAGCGCCAGCCGGAGATCCCGAACGGCGCCTGGGGCACCAGCCACCACGACATCAAGGCCACCGCCGGCACCGACAGGAACTGGATGAAAAACGCGAAGGCAAATGCCGAACTGCGCATGCGCTTGGGCACCAGTTCCGAGAGGTAGGCGTCGATGGTCACCAGCTCGATCCCCAAACCAATGCCCACCAAAAAGCGCATGCAGATGATGCCCAGTGCGGAGGTCTGGATGCCCATCAACACGGTGGCGACGGTGTACCAGATCAACGCAAAGGTGAAGATCGCCCGGCGCCCGTAACGGTCGGCAATCGGGCTGAGCAGGCTGGCGCCGAGGAACAGGCCGAGGAAGGTCGCCGAGGCAAAGGCCGCCTGGTCAGAGAAGCCGAATACACCCTGGCTGCCGGTGTGGAAAATTCCGTCACTGATCAGGCCGGGGCTGATATAGGCAGTCTGGAACAAGTCATACAGCTCGAAAAAACCGCCAATCGACAGCAGCGCCACCAAGCGCCAGACGGTGGCGACGGCGGGCAACCGATCAATGCGCGCGCTGATGTGCGCGGCGCGGATCGGGTCGATGCCGTCTGCGGTAGAAGGGAAAGACATGGGCAGAAGACTCAATAAGTGATCGGGATCTCGAATTCCTGGAACGCATCATCCACCGGTTGGTAACCCAGCACACGGGTTGTTTCGCTGAGGTCCAGGCGTTTGAAGCGGTTGTTGGAGATGCCGTGGGCGATCAGGTGTTTCACACCTTCGGTTTCTACCGAGCGTTGCAGCAATTGCACGGCATCCCGCGGACTGAGCCAGGCGCTGAGGTCGCGGGCGTTGTTCAGGTCGGGGGCTTCCGGGAATTCGAATGCACCAATACGCAGGGCGATGGTGGAGAGCGGGGTTTTGGCAGCGTAAAAACCGCACAGGGCTTCGCCGTAGCATTTGCTCACGCCGTACAGGTTGGCGGGCATCACCTGCATGCCGGGGGTGATTTGCCGGTCGACCGGGTAGCCTTCGATGGTCTGGGCGCTGCTGGCGAACACCAGGCGCTTCACGCCCGCAGCCACGGCGGCTTCGAACAGGTAGGTGGTGGCCAGGATGTTGTTGGGCAGCAACTCGTCGAAGGTGGCGCTGGCGTGAGGGATGCCGGACAGGTGCACGATCACGTCAATGCCGTCGAGCAGGGCGGCGAGGGCGGTTTTGTCGCTCAGGTCTGCGCGGATGAAACGGTGTTCGCCGAGGGCGAAATCCGGCTCGATGCGATCGGTGAGGGTGAAGCGGTAGCGGTCTTTCGACGCTTCGAAAAACGTCTTGCCAATGCGGCCGCAGGCGCCGGTGAGTAGTACGTTGAGTCCGTTCATTGTGTAGTCCTTGTTTTTAGTTATGGCCATCGAGGGCGAAGGTTTTGAAGCCGGGGCGCTGGCTGAGGGTTTCGTAGTAAGCGCTGACGGCCGGGTAGGACGGATGCTCCATGGGCGTCATCCACCAGCGGTGCATCGACAGGCCGATGAGGATGTCGGCGAGTGTGAAGTCATTACCGGCGACGTAGGCGCCGGTTTTGATCAATTGCTGTTCCAGTAGGCCCATCTTGTCGTTCCAGCTTTTTACCCCGGCTTTGATGCGTTGCGGGTCCTGGTAGTCCGGGTTCTTGCGCACCAGGGCGTGGAAGGCGTAGCCCCACGACGGGTTGAGTTCGGTGGCTTGCCAGTCCATCCATTGCTCGACCCTGGCACGGGCGGCCGGCTCGGTGGGCAACAGGTCGTGGCGTTGGTGCAGGCTCACGAGGTAGCGGCAGATGGTGTTGGATTCCCACAGCACGCCGTTGTCGTCGATGATCACCGGGACTTGGGCGTTTGGGTTCAGGGCCAGGAATTCGGCGGACTGGGTGGAGGCGAAGCCGATGCCCCAGTCTTCGCGGTCGTAGGGGATATCCAGTTCCTGGCAGGTCCACAGGACTTTTCGCACGTTGATGGAAGAAGTGCGACCGAGGATTTTCAGCGAATGGCCCATGGTGCTTTCCTGACGAGGGTGAGAAGGCAGGGGGCAATTTAGCAGGGGCCAGAAGGCACGGCGAGGTGTTAAGTGGGCAGGATCAAAAATGTGGGAGCGGGCTTGCTCGCGAATGCGGTGTATCAGTGATGGAACGGTCCGCTGACACACCGCATTCGCGAGCAAGCCCGCTCCCACAGTTTGACCGCGTGCGGTCTGTTAGATAAGTGGTGATTCCTGATCCATCAGCTTGCCCATCAGCAATACGCCCAACTCACTCAACTGGTGAATCGCCAATGCCGTGTCGCGGTCTTTGCCGGTGAGTTCATCAGACAGGTCGAGCAATAATGTGCTGACCGAGGAAAACGTCTCGTAGCTGTTGGCGATCAGGCTTTCGCTGTTGGCGTCGGGGCTGACGGTGAATAAGGCGGGGGGATTTGGAGTTGCTTTGAACATAGGTAGGATCTCTAACTGGGCCACCACCTGATCGCTACTAAACGAAAGGGTGGCGGCTGCACGCAGGTTAGTAGACCGGTAGACCCACACAAAAACCCGGCGCGCCACGAGGGCGCCCTGCGCACAGCCACCATCAAGCACAGACAGGTAAGTCCGACAGATGAAGCTCATGCACATTTGTATGGGGCTGCTCGGGCTACTAAACCCGATCACTGAGAAATTCAGCGACCGGGCAACCTTAGAGAGCCCTACCCAGGCGCACAAGCCGGCGGATTCTGACGTACCTGTAGGTAACGGAGCAAGGCGCTGCCATCAACACCAGCCACTTCCTACAGCTACCGCCTGTATGCGTTCGCGCAGTCTACTCAAGCTGTTTTGGCTTTTACGCTTAAGGGGCCAGTCTGAATATCGAAAGTACCCTTAAATTCCTGTTTCTCCGAGCCTGGCCAAGAACCCTGAAAGTGGAACTCTCCGTCCAGATCTCCAGCTCCTTTAATAAAGGTGGCTTTGTAATGACCGGACACTGAATGCCAATATTGTGGCCTGTCATTGGTTTCGCGGTTGTAATAGCCGGCGGCGTCGGGGTTGAAACCGCCGGAAAATGCACCTGCCTTGTCAGGCAGGACCAGTGTAATAAGCCGAGTTTTTCCTAATCCATCAACGTACTCACCCTGAAACCAGAGATCGTGCCGGCTATAATCAAACCTGATGCTGGTAGCTTCGAAAGGCCCATCTACGGATTGTTCAACCTTAAGTGTCCCTGTTACGGGTATTGCGTTAATTCTGTAATGGTCCATGGTCGAGATGCTCCATCTAACTTGCAGTTGCTATCTCTTATTGCTGGTTGCTGGATAGTTGCTTGATTAAATGAGCCTTTCACAGGTTCGTATACTGTCAGAAGTCACAGTGGATTTTCATACTCGCAAGGGCTAGCGTAGAGCGTTTTACCGATGGCCCGTATGAGTCTCTTCTTATAGGACCGGGCTAGGTACTCTCGCGCACCTTCAACTCAAACCCCATGTCCACCACCGGCCGAGCGATCTTGTTGCCGGCCATCACCGTCAGCAGATGTTCAGCGGCGCGTCGGCCAATGGCTTCCCGTGGCGTACTGATGCTGCTCAAGCGCGGCACCATGAACGAGGACGAGGGCAAGTCGTTAAAGCCCAGCACCGAGATCTGCTCCGGCACCTTGATGCCATGGCGCAACGCTTCCAGCAACGCGCCCTGGGCCAGGTCGTCGTTACCAAAGAAGATCGCGTCCACATCCGGATGGCTGGCCAGCAGTTGCAGGAACAACTCACCACCCAGGCCCACCGACGACGGGCGTGGCGTCAGCACTTCCAGCGCCGGGTCATACAAGCCCGCCTGTTGCAACGCTCGCCGAAAACCCTCGCCGCGCAACAACGTGCGCTGGTCCAGTTGCGCACCGATATAGGCCAAGCGCTTGCGCCCCCGTGAGATCAAATGCGCCGCCGCCGTTTCCCCGGCGTTCATCTGCGAGAAGCCTACACAGTTAAGGCCTGCGCCCGGGTCCAGGTCCATCATGTACACACACGGCACATTGCTCGATTCCACCATGCGCCGGGCACTCTCCGTACGGTCAAACCCGGTCAGCAGCAAACCCCGTGGCTGGTAGGCCATGTAGTTGCGCAGCAGGTCTTCTTCTTCGTCGCGGGAATAGTGGGTGTTGCCGATCAACACTTCAAAGCCCTTGGGCCGCAGCACTTGGTGGATGGCTTCGAGGGTTTCGATAAACAGTAGGTTGGACAGCGACGGCACCAACACCACCACCGACTGGCTCTGGGCGGAAGCCAGGGCACGGGCGGCCGGGTTGACCACGTAGCTCAGTTCAGCCGCAGCTTTTTGCACTTTTTCCACCAGTTCGGTGGCCACGGTGCTGATGCCGCGCAAGGCCCGGGAGGCGGTAATCGGGCTGACGCCAGCCAGGCGGGCAACTTCATTCAGGGTAGGGCGGCCCGTGGTGCGGGTATTTTTATCGTTCTTGGGAGTCATCAGGCGGCTTGCCAAACAAAAATCGAGGCACTAAGGTAGCGCTGTCTCCAAGACCCTGCAAATTCTTGAACGTCGGGATGCCTGTTCCCGTTCAAACCTTTGGAGCAGATGCACGCGTCACTCCATAAAAATGACAAGACGGCGCGGGAAAAGCCTGTTTTTGCACTAGCCTTACAGCGTGCAAAGGTAGCGCTATCTGCGTCTTGAGGTGTTTCATGAGTCAACCTGTTACTGCCCTCGTGATCATGGGTGTTTCCGGCTGTGGCAAGTCCAGCGTCAGTGAGGCCCTGTGCCTGCTGAACGGCGCCACCGCCATCGAAGGCGACAGCTTTCACCCCGCCGCGAACATCGAGAAGATGAGCGCCGGCCATCCCCTTAACGACGAAGACCGCGCCGGCTGGCTTGACATCCTGTGCGATGAACTGCGCCGCTCGCTCAAAGCCGGCGAGCATCCCGTGCTCACCTGTTCGGCCCTGAAAAAGAAATACCGCGACCACCTGCGCGAAGCCGCGCCGGGCTTGGGGTTTGTGTTTCTGGAACTGACCCGCGAAGTCGCCGCTGACCGCGTGTCCCATCGCCCCGGCCATTTCATGCCTGCAAGCCTGATCGACAGCCAATTCGCAACCCTGGAATCGCCGGTGGGCGAGCCGTTGACCCTGGCGCTGAACGCCAGTGAAGACAGCGTTGAAGAACTGGCCGAGCAAACCAATGCCTGGTGGCTGAAACACGGCTTTGAACCAAACAAATAATTTTTTGCCGGACAAGATAGCGCTGTCCGCCTGCACTGAATTTTTTACCGGCTTTAATAACAACAACAAACAGGAGAGACCCCCATGTTTGGCTTGTCCCACGATACCTATCTGCTGCTCGATGCAGTGGTGACCATCATCGGCCTGATCGTGTTGATCACCCGGTTCAAAGTCCACCCGTTCATTGCCCTGATCATCGCCGCAGGCTTTCTCGGCCTGACCTCGGGCATGCCCGTGGACAAGATCATCAAGGCCTTCCAGGACGGCTTCGGCGGGGTGCTCGGCTTTGTCGGGATTATCCTCGCGCTGGGTACGATGCTCGGCAAGATGATGGCCGATTCCGGCGGTGCCGATCAGATCGCGCAAACCCTGGTGCGGGCCTTCGGCAAGGAGAAGGTGCAGTGGGCAATGATGTTCGCCGCGTTTTTGGTGGGCATTCCGCTGTTCTTCGAGATCGGTTTTGTGTTGCTGATCCCGCTGGTGTTTATCGTTGCGCGCCGCACGGGCGTGTCGCTGATCAAGATCGGCATCCCGCTGCTGGCCGGCCTGTCGGCAGTGCACGGCCTGGTGCCTCCGCACCCGGGCCCGTTGCTGGCAATTGGCGTGTTTGGGGCTGACATCGGCAAGACCATTCTCTACGGCCTGATTGTCGCGCTGCCTACAGCCATTATCGCCGGCCCGCTCTACGGTTCGTTTATCGCCAAGTACATCCCGGGCAATCCGTCCCAGGAACTGGTGGACCAACTGGCCAGTGAGCAACCGGAATCCAAGACCCTGCCGAGCTTCAGCATCACCCTGATCACCGTGCTGCTGCCGGTGTTCCTGATGTTGCTGAAAACCTTCGCCGACGTCGCCCTGCCGGACGGCCACGTGATCCGCAACTGGATGGACATGATCGGTCACCCGATCACCGCGTTGTTGCTGGCCTTGCTGCTGTCGCTGTACACCTTCGGCCATCGCCAGGGCATCGGTTCCAAGCAAATCCTCAAGCTGCTCGACGCGAGCCTTGCGCCGACTGCCGCGATCATCCTGATCATCGGTGCCGGCGGTGGCTTCAAGCAGATGCTGGTGAGCAGCGGCGTGGGTGATGTAATCGGCCAGATGGCGGTGACCGCGCAGATCAACCCGATCCTGCTGGCCTGGCTGGTGGCGGCGGTGATTCGTGTGGCTACCGGTTCTGCGACGGTGGCGACCATTACCGGTGCGGGCATTGTGGTGCCGGTGGTGGGGATGATTCCAGGGGTGAACCGCGAGTTGCTGGTGTTGGCGACGGGGGCGGGCTCGCTGGTGTTGTCTCACGTCAACGATGCGGGGTTCTGGCTGGTGAAGCAGTACTTCAATATGACTGTGGCCGAGACGTTCAAGACCTGGACAGCGATGGAGACCATTCTGTCGGTGGTGGCGTTGGGCTTTATCATGTTGCTGTCGCTGGTGGTGTAACAGGCACACCACAAAAAAAATGTGGGAGCTGGCTTGCCTGCGATAGCGATGGTGAATTCAATACCGCTATCGCAGGCAAGCCAGCTCCCACATTGATTGGGCTCCAGCAGTTAGATCGGGTCAGGCCTCAGCTTTCTTGACCAACCCATCCGCCCGGAACATCGCCCGGATGCCCCGCACCGCCTGGCGAATCCGGTCCTGGTTTTCGATCAGCGCAAAGCGCACGTGATCGTCGCCATACTCACCAAAACCAATCCCCGGCGACACACACACCTTCGCCTCAAGCAGCAGCTTCTTGGCAAACTCCAGCGACCCCATCGCGGCGTACGCCTCGGGAATCTTCGCCCAGACGTACATCGACGCCTTCGGGTTCTCGACCATCCAGCCCAGCTCATGCAGGCCTTTAACCAGCACGTTGCGACGCTGGCGGTACTGCTCGGCAATGTCTTTCACACACTGTTGATCGCCTTCCAGCGCCGCAATCGCCGCCACTTGCAGCGGGGTGAAGGTGCCGTAGTCGTGGTAGCTCTTGATCCGCGCCAGGGCGTTGACCAGTTCCGGGTTGCCCACCATGAAACCAATGCGCCAGCCGGCCATGTTGTAGCTTTTGGACAGGGTGAAAAACTCCACCGCGATGTCCTTGGCGCCCGGCACTTGCATGATCGACGGAGCTTTCCAGCCGTCGTAGACGATGTCGGCGTAGGCCAGGTCATGCACCACCAGCACGTCGTACTGTTTGGCCAGGGCGATCACCCGTTCGAAGAAGTCCAGCTCCACGCACTGCGCGGTGGGGTTGGACGGGAAGCCGAGGATCATCATCTTCGGCTTGGGAATCGAGCCGCGAATGGCGCGTTCCAGTTCTGCGAAGAAATCCACGCCTGGAATCAGCGGCACCGAACGCACCTGGGCGCCGGCAATCACGGCACCGTAGATGTGAATCGGGTAGCTGGGGTTCGGCACCAGCACCGTGTCGCCTTGGTCCAGGGTGGCCAGCATCAAATGCGCCAGGCCTTCCTTGGAACCGATGGTCACGATGGCTTCGGTTTCCGGGTCGATGTCCACTTCATAGCGGTCTTTGTACCAGCGCGAAATCGCCCGGCGCAGCCGCGGAATGCCTTTGGAAGTGGAGTAGCCGTGGGTGTCTTCGCGTTGGGCGACGGTGACCATTTTTTCCACGATGTGCGGTGGAGTGGCGCCGTCCGGGTTACCCATGCTCAAGTCGATGATGTCTTCGCCGCGCCGACGCGCAGCCATCTTCAGCTCGGCAGTGATATTGAACACGTAAGGGGGGAGTCGATCTATGCGCGCAAAGCGGCGCGGCGAACGGGGTTCGGCCATTGTTGCCTCGAAATACGTAAGCGCCCGGAACCGTCCGAGCGACGTCGGCCACTGCGGTGGCCTGCGGGGCAGACAATACGGTCGATGATGGCCAATTGTCCAGATGCTGTGGGAAAAATTTCTGCTTGGAGTGCGACGGGGATATGCCCCTATACTCGACGCGGGTTTGTTCCCTCATAAGAAGGAGACTGTTCAGATGGATCAACAGACAAAACTGCCGTTACAGCCGCGCATGGAAGAGGGCAACGCCCTGGTGATCGCGGGTGTGCAGGGGCGTTATTCGAAGGCCACGATTGGCGATATTCCCAAGTTGTGGGAGTTGTTCGACAGCTGCTTCAAAGAGATCAAAAAGCGCGTCGGCGGCGTGACCTACGGCGTGTGCTACAACGCCAAACACGATGAATTCGACTACCTGGCCGGCATTGAAGTGCCGGCCAAGGGCGATGTACCGAGCAACTTCCAGTCGATTGAAATCCAGGCCCATCGCTATGCCGTGTTCCCGCATTTCGGCCCGGTGCAGGCACTGGCGCAGACCTATGAACGCATCATGTTCGAATGGCTGCCGGCCTCCGGGTACAAGGTGGTCGGGGCCGATTTTGAGCGCTACAGCGCCGACTTCGACGTGGGTAAAGGCACGGGCTCCGTGGAAATCTGGATCCCGATCAACGCCGAATCCGCCTGACCGCACCATTGGCAGGAGCGAGCATGTTCGCTCCTGCCACCGCCTCTCAATACAACGTGGCCTTGACCCGCTCCGGCATCTCTCGGTCATAGGCTTCGGCGTCGAACGCCCCATCATTCAAGCGCTTGTGAAATGCCCCGGCGCTGGGCAATGCCGAGCGATCCAGGTGCTTTTCCGGGTTCCAGCAATCGGAACGCACAAAGGCTTTGGAGCAATGGAAATACGCCGCCTCCACCTGCACCAGAATCACCGAGCGGGCCGCTTTGCCATTCACCGCAAAGCTCTCCAGCAACTCGGGCTCGATGGAAATCTGTGCACTGCCATTGACCCGCAACGTCTCGCCAATGCCCGGGATGATGAACAGCAACGCTATACGCGGGTCCACCACCAGATTGCGCAGGGTGTCGAGGCGGTTGTTCCCTGGCCGATCCGGAATCGCCAACGTGCGCTCGTCGATGATTCGCACAAACCCCGGCACATCGCCACGGGGTGAGCCGTCGATGCCGTCCGGGCCGGATGAACTCACCACCACCAAGGGCGACGCGCGGACCATCGCCTGGTAGTCCTCGTTGAGAAACGGGATTTCCTTGCGCACGGCCCGTTCGTGGGGGAGGCCGTAGAGGGTTTCGAGTTGTTCCAGGGTTGTTAGCATCTTCACCAGCTCCTTATTGTTTAAAACACCCACGCCAACCGGCGCTCATACCCAATCCGCCCCTTATACGCCTCCCCGCTGTCCACCCAGCCCTGCTGCAAATACAGCCCCATCGCCGCCACATTATCCGTGTCCACCGACAGCTCCAGCGCTTTGATCTGCGGCCAAACCAGGCGCGCGGCGGCGGGGAGGGCTTGCAGGCAGGCTTTGCCAAACCCCAGGCCTTGCTGGTGGCGATCGACTTGCAACGCATGCAGCGTGGCGCTGTGTTCATCCGCCCAATGGGGCAGGCAGGGCGGGCGTTTGAGCAGCAGGAAGGCGACGGGAATCTCGTCGGCGAGTAACGCAAAGCCTGCCACGCCAGGGTTCGGATTGACCAACAGGGTGTTAAGCGCACAGTAGATATCGCCGGAAAACCCCAGTTGTTCGGGATGCACTTCCAGGGCGTTGAGTTGCCGTTGTTGCAGGGCAGTCAACGTCTGATAGGCGACGAGGCGGGTTTCCATCGGCGTAGCATCCGAAATCCTACAAAGAAGCGCGGATTCTAGCGGGTTTGCGGTCATCGCAATTATTTTTCGCGGGATTGTCGATTAGCCGATATCTCAGTCGACTAAGGGTGTCTTCAGTGATTTTTCCCGCAAGGAGTATCGCCATGAGCACCGAAATCCGCAGCTTGGTCGAGCAATGGAAACAGGCCGTCACCGACAAGGATGTCGAGAAGATTGTCAGCTTTTACGCCGACGATATCGTCGCGTTCGACGCCGTTAGCGCCCTGCAGTTCAAGGGCAAGGCCGCCTATGAGGCGCACTGGAAGGCATGCATGGAGTTCTGCCCGGGGCCCGGGGTTTTTGACTTCCATGAGATGCATATCGTCGCCGGCGATAACAGCGCCTTTGCCCACTGGCTCGCACACTGTGGCGGCACCGGGCCCGACGGCGTGCTCAAGACCTGCTGGATGCGCGTCAGCGCCGGCTACCAGCGCGTTGGCGGCGAGTGGAAAGTGGTACATGAGCATTGGTCGGCACCCTTCGACATGGAAACCGGCGCCGGTCTGTTCGACCTGAAACCTTGACCGCCGCGAACTATAGTCAGTTGTCCGAAAACGGAGAATCCCATGAAATACCTCTGCCTGATCTACAGCAACGAGCAGGTGCTGCACGAGTCGCCCGACAGCCCCAAGGACCCGGAATGTTTTGCCTATGGCCAGTCCGTGCAGGCCAGCGGGCGGATGCTCGCTGCCGAACCGCTGGAGTCGGTAACCACCGCCACCACGGTACGCATGCGCAACGGCAAGCTGTCGATCACCGACGGACCGTTTGCCGAAACCAAGGAGCAGCTCGCCGGGTTTTACCTGATCGAGGCCAAGGACCTGAATGAAGCGATCCAGGTGGCCGGTGGCATTCCGGCCGCCCGGGTCGGCAGTGTGGAAGTGCGCCCCGTGCGTGAATTGAATCTCTGATCACAACAATAAAACTCAGGAGGTTTCCCATGAGCAATCAACCCAAGCCCGCCGAATTTGAACTGTCCATCAGTCGCTTGATCGACGCACCTCGCAGTCGCGTATTCCGTGCCTGGACCGAGCCTGCCTTGTTGCAGCAGTGGTGGGGCCCACACGGCATGACCACCCCGGAGTGCGAAATGGACCTGTGGGTTGGTGGGCAATTTCGCACCCTGATGCGCGCGCCCGACGGCAGCGAATACCCGACCCAGGGCGTATTCCTCGAAATCACCGCGCCCAGTCGGCTGGTGTTTACCGATGCGTTCACCCCCGGCTGGATCCCCTCGGGCCAGCCGTTCATGACCGCCGAAGTCACCTTTGAAGATGTCGACGGCAAGACCCTGTACACCGCCCGCGCCATGCACTGGAGCGCCGAAACCAAGCAGGCCCACGAAGCCATGGGCTTTCACGAGGGCTGGGGCCAGAGCCTTGACCGGCTGGTGACGCTGGTGACCGAAGGCCTGCGCGATTGACGGTGCAGGCCCGGGTCGAAGCGGTTTATCGCAGCGAATCGCGGCGCATCCTGGCGACCCTGATTCGCCTGCTCGGTGATTTCGACCTCGCTGAAGAAGCCTTGCACGAGGCATTCTTCGTCGCGGTCGAGCGTTGGGAGCAAGACGGTGTGCCCGACAATCCCCGGGCCTGGCTGGTCTCCACCGGGCGCTTCAAGGCCATCGACCGTTTGCGCCGCCAGGCCCGGTTTGCCGCGCACCAGAACCAGTTGCTGGCTCAGGCTGATGAATTGGAAGAAGCCGACTGGAGCGCTGAAGACGTGGAAGACGACCGCCTGCGCCTGATCTTCACCTGTTGCCACCCGGCGCTGGCGGCGGATGCCCAGGCGGCGCTGACCTTGCGTGAGATCTGCGACCTCACCACCGAGGAAATCGCCCGAGCGTTTCTCGCCACACCGGCCACCATCGCCCAGCGCATCGTGCGGGCCAAGGGCAAGATCCGCGAAGCGAAAATCCCCTATCAAGTGCCGTCCCTGGCGGAATTGCCCGAGCGCCTGGATAGTGTGCTGCGAGTGATTTACCTGGTGTTCAACGAAGGCTATTCGGCGTCCATGGGCGCTGATCTGACCCGAGAGGACCTGACCCGCGAATCGATTCGCCTGGGCCGATTGCTGATGGAATTGTTGCCGGAGCCGGAAGTGATGGGCTTGCTGGCGCTGATGTTGCTCCACGAATCCCGGCGCCCGGCACGCACCTCGGCGGGCGGTGAATTGGTGTTGCTGGATGAGCAGGACCGTTCGCTGTGGGATGCGTCGTTGATTGCTGAAGGATGCGCCCTGGTGGAGAAATCCCTGACCACACGCCGCTTCGGGCCCTACAGCCTGCAGGCGGCGATTGCGGCGGTACATGCCGAGGCGGCGAGCGCTGACGAGACCGACTGGCCGCAGATTGTTGGGCTGTACGAGGTGTTGCTCGGGCTGGTGCCGTCGCCGGTGATCGAACTGAATCGCGCGGTGGCCGTTGCGATGCGTGATGGGGCGTTGGCGGGGTTGCAATTGGTGGACGGGATTCTGGCGCGGGGGGAGTTGGTCGACTATCACCTGGCGCACTCGGCGCGGGGCGAGTTTTGTCGGCGATTGGGGCGAGTGGAGGACGCGCGGCGAGCGTTTGAACGGGCGCTGGCGTTGACCCAGCAAGAACCGGAAAAGCGCTTTATCGAGCGGCGTTTGGCCGAACTCAAATAGTACAGACGCTGGAGATCCAAATGTGGGAGCGGGCTTGCTCGCGAATGCGGTGTGTCAGTCAACATTTCAGTGACTGACCCACCGCATTCGCGAGCAAGCCCGCTCCCACATTTGTTCGATGTTGTCTTGATGAATGAGTTACGGCTGCTGACGCGTCGCCGCCAACACGATCTCGCGAATGCACACATGCTGCGGCTGCTGGTAGGCATAGGCAATCGCCGAAGCCACGTCATCCGCGCTCAGCACCGTGCCGCCCATGTCCTGTTTCCACGCCTGGTAGCCGCTCTTGATCGCTTCATCGGTGGTGTGGCCCAGCAGTTCGGTTTCCACCGCACCCGGCGCAATGGTGATCACACGCACGTTGTGCGGCGACATTTCTTCCCGCAGGTTTTCCGAAATCCCATGCACGGCAAACTTGGTGCCTACATAGGCGACATGGTTAGGGAAGGTCTTGCGCCCGGCTACGGAGCTGACGTTGATGATGGTGCCGCCCTTGCGCTTGGCCATGCTGGCGGCCACCGCGTGAATGCCGTTCAGCAGGCCTTTCACGTTGACGTCGAGCATCTGCTCCCACTGTGCCGGGTCCTGTTCGCTGACGCTGCCCAGCAGCATCACGCCGGCATTGTTGATCAGTGCATCTGCCGGGCCGAATTGCGCTTCGGCTTCTTTCACCGCCGCCACCAATGCGGCGCGGTCCGTGATGTCGACACCGCGACTCAAGGTGTTCGGCAGCGCCAGCGCATTCAGCCGGTCGATGCGGCGGGCCAGCAGCAACAGCGGGTGGCCGGCAGCCGACAGCAAGCGCGCGGTGGCTTCGCCAATGCCCGAGCTGGCGCCGGTGATGATGATCAATGGCTTGCTCATGGTGGAACTCCTGAAATAAGAAAAACAAATAACTGAACGTGGAGCGCAGTATATTTAGACCTCGGATGGCTGAAAAATGCCTTATTCCTCTGTCTGTCATCGGTATTAACTATGGATGTGCGTCATCTCAAGGCGTTTCTCGCGGTGTTCGAGGAGCGCAATATCACCGCGGCTGCGCAGCGCCTGTTCATCAGCCAGCCGACGCTGTCGGTGACCATCAAGCAACTGGAAGAAGAGTTGGGCGTGGCGCTGTTTCTGCGCCAGCCTCGCGGGGTTGAAGTCAGCGATGAAGCGCGGGTGCTGTACCCGCAAGCCCGGCGCATGGTGGCCGAGGCCGACGCGTTGAGCCGGTTGTTTCGCGGGCGCGAAAACCGCATCGCCCTGGAACTGGGTGTGGAAGGCGATATTGCCGACAGCCAGATCGAAACCTTCCTGCGCATGGCGCACCAGGGCCTGCCGGGTTTGCTGCTGACCTTGCAGGAAGGCTGCGAAGGAGAAGGGCGCCTGGCGGTGGAGGAAATGTGCTGCGAGGACGAATTATTCCTGCCGCTTTGGGAAGAGTCCTACGTGATGGCGCTGCCGGCTGCGCACCCGATGGCGGCCGGGGGGAAAGAACAGGCGTGGGCGCCGATCGAAGACTGGATCACCTGCCCGCAACATGATTCCCATCAGCGCCTGATGGCCCTGTACGGCCGCTCGCCCCAGGCGGTGGCCGGGCATGCCGGTTCGTTGACCCAGGCCTTGCACATGGTGGCGGCCGGTGTGGGCGTGGCGATGTTGCCGCAGTCGCTGGCGGCGGAGCGGGCCGGGGTGGTGATTCGCCCCTGGCACTTGCCGGCACCGACGCGCCGGGTGGGGTTGTGCTTTGCCGCCCAGGCCCTGGAGTTGCCGGCGTTGCGGGCGCTGCATGAGTATTTCCAGAACAACCGCCCGCCGCAGATTGAAGCGGCCTGACTGCGCCTTTGAATGCACTGCAAATTCAATGTGGGAGCTGGCTTGCCTGCGATAGCGATGGTGACTGACACACCGCTATCGCAGGCAAGCCAGCTCCCACATTTGATCTTCATTGTTCCGAAATTTGTGTTCCGGCATTACTCCAGCATCTTGCCCAGCAACCAACTGCCTGCCGGGCCGGGCGGATGCTGGCGTGACCACAACGCATCCACCGCCACCGAGCGCGGCCAGCTGCGGGCCTTGATTTCACACAGGTGGCCGCCACCAAACCGCTCCACCAACCAGCGTGGTAACGGTGCCCAGCCGAAACCCAACTGCGCCATTTCCATCAGCATCAGGTAACTGGGCGCCGACCACACACGCCCCAGGCCCCGGGTTTCGTCCGGGTTGATGATGCTCGCCAGGCGCAGTTCGCGGTGTTGCTCCAGGGTTTGCTGATCGATGTCCTTAAGGTTCGCCAGCGGATGTTTGGGGGCGACAAACAGTGCGATTTCCGTGCGTTCTTCCACGGCGGTGCTGGTGAGGTCCGGCGGATAAACCTCCTGCTTCTCGATAAACGCAATCTGCGCCCGGCCGCTTTGCACCAGGGCGATCAAGTCCTCGCATTCGGCGATCAGGCATTCCAGCTCCAGGTCCGGGTAGCGCAGCTCGAAGGCGCTGAGGGCGGTTTCGAAACGGTCCGACTGGTAGGTATCGGACATGGCGATACTCAGCTTCGGCTCCAACCCTTGGGACAACTGGCTGGCCGCCAACTCCAGGCGGCTGCTGGCTTCCAGCACCTGCTCGGCGCGTTGCAACAGCACGTGCCCGGCCGGGGTCAGCGTGGGCTTGCGGCTGCTGCGATCAAACAGCACCACGTCCAGGTCAATCTCCAGGCTGGCCACCGCCGCGCTGACGGTGGACTGGCTCTTGCCCAGTTTGCGCGCCGCTGCTGAAAACGAACCCTGGGTTGCCGCCTGCACAAACGCTTGAAGCACTTCATGGGAGGCCATGACTATCGCCTTGATCGATGGTTATTGGTTATGAAGTATCGAGTCAAAGGGTAATCATGGCAACCATCGTCACTCACGGAGAACGGGTCATGACACCCACCAAGTCGATTACTGAACGCGTTTGGCAGGCCATTGGTTTTGAAGGCCTGGCCTTGTTGATCTGTACGCCGCTGCTGGCGTGGATCATGGATAAACCGGCGCTGGAGATGGGCATGGTGACCTTGGCCATCAGCCTTATGGCACTGGCCTGGAACGTGATTTTCAATGGCCTGTTCGACCGCCTCAAGGCGCGCCTGCAACTGTCTGGCGGGGTGTGGACCCGCGTGCTGCATGCGTTGATGTTTGAAGGCGGGCTGGTGGCGATTTGTGTGCCGTTGATTGCCTGGTGGCTGAACATCAGCCTGATGCAGGCGTTTATCCTCGACATCGGCGTGCTGCTGTTTTTCCTGCCGTACACCTATGTGTATCACTGGGGTTATGACGCCGTGCGCGAGCGGATCATGCAAAAACGCGAGGCGAAACAACTCGCCTAGAAAATCCCGGCCAACAGCTGCTACGGGGGGAAGTCAGGTGAGTTTTAAGGCGCTGACAAAATCCAGGAACGCCCGCACCTTGGCCGCCGGCAAATGCCGCGACGGGTAGAAGGCATACAACGGAAAGCGCTCATCGGGCCAGTCGGGAAACAGCTCGACCAACGCGCCCGATTCGAGCGCTGGGGCAAGCCCGAGGTCGAGCATCTGCGCCACTGCATGGCCGTGTTCGCAGACGCTGTACAAGGTCCCGGCATCGTTGACCACCAGCCGTCCGCTGGTGGCGACGTTGACGTGCTCGCCGGGCCGGTGGAATTCCCAGCCAAACGGCCGGCCGGTCTGGGAGTCGCGAAAGTCGATGCACACGTGCTGGCCGTCTTCCAGATCCTTCGGGTGGGTCGGGCGGCCATGGCGCTCAAGATAGTCTGGCGACGCCAACGTCAGCACCCGCACTTCCATCAACTTGCGGGCAATCAGTGAGGACGATTGCGGAATCCCAAAACGGATGGCCAGGTCAAAGCCATCCGCCACCAGGTCCCCGAGTTGGTCCCGGGTGTGCAGGTCCAACTGCAACTGCGGGTATTGGCTCATGAATTCACCGAGCACCGGCCCCAGCACCAGCCGCGAGAAGTACGGGTCGATGTTCACCCGCAACCGCCCGCGTACGGTCAGGGCGCTGTCTGCGGCCGAGCTGGCGGCTTCTTCCAGGCCCGCCAGCAGCGGGGCGATTTCCTGGTAGAAACGCCGGCCCTCGTCGGTTAATTGCACCGAGCGAGTGGTGCGGTCGAACAGGCGAATCCCCAAGCGTTTTTCCAGCCGTGAAATGGCCCGGCTGACCCCCGAAGGCGTCATCTCCAGGCTGTCGGCGGCGCGGGCAAAACTGCCGCTGTCGACCACGGCAGCCAGTACGCCCATGCCGCCGGCTAGTCCTGGGTCAAAACTCATGGGTGATTGCCTGTCAGTTATCCGAAAGCATTGATGCTAGCGGAGAATCTGAGCGCGTTACAGAAACATCCCGCCCGACGCCTCGACACGCTGCCCGGTGATCCAGTTGCTGCCATCCGCCAGCAGGGTAGAAATCGCCCCGCCAATGTCATCCGGCAAGCCCGCGCGACCGAGTGCGGTGTTGTTGGCGACCATCGCGTTCACGTCCGGGTTGTCCCGCACCGCGCCGCCGCTGAAGTCGGTGGCGATTGCGCCGGGGGCCAGGGTGTTGACGGTAATCCCGCGCGCGCCCAATTCCTTGGCCTGGTAGCGTGTCAGCACCTCCACCGCGCCTTTCATTGAAGCGTACGCTGAGTAACCCGGCAGGCTGAAGCGCGCCAGGCCGCTGGAGATATTGATGATGCGGCCACCGTCGCTGATCAGCGGCAGCAGTTTCTGGGTCAGGAAAAACGGACCCTTGAAATGGATCGCCACCAGTTGGTCAAACTGCGCTTCGGTGGTTTCGGCAAAGCTGGCGTGGGCGCCAATCCCGGCGTTGTTGATCAGGAAGTTGAAGTGCGCCTGGTCGAACACGTCCTTCAATACTGAGCCGACCTGGGCGGTGAATGCATCGAAGGTGGCGCTTTGGCTGACGTCCAGTTGCAGCATCGCCGCTTTGCCGCCCAGCGCTTCGACTTGGGCGACCACGGCTTGGGCTTCGTCGGCTGCGCTGTGGTAGGTGCCGATGATGTCGACGCCTTGTGCCGCCAGGTGCAGCGCAGCGCTTTTGCCCAGGCCGCGGCTGGCGCCGGTGATGAGTGCGATTTTACGGGTCATGGTGGAGTCCTCGGAGCGTGTGAGTGTTCGTGGGACTGAGTGTATTTGTCCGGCCATAACGTGATAAACAGAGCAATACCGGAATCACTGGCCGGATAAGGCGAACAATCCCATGAATAAACTGGAGTTGCTGCGCACCTTCGTGCGCGTTACCGAACTGTCGAGTTTCACCCAGGCGGGCGAGAGCCTGGGCCTGCCGCGCTCGACCGTGTCCGAGCATGTGCAGGCCCTGGAAGAGTTGCTCGGTGCGCGCCTGTTGCAGCGCACCACGCGCAAGGTTCAGGCGACCCAGGATGGCCGCGTGCTGTACGAACGCAGCAAGGATTTGCTGTCGCATATGGAAGAGCTGGAAGGCTTGTTTCGCCAGGATGAGGCGCAACTGGCGGGGCGGATTCGCGTGGACATGCCCAACGTCATGGCCCGGGAACTGATCCTGCCGCGCCTGCCGGAATTCATGGACCTGCACCCGCTGATCGAACTGGAGATCAGCAGCACCGACCGTCAGGTCGACCTGCTGGCCGAAGGTTTCGACTGCGTATTGCGGATTGGCGCGCAGCCGGACCAGTCGGTAGTGGCGCGGTTGCTGGGTAGCATGACGATGATCAATTGCGCCAGCGCGACTTACCTTCAACGTTACGGCGTGCCCAAGACGCTCGCCGATTTGGCCCACCATCAACTGGTGCATTACGTACGCCCATTGGGCTCACGTTCGGCCGGGTTTGAATACGTACAGGGCAACAAGGTGCACCGGGTTCCCATGGCCGGGCGGGTGACCGTCAACAGCACGGATGCGTATCGGGCAGCGTGCATCGGCGGGTTCGGCCTGACTCAGGTGCCGGTGCTGGGCATTGTCGATCTATTGGCCAGTGGTGAGTTGGTGGCGGTGCTGCCGGACTATCCGGCACCCGCGCTGGACGTGTCCCTGCTGTACGCCGGCCAACGGCATTTGCCGCAGCGGGTGCGGGTGTTCATGGATTGGCTGGCGGCGATCCTGCAATCCCGGCTTTAACGCCGGGCCGACAACTGCTGCGGCGCCAGGAATGCATCGTGGAAGTAATCCCGAAACGCCTGCATCGCCGGGGTGAAGTCGCGCTCGCGGTGCCAGGCCAGGCCGACACTCATGGGCGTGACCTTGTCGGTGACGCTCACGGTTTCGATGCGCTTGCCTTCCAGCGACCACGGGCGATGCACCAGGTCCGACAAAATCGCCACGCCGCTGCCGTTGGCAACCATGCTGCGTACCGCCTCCACTGAACTGGTGCGCAGCCGCACCTTGGGCGTTTGCCCGGCCTGTTCCCAGTAGCGCATGGCGCTTTGTTCGGCCTCGTCGACGGTGAGGAAAATGTACGGCTCCCTGGCCACATCCGCGAGGCTCACGGCCGGGCGTTCGCACAACGGATGATGGCTGGGCAGCCACAGGCGGCGTTCGGAGTTGAAGAGGATTTCCGAGACGATGTCCGGGTGGGTGAGGTTGGCGGTGAGCACCACGGCCATGTCGAACTGGCCGTCGAGCAGGCCGTGTTCGATGGACTGGCGTTCCTGTTCGAAGACCTCGATGGTCACGTCCGGGTGCCAGTGTTCCATGCGTTGCAAATGGTGCGGCAGGAAGTAACCGAGCACGGTGTAGCTGGCGGCCAGCCGCAGTACGCCGCTGGCGCGGTAGTCCGGCAACGGGCTGTTCAGGGCGTCATCGACGCTGCGCACAATCACGTAGGCCCGGTTGAGAAAATGCCGCCCGGCATCGGTCAGGCTCATGCCCTGGGCCGAGCGCACGAATAGCTGCGCACCGAGCATCGCTTCCAGCTCCTTGATCGCGGTGGTCACTGCGGATTGGGAGATATTCAGGTGAATCGCCGCCTGGGAGATCTGGCCGATTTCGGCGGTGGCGACGAAGTAGCGGATTTGGCGCAGGGTCAGGGACATTGGTTTCTCCGCTCGTTCCCACGCTCTGCGTGGGAACGCATCCTGTGACGCTCTGCGTCACGATTTTAAAAGCGGACGCAGAGCGTCCAAGGCGGCATTCCCACGCGGAGCGTGGGAACGATCAGTATCAGGTATCTGATTTTCAGAAGATGGGCCATCTGATAATAGATCTTCCCAAGGGGTCAAGGGGCAGCCTAATTTCCATGGCATGAACTTCAACGGAGCGACCCCGATGCAGGCAGTGGATTTCAATTCGGACATGGGCGAAGGCTTCGGCCCCTGGACCATCGGCGACGGCGTCGACAGCGAACTGATGGCCTATATCAGCTCGGCCAACATCGCCACCGGCTTTCATGCCGGCGACCCGGGCACCATGCGCCGCACCGTCGAGCGCGCCAAGCAACTGGGTGTGGCGATTGGCGCGCACCCGGGCTTTCGTGACCTGGTGGGGTTCGGCCGGCGCCATATCAACGCCCCGGCCCAGGAGCTGGTGGACGACATGCTCTATCAACTCGGCGCCCTGCGGGAGATCGCCCGGGCCCAGGGCCTGACGCTGCAACACATCAAGCCCCACGGCGCGTTGTACATGCATCTGGCGCGGGACGAAGAAGCGGCGCGGCTGTTGGTGGAAAACCTGCAACGCCTGGAGCCCACGCTGTTGCTGTACTGCATGCCCAACTCGGTGATCTGGCGCATTGCCAAGGAACTGGGCCAGCCGGTGGTGCGGGAGTTTTATGCCGACCGTGAGTACGATCTCACTGGCTCCATCGTGTTTACCCGCAATGTGCGGGCGCTGGATCCGGCAACGGTTGCGGCGCGAGTCCTGCGTGCCTGCCAGACCGGCCTGGTGCGCACGGTTGAAGGCGAAGACCTGTTTATCGAGTTCGATTCCATCTGCTTGCACAGCGACACTCCTGGCGCCCTTGAGTTGGTGGAAGCCACCCGTGAAGCGCTGGATCAGGCGGGGATTGAAGTGCGCACACCTCGCTGACCGACACCGGTGCCCAGACACCGGGTCTCTCTGATTTTTTGCCTGCCTTTCTACAATGATTCCAAGAGGAACAGACATGGCCGAATCTTCCCCGATCCGCTACAGCTTTGGCGGTGATGAACACCTGTTTGCCGAGGTCAGCGAGAGCATGTCCCTGGAGGCTTTCTTCAAGGGCATGGCCGTCACCCGCGCGGTGGAGCGCCTGGCCCTGGACGGTGTGCTGGACGTCTGCCTGGCAAATGCCTCGTTCCAGATTCGCTTCGACCCGGACCGCATCGCGCCCCACGTGCTGCTGGACGCGGTGCAAAGCGCCGAAGCCCAAGCCGTGGCCGAACGCACCTTGCACACTCGCATCATCGAAATCCCGGTGCTGTACAACGACCCCTGGACCCATGAAACCCTGATGCGCTTTCGCGACCGTCATCAGGACCCGACCGGCACCGACCTGGAATATGCCGCGCGGATCAATGGCCTGGCAGACGTGGAGGCATTTATCGCGGCCCACAGTGGCGCGCCGTGGTTTGTCTCGATGGTGGGGTTTGTGGCGGGCTTGCCGTTCATGTTCCAGATGGTGGAGCGGGAGCGGCAGTTGCAGGTGCCCAAGTATTTGCGTCCACGCACCGACACGCCGAAATTGACCCTCGGCCACGGCGGCTGCTTCGGCTGTATTTATTCGGTGCGCGGCGCCGGCGGCTACCAGATGTTCGGAGTCACCCCGGCGCCGATCTATGACCCGCTACAGCAGTTGGCGTACCTCAAGGAACACATGGTGTTCTTCCGTCCCGGCGATATCGTGCAGTTCAAACCCATGGACCGGGAGGCCTATGACCTGGCGGTCGCGGAAGTGGAGACCGGGCGTTTCGACCTGCGCATCCGCCCGGTGGAGTTTTCTCTCGACGCCTTTCTCGCCGACCCCATTGGCTACCCAAAAACCCTGCAGGAGGCGCTGGCATGATCAAGGTACTCAAACCCGGCCTAGCCACCTCGGTTCAGGACCTGGGCCGCGAAGGGTATTACCACCTCGGCATTCCGCCGTCCGGCGCGCTGGACCAATACGCGTTGAGCGCGGCCAACCATCTGGTGGGCAACCCCATCGGTGCTGCCGGGCTGGAATGCACGCTGATCGGGCCGGAACTGGAGTTTCAGCAGGACGCCCTGGTGGCGTTGTGCGGGGCGCTGATGTCGCCGCGCCTGGACGGCGTGGTGGTGCATCAGGACACCGCGTTTGAAGTACGTGCCGGGCAGGTGCTGCGCTTTGAATTTCCCAAGGCCGGCGCGCGGACTTACCTCGCGGTGGCCGGTGGTATCGACGTGCCGCTGGTATTGGGCAGCCGGTCCACTTACACCCTGGGTGCGTTGGGCGGGTTTCACGGGCGGCGGCTGGTAGAGGGTGATGAATTGCCTGTGGGCGAGCCCAGCGGCAAAGGCCGGGCGGGGAATAGTTTGCCCATGGCGTTGCGCCAATCGGTGGGCGGGGACGTGACGTTGCGGGTAGTGCCAGGGCTGTATTACGAGCGACTGACGCCCGGTGCCAAAACCAGCTTTTTTGCCGAGCCCTGGACGGTCGGTTCGGAGGCTGATCGCATCGGCTATCGCTTCAAGGGTGGTAGCGCGTTGAGCTTTCAGCCACGGGAACAGCCGTTTGGTGCCGGGTCTGATCCGTCGAATATCGTCGACAGTTGCTACCCCATCGGCTCGATCCAGGTGCCGGCCGGGTTGGAGCCGATCGTGTTGCACCGAGACGCGGTGTCGGGCGGTGGCTACGCGATGATTGGTACGGTAATCAGTGCGGACCTGGATTTGATCGGGCAGATGCAACCGAACCAGCGGGCGGGGTTTGTGGCGGTGACGCTGGAGGAGGCACTGGAGGCGCGGCGGGTGTACAAGAAGCGGTTGAAGGTGATGGGTGGGTTGTTTGATACCTGAGAACGCCGCCGAACCCCTGTGGGAGCTGGCTTGCCTGCGATAGCGGTGTATCAGTCACCACCGCTATCGCAGGCAAGCCAGCTCCCACATTTTTATCGGATTGTGTCAGAACAACTTGGTGAATAGCCAGTACAGGCTACCCGACAACAGAATCGCTGCCGGCAGTGTCAGCACCCAGGCCATCAGCAAGTTGCGGATGGTCTTCATCTGCAACCCACCACCATTCGCCACCATGGTCCCGGCCACACCGGACGACAGCACATGGGTGGTGGACACCGGCAAACCATACATGTCCGCCGCGCCAATGGTCAGCATCGCCACCATCTCGGCCGATGCACCCTGGGCGTAGGTCAGGTGGGTCTTGCCGATCTTCTCGCCCACGGTCACCACAATGCGCTTCCAGCCGACCATGGTTCCCAGGCCGAGGGCGATGGCCACGGCGATCTTGACCCACAGCGGGATAAACCGTGTGGCGTTGTCGATCTGTTGCTTGAACAGTTGCAGCTTGTTCTGGGTGTCGGCGTCGAAGTTGCCGACCTTGCCCTTGTCCATCAGGCGGATGGTTTCGCTGGTCAGGTACATGTCGTTACGCACGTTGCCCACGGCCTCGGCCGGTACGGCGGCGAGGGAGCCGTAGCTCTTCACTTCTTCACCGATATGCCCGGTGATGGAGGCGAGGGCGGGCACCAGTTCCGGCGTGGCTTCCTTGGTGCGTACGTAGGTCGACAAGGTGGCGCGCGAGTCGGCAGGCGCCAGTTGCGGCGCCGCTTTTACCAGGGCTGCCTGGGTCACTTCGGCCACGGCGGCAAACTGCAACGACTCACCGGCCGGCATGGTGCGGTTCAGCGCGTAGGCCATAGGCAGGGTGCCCACCAGGATCAACATGATCAGGCCCATACCCTTCTGGCCGTCGTTGGAACCGTGGGCGAACGATACGCCGGTACAGGTGACGATCAGCATGCCGCGAATCCACCATGGTGGCGGGGTGTCGCCTTTTGGCGCCTTGTACAGCGAACGGTTTTTCACGAAGGCCCGCAGCGCCAGCAACAGTAGGGCGGCGAAGGCGAAGCCGATCAGCGGCGACAACAACAGTGCGTAACCGATCTTGATCGCCTGGCCCCAGTCCACACCGCTGGTGCCGTCACGGCCATGCATCAGAGCGTTGGCCACGCCCACGCCGATGATCGAGCCGATCAAGGTGTGGGACGACGACGCCGGCAAACCCAGCCACCAGGTGCCGAGGTTCCACAGGATCGCGGCGATCAACAGCGCGAAGATCATTGCAAAGCCGGCCGAGGAGCCGACCTGCAGAATCAGCTCCACTGGCAGCAGGGCGATGATGCCGAACGCCACCGCGCCGCTGGACAGCAGCACGCCGAGGAAGTTGAAAAAGCCCGACCACACCACCGCGAAATGCGGCGGCAACGAGTTGGTGTAGATCACCGTGGCCACCGCGTTGGCGGTGTCGTGGAAACCGTTGACGAACTCGAAGCCCAGGGCAATCAACAGCGCCACACCCAGCAGCAGGAACGGCGTCCAGGTGGTGACCACCGTGCCGAGCTCGTGCATGTCGTGCATCAGGCTGTAGGCGGTGAACAACAGGCCCATGGCGAGTACGGCGAAGAAAACGATCACCGTCACCAGGCCGGGTTTCTTGTCCAGGCGCGGTTTGGGATCGTTGGTGACGGAGGCGGTGGAGGCGGTCAGCGAAGGGGTTGCCATGCCGGAACATCCAGTGTTGAGGGAGGATATCCGTCATGATCGTTGCAGAATGTTACAGAGATGCTGCGGTAAATCAGTGTTTCGAGATTTGGGATGGCCGCTGGTCTACAAAACACCGCCGATCAAATGTGGGAGCTGGCTTGCCTGCGATAGCGGTGTATCAGTTACCACCGTTATCGCAGGCAAGCCAGCTCCCACATTGATCGCATTTCAAATTCAATAATCCTTGCGCTTGCGAAACGCCCAACGCCCGGCAATCAGGGTAAACGTCGCCACCAGTGCCACCAGAATCCAGAAGCCTTCAGGGTCAGTGGAAAGCGGCACGCCCCCAACGTTCATGCCAAAAAAACCGGCAATGATGTTGATCGGCAACGCCAGCACCGTGACCACGGTCAGGGTGAACAACGTGCGGTTGCTCTGTTCGTTGAGGTTGGCGGCGATCTCTTCCTGCAACAGCTTGATGCGCTCACCCAACGCCATCAGGTCGTTGATGATCAGCGCAAACTCCTCGGTGGATTTGCGCAGCTCCTTCACGTCTTCCTTCTGCAACCATTGCGGCGGGCGGTTGAGCAGCCGCAGCAACGAGCCCGGCTCCAGCGCCAGCAGCCGTTGCAGTCGCACCAGCACCCGGCGTGCGGCGCCCAGTTCAGCGCGGTTGGTGGACAGGCGCGACGACAGCAACTGGTCCTCGATCTGGTCGACGCTGAGGCTGGTCTTGCGCACGATCTGCGTCAGCACCTCGCCCTGGTCCCGCAGCAAATGCACCAGCAGTTCCAGCGGCGAGCGAAAGTGTTCACCGGCCTTCACCGACGAGCGCAGCTTGTCCACCGAGTGCAGCGGTTGCAGGCGCGCGCTGATCAGCAGCCGGCTGCGGGCGCACACCCACAAGGTGGAAATGTCTGAAGAGACCATGCTGCTGAAGTTGAAGACCACGTCGTTGACCACCGCCAGCAAGGCCGAGTCCACGTGTTCGATGCGGGTGGAACGCGAGCCTTCGTGCAAGGCCTCGAAGAATTCTTCCGGCAGGTTCAGGTGCGCCTGCATCCAGCGCTCGCAGGCGGCGTGGGCCAGATTCAGGTGCAGCCAGAGAAATTCGTCGGGATCACCGGGTTGCTGCAAGGCCGCCAGGGCAGTGGCTGAGTCAATCTGTTCGCCCTTTTCACCGGGGCGAAAACGAAAACCGTAAAGCAAGCCAAACAGGTCGGAGTCCTGGTGGCTGTGGTCGATGCTGTGGTTCATGGAGGCTCGCAGGGAAAGTGCCTGTAGGAGATTTCACAGGTTCACTTGGAGCGCATCATGGCAACTGAATTTGACGCTTTTGTGACGGTTTGAGGTGGCCGTCAATCGCCTGCGGGCAAACTGAAGCTAAACACCGTGCCATCCTGCTCGCTGGAAGACACTTCCAGCCGCCCGCCATGGGCGTCGGCAATCTGTTTGACGATGTACAAACCCAGGCCCAGTCCGGCCTGGGGCAGGGCGCCCGTCGGTCGGGAGTAGGGCTGGAACAGCAGCGGCATGGCCTCATCACTGATCAGCCCAAGGTTTTTCACTGTTAACTCAAACGTGCCGGCGTTGACCTGCGCATTGACTTCAACCGGCCCTTCGGGACTGCCGTGGCTGATGGCGTTGGCCACCAGGTTGGAGAGCAATTGCGCCAGCCGCTCGCGGTCGCCTTTCACACCCTTGAGATTGCCGATGCGGGCGTGAATCAGCCGCTTGGGGTGCACGTGCTGCACCTCTTCCACCACATGCTGCAAAGTGTCTTCAAGCCCAGTGCATTCACTGATGTTCACCGGGATGCCGCTGCCCATTCGCCCGCGGGCAAAGTCCAGTACGTCTTCCACCAGTTGCGAGGCCCGGCGGCCGCTGGCCAGCATGTGCCGTACCAGGGTGTCGGTGGCCGGGTCCGGGTGTTTGCGCAGCAGCCGTTCGGCGCCGACGTTGATGGCAAACAGCGGGTTGCGCAGGTCGTGGCCGAGCACGGCGATGAATTGTTCGCGCAGTTCGGCGGTTTCGCGCTCCTGCTGCAAGTCGGCCTCGGTCTGCTGGAGGCTTTCTTCGGCTTCGATCTGCAGCGACAGCACCCGGGCAAACGACTCCATGGTCGACTGGATGGTGCTGCTGCGCAGTTGCGCCGGATTCGGGTCCAGGGCGCAGATGGTGCCGAAGAAGCGCCCGTCGGTGCGAAACACCGGCACCGAGATATAGCTTTCAAAGTGGTAGATGCGTGGCGTGTGGTGGTCGCGGTACAGCGGGTCTTCGCTGGCTTTGTCGATCACGATCGAGACGTGGGAGCCGCGGATTTCGTGGCACAGGGTGGTGGTCAGGTCCAGCTCGCCACCCACGGGCAGGCCGAAGTCCAACTGGTCGCGCACGGCGCAGGCGGTCCATGAATCATCGGTGACCCGTGCCACGGCCGCAAAACGCAAGCCGGTCATTTCGCTGATCACCTGGAGAATCGCCGGGACGGCGCTGATTCGGCCAATGGTGGCAATGTCGACGGCTTTTTGCCCCATGGCGAACGGTTCCGGTCCTGATGCTGCTGGCGTTGTGCCTTGGCTGATGGTTGGGATTCTAGCGAGCTTGGCGGCGTAAGGTACAAATTCGTTCATGCTAATTAGACTAATTGCTCTTCTGGGCGACGAGCGCGCATAAAAAAGCCGCGCGGCTCGAAAGCGGCGCGGCGTTTTTGCGGTTCAACTCAAGTGTCTTGCTTGTTTTCCAGGACTTCGCCGGTCTTCGCATCCAGCTTCACGTCCCACTTCACGTTGCTGGTGTCACGCAGTTCGGTCTCGTAGACCAGGCGGCCGGCTTTGTCTTCCAGCTCGGTGTCAACGATGGTGGCGCCTTTGTGCTGGGCCACTGCCTTGGCGTTGAGTTTTTCGAAGTCCATGATGGCGCCGGACTTGAGCAGGCTCGGAATGTGGTCCGGGCGAACATCGGCCTGGGCCAAGCCAGCGGTAAGGGTCAAGGCGGCAGCGGCGAACAGAGCAGTCAGGTTTTTCATGGTGTGATCCTTTGGGGTGAGCTGTTTAAGTGGGATCAGGTTAACCAGCGCAACTTAACTCACCCTTAAAATTGCGCCGTTTGTTCAATCGGCGGCGAGTGCGGGGTTTCATGCTGGCGTCTCAATCATGGGAGGCACAGATGAAACAGTTATTGGCCTGGGTGTACGCGCCCTTGTTCTGGGTGGGATTTATCGGGTGGGCGCTCTGGCTGGTGCAGGTGGATGAGCCGCAGTGGCTGGGGCTGGTAGTTGTCTGTGCGGTGGTGGTGTCGTTTATTGCGGAGTGGTGGTTGCCCTATGAGCCGCAGTGGAATCGCAACCAGGGTGACCGTCGTCGCGACCTGATTCATGCGGTGGTCAACGAAGGTCTCAATGCAGCGGGCTTGTTGATCTTGCCGGTATTGACCGCGCTGCTGGCCGTTGATGGTGTATGGCCGCGGGCGTGGCCGCTCTGGGAGCAATTGCTGCTGGCGATCTTCATCGCCGATGCGGGCATCACCCTGATGCACTACGCCAGTCACCGATTCGCGGCCTTGTGGCGTCTGCATGCGGTGCATCACAGCGTGCAGCGGTTGTACAGTTTCAATGGCTTGATGAAGCATCCGTTGCACCAGATGCTCGAAGCCACGGCGGGCTTGTTGCCGCTGATCCTGCTGGGCATTCCAACGGACGTTGCGCTGCTGCTGGCCCTGGCGATTGCCGTTCAGTTGCTGTTGCAGCATTCCAATGTCGACATGCGCCTGGGGCCGCTGCGCTGGGTATTCGCCTGGGCGCCGGTGCATCGTTTTCATCACATGAAATATGGCCGGGCGGGGGATGTGAATTTCGGCTTGTTTTTCAATCTATGGGATCGGCTGCTGGGCACCGCGTTTTATAGCCATGACTATCGAATGGGCCAGGGCGACTTGGGGATTGGCAGCCGGCCGGATTTTCCGCAGGAGTATGTGACGCAGTTGTGCGATCCGTTCAGGACGGTGCGCTTGAGCAGGGAGCCGCCGGTTCCCGTCGGTCTAATCCAGGATTCGTACGTGCAGGTTGCGCAACGACGCCCCGGCCGTGACGCCAAATAGTTGCTTCATGGTCCGTGAAAAATGCGCCGAATCAGCGAACCCGGCGCCATGGGCTGCCTCGGTCAAGGTGCTGCCGCCGAGCGCCAGTCCGAGCGCCACCCGCAAGCGCCGCCACAGCACCAGGCGGCGCACGGGCAAACCCAGTTGGTTGGCGAACAAACGTTCCAGTTGGCTTAACGAAACGTGCGCTGCCTGCGCCAGGGCGTGGGCTGAGACCTTGCCGCTCAGTTGCTGATCCAGCGCCAACAGCGCGCGCTCCACCCGGGCGTCGTCCAGTGCGCGTCTCGGCAACTGGCGCAGCGTGTGCTCGAGTGCTTCCAGGGACAGTTCACTGTCGGCCAGGGCGGCCTGCAAAGAGTCGAGGTCAAATGCGCCGGGTTCGGCATACACCATCAACACCTCACCATGGGCGTGGAGGAGGGCGTGGGGCATTCGTGAGGGGATGAACAGGCGATGGGCCGTGGTGACACGGCCATCGAGGCTGGCCGTGACCGGCCCGCCCGGGGAGAACATCAACTGGTGGGCATAGTGTGCATGGGGCGCGGTGCGCCCCGGTATGCCCAGGATCAGCCCGTAGTCAGGCCCCAGCCACAGGCGACCTGACCATTCGGAACTCACTCAGTAACCGTTGTCCTGCAGCAGGTCGGCCACACTCGAGGACGGCCAGCGTTTGTAGTACTTCAGCAGTTCGGCGGCGCGGTTGGTGAAGATGCCGTCGACGCCGGCTTTCATCACCTTGTCGAAGTCCACCGGCTCATCCACGGTGTACACGTGCACCAGCATGCCTTTGTCGTGGGTCAACTGGTTCATCTCGGGTTTGACCAGGTCGGAATAGCTCTGGTCGCCCAGGTTGGTCAGTTGTGCCGAAGGGCCAGTACCGATGGCGCCCAGGCTCTTGGCCTCGTCGACCCATTTTTCGAACTCGGCGGCGTCCTTCGGTTCCTGCTTGGCGTAGTAGGCGGCTTTGCTCGGCTCGCCGGACTCGGCGAAGGTCACCTTGGATTTCGGCTCTATGCTGCCTTCACCGACCCACAACAGCAGGATTTTCGGGGTGTTGGGCATCTCTTTTTGCAGTTCTTTCAGGCTGTCCTTTTCAAAGGTTTGCAGCACGACGCGGCCCTTGCCCTGGCCGACGCCGATGTTTTTCTGGGCCTGGTTGGAGCCGGTGGAGCTCAACCAGCCTTTGTCCAACAGCTTGTTCTTCAGGTCGGCTTCGATACCCGGGAATTGCTTCGGCTCTTTGGTTTCGATGTACAGGCCGGGTTTGTGCTGCGGGTTGCCTTCGGCGATCTTGATGATTTCGTCCAGGCTGAGGATTTTCAAGCCGACGAAGCCTGGGCGGGCGCGATCCGGGTAGGCGGCGTTGAACCAACTGCCGGCATCCAGGGTTTTAAGCTCGGCCCAGGTGAATTCGTTGGCCGGGCTGTCCTTGCGCTCGGGGAACTTGGTGGCGACGTCGGTGGTGCGTTGCAGGTTGTTGTCATGCAGGGCAAACAGCACGCCGTCCTTGCTGCGTTGCAGGTCCATTTCCAGGTAGTCGGCACCCAGGTCGCGCGCGACTTTGTAGGCGGCGGCGGTGGATTCCGGTGCATCGAAGGACGCGCCACGGTGGGCAATGACGGCAGGGTTTGGAATGCCTTCGTTGGCCGCGAGTTCGGTAGGGCTGATCGGGCTTGCCGCCTGTGCGTGGCCAAGGCCCAGCATCAGGGCCAGCAGCAGGGCACTCTTGGTAAACGTGACAGGCATAAGCGAAGTCCTTTCGTGGAGGTAACTTTGAGAAGGGCTCCTTTTTAACAATTGCTTGCGAATGGCGCTATCACCAAACCGACATTAACGTGTTCACAGGCCATTTTTCTGCACTTTTGTGCCGTGCCATGCAGTATTCTTGCCCTCAGTTGCCCCATCAGAGGGCAGATTATCTGCCATGCGTGTAAACCATCTTTCCAGTCCAAACAGGACTTTTCAGTGAGGTTTACCATGCGCATCACCTCCGAGCTTATCTGCCAGGCCGCCGACCAACTCCACGGTTTTGTCGGCCTGAACCGCAAGACCCACCAGTACATCGTCCGTTTCAGCGAAGACGCCTTCGGCATGGACGTGGCCGACGATGGCATCATCCCGACCGCCGAGTTTGTCTGGCAGCCGGTTGACGAGCAGGCCATGACCCTGTCCCGCGAGCGGATCCAACTGCTGCTGGACCAGAACATCGACGATCGCATCAACATCACGGAACCGCTGCGGGTGTACATGCGCCGGGTGGAGATTCCGCAGATCAGTGCGGTGCGCAGTCTGGTGGGTTGAACGCCACAGAAGCTCCCTCACCACAGAGGCTCCCTTGGCCACATTGAGTGTTTTACACAGGCTGATGGTTCAGCGCTCGAACGCGTAAGACCGCTCCACCTTGCACACCCGTGTATGGCACGCCGAGTACCAGGTGGAGCGCCCCTGTTCGCGCACTTCGGTGTGTTCGGCGTGCTGCTTCCAGGCCAGGATCGCGGCTTCGCTGCTCCAGTAGGACACGGTGATGCCCAGGCCATCTTCCCCTCGCGCCGATTCCACGCCGAGAAAACCAGGTTGTTGCCGGGCCAGTTCCAGCATGCGGTCGGCGGCTTGTCCGTAGCCGTTGTCGCCTTCAGTACGCAGGGAACTGAACACCACCGCGTAGTACGGCGGCTTGGGCGTCTTGGCGATCATACGCAGGCCTTCAGCAGTGCAATTGCCAGCGGCGGTGTGATGCCTGTGAGGGCCGCACGTTCCGGCTGGAACAGGGTGGCGACAAAAAACGGATGGTCCAGCAGCTCCACCGCCCGCAGGTCGCCCGCCGAGTCATGGCCGCTGGCAATCAGGTCGGCTTCCAGCAGTGCGCTTTCGAAGTCGGGATTGATGCCATAGCGGCAACGGTAGCCTTCATGGATATCCAGAGTGGCGTAGGCCTCGGCGATGCGGGTAAAGGCCATCAAGCGGATGGTGTCAGTTGCTTCCACCAGCGCACAGGTCAGGGGCGTGAGTACTGCACGGGGCGAATCGGGAGCCAGTTCGCCGTGTTCTGCGTCGGCCCAGCCCAACACGTTGCGGGCATATTCCAGCACCGCGTGTTGAAAACCGCCGCAGGTGCCGAGGAAAGGGCGCCGCTGTTCTCGGGCATAACGGATGGCCCGCAGCGCGCCGTCGAGGTCACGGTAAGGGCTGGCGGGGACGCACCAGAAGCCATCGTAGTGCTGCAAGTGTTCGGTGGATTTGATCGTGTCGGTGGCCAGCCAGTCGAACCGCACCGTCAGGCCCAACGCCGCGCCGGCCTGTTGCAACGCCAAGGGAATGGCCTGGTGGGCAGTGACTTGTGCATCGTAGTCGCCGATCAGGGCCAGGTGCAGGGTTGTTTTATTCATTGAGGGTATCCGTGGCTTGTTGAGTCCTGGCGCTCACTATAGATTGGCGTTCACGCAATCAATATTGGCGTTAGCCCATATGTTCAATGCAGCGACGCACTATCAGATCGATTACTCCGACCTTTCCCTGATCCTCGCGCTGGTGCGTGGCGGCACGCTCGCCCGTGCAGCGGCGTTGCTGCGTGTGGACGTGTCGACGGTGTTTCGCGCGGTGCGGCGGCTGGAGGCGGCGCTGGGCCAGACACTGTTCGAAAAGAGCCGTGCCGGCTACCTGCCCACCACCCTGGCCACGACGCTGGCCGAGCAGGCCGAACGTGCCGAACAAGCACTGGAGGCGGCGCGCGTGGGGGTGGAGCAGGGCGGTGAAGTGATAAGCGGCACGGTACGCCTGACCTGTACGGATTCGGTGTTGCAGTCACTGTTGTTGCCGGCCCTGGCGCAGTTTATGCCCGGCTACCCCGCGCTGACCCTGGAGCTGAGCACCTCTAATGACTTTGCCAATCTCAGCCGCCGCGATGCGGATATCGCCCTGCGCCTGACCAAGACTCCGCCCGAGCATCTGGTAGGACGTTGCCTGGGCACGGTGTCGTATCGGGTGTGTGCCAGTGCCGACTATGCCCGCCAGCATGCAGGCAAGGAGCTGGCCGCCCTCAACTGGATCGCGCCGGATGACTTTCTGCCGGACCATCCCACCGTCACCTGGCGGCGCCAGCACTTGCCCGGGGTGATGCCGGCCTATCGCTGCAACAGCATGGTCTCGGTGACCGAACTGGTGCGCGCGGGGCTCGGTGTGGCGGCGTTACCGGATTACTTGCTGGGCGCAGGCCTGCAACCGTTGAGCCCACCGCTGACGGGGCACGACACGGCCCTGTGGCTGCTGACACGCCCGGATTGCCGGGCGCTGCGCTCGGTGGTGACGTTATTTGATCAGTTGGGCCAGCATGTGCACTTGCCGGAGCACTGACTGTGGGAGCTGGCTTGCCTGCGATACAGGCGCTGCTGTGCATCAGGCATACCGCGGTGATGCAATCGCAGGCAAGCCAGCTCCCACATTGGATGTGTGGCAGGGTCAGGTTTTGCGCACGAAGTGCTCGTGCATCTCAGTGGTCAACCCTTCGATGCGCTCGGTCAGTTGCTTGGTCATCTCGGTGAGTTTGGTGTTCTGTTCCAGCAGTTCCAGCAATTGCTTGGTGGTCTGCGCTGCCTGGGCCTGGCGTTCCGTGTTGGCCACGGCCAGGGCTTCGCGGTGCTGGGCGTCGGCGTCGGACTGGGCCTTGTCCCGTGCGGCTTGGCGGGTCTGGGCCAGCAGGATCAGCGGTGCGGCATAGGCCGATTGCAGGCTGAACGCCAGGTTCAAGAGAATGAACGGATACACGTCAAAGTGCGTGATGCCGGTCACGTTGAGCACGACCCACAGAATCACGATTGCCGTTTGCGCCCCCAGGAAGGTCGGGGTGCCAAAGAAGCGCGCGAAGGCTTCGGCTTTCAGCGCAAAGGTGTCATTACCGAAGGTCGGTTCGAGATGGGCGTGTTTACGATGAAAGCGCAGGTGGTCAACGTTGGCGTCAGGTTTATCCGGGGTCATGGCGGGCTCGAATCCGTGGTGTAAGACAAGCCACCACTATAGACCGAGCCCTCCACCAGGCACATGAAGAAGCCTGTCGCTTACCTGTTGCCCCGCTCATTGGCAAACGCACTCACCGCCTGCACCGCTTCGCTGGCGCCTTCGCGAATCTGCAGGATCACGGTGCCGGCCTGGTTCGCCAGGTCCACGCCCTGGGCGGCGCGGTCGCGGGTGCCGTCCATGCTGTCGATGGCCTGGCGGGTTTCGCTCTGGATCATCTCGATCATCGACGAAATCTCCGCCGTTGAGCCGCTGGTGCGCGCCGCCAACTGGCGCACTTCATCGGCCACCACCGCAAACCCGCGGCCTTGCTCGCCGGCGCGGGCGGCTTCGATGGCGGCGTTCAAGGCCAGCAAGTTGGTCTGATCGGCGATCCCGCGAATGGTGTTGACGATGGCGGTGATCTGCTGCGAACGCTCGCCCAGCTTGGCGATCAGCGCGGAAGAACCGTCGATGTTGGTGGCAATCTCGCGCATGCCCGTGGCGGTCTGCTGGATCACCTCGGCGCCTTTTTCGGCGAAGTCCCGGGTTTGCAGCGAGATGTGATAAGCCTGGGTGGCGCTTTGGGCGTCGGCGGCGTGTTTCTCCACCATGGCCGTGACGTCGGAAGCGTACTTCACCACCTTGCACAGGCGCCCGCTGGCGTCATACACCGGGTTGTAGTTGGCTTCCAGCCACACCACATGGCCGTTTTTGTCGATGCGTTCGAACTGGCCGTTGAACAGCTCGCCCTGATTCAGCCGTTGCCAGAAATCGCTGTAGGCGCTGCTGTTGGCCAGCTCCGGTGTGCAGAACATGCGGTGATGCTTGCCCTGGACCTGCGCCAGGCTGTAGCCCATGCGATGCAGGAAATTCTGATTGGCGCTGATGATGGTGCCGTCGAGGTTGAACTCGATCACCGCCATGGCGCGATCGATGGCCTGCAACTTGGCGTTGGCTTCGCTCTCCGCCTGCATTTTCGAGGTGACGTCCATGGCGTACTTCACCACTTTCACCACGTTGCCGGATTCGTCGCGCACCGGGTTGTAACTGGCTTCCAGCCAGATCGGCTGGCCGCTGCTGGTCACCCGTTCGAAGGTGCCGGACTGGAATTGGCCGTTGCGCAGTTGTGTCCACAATTGGCCGTACTCGGCGCTGCGGGCAAAGGCCGGGGTACAGAATAGCCGGTGGGACTGGCCCACCACTTGATCGGCGTTGTAACCCATGGCCTTGAGAAAGTTCTCATTGGCTCGCAGGACCATGCCTTGCAGGTCGAATTCGATCACTGCCATGGAGCGGTCGATGGCGTCGAGAAGGCTGGCTTGCTGGGCAAGGGTGGCTTGCAAGGTACTGATGGTTTTTTTATGGGCGTTGAATAGCATGGTCGTGTGCTCGGGGGAAGCAAGCGTCAGGGGTATCCATGGGGGCGCCTGCCACCGTATGGCTCAAGCCTACGGCGAACGTGCTCATTGCCAGCTTCCTTGTGCTGACAGAGGGTGGAACAGCGGGTTCTGAGTCGTATGGTCGGCAAGAAGTTCTACGGCGACCGACCAATGGCGGCATTATGCTATCGGTCGGTGGTAGCTGCGTTTAATTCAGACGAGGTGTAGTTCGCGGGATTCAAGCGCTATGAGCGACCACATAGTCGCTGATATTCACGCGGTTACGGCCAGTGTCCTTGGCCGCATACAGCGCGCGGTCCGCTGCGTTGAGCCACGTGGCCGCGTCGGTGAAGGTGCTTTGAAAAGACGCCAGGCCAATGCTCAGGCTGACCCGCAACTCCGGGATTTCCGGGTTACGGTAATTACTGAACACCTCGCGCATGCGTTCCATGACTTGCGCCGCCTGTTCCATGGGCATGTCCGGAAGAATCACACAGAATTCGTCGCCGCCGTAACGCCCG
This sequence comes from Pseudomonas sp. TH34, assembly GCF_016650865.1. Taxonomy (NCBI): domain Bacteria; kingdom Pseudomonadati; phylum Pseudomonadota; class Gammaproteobacteria; order Pseudomonadales; family Pseudomonadaceae; genus Pseudomonas; species Pseudomonas sp. TH34. Next base: position 108,047 of record NZ_JAEKFB010000011.1, read on the forward strand.
GCCAGGTCGTTTTCCCGCAGGTTGCGGCGCAGCTCCAGGCTCAGTTGGCGCAGAACCTGGTCACCGATGATGTGCCCGTAGCTGTCGTTGATCTGCTTGAAATGATCGATGTCGATCAGTGCAATGGTGGCGTGGACCTGTTGTTGCTGGCACTTGTGAAACTTCAGGTGCAGCAGGTCTTTCCACGAGCCGTGATTGAGCAGGCCGGTAAGGCTGTCGGTACGGCTCAGGGCGCTCAGGGCACGTTTGTGTTCCGACAGTTTGATCGCCAGGCGGTAGCAGACCATGCCCAGCGCCATGGGATACAGCGTCAGCATGGGCAGGCAGGCGTAGACCTGGACCAGGCTGACGTCGGGGTTGAACTTGATACCGAATAACAGCCATGACACGCCGATGCCCACCAGCTGCGCGACTATCCCGTGGAGGAACAGGCGTTTGCCTCCGGCGGCGACGTTGTTCATGGCCATCATCGACAGGATGGTTACGGCGGTAAGGGGCGTGAATTGGGTGGTGGCCGCCCAGAATCCGCCGAGCAGCGAGTCGTACAGCAGGTTTCGCCGTTCCGCCTTGTAGGGGAAATCGGAGCGAGTGGACAGTTGATACGCCAGGTGCGCCCAGCCAAAACCATTGAACAGCAGCAGCGCCCAGACCCAGCCAGGCATGTGCAGTGGGTAAAGTGCAGCGATGACGCTGATGCAGCCGATGCCCAGGCCGATGATCCTTGGCCTGTAGATACGTCTGGCAAATGACAGCCCTTTGCCTCGTTGGTTTTCCATAAATTCCTGGGTCGATTCTTTTTTTGCAGGTACGACGGCACACGTGATCGGAAAAACCACTGGTCGGATAATACGTGTGAATATTGTCAGTTATTCGCGTGGGAATAATCAGTGTCCTTCCAAGCCATTTGCAAAGGACACAGGGCGAATCAGACAAAAAACGACCTTGGATGTCGTTCCTGTAACAGGTCAGTGCTGCGGCACGACCTCGTAGCCCGCCAGGAACAGGTCGATGGCCGACTCGATGACGTTCGCTTGGGCGTCGGCGTCCAGAGTTGGCTGGCCGAGGGTGATCTGTGGCCAGAAGGCAAAAGCCTTGAGCAGGCTTTGCACCTGGTGGGCGGCGAAGCAGGGGTCGGTGCAACTCAGCCGGCCGTCTTCCTGGGCGGCGCGCACCCATTGGGTGAACCCTTCTTCGCGCTTGCTCAGGCGGTTGACCATGTCCTGGGCGCGTTCCGGCGAGTGGATAGTCGCGGCAATCGCCACGCGGGCCAGGTCGAGGAAGTTGGCGTCCGACATCATCGCCATCTTGGCCTGCAGCAACCCGCGCAGTTGCTCACGCAGCGGGCGGTCGCTGGCGTAGCTGACGTCCAGTTGCGCCACGCTGCTGGCCCACAGTTGATGCAGGATCTCGGCGAACAGTTCTTCCTTGCTAGGGAAGTGGTTGTACACCGTGCGTTTGGAAACCCCTGCGGTGGCGGCAATCTTGTCCATGCTCGTGACCTCGAAACCGTTGTCGCGAAACTCGGCGATGGCGGCTGCCACGATGGCTTCGCGTTTACGGTCGGTGAGGCGCTGAGGTGCAGTCATGGGGGAATTTCGGCTCTGAAGGGAAAATTACACTCGGTAGTTTACTTGCTCCGGGTTTTGTTGCAATCTAGAAACTACACTGTGCAGTGTAATTTCAAGAGCAGTCTGCAGGAGTTCCTCGGTAATGGCCACGATCTCAACCCGTCTCGACAGTTCTTCTTCAGCGCCCAAGTCTTCCGAACAACAGCAAGGTCACTTCACCAATCAGAAGCCCATCCAGCATGGCGGCTTGGGCAAGACCTTGGGCATCATGTGGAAGATGCTTTTCCAGAAGCCCCGCAGCACGCGGCCGGTGGGTGAGATCCCGGTGCAGCCGCTGACCCGTGAGCAACTGTTCGCCGCTCCCGACCACAGCGTGTTCCGCCTTGGGCACTCCACCGTCCTGCTGAAAATGCGCGGCAAGTTCTGGCTGACCGACCCGGTGTTCGCCGAGCGCGCATCGCCGTTCAGTTGGGCCGGCCCCAAGCGTTTCCACCAACCGCCGATCAGCCTTGAAGACCTGCCGCCTATCGAGGCGGTAATCCTTTCCCACAATCACTACGACCACCTGGACCACAAGGCCGTGGTGCAACTGGCGGACAAGACCCGCTATTTCCTCGCGCCCCTGGGCGTGGGCGATACGTTGATCAAGTGGGGTGTGGATGGCAGCAAGGTGCGGCAACTGGATTGGTGGCAGGGCACTGAAGTGGACGGGATTCGCTTTGTTTCCACGCCGGCCCAACACTTTTCCGGGCGTGGCCTGTTCGATGGCAACCAGACGCTGTGGTGCTCGTGGGTGATGATTGACGGCCCGCGGCGGATTTTCTTCAGCGGCGATACCGGCTATTTCGAAGGCTTCAAGCGCATCGGCGAGCAGTACGGTCCGTTTGATCTGACCCTGATGGAAACCGGCGCTTACAACGTCGACTGGCCCCACGTTCACATGCAACCGGAAGAAACGCTGCAGGCGCACATCGACCTGAAGGGCCGCTGGTTGCTGCCGATCCACAACGGCACCTTCGACCTCGCGTTTCATGCGTGGCACGAACCGTTCGACCGGATCATGGCGCTGGCGTGGGAGCGTAATGTGTCGATCACCACGCCGGCGATGGGGCAGGCGTTCATGCTCAATCAGCCGGAGCGCGGGCAGGCCTGGTGGCTGGAAGTCGAGCACGCGGGTAACGAGCAACACGTCGGCGGGTGATAGCGATTTAGATGCAATCCCGCCGCTGAGTTGCAGGTTGTTTCCGACCTACAGCCGTCCCGATAAAAGGATGCAATCATCCCTCGAAAATCAGTTTCGAGGCGTGGGCGTATATGGACGACAACGGTAGGAAGGTCACAGCGTCGGGCGCGTTGTGTCTGTTCAAACAGACAGTCTCGGGGGACAGTTCTGTTCCCCCGGCTTGCGCTCCGACCGTCAGCCAGGGCGTCGTGTTTGGCGCTGATACTGGCGGTGTAATCGTCAGCTCCGGCGATCACCCGAGCGGCCTGGAGTTTGGCTCCTCGAGCGGCTACGGCCCCAGGTTCGATATCCCTGGCCCCATGATGCGCGCCGTGCGCGACCCTTCGTTATCACTGATCGCCCTCGGCGGCGTCGACCCTGAGGGGCCGGTGATGGTGGAGATCCCGCCGGTCGCCGATGCGGGTCATCTGATCAACACACGCCCGTTGGCGGGCAGCCGCATTGGTTTTGCCAGTGAATATGTTGCAGGTGATGTTCGGGAAACGATCGAACACAGCGCGCACTTTGCTCAAGTACTGAACGTACTGCGTACAGCCGGTGCGGAGTTGGTGCCTGTGCATGCGCGGGTGATGGATGACGCGCGCCATTTCACCCTGGACCCTGGCAACGAGATTAACGATCGGGTCACGGAAAATCGGCTCGATGGGTTGGTGTCCGATGCGCAAAGTGCCGCCTTTCATCAAGCAGCCACTGCGGGTAACCCAAGGATACGTATACCCACTGGTACTGGCCCGGATGGGGTTTCAACGTTTGTGTGGTTCTATGGCGCTTATTGGGCCGGTGATGGTCTGGCAGCGCTGGCGCAACGCTGTCGGTTGGTATTGTCGGCGCAGACGCCCCAATGATGAACAGGCTTCCCAGGCAATCAGGAAGCCTGCGTTTACCTCCGGCCTGCGCCAGCCCGGCTTACTTCAACCCATAACGAGCGGCGGGTTCACGGTGCGACAGGTTCGGGCCCAGGGCCAACCGGGCGCTTTCGTAGGTGTCCCAATCTGCGCTGTCCGGCAGGGACGGAATCGTCACGGCTTCGCCTTGAGCCAGGCCGGCGAGGGCTGCGTCCACCAGGTTTTCCGTGGTCATTACCATGGTTTCCGGCAGGTTGTTTACCGGCAGGCCGGCGATGTCCCAGAACTCCGTGGCGGTGGCGCCCGGCAGTACCACTTGAACCACCACGCCCTTGTCGCTCAGCTCATGCTGCAACGATTCGCTGAAGGCCTGCACAAACGCCTTGGTGCCGCCATACACCCCGTTCAGCACTTTGGGCGCGAGGGCGACAATCGAGCCAATGTTGATAATCGTCCCACGGCCCTGGGCGACAAAGTTGGTTGCCGCCGCTTTGGCCAGGCGGGTCAGCGCCAGTACGTTAAGCAGAATCATCGCGTCCATTTTGTCGGCGTCAGACTCCAGCAGCGAAGCTGTGGCGCCCACACCGGCGTTGTTCACCAGCAGGCTGATACGGCTGTCGTCCTGCGCAAGCCGAGCAATACGCGCCAAGTCGGCCGGCAGATTGAGATCGGCCGCTATCACTTCAACGTCGCGTTGGGTGCTGGCTTTCAAGCGTATTGCCAATTGCTCCAGGCGTTGCTGGTTGCGGGCCACCAGAATCAGATCGTAGCCGGCACGGGCCAGGCGGTCGGCATACACCGCGCCAATTCCTGACGAAGCACCGGTAATCAGGGCATAACCTTTATGTTGCGACATGGCAGTTGCTCCAAAGGGGCCGGGGAGGGGATCGGCCTTGTTGGAACCAAGATTATGGGTGTAATGTGGTGGCCGCAATGTCATATATCCCTCCTTTAGAGACATGAGGTTTGGCCATGGTGTCCGTTGGTATCGTGCTGTTTCCCGGTTTCCAGGTGCTGAGCCTGTCCACCAGCAGCGTGTTCGAATTTGCCAACTTCGTGGTCGGACGACCGTTCTACCGCGTGGATTTGCTGTCGGAGCATGGCGGGCCGGTCAAAAGCTCCATGGGCTTTTCCATTGATAGCCTGGCGTTCGGGCAGCAGGACTACGACACGATTGTGGTGCTGGGGGATAACGAATTACTCGAGCCCACTCCTGGCATGGTGGCGTATCTACAGGCGTCATTGAAGTCGTCGCGCCGGGTTACGTCGGCCTGCACCGGTTCGTTCCACCTGGCAGCGGCCGGGTTATTGGAAGGGCGCAAGGCAACCACCCACTGGTACCACGCCATGACGTTTCGCCAGCGCTACCCCAACGTGAAGCTGGAAGAAGACCGGATCTTCACCGTCGATGGTCCGCTCTGGACATCGGCCGGGATGACCGCCTGTATCGACTTGGCCCTGGCCTTGGTCGAGCACGACTTGGGCGTGGAAGTGGCCCGCGACGTGGCGAAAAAACTGGTGGTCTACCATCGCCGTGCCGGTGGCCAGTCGCAATTCTCGGCGCTGCTGGAACTGGACCCAAAGTCCGACCGCGTACAAACCGCCCTGGCCTGGGCCAAAGGGCATCTGCGTGAGGACCTCTCGGTAGAGCAACTAGCCGAAGCGGCACACCTCAGCCCGCGCCAATTCAGCCGACTTTTCCGCGCCGAAACCGGCCAATCCCCGGCCAAGGCGGTGGAACACCTGCGCATTGAAGCCGCGCGCTTGATGCTCGAATCCGGCAGCCACTCCATCGACGTCGTCGCCCGAGAGACGGGCTTCGGTGACCCGGAGCGCATGCGTCGAGCCTTCCTGCGAGCGTTTGGCCAACCGCCACAAATGATCCGTCGGGCGTTGCAGTTGCAGGCGTAAGTTGATGGCCTTGCGCGCTACGCACCATTGGGCTGAGGTGTTGTTGGGTCAATGGATGCCGCTGTTGAATCCAGAAACCGGGAGATGATCCCTTTTGCGGCAGGTTGTGCCGGAGTGCTGGCGCGGCCCCGCACATTCATCCCCCAACCCGGCGCAAACCCCGGGAAAAACACCAACCCTTCAGCCTCCAGGCGAAACGCCAGACTCAGGCGGACAGCATCATCCACATCGCCATTGCTCTCAAACCGCTGAAGGGCGTCCACTTCCACATCCGCTTCCCGGGCCAGGTCTTCCCGGCTCCAGCCCAGCATCAGGCGGGCCTGGACACTGTGCCGTGGGGTGAATTGATGAAGGACGATCTGCTGTTCTACGGTGTTGCTCATTGCCAGAGAGGACATGGGCTTTCTCCAGGTTCGACGGGGGAAGGCAAACTATACTGTGTTTTTGTACAGTTGTTTCTACCGCTCATCAACTGGATGGTTTCGATAGGGCTGCCGCCGGTCTATTTCGCCCCATCCAGGTAGGTGCTCGGCGACTGGCCAAGCACTCGCCGAAACATGCTGGAAAACGCCGCCGGGTTTTCGTAGCCCAGGTCCAGGGCGATCCGGGTGACGGTTTCGCCGCTGGCCAGGCGTGCCAGGGCCTGCACCACACAGGCTCGTTGGCGCCATTGCACGAAACTCAAGCCGGTGTGTTGGCGGAAATGCCGGCTGAAGGTGCGCAGGCTCAAGTGCGATTGTTCGGCCCATTGAATCGGTGACTGGTGCACGTCCGGCCGCTGCAGAAACGCCAGGCACAGGGCAAGCAGGCGTGGGTCCTCCGGCAGCGGGATATGCAGGGGCAAGTGCGTGGCGCGAGCCAGTTCATGCAACAGCAGGCTGACCAGCGTACCGTCGCGGCCGGTCTCGTCGTATTCCAGCGGCATTTCCACCGCCTCCATCAGCAACTGTCGCATCAGGGGTGAAACGTTGATGACGTGGCAGCTGGCTCCCAAGTCGGCGACGGCGTGCGGTTCGATATACAGGCTGCGCGTCGACACACCGATCATCAGCACTTCATGGGGCACCTGGGCGGGAATCCACACCGCACGCTGGGGCGGCACAACCCAGTTGCCTTGCTGGGTGCTGACTTGCATCACCCCGGTGGCGCCATACAACAGCTGGCCGCGCCGATGGCTGTGGCGCTTGAGCAGATAGCCGTGGGGATAGTCGGTGCCGATTGCCACGACCGTTCGCGGTGTCAGGTCGAGCTGAGCGATGGAAACGTTGCGCATGGAGCTGATTCCGGAAGTGGCAATATCTCACACATTATTGGCCGACTTGCGCAAGCGGGCCAAGCCTTGAATCTCTATCGTCGACAGCTCTCCCTGATGCTGAAGGCGATTCTTGATGTTCTATCTATTACTGGCACTGTTCGGCTGCATGACCGGCGTGACGGCGGTGCTGTTCGGCTTCGGCGGCGGGTTCGTGGTAGTGCCGTTGCTGTACGGCATGCTCAAGCTCAGCCACGACGCGGGCGTGAGTGCATCGGCGATGCATATCGCGGTCGCCACCTCCACCTGCGTGATGATCGTCAACGCGCTGATCGCCACTGGAAAACACCGTCGCAAAGGTAATCTGATTCGCCATTACCTGTGGCCGTTGGGCGGGTACATCGGGATCGGCGCCGTGCTGGGCGCAGGGACTGCGATGTTCGCCAGCGGCGATTTCATGCGGTACGCCTTTATCGCCTACCTGGCCGTCACCATCGTCGATTGCCTGTTACGCAGGGGCTTTCTCAGTCAGGACGACAGGCTCCAGCCACGACGCCTGAGCGGCGCGGAAGTGACGGGTGGTGGCATCGCCATTGGCGTGATCGCCACCTTCCTGGGCGTGGGCGGCAGCGTGATGACCGTGCCACTGTTGCGCCGTTGCGGCTTGAGCATGTCCCAGTCCACGTCCATGGCTAACCCGTTGAGCGTGCCGGTGGCGCTGGCCGGTACGTTTACCTACATGCTCATGGCAGGATTCGCCAAGGTGGAATTGGGCGCGTGGTTTGTCGGCTATGTCGACTTGCTGGCGTTTGCCATCCTCACCCTGGGTTCGCTGCTGGGCATTCGCCTGGCCACACCGTGGATCGGCCGCATCCCGGATGCACTGCATGCGCGGGTGTATATCGGGTTGTTGGGCGTGGTGATGGTGAGCATGTTGCTCTAGGTTTCCAACCCCGGCGCCTCGCGAATAATCAGGTGATCCAGGTTCTCGATATTGGCACTGAACACCCCGAACGTCTGCTCGGGGTTCTTCTTGCTCGGTACCTGTTTCAACTCCGGCGTCACCCCGTAGAAGAAGCAATACAACGTTCGATCACTGTCCACCGCCGCCTTGATCTGCTCCAGGAACGCTTTACGCTTGCGGTAGTTCTCGATCAGTTTTTTGCTCAGGTAAACATTGATGGAGTAGGGCTTCTTGTCGAGCCAGGCTTTCTTTTCGAAGTCGATGCGAAAGCTGCTGGTGTAGTCCTTGATCTCCTTGATCTTGCCCCAGTAGATCAGGCCTTTGTTGTCTTGCAGGTATTCGATCTTCTTGAAAAACGTCCAGTAGGTCGCGGTGTGATCGCCGATCTTCAAGGGCATGCTTTTGAGCTTTTCCTTGTCGTCGATATTCGACACGTAGCATTCCACTGGGTGGGCAAAGACGCTGGTCTTGTCCGGGGTGGTGTCGCTTGAGCTGTGAGACAGGGCGTTGCGGGTTGTCGGCGTTTTCGAAGGTTCTTGCGGGGTGCCAGCCTCGGCACCGATGACCGGCGTTTTGCGTTCGTACTGGCGTCGCGTCAGGACAAATTCCGACGGGAAATTTTCCTCCGGCCCATCCTCAGCTTCGCCTTTTCCGGCAGGGCGACTGGCGTACCGGCAACCCTCGATATGCCGGGTGCTGGGGATGTTCTTGAAGTGCGGCGTGCGCAGGTAATTGACGTTTTTTGCGTTGAAGGTGCCCAACACATTGCCCACTGCAAACGCCGCCCGGCATTCGTCGTTGGGGCACAGGAAACTGTCCTTGTCGGAATCGAAGGCGGCGGTTTCGTCGAAATTCAGGTCGCGCACGTCATAGATCGACAGCTTGTCGTCGAGACTCAGGCTGTAGGCCGTGTCGAATTTCATGGGGCTCGGGTCCGTGAGAGATTTCGCTATTAATAGCGGGATATTGCGCAAATATCAGTAGAAATTACGCGCGGACCACTACGCGCCGTCCACTCAGGAAACACAAGGTGCCACCCACCGCTGTCAGCCCGCTGAGTACATAGAACATTGAGGCGGGCGATGCGTTGATCAGCAGGTAGCCGCAGATCACCGGGCTCAGCGCCCCGCCAAATGCCGCCAGGTTTTGTGCGCCGTAATAACTACCGCGCAGGGCGTCCGGGGCGATGGTGTCGATAAACAGGAATTCGGAGGGGTAGATGATCATCTCCCCGAGGGTGAACACAAACATCGCGACACACCACGACACCAGGCCGTCCGCCATACTGAAGCCGATCAACCCGGCAATAAACAGCGAGGTACCGAGCACGATCCAGTAGCGCAGTTGCTCACGCTTGAGGAAGCGGCCGATCTGGTACTGCATCAGGATCACCGTGATGGCGTTGCACGCCAGCACCGCAGAAAGAATTTTCAGCGCGTTCTCCGGCTTGTAGGCTACCAGCAGAAACTGCGACAGATACAGGGTGTAGCGCCCGTGGACAATGGTGCTCAACAGGCTGCCGCTGGTAAACAGGATCAAGGTGCGATCGCTGCGCAGGGTCCGCAGGGTGCTGAGAAAACTTAAGGGTTTGTTGCTGTCGTCGCGTTGGGTCGGCGGGATGCCGATCATCAGGAACAGGCTGCCAAAGGCAATCGCGCTGGCGATCAGGAACGGTGCCAGGGGCATCTGGCCGGCAATCACCACGCCGAGCATCGGGCCGGTGGCGTAGCCGACATTGGTCAGGGTGTAGCGCAGGGAAAACACCTTGGCCCGCTGGCCCACAGGCAGGTTCTCGCTGATGATCGCCTTGGAGCCGATCAGGAACAGCGCCGAAGCAGCTTCGGTGATCACCAGGGTCAGGGTGGTCAGGTACAGGTTGCTGGCAAAGGTCAGCAACAGAAAGCCGATGGAGCTGGAGAGCATCGCCAGGATCAGCAGCTTGCGCTTTTCCAGGCGGTCGATGATGTAGCCACCGTAGAGGCCCAGCAGGGTGGCGATGAAGACGGCGATGCCCATCAGCAAGCCGATGTCTTGCTGGTTGAGGCCCAGGCGGGTGCTCAGCAACAGGGCGAGCAATGGGCTGGTCATGGCGCGGCTGACGACGATGGTCACCGAGCAGATCATCAGGCGGCGGATTACCAGGGAGTACGTGGCCACGGTGGGGCGGATGTCCTTATTCTTTTTTCAAGGCGATGAAGATCCAGTGTGGGAGCGGGCTTGCTCGCGAATGCGGTGTGTCAGTGCCAAATGTACCGGCTGATCCACCGCATTCGCGAGCAAGCCCGCTCCCACATTTAGATCCAGTTACTGGCCGGCATTGATGCTGATCTTCTCAACCGCACCCTGCTCCAGATCCCACTTCTGCAGAATCTTGCCGTACGTCCCGTCATCAATCATGCCCTGCAACGCCTCACTGATGGCCGTGACCAACTCGGTATTGCTCTTCTCAATCCCAAGCCCCGTGAACTGCTTGGAAATCGCCAGGCCCACCGGCTTGTATTTACCTTTGTCCAGCGACATCAGGTAAGGAATAGTTTCACTGCCCTGCATCGCCGCATCCAGACGGTTCTGCTGCAACTGCGCCCGCGCATCCGCCGAGCCCTCGGTACCAATCACCACGATGGCTGGCTTACCGGCCTTTTCGCAGTTTTCCTTGCTCCACGCGGCAATTTCCGACGGCCAGGTGGTACGTCGGCTGGTGCCGACTTTTTTACCGCACAGGTCAGTCAATTCCTTGAGGTCTTCACGCTTGGCCAGGGTGTACAACTGCGGGCCGCTGGTGAAGTAATCAATGAAGGTCACCGACTTCTGACGCTCGGCGGTGTCGGTCATGCCCGACAGCACAATGTCCACACGCTTGGTGGTCAGGCCGCTGAGCATCTGTTCGAAGCCGGTTTCCTGCCACTTGATCTTCACACCCAGGCGCTCGGCCAGGGCGTTGCCCAGGTCAAAGTCCAGGCCGGTGAGTTTGTTGGTGGCGGTGTCCTTGAAATCCATCGGCGGGTAGTTCGGCACGATGGCCGCGCTGATCTCACCCTTGTCCTTGATCGCTGCCGGCAATGCCGCCAAAACCGAAGTGGAGGCCATCAGGCCTACGAGCAAACTTGGAAGAAACAGATTTTTCATGGGGGCGTTCTCGTTAGTTTTTTAGTTAAGTGCGAACGGCAGAAATAAAGCTTTGGGTACGCGGGTTTTGTGGGCTTATTAGAATTTCTTCAGGGCTGCCGGCTTCCACAATCTGGCCGGCATCCATAAACACCATGCGGTTGGACACTTCGCGGGCGAAGCCCAATTCATGGGTGACCACAATCATGGTCATGCCGGTGGTGGCCAAATCGCGCATCACCGACAGCACTTCTCCTACCAGCTCCGGGTCGAGGGCTGACGTGGGTTCGTCAAACAGCATCAGCTTGGGACGCATCGCCAACGCACGGGCAATCGCCACACGCTGTTGCTGGCCGCCGGACAATTCCACCGGGTAGGCATTGCGCTTGTCCGCCAGGCCAACCCGGGCCAGCAACTCCAGGGCGTCCTCGGTGGCTTCCTTGGGCGAGCGCTTGAGCACCTGGCACGGGCCTTCGATGATGTTCTGCAACACGGTCATGTGCGGGAACAGATTGAAGCGCTGAAACACCATGCCGGTGGCCAAGCGCTGACGGGCGATCTGTGATTCATTCAACTCATGCAGCTTGTTGCCGACGACCCGGTAACCCACCAGCTCGCCGTCGACCCACAGGCCGCCCTTGTCGATTTTTTCCAGCTGATTGACGCAGCGCAGCAGGGTACTTTTGCCAGAGCCGGACGGGCCGATAATGCACAGCACTTCGCCTTGTTCGACTTCCAGGTTGATGTCCTGCAATGCGTGATACTGGTCGTAATACTTGTTCAGGTTCACGGCCTTGACGATGCTTCTCATGGGGCAAATCTCCTCAGTCAGGGCTTACGAGCGCTTGCCGGCGCCGCGGGCAAAACGACGCTCGAGGCGGCTCTGACCGAATGAAAGAACAGTCACCACCGCCAGGTACCAGATGCCGGCAACAATCAGCAGCTCCATGACCCGGGCGTTGGCGTAGTAGATGTTTTGTGCGTTGTGCAGCAGCTCCGAGTACTGGATCACACTTGCCAGGCTGGTCATTTTCACCATGCTGATGAACTCGTTGCCTACAGGCGGAATGATCACCCGCATCGCCTGGGGCAGAATTACCCTACGCAGCGCCTGAAGGCTCGGCATGCCAATCGACTTGGCGGCTTCGTACTGGCCGGTGTCCACCGACAACAGGCCGGCGCGCACCACCTCAGCGGTGTAGGCACCCTGGTTGATGCTCAGGCCGAGGAGGGCGGCCACGAACGGCGTCATCAGGTCCACGGTGTCGATGCTGAACAGCCCGGGAATCGCGATCACCGGGAAAATCAGCGCCAGGTTGAACCACAACAGCAGTTGCAGAATCAGCGGCGTACCCCGGAACAACCAGGTGTAGGTGATGGCCACATAACGCAGGATCGGGTTGGCCGACATGCGCATGATCGCCGTGATCACCCCGATCACCACCCCCAGCGCCATGGCCAGGATCGACATGATGATGGTGTTCACCAGGCCCCAGATGATCGCCTCGGACGTAAGGAACTGACCGATGTAGGACCATTCAATCTGGCCGTTGGCGAATGCACGCAACAAGGCGGCCAGTGCGACCACGATCAAAGTGGCGAACACCATCCGACCGTAATAGCGACGGGGCACATGCTCGTACTTCGTGATATCGAACTGGTTCTCGGTCTGCTGGCGCTCGGCTTGCAAGCGCTCTGCCGGGGTTTGTTTCATGGTGACTCTCCAAAACAACTGAATACACTGATCGTTCCCACGCTCTGCGTGGGAATGCAGCAAGGGATGCTCTGCGTCCCAAAAGCGTGACGCGGAGCGTCACAGGAGGCATTCCCACGCAGAGCGTGGGAACGATCTTTAAATTCGAAAGCCGGTGTAGTTTTCTGCCCACTTCTGTTGCGCAGCCAACGCCACCTTCAACCGCCCAATCTGCTCCCTGACCCGCTCCGGCGCCGTACCACCCCAACCACTGCGCGCCGCAATCGCCGCTTCCAGGGTCAGGCACTCACGCACTTCCGGCGTCAGCCGCGTATCCACCTCCGCCAACAACGCCGGCGAGGCTTCCCACAATTCAATCTCATGCTTCTCACAGGCCTGCACCAACGCGCCGGTAATCTCGTGGGCCTCCTTGAACGGCACACCGCGAGTGGCCAACCAATCCGCCACCTCCGTCGCCAGGGTGAAACCCATCGGCGCCTGACGCCGCAGCTCTTCCACCTGCACCTTCATCGTCGCGACCATCCCGGCCATCGCTGGCAGCACCAGCAGCAAGGTATCCACGCTGTCCAACACACTGTGCTTGTCTTCACTCAAATCGCGGTTGTACGACAGCGGCAAGGACTTGAGCGTCGACATCAACCCGGTCAGGTTGCCAATCAACCGCCCGGCTTTACCCCGCGCCAATTCGGCAATGTCCGGGTTCTTCTTCTGCGGCATGATCGAGCTACCGGTGGCGTAGGCATCGTCCAACTGCACCCAGCGAAACTGCCGCGACGACCACAGGCAAAACTCCTCCGACAGCCGCGAAATATTCACCCCGAGCATGCCCGCCACAAACAGAAACTCCGCCACGTGGTCACGACTGGCTACAGCATCGATAGAGTTTTCGCACGGCCCGGTGTAACCCATCTCCTTGGCCGAATGCTCCGGCTGGCGCGCAATCGCCGAGCCGGCCATCGCCGCAGCACCCAACGGCGACAACGCCGTACGCGCATCCCAATCAACCAGGCGCTGCACATCCCGCAGCATCGATTGCGCATGGGCCAGCAAGTGATGGGCGAACACAATCGGCTGCGCCTGCTGCAAGTGGGTGAAGCCCGGGCAAATACTCTCGATATGCTGCTCGGCCTGGTCCACCAGCGCCTGCTGCAACCCCAGCACCTCGGTGGCGATGGTGCGCGCGTGGTCCCGCAGGAACAGGCGCAAATCGTTGGCCGTCTGGTCATTGCGCGAACGCCCGGCGCGCAACTTGCCGCCCAAGGCGCCCAAACGCTCGGTCAACACCCGCTCGATGAAAGTGTGCACGTCTTCGTCATCCAGCGTCGGATGCAGGCGGCCAGCGGCAAAGTCCTCACCAATCCGGTCCAGTGCTTCCAGGGTGCGCAAGGTTTCCGACTCATCCAGCAACCCGGCCCGCTGCAACTCACGGGCATGGGCCCGGGAGCCGGCCAGGTCGTAGGGCGTCAGGCGAAAATAGCGCTCGGGGCAACGGGACAGCGCCGCCAAAGCAGCAGACGGGCCGGACTTGAAACGAGCACCCCAGAGGCGATCGGTGGGCTGAGACATGGTGTTCCTCACGCTTGTTTTTAGAAGTGACAAGCCCGGTGGACGTGGCTTGGCCTTATGGATTCGGAGGGCAGTAGCAAAACGAAAAGTCCTGATCGTAGTGTCAGGTTTTTATGGGCGTTAAATCAGCCGGTAAAAGCTGTTCAACCCGCTGTATTCAAGGTTGCCAAGGGCGGTTAAGTATGTTCATTATTGCCGCCCGGCGATGTTCATGGAGTAGGTCAAAGCCTGTTGAAGATGGCACTTGAGGTCAACACGTATTATGGAAACCCCACTTTCCAATTCTGGAAACATACCGCCAAAACCCGGCACAAGACCTGCGCTGCAACTCAGCGGCCTGGACTTCAAATTGCTGCGGGTGTTCAAGGCTGTGGTCGAAGCGGGCGGCTTCAGCGCGGCGCAGAATGAGCTGAATGTGGGCCTGGCGGCAATCAGCAAGCAGATTTCCGACCTCGAAATTCGCATCGGCATGCGCCTGTGTACGCGAGGGCGCGAAGGGTTTGGCCTGACCGAAGAAGGAAAATTAGTCTATCAAGCGTCCATTGAATTATTTGCCTCGGTAGACAGTTTCAGAGACAAGCTTAGTTCGGCACAGAATGAACTGATCGGCGACCTTAGTGTGGGCGTTATTGATAACACCGTCTCTGACCTTAATTCTCCGCTGATTAACGCGTTGGGAAAATTACATACAGAATCGCCAAAGATAAGATTGCGCCTACATGCCTCGCAATTGGACGAAGTTGAACGGGGCGTGGTGGAAGGCCGGCTGATTGTCGGCATCGTCCCGGTGTACCAGCGCCGGGAAGAATTCGATTATTTCCCGCTGTACGAAGAAAAGTCCCACGCATACTGCGCCATCGGGCATCCGCTTTTTGAAGCGAGTGACATCAACGCAGATGTGTTGCGCCAGCACGAAGTGGTCAACCATCGTTACGCGATCCACAGCGACAAGGCCAACTTCGTCAGCTACGACAGCCAGTCCGCCTCGGCCTCCCAGGTAGAAGCCGTCGCCATCCTCATCCTCACGGGCCGCTTCCTGGGCTTCCTCCCGGAACACTACGCCGCGCCGCTGGTGAGGGAAGGGCGCCTGCGCGCGTTATGCCCGGAGCAGATCCACCTGAGCACACCGTTCAACCTCATCCTGCGCCACAACGCCCCGCGAAGCCCGCTGGTCAAAGCCTTCGCAACGGCACTAGGCGTGGACCTCAAAGCGCCAATCTAACGAATTCCGACCCACCCTTAGAACCTACAGAGATCCCCTGTGGGAGCTGTCGAGCTTTAGCGAGGCTGCGATGGCATCGACTCGGTTTCCCTGTCCTACCGAACCCTCAGCATCACCCCTGCACTCGACCCCTAGCACCCCATGCTAGTGCGCGATCACCGCAGTTGTTTGCGCTTCTTCTTCGCATGAAAATGCCGAAAATGCGCATCCTGCGCCGCCGCCAACAACTCCCGATCCCCGCGCGTATCACCCCAGGCCCTGAGCCGATACTCCCCCAGATCCCCATAAACCGCCTCAAGCCGAAGCACCTTATTCTCACACCGGCAATTATTCCCCGTGAGCTTGCCCGTCAACACCCCGTCCACCACCTCAAGCTCAGTACCAATCAACCGGATCCCAAGCCGATCCGCAAACGGCTGCAACACCAACGCCGGCGACGCCGAACACAACGTCACCACCGCCCCGGACTTCACCTCATCGGCCACCGATTGCAGACCGGTAGGCCGCATCAACTTGTTCCAATAGGCCTGGCAATACGCTTCAGCTTTCTGCTGAACCCACGCCTTATCCACGCCGGTCATAAAGGTGCGGATCAACTGCGCCTTGAGCTCATCACGGCTAATGACCCGCAACAGAAACTGCACGCCAGGCACCGCGAGCTTCACCATCCTGCGCATAAACTCGCCTTTACCAAAGGCGAACTTCAGGAACGGCACGAAACTGTCGTGGTGGGTCAGGGTGCCGTCGAAGTCAAAGACGGAGAGTACTTTGGCATCCAAGGGGCCGGATTCGAGCATGTCTGGGTTCACGGGCGGGTCTCGGTCCTATCTAGTAATTTTGGTAACGCATGAGCTGTGACCGCAGAATTCTACTCCTCTCTCAATCTTTTGATTTTCGAGTAAAGCCCTTTGGTGAATTCACCACGGTCATTTGAGCGGTGACAACGCTGATGGCAATTGGGGCACAAGGCTACAGCATTGGTAACGCGATCCGAACCCTTCTGGGCAAGGTGCTTGACGTGATGTACTTCAAGAAATGGCTCGCCATCATCACCTGTGAACGGTGCCGGCTTATCGCAACCCTCGCAAATACCACTTGCTAGCCGTCGAACCTGCTTTCGTACATGGAGCGCGCGCGCAAAGGAAATGCTGACAGTAAATAGTTGCCGTGGATTAAGAATGCCCTGAGGCTCTATTTGAAGTAAGGGCTTCGAGACAGTGGGGGGGCTCCTAGGTAGCGGTTTATCTGCCGTAGCGATATCAATCTCTGGATAGAGGCCTATTTTCGAAACCAATACTTTGCGAATACGCTCATTCACTCTGGCTCCGACATTTTTTGCAGGCCTGTATCCGGTGATACACCGCAGGCCCATTAGCTCGATTACGGCTGATATGTTTTGCATGCGGTACTCGACAGACGAAGCGCTACGCAGCCTCAGTGGCCCCTCGCGTAACAGTCGATTTTCGACCGATTTGTTGAAGGCTTTTCCGTTCTGTTCAAGCGCCCACATTCTCAAATAAGCGTCGACTGAGGCTTCAAGCTCGTCGTCACTCCAGCCAGTCTTAGCTTTTTTCGTATCCATACAGCCGCCGAAGGTAGAAAACCCTCGGACGATACTGAGTGGCCACTAGCACGTCCACGAAATTTCCTACGAGCCTGTAGGAATTGGCACTCTGCAAATACAAAAAAGCCCTGAACAAGTCAGGGCTTTTCAGTTGGCTCAGGAATCAA